>CAYYPQ010000010.1:65717-73512 GCA_964473615.1 uncultured Desulfobacteraceae bacterium
ACCTTTCCTCTTTCCGCTTGACAAAAAGCGCACTACCGAAAGGAGAAGCCGGCATAATGGAATATTCAATCAGTACTGATGGTGAAAAATTCGAGCTTCCCAGAGACGAGGATTATCTAAAAGAATATCCTTATAAGGGCTGTGATGTTCCGACGGATAAGGGGAGCGGGGTCTCATTTATTAATGAAACCCTCGCAAGCGTCGACAGAAGACAGAACGAAAGCAGGCCGTATTAACTAAAATCTCCAGACTTCCCAGGCTAAAAACCTATAAAAAACCTGAAACAACTATATATTGTGCCGCTTTTTTTAACTCACAAGAGCAATTTTTCTATACTTTTTCTCCGAAAAAGCAAGGTCTTATCCATCTTTGGTATTAACCTCATCAATTCGATACAACAGTCAATGTAATCCTGCACCAGACCCCTGTAGAAAAGTAGGAGCCAGTCCATGCACTACATTTAAAAGATTGGCAGCTCTGCACCGCGGGCAGAAGTGAACATAATCATCGGTGACAGTTTGAATAATCTTTTCTAACTGTGGTTTAGGCGCAAACACAGCATTGCATCTTTGACAGGTTTCCAACTCTACAGACTGTATCTCTTTTTTAGGCGATATTTGAAAAAACATTACAGGACTTATTTCGTGCCTTAACTCTGCAGCATCTTCCGGGCAGCTTTTTACACATGTCCCACAGCAGATACACTGATAGTGGGAGTAACTAAAAGTCCTGAGATTTCCTTTATCGTTGAATTCAAGTGTCCCTGTAGGACAACTTAACACACATGCTGTACAACCCGTGCATTTTGCAGGGGCAAGTCGAGTCCTACAAAAGAGAAAAGCCGCAGCAAGTAATATAACCTCTCCACTGAGGACATGTATGGTCCACAGGTTATTTTCTAGAAAAGGAGCAAACTCAAGGCTGCCGTGGGCAAGAAAATAACCTGTCAGGAAAGGTAAGGCAGTTATAGTAATTAAAAGATAGTCTTGTGTTGAAGACGCACGGCGAACCTCGGCCAAAATGATACGCCTTAATATAAAAATGACAGCTAAAACCAATACAAGAAGTGTCAGTAGATCAGCCCACGCATCTGGAAGAGAAGCCCAGCTCCATCCAAACCGAGATTCTTCCCATAACGCAACATGTCCGATCAGACAGATTGGAACAATAAAAAGGCATAGGTGAAAAATATATTTTAGAATTGAGTGGATAGGATTTTTTCTTACAGCATTGTGAAAAGGTAAAAGAGAACGGCCAAAAGAGATAAGAATATATCTGCATTTTGAATCCGTATTCTTCGTGTTTTTAATGATTGCAGAGATAAAGAGGCCCAATCTAGCGGCAATTCCAGAAAAAAATATTATAAAGACCATCCACAATAAGGGCCCTTCAACGAAGTCCCTAAGGGTTCCAAAGTGCATCAATAAATACTTCCCTTTCCTGAATTACTTAATGCTGCAGACTTTTCTCTTCATGTAAGACAATATCAAGCCTCATTTCCATCACATCTGGTGGAATTTCGGAGACTGCCATTGGTCTCTCCGTCAAGATGTAGGGATCCCGTGTTTCTTGCAGTACTCTGGGTATGTCGTGCGAACCGACTCAAGATGCGGAAGCAACTTCATGATGGAAGCAGTCGGCCCTTTTACCTTGACCTTCTTTGTTACAAAGGCCTTGGTGAGGGGAAGTTTTTTTAGCCAGACATCGTGGGCTATATCAGCCAGCATCTCCATAGTAATGTCGGCCTCTTGGTTTGCCTCTTCTCCCATAAGTGCTTTGCCAGGCCCAACCCATACGCATGCGTCAGGATTCTTCAGAATAAATTTCAATGTAAGTCCATATTCCTCTAACTTTTTGCCAAAGGTGGTTTCCGCTTCCACCGCATCCCACAAACCTCGGTAAAATTCATACAGCTGATCCGCATTCTTAAATACAGGCATCCTTTTATTCTCCTGTTGATTTGAAACGGTATACAGAATGGGGTCCTTGGCATATGGTTTCTAAGAACCCATCGCTCTTTTTTTTCTCTCACGGGGAGTCTCCTTTTCCAAGGAAGAACTCTCCTAAGGAATAACTTCCACCTCTTCTGATCCCAAATCCAATCCTTCACTTTCTAGTTCGTCAATAACGTCTTTCATTCCAAGCCTCTCCAACTCCCTCCTTGTCGGGACGCCTGTTTCAGGATCACAGCCCCACTCGGCGCAGTACTCAGCACCTACTTCCTCCGAGTATTCAAAGGCTTGGCCCTGAAAATATCCGCTCTGGAAGGGCTCCACCCACATTCTGGAGTAAGCCTCGGAAAATTCGGTTGGCTCACCTTTCAGTTCACACAGAAGGTTGTATGAAGCTTCCAGCAATCGCTTTCTTCCGAGTGCATTGAAAACCATTTCGCCAGTCCATGCCTCACCCGTTGATGCTTTGACCGCCGCAGCCGCCTCTGGGGCGTTAAATTTCATACCAGCATGATGCACCCTGTCACTTCGCCAATCGCAATGGCCTGTCATGTCACTTACCGCCACTCCACTCTCAATTGCCTTGAACCATTTCCCCTTTCCGACAACAACAAAGGGCTCCCAAGCCCTCCTGTTACCCGTCCATTTCTCGGCAAAATCGGCACAGTGTTCCTCCATGAGCTTCTCGGCTTTTTCCATGGATATTCCAAGGCGCTCGGCTGCAATCTGAAACCCTGCATGCCTGTCACTTGGGGGCTGCATCCATATAAACTGGGCCGCAGTCTTTACAAGCTGCATCGCACCTAGGCCGCCGGGCATTAGATACGGCTCTGGATACTTGGCCCACAACAGATAGTTCCTTTCGTATGGGGCATAGTCCAAACCATTCCGTTTGCCCAGCGTATTACTCGCATGGACAACTCCATTCGCAAGGTTCTTGCCAAAGCCCTCTCCCTTGGAAACCTTGTCTATAAACGTCAAGACGGCTTCTTCGCTGGCCCATTCCATGGGAACGCCGTCGGTATCTTCGGCAGTAATTACGCCCTCTTCGTACAGCACCATCAGCCAGGCAATCAAATTGGAGGCTTCAACTGTATGAAGACCATATAGATTTGACTTTCTTAGAGCCTTCCACCACAGGTTGACGTTGAAGCTCTTTATGTTCGTTCTATAATTGATCCAAGTCCAACAAGCAGCACCACCAGAGCCTATCCCAGGCACATCATAGTTCTGTTGGCATTGTATAGGACAGAAAGCACATCCTATTGAACCTACAGAGTATTTCTTTGTAAATCCTATCAGTGTATCTTCTTTCGAATCTCTTTCTACAGGATGTGGGGGATAAGTACTCAAGGCATCAGGACCGTACCCCCATTGTAAGAGATTCCTTTCCTCCCAAAGGTCATAGTGCCAGGACAGTCCAACTTCGTTTAGTTCTTTGACGACCCACGCGGCTTTTCCTTTCGTATAGTTTTCCCACACCTCCTTCCATATGGCCATGAACGCTTCGGGATTGGCTACTTTTAATCCCTTAGTGCCCCGAATCGCAACGGCCTTCAGATTCTTTGAGCCCATAACAGCCCCAAGCCCACCCTGGCTGGCTGCATTCTGGATATCATGAAGGATCAGGGAAAAGACGACAAGATTTTCACCAGCAGGGCCGATACACGCAATCTGGATATCAGGGTCCCTCAGTTCCTCCTTGATCCTTTTTTGTGTCTCCTGGGTGTCCAGACCCCATAGGTGCCTGGCGTCCCTGATCTCAACAGCGTCGTTATTAATAAACAGGTATACTGGCCCATCTGCCTTACCTGTAATTGCGATGTGGTCGTAACCGGCAAACTTCATCTCTGCCGGAAACTGTCCGCCCAGCCCCGCACTCACCAAAGGACCGTTGGTAATTAATGGCGACTTCGCGACAACCTCACACCTTGTACCCAACAGGGTTCCTGTTAGTGGACCAGTGTTGAAGGTAAGTAGGTTCCTAGGATCAAGTCCTGAAACCTCAGGAGGGATGCTATCCCAGAATAGCTTTGCTGCAATTCCTCCACCTCCCATATAGTCCCTAGCGTACTTGGAGGTAGGCTCCTTTTCTATTCTCCCTTCCGTCAGGTCCACCCTGAGTATACTTCCTGCCCTTGACATCTTATGCCCCCTTTCTTTCGAGCTCGAGGAACTTGTCCGTCTTTACCCTCGCCAGAAATGCTGGCACTTTTTCACTATCGATTAGCTGCAATGCCCCACTGTAACAGTACTTAACGCATTGGGGTTCACCGACCTCAGCACATAGATTACATTTTATTGCGACAGCTTTCTCTTGGTTCACTGTTATCGCTCCCACCGGGCACGCTATCTCACATAATTTACAGCCAATGCACTTTACTTCATCCACGGTTTTTATGCCTTCATCTGACGTGGTTATGGCGCCAACCGGGCATACAGCCATGCAATGGGGCTCTTCGCACTGAAGACAGTATACCGGAACATTATGGAGAATCGACCTCTCAACCGTCCTGACCACTCGTATCCTGGATTTTACCGGATTGAACTCCCCTTCTTTAGTGAGGCTGCATATAGCTTCACATACTCTGCATCCGGTACATTTCTCCAGGTTCAGCACAATCCTTTGCATGTTTTCACCTCCTTATGATTCTCTCTCTTTTAGCGACATCTTAGGGTTCTTATATTGAATGATCTAATACAAGATATACTTAAGAGGCAAAACATGTGCCAGAAATAGCCTTTATTTAACCTATTGATATTGCTGAAAATTATAAGAAGATGAAAGAAAAGGTCAGACCTTATAGGGTCTTTATGACCATATAAGGTCAATTTCGCTTTACAGAAATGCAAAAAAAATGTAATATGGCATCCATGAATCAAAAAAGGAGATGAATGGACGAAAATTTACAAAAGCGTTCAGAGCAATTGATTGAGGCAGCTCGACTCGAACGGGATTTGGCCTCGGAAGCACTGAAAACTGGTGACCTGGAGCTGTGCTGGACACGCCTTTACCACGTACTGACCCGGCTCTCCCCATACCTTGTTGTCCAAGAATGCGGGGTCTTGTTTGCTACGACCAGTTTGGAGTTCTCCAATCTTTGCTTTTTTCTGGGAAAGGGCTTTAACGAGTTGATGACGTTTTTACAGACCGGTAGAACCGCAGCCGAACATCTGGGGGACCGCCGCTCCCGGGCACTGATCCACCTTCACTTAGGCAGGTTATACGCTTTCGCTGGAAAACTTTCCAAGGCCATGGATGTCTTTGCTCAAGGAAGGGCAGAGACGGAGGAATTGGGTGACGAGGACATCCTGACTCAAGCGGCCGAACTTATAGGCATGTACTACTTTCTACAGGGCAGATTTGCAGAGGCCCGGCCCCATTTTGAAAGGGCAGCACAAAGCTATGAATCTAGTGAGTTAGGACGGATCGTCAACCCTTCCGGTCCGATGATGCTGAGTTTTTTTGCCACCTGTCTTGGCCAGTTTAACAATGCCATTGGCACAGCTAATTACTACCATCGGCTTGCCCTGGAGAGGCCGGACCAAACCTCAGCGACAACGCTTAGGGCGGTACTCGGGGTTATCCTGTTAATGATCAAGAAAAAAGATGAAGCCGCCTTTCACCTTTCAGAAGCCCTTCGTGAGGCCATCAAAACAAAGAATATCCTTGCCGGGTATTTTGCAAAGGGAGGCATTGCCTACCACCACTTTCTGGAGGGCCGACTCGATGAAGCCAGGGAAGGGCTGGCACAAGTAGAGGCCGAAGGGACTGGTTCAGGCCTCCTCATTCACTATGGCTCATTCCTTTTTTTTGAGATGATATATGAATTCCATCGACTGGATATTGAACCTATCCCGGGACTCGAATTTCATCGGCAAATCCAGCGTATCATGCGTGAACCCAATATCCATCTGCGTGGGGTTGCATTGCGCCTCAAGGCCATGGAAGCGGCGGAAAGCGGAGAAGACAGAAGAACCATTGAATCAGATCTCAAACAGAGTGAGGAATATCTGATACACTCAGGAGACCCAATTCAGTTGGCCAAGACAAGGCAGGAGATGGCTCGATTTAAACTTCGAGATGGGGATCAGGAAGCGGCCCGTGTTTTGGCCCAAAAGGCCTGGAAAGGATTTTCAGGCTATGGGGACATCTTCTACACTGATGATCTGAGGCATTTACTGGCTATCGAGGGCGATTTTTCGCCGGACCATGACACGCAGGAAAAATTCTTTGACCTGTTTATTGATATGATTCAGGAGTTGACACCCAGCCCAGATCTGAACCGACTTTTGACACAGACGGTAGCCGCCACAAACCGCTTCTTTGGCGCGGAACGCGGAGGAATTTTCTGGTTCAGTGACAGCGGAGCCCGAAAGGGACCTGAGCTGAGGGCTTCTTGTAACCTTATTCCATCCGAAGTGGCCTCTGAAAATTTCCGTACCAACTTAGCCCTGGTCTTTAAGGCTTGCAAGGAAAACAGGTCACTGATAGTTCGGCATAAAGGCGAAGGACTATGGCCTAATCAGGACAAGGCCGTGCTCTGTGTACCTTTTGAGTTTGAAGGACGGGTGCAAGGCGTGCTTTACCATGACAACTCCTTTACCAAAGATTGTTTTGACTACTTCGACAAATCGCATTTAGTTCGGATGGCCAATTCTCTAACCGTCTATATAGAACGCTTGATCCGGTTTAGCAGGAGTATAGAACAGAAGGCTTCGGTAAGCCTGACTCAATTGGAGCAAAACACGGCAAAGGAAATCGTGACCCAGAGCCCGGTTATGAATGAGACCTTGGCCAAGGCTGACCGTATCGCCGCCTCGGATAGTACTGTACTGATCCTCGGTGAGACAGGTGTGGGAAAAGAACTTCTGGCCCAGAGGATTCATATGATGAGCCAACGCAGTGAGAAACCCTTTGTGATCGTCGATCCCACAACAATCCCAGAAAACCTTGTGGAAAGCGAACTATTCGGTCATGAAAAAGGAGCCTTTACTGGTGCGGACCGCCAAAAACGCGGCCGCCTGGAACTGGCCCACAGCGGCACCTTGTTCATTGACGAAGTTGGTGAAATCCCGAAGTCAATCCAAGTCAAGCTTCTCAGGGTAATCCAGGAAAGAACCTTTGTACGGGTTGGCGGGAACCGCACTTTGCACCCGGATTTTCGCCTCATAGTGGCTACCAGCCGCGATCTGGCCTCAGAGGTCGCGGCTGGCCGCTTTAGGGAAGACCTCTACTATCGGCTTAATGTTGTTCCTTTAACTCTGCCGCCTTTACGCGAGCGAAAAGAGGACATCCCCTTATTGGCCGGTTATTTTCTTGACCGGTATGCTTCCAAATATAACCGAGCAGAGGTAAGACTTAGGCCTCAGGATAAAGACAGGCTCAAAGGCTATAATTGGCCGGGAAATGTGCGTGAACTTGAAAATGTGATGGAACGCACTGTGCTCTTATCTACTGATGAACGTTTGGAGTTTAAACTGCCAACAGAAGGAAAGACTGTGCCCGGTCAATTTTTTTCTGACTATCCCACACTTGATGAAATTCAGCGTCGCTACATCCGCCATGTCCTAAAAAAGACCGGTGGCAAGGTAGGTGGCCCGGCGGGAGCGGCCGAGATTCTAGGAATGAAACGGACATCTCTAAACAATCGAATGAAAAGATTGGGTTTGCGCTGATCTTCTAGGATCGGAAGCGAGCTCAAGGTCCCCAGTCGGGCTCGGGGGTCGCCACGCTAACTATTCGAATATTATAGTTTAACGTCAATAAAATAGTTATTTTCTGGCCTGTGAATTCAAATCATAAGTGCAACACAGTTATGTGGTGAAGGATTGAGTTAACT
>CAYYPQ010000011.1:0-11538 GCA_964473615.1 uncultured Desulfobacteraceae bacterium
TGTCCTGGAGGTAAGCTACATTTCTGGTCGGGGCGAGAGGATTTGAACCTCCGACACCCTGCTCCCAAAGCAGGTGCGCTTCCAGACTGCGCCACGCCCCGAATTCTGATGTCTGCTATTTTCTTACCCTACAGATGGGTATAAAATCAAGATAATTTTGTATGTGTTAGGGACTTGACCCTGAATGCCTTTACACCTATAATGCGCCCTAATATTCAAAACACCGACCACCTTGGCGTAGTAATGCTAAAAGGAGGCCTAACAAAATGGAACTTGTCAGAAAGATCGGTATTGGAATCGTTATGATTGTCCCCGGGTTTGTGTTAGGAGGAGTTCTCTGGGCCTTGATTGAGTCATGGCTTGCTGTGCTCGCCTTTGAGGTCATTATGGTGATTCTCTATTTTCGTATAATAACCAGAAAACCGCCAGAAGGCACAGTTAGGGCGTGAGAGGAATGATATGACATACTGAAAGCCACCTTGATTTGGCGCGTGCCAAAGGCTAAAAAGGGGATTGGAATCCATTAATCCAATCCCCTTTTCCTATTTTATTAGCCTGTCTTAACCCGGATGGACCGGAAAAGTGACTAAAGTTGATCTATTTATAAGCCCTTAACAGCCTACGCGATGCCCAGCTTGAATTTAAGGGAACTCAGCGTATTTTTCATGAGCATGGTGATGGTCATGGGGCCTACCCCGCCCGGCACGGGTGTTATCCAACCGGCGATCTCCTTGGCCGCATCAAAATCCACATCACCACGGAGAATAGCCACCTTCTTTCCCGTCTTCTCGCTTATCTTCTCCCCGACTCGATTTACGCCCACATCAATAACGCAGGCGCCCGGTTTGATCCACTCGGGCTTTACAAGCCCTGGAACACCTGCCGCAACAATCAGGATGTCCGCCCTTTTACAGTGGCCGGCCATGTCCTTTGTTCGCGTGTGAACCACGGTCACCGTTGAATTGGCGCCAGTAGCCTTCTGGAGCATCATGTTGGCGATCGGCTTGCCCACGATATTGGAGCGTCCCACCACCACAACCTCAGCACCGCTGGTTTCAACACCGGCCCTTACAATCATCTCCTGGATACCCGCTGGCGTACAGGGCGGAAACTTGACCTCGGAACCACCAATCATCAAGCGCCCCACATTCACAGGATGAAAACCATCCACATCTTTGTCCGGATCAATTGCATTCAGAACCTTTTTTTCATCTATGTGTTTTGGAAGCGGCAGCTGGACCAGGATGCCGTGGATTGAGTCGTCACTGTTGTACTTGTCAATCAAGGCAAGGAGGTCCGCCTCGGAGATGTCCTCGGGTTGATTGTCCTGCAACTCTTTAAATCCGACCCGATTAGCGGTCTTGACCTTGAGTGTGACATAAGACACGGAGGCGGGATTTTCGCCGACGAGAATAGTCACCAGACCGGGCACGACCCCATGTTCCTCCTTGATTTTCTTGACCTCATCTTCGATCTCCTTAAGAATTCGCTCTCTGATTTCGGTCCCTTTGATCAATTTTGCGCTCATTTGCTTCAATCTCCTTTCATCAAAATATTGTATGTCATAGAAATTTCATGTGGCTTTTAGTATAGAAGCAGGGGACTTGGTTTCCATACCACAATTATTATTCAGTATCAAATATTTTATGCGCCGTGGGACCTCATTGGACAAACAATCGACAGGATGACATGATGTGCTTGACAAATATTCTATTCACAGCAAATGTTTTACCTCCAATAAATTGATCGGAGACGGCAATCATGAAAATAAATTTCATTTATATAACCGCAGGCAGTATGGATGAGGCCAAGGCTATCGGCAACCGGCTAGTTTCAAGCAGGTTGGCCGCATGTGTCAATATCATCGATAATGTAGATTCAATATACTGGTGGGAAGGGGAAGTCCAGCATCAAAGGGAGGTGGTCCTCATAGCCAAGACCAGAGAACCACTCGTACCAGAACTGATTGAACGGGTGAAATCGATGCACAGTTACTCCTGTCCCTGTGTTGTGAGCCTGCCGATTCTAGATGGTAACCATGCCTTTTTGAATTGGATTGCTGACGAAACAAGGTGAGAAAGAAAAAAGTTATCCCCCCCTTTTTTTCATTCTTTTTATCAGAAAAATCAGGACTAGCAGGCACAGAAACGCCAGAATAACTAAATTGTAACGCAACATAATATAGGCCACTTTGGCCCTGACGGTCTCCCAGTTGCTTCCCAGCTCATAGCCTACACCTATCCAGATCAGATTCCACGCGCAAGAGCTTACAAAGGCGAGCAAAATTACCTTGCGGGCCCTTAGTTTTGATATACCCCCAGCCAAAGAGATTACAGAGCGGATTCCAGGAAGAAACCTGTTTGCCAGGATGAGAAGATAGCCATATTTTCTATACCACTCTTCTGCACGCACGATCTGTCCCTTCTTAAAAAATCTATAATCCCTCTCAATGAAAAAATGCCTGCCCAAAAGTCCACCAATCCAGAAGAGAAACATAAAACCAAGAACGCTCCCGATAGTCGTGGACAGATAAACACCGAAAAAATCCAGCCTCTTAGTGCCAACGAGAAAGGCCCCAAAGGCAGTAATAGTGTCACCGGGGATTGGGGGGAAGACATTTTCCACAAAGGCGCTCAGGCCCAGCATAAAATAGAGGAGATGGTCTGGAAATGAATTGACCAGGTCCAAAAAACTATCCAGATATTGCACTTAGTTTATCTCCTTTGGGACTCCTGTATGAAAAATTCGCAAACCTCTTGTCCATAACTCCATGGCAATAGCCTTGACCCAAACTTTCCGAGTGGTTGCGAAAATGCATGTTATTACGACGTTATCAGATGTTAGTAAAGAATCCGGGTCCAGAGCGGGTTGAGTGACTAAAGTGATCTAAAATGTCTAAAGTGCCTAAAGTTAAGGAATTTAATGCCACAACTTTAGTTCACTTTAGTTCACTTCAGGCTTTAGTTCACTTCACAGTCTTGATCTCTGGTACGGCATAGCCTAATTTCTCTGACTCCCGCGTAGCGGGATCTTTGACGGTCCCTGAAGACCAGGTTTGCCAATTAACAATCAAGTATTAACGTTTGGGTGAAAAAAGACAAGTGCCCTTTTTGCCTTGACTGAAATTATGGCTTTTGTTAACAGATCAATGGTATAAGGGGTCTTTAATATGGCCCTGCAGAAAGGGGAAACCAATGGCAAAGAAAAAGATGACCAGAAAGGAACTGTTAAAAAAGCCAGATGAATTTCTGACCTTTTCCGGTAAGGCAGCCGATTTTTTCAACACCCATCAGACCCTGTTGAAATACATCGGGGTGGCAGTAGCTATAGTTATTGTTGTCTACATTGCATTTTATGCCTATTTGGGCTCTGTCAATAGAAAGGGGCAAGAGGCATATAACAAGGCCTACTATACCCTGGGTCAAAATATGAAGCCCGATGCGAGTCCGGAAAGTTTACGAAAATCAGAAGAATTGTTTGAGGGTGTCGAAAAAAAATACGGGCTATCAAAGGCATCAAGATTGGCCATCCCCCAGGTTGGCTTTTTGGAATTTATGGATAAAAGGTACGACGAGGCAATTGTCCAATACCGAAAATTCTTGAGTACGGTCGCAGACGAGGCAGAATATTCATCTCTGACCAGTCTGGCACTGGCCGCTTGCCTTGAAGCCAAGGGGGAATTAAAGACGGCGATCGAGACCCTGAAGCCGACCGCGAATGCACCGGGTAATCCATTCAAGGAAACGGCCATGTTGAGTTTGGCCCGTATTTATAGACTCGACAATAGGACTGACAAGTCAAAAGAAATCCTCAAAGAATTTGTTGGGGAGTTTAAAGATTCCCCCTTTCTCTCTATGGCCAAGTCCTATCTCTGAAAGACCGATCGTTTGCAGTTACTTTGCCGTCTTCCAATATCTAGGCGTCATGCCTCCCCTCACCCCACTCTCTCACAGCGGAAGAGGGTCCTAAGGTATTTTATGGGAAGTTACCCGCTTTGTGGGAAGAAAATTGGAGTATCAGCATGATTATCCCGGAAATTTTGGCAAGGAACGCCAGGATGTATGGGGACCAAATTGCCCTGATCGAAAGAGAGCCTAGAAAAAACAAGAGGAGCGTCATCACCTGGAAGGAATTTGATGATATTGCAAACAGGGTTGCCAATGCCCTTGTTGCCAGAGGGGTAAAAAAAGGTGACCGGGTGATCCATCTGATGATGAATTGTCTTGAGTGGCTCCCCATCTATTTTGGGATCCTGAGGACCGGCGCATGGGCGGTTCCTTTGAATTTTCGGTTCACGGCCGAGGACATCCAATATTGCGCTGAAATAGCGGATGCCAAGGCCATGGTACTCGGTCAGGAATTTGTAGACCGCATCGATACCGTCAAAGACGCTCTGAAAACAATCAAGACATTTGTATTCGTGGGTCCCCACGACATAAACCCTGATTATGCGGAAAACTATAGGGTATTTTTGGATTCAGGATCCGCAGAAAACCCAGGTGTCCCAATTGGCCTGTTGGATGAAGCAGGCCTTTATTTTACATCAGGGACCACAGGGACACCAAAGCCCATCCTCTTGACCCACAGGAACCTGGAATTCGCATGCATCATCGAAAACCGCCACCACAACCAGACCCATGAAGAAAATTTTCTCTGCATCCCCCCATTGTACCACACCGGAGCAAAGATGCATTGGTTTGGAAATTTCATTGTAGGTGCCAAGGCGGTTATCCTGAAAGGAATCCAGCCCAAGTGGATCCTGGAGGCCATCTCAGAAGAAAGGGCTACCATTGTCTGGCTGCTGGTGCCATGGGCACAGGATATCCTGGTAGCGATTGAAAACAAGGAAGTTAAACTGGAAGATTATCACCTCGATCAATGGCGCATGATGCATATCGGTGCACAGCCCGTACCTGCAACCCTCATAAATAACTGGCATAAAATTTTTCCAGATCACCAATACGATACAAATTACGGCCTAAGCGAGACGACAGGCCCTGGCTGTGTCCATTTGGGAATAGAAAACCTTCACAAAGTGGGCGCCATTGGTGTGCCGGGGTTCGACTGGGAGTACAAAATCGTGGACAATGCCCTTGAACAGGTACCCGAAGGCCAGACAGGTGAACTCATGGTAAAGGGACCGGGGGTAATGAAGGAATACTATAAGAACCAGGAGGCCACCAGAGAGACAATCATTGACGGGTGGCTTCTCACAGGCGACATGGCCCGGGTCGACGAGGACGGATTTATCTGGCTTGTGGACAGGAAAAAGGACCTTATTATCTGTGGAGGGGAGAACATCTATCCGGTGGAGATAGAAGATTTCCTCATGCGCAATCCGAAGATACAGGATGCAGCGGTAATTGGAATCCCCGATGAACGGCTGGGTGAAATCGTTACAGCCATTGCAAAGCCAAAACCCGGGCAAGAAATGACCGAGGAAGAGGTATTAGAGTTCTGCGAGGCACTGCCTCGATATAAGAGGCCGCGAAAAATCTTTTTTGATGACATCCCGAGGAATCCCACGGGTAAGATTGAAAAGCCCAAGCTCAGAAAAAAATATGCCGGCATAGGAGAAAAAAATGCACAAACTGCTAATAGACAATCCCGGGCAGGAGATTCTTCTGCTGGGCAACGAGGCGATCGCCCGCGGTGCCCTTGAGGCCGGGGTGGCCTTTGCCACCTGTTATCCTGGCACACCCTCTTCAGAGATCCCCGAACAATTCTTTAGAATTGCCAGGGAAACCGAGCTCTACTTTGAATACTCGACCAATGAAAAGGTCGCCCTGGAGGTAGGCGCAGGCGCTGCCATCTCCGGCGTTAGGACCATAGTGACCATGAAACATGTGGGCCTGAATGTCGCTGCTGACCCCTTATTGACCCTGGCCTATGTTGGGATAAAGGGGGGCATGGTAATTATCTGCGCAGATGATCCTTACCTATTTTCCAGCCAAAACGAGCAGGATAACCGGTATTATGCTCGATTGTCATCGCTCCCCATGTTGGAACCGACCAATACCCAGGAAATGAAGGACTTCACCATCGCTGCCTTCGACCTATCAGAAGACCTGGAACTCCCTGTGATCATAAGGACCACCACCCGGCTTAATCACATCAGGGGTGCCGTGCGCCTGGGAAGATTAAGGCCTATCAAGGCCAAAGGCTCCTTCAAAAAAGATCCATTTCATTTTGTCACTGTGCCGGCGGTATCAAGGAAACTCCACGGGCTCTTGGTAAAGAAATACGACCGGGCAGCAGAGGAATCGGATAATTCACCCTACAATCAAATAATCGGCAAAGGGGGCTGGGGGATTGTTACCAATGGTGTGAGTTTCAATTACGTCAGTGATGCAGTTTCGGAACTGGGAATAACGGACAAGACATGCGTCTTGCGATTAGGATTTTCCTGGCCATTGCCGGGAAAAGTCTGCGCCAGCTTCCTGAAGCAGGTTGAAAAAGTGCTTGTTATTGAAGAGCTGGAACCGGTCATGGAGCATGACTTGAAGGCCATTGCCCAGGAACATGGGGTCACAATCCCAATAAAGGGAAAGGGTGTCGGGGGCCTGTCGCGCCTGTTCGAGTATGATCCCGCCATGGTCAGGAAGGCTATCGCTGAATATTTTGGCCTCGAGTATAACGGCCCGGAGGCATTGGAACTCTCAGAAGTGCCGGAGCTCCCGGCAAGGCCACCTAATCTCTGCGCCGGTTGTCCTCACCGGGCCACCTATTACGCAGTTAAACAGATCTGTGGACCCGATACCGTCCACCCAACAGATATAGGGTGTTACACCCTTGGCCTTTTGCCGCCCATTTCCATGGCAGACTTTGTAATCTGCATGGGCTCATCTGTCAGCTCGTCTTGTGGCTTTTCCCGGGCCACGAATCAAAAGGTGGTGTCCTTTATCGGTGATTCTACCTTCTTCCATTCAGGCATAACAGGACTCATCAATGCGGTTCACAACAACCACAAATTTACACTTGTAATACTTGACAACGGGACCACGGCCATGACCGGTCATCAGCCCCATCCTGGTGTAAACCCCTCCCCCATGGGCCTCGAAAATACTCAGGTTTCTCTGGAGGAGCTTGTCCGTGGCTGTGGCGTAAAAGACGTCCACTTGGTGAGGCCCCTAAAAGTAAAAAAAACCATGGAAGAGGTTAAGGCCGCCATGGAATATGATGGTATCTCCGTCATCATCTCAAGGGAATTCTGCCCTCTTTTCGCAAAGGCCACCGGGCAGTTCAAGAGGACCAGGGCCTTTTATGTCAACCACGACAGGTGTAAAAACCATCGGGACTGTATCAATGAGCTGGCGTGCCCGGCCATGTATCTGGAAGGGGAGCAGGCCGAGATAGATAAGGATCTGTGCATTGGTTGTTCTGTCTGCGCCCAGGTCTGTCCTGAGAATGCCATTTTGCCATTGAAGGCATAATCAATCACAGGGCAGGAGCATTCCGGCGGCGCATTGAACCTTACGCCGCGTGATCAGTTATGGAGAAATAACAGGAGGCGGCTATGAAACCAAAGAGACTCGTATTTGTGGGTGTTGGCGGCCAAGGTAACCTTCTTGCCTCACGTCTGTTAGGAGAGGCATGTCTCTCTGTAGGGATACCCGCTGTGGTCAGCGAGATTCATGGGATGGCACAGCGGGGGGGGATCGTGGAATCGGCCGTTTTAATGGGTGACGTCACCAGTCCTATAGTATCCAACGGAGAGGCAGACGTCTTGATAGGGTTCGAGCCCGTAGAAACATTGAGGGCTCTCGGCAAGTGCAACACGGGGACCACGATCATCACAAACACCCACCCACTTCCTCCCTTCACAGTCTCAGTCGGACAGGGCTCTTACCCCCCCGTGGATGAGATCCTGGCCCTGATTGAACGGAAGGCCAATAGACTAATCGCCCTTGATGGCAATGCCCTGGCCGGCCAGGCCGGGAATGCGCTGTCTTTAAACATGGTAATGTTAGGGGCCTTGACAGGATCGGGAACGATTCCCATCGGCATGGAGGATATGAAAAAAACCATATCCTCTTCCACGAAAAAGACTTTTCTCGAATCCAATCTAAGGGCCTTTGATCTAGGTATGGAAAACGCAGCTATCCAGGTTCAAAGTTCAGGGGTTCAAGGTTCAAGGTTACACTGATGAAACAGGATTCTATTCCAATACCAATAAGGTATTCATTCGGTTTTCAGGCACATTGAGTAGTCTTCCATGGAAATCCAAAGCGCAGACCACGTCGTCAACCCTAGATGTGAAACGTGGCCCAGTCATGAACCGGATCGCCCTTATCTCCACGCCATGGCCATTATTTGATCGGCCTTCCATCCAGTTGGGTGCTCTCAAGGCCTATATCAAGCGGAACCTACCCCATATACTCCCTGACGCACACCACATCTACCTGAGTATCGCTGAAGGCCTGCGATATGATCTTTACAAAGAGATCTCCGAGAGGACCTGGCTGTCAGAACCACTTTATGCTGCCCTATTATACCCTGACCGTGCGACGACCATCGAGAGGTTTTGGAATAAGAGGGCCTCAGGCCTATCCCTTGCAAAAAGACATGGTTTTTTTGAGATCTACAATACACTCAAAGAATTATCCTCTCAGATCCTTGAGACCCAAGACTGGGAAGACTATCTCCTTGCAGGATTTTCCATATGTTTTGGCCAGCTCACGAGTTCCCTCTACTTCATCAGGGAGATCAAGAACCGGGCCCCGTCGCTCAAAATCGTCATTGGGGGATCGGCCTGCGCCGGGAATATGGGAGAAAGCCTCCTCCGGACCTTTCCTGAAATAGACTTCGTGGTCCCGGGGGAGGGCGAATTGCCCCTGTTTGGTCTGATAAAATCCCTGGAACATCCCAGGTATGGTGCCAGGCCCGACGCGATCCCTGGCCTGATCACGCGGCACGAGGAACCTGGAGGAGAGGGACTGTCTCAGGTGCATTATCTCGACTCACTGCCGACGCCTGATTATGACGACTACTTCAAGCAACTGAGGTCCCTTGATCATGAAAAGACATTTCTACCCGAGGTTCCCATGGAGATCTCACGGGGATGCTGGTGGCGAAAAACAATAGGTCCTAAGGGAACCTCGGGCTGCGCCTTCTGTAACCTCAATTTGCAGTGGCATGGATACCGCGCCAAGTCTGCCAAAAGGACCGTGGCAGAAATCGACTTTCTCTCTGCTCAATACCAAATACTCTCCATATCCTTTATTGACAATCTCCTGCCCTTCAAGGGCCTTGAGCAGCTATTCCAGAGCATCAACGGCCTGGGGAAAGACTTGCGCCTCTTTTCTGAAATCAGGGCAACCACCCCGGCAGAGGTACTAGCAGAGATGGGTGCCGCAGGAATGCGGCAGGTCCAGGTGGGTATTGAATCCCTGAGCACCTGCCTGCTCAGAAAACTAAACAAGGGCACCACCACCATCGATAATATGGAGATCATGAAAAACTGCGAAAACCCTGCCTTGCCTGATTTGACCGGCAACCTCATCCTGAGTTTTCCTTCAAGCGACGAGCAGGATGTGGCTGAGACCATGGCCAACCTGGAATTCGCGCTCCCCCTTAGGCCCCTAAAAGGTGTCCCTTTTTGGCTGGGCTATGGGAGCCCTGTATATTTTAACACTGATGCCTATGGTCTAAAACGAGTGCGAAATCATCCCTTTTATGCACAACTTTTCCCACCCAATATATTAAAGGGCCTCCAGCTCATGATACAGGGATACCATGGATGCATAAGGTACCAAAACAGGATATGGCGCCCGGTCAAAAAAAGATTGGAGGAATGGCGGATGACATATCTCAAGCTTCATTCAACGCCAGGGGCCCCACCTATCCTTTCCTACCAGGATGGAGGAGATTTCATGATTATCCATCAGCGCCGCCTAGGGACTCTTGACATGACCCACAGACTGAAAGGTGCTTCGAGAAAGATCTATCTCTTCTGTCAGACCAAAAGGACTATCGAACAAATTGTCTCTAAATTTCCTGGTCTGGGAGAGGAGAAAATCGAGCCGTTTTTGCGTATGATGTTGGACAAGCGTCTTATGTTCAATGAAGGGGAGGCCTACCTCAGCCTTGCTGTCCCGGGCTAACCCTTTTCGTAAATGGCCAGGATCCCGCCCTTGGGGCCTATATGGTCCAAGAGGTGAAGGCCCATATATCTGGGAAGGATCTTATGAAGTCCATATATGAGATATATGGCCCCCCTTTTCGCCCTTTTGGCAATAAGCCCTGCGAATTCATCGTGCATAACCAGATAGGTGTAAAAGACATCAAACTCTTCAAAGGCCGTCCCTGTCTCATTGCCGATTGTCTGATGGACGCGTTCATCCATGGAATCTCCTAGAAAGAGTGAGATGTTATTCGGCGGCAATAATAGGCCTTGAGTCTTCAGAAAGGTCTCCAGTTTTTTCTCTAAAGGGCCATATTCCTCTAGTGTCCATTCATCCAGCTCTATACCGACCGAGACCTTCACCAGAAAGCTGAAAAGGACATTTACCCGGCCGTCGGCACATCCCAGGTCAAGAAATAGTGTTTCACCTGGCCTTATAATCTCCCTTTCCAGTAATCCGTCCATACAGGCCAATAGGGCCATCAAATCCGTTGATCTGCGGAAACCCAGACAACCCGTATCACCCACCTTCCTCTGATCATAGAACTGGGCCACCTCCATGAGGCTTTTTCTTAGGCTTTCATCCATTTCAATATTAAGCGTCTACATAGCACAAAATCGTACATTTTGAGCCAAAGCTTCGCTAGAGTATTCGAAATCCCTTAGCCCTTCTCTACAATCTGTTTGACTTCAAAAGCCCCTTGACCCTTGACCCTAAACTCTGATCTTCCTCACGGCCCCTTTTATCCGTTCATGTAAAGTGAAAAGGGTACCAAGTTCCTCTCCCTCCTTTTCCCTCAAGGCAATAATACTTTGGGGATCAACCCGGGCGGTTACCTTATTGCAAAGGTAATTGAGGCATATGACGTGTCGGGCCTTGAGTAGGCACCCCTCGTGGCCCAAAAAGAAACAGCTTTCCGGGTCCTGTCTCCTTCTTGGAAGTTTAGAGTCCAGAAGCAGGTTAATCAAGAGAAGCCAGACGTCATACTTGTCTTCCAATCCTTTTCCACAGCATGATCCACCGTCATTTTGTTCACATTCACGGCATATGGCATAAATTCCATTTGCCATCATCTCCTTGTGCGATGCCTCAATGGTTTCCCGCTGCCTATTTAGAAGCTCAACGAGCGCCTCGTCTTCCGAAAGCCCGCCCTTGAACTCTCGATATATGTATTCGGCCCAGGCAATCTTTTCCTCAATAGGGCTTGAGATGGATAAGGCGCCTGTTTTCATTAGAGGCCTCTTTCTATCAATATTGCCACCTGGGTAGCCTTCAAGAAGGTCTGCCCTTCAAAACACACTTTAAAATCGTTTTTTGCCCAGGCAAGGGATTTTTACAAGTTCATCAAATTTGCCTGTATTCCGCAAATATGATATCTGGTAACGGGTTATAGGTTCAGGGTTCAGGGTTCAGG
>CAYYPQ010000011.1:11638-73250 GCA_964473615.1 uncultured Desulfobacteraceae bacterium
GGTTCAGGGTTCAGGGTTCAGGCCCCAAAGGAGACCTATGTGGTAACTAGAATAATCGAGACAAAAATCCTGCTTCTGTCAATTATAGGTATCCTGTTCGCTGAGCTGGCAACGGCTCTAGTAATTCAAGAGGTCTCTTTCTCCCCCATGCTGATCCTGGGTGTGGCCCG
This sequence comes from uncultured Desulfobacteraceae bacterium, assembly GCA_964473615.1. GTDB lineage: Bacteria > Desulfobacterota > DSM-4660 > Desulfatiglandales > Desulfatiglandaceae > CAYYPQ01. The sequence continues at coordinate 11,809 of CAYYPQ010000011.1, forward strand.
ATTGCTGGAGACACTGCTCTTTTTTATCCTTGTCTCAGCCTGGGGCAAAGGCATGTCATCTATAGGGCTTGGGCGAGACACGATCATCCCCGGGCTGAAAAAGGGCCTGATCTGGTCGGCTGTTTTTGCAATATGCACCTTCCTGGGGCTGGTGGTCCTATTGGCCGCACACATCGACCCCTTTAAGATAATCAGGAGCAATCTGCCCCTGAAGACACAAGAACTGCTTCTCTTTTTCTTGGTGGGCAGCCTGGTTGGCCCTGTAGCAGAAGAGGTCTTTTTTCGGGGAATTATCTACGGCTTTCTGAGAAGGTGGGGTGTGCCGTCGGCCGTTACCGGCACAACCGTCATTTTTGTTATACCGCATCTGGCGAGTACCGGCCTTCCCTTGACCCAGATTGCAGGAGGGATTGTATTTGCCCTGGCCTACGAAATCGGGGGAAGCCTCATGGTCCCCATCACGATCCATGTCCTTGGCAATGCTGCCATTTTTGCTATTTCATTGATGACTTGAGGGTCCAAGGATTCAAGGGGCCTAGTGATCAAGGCTCTTAATCCATAATGCACACCGTGTCAATCAAGCGTGTGCTGATGCCGTACACGCTCTACAGGCACCTTACATATTTCCATAAGCCTCTTTCACGGGGGTGCGAAACTTGAGGCTATTACATTAAACAGCCAAGATGTTACCAAAAATATTATTGCTGGGTTACCCTGAATACCTCTTCAATCGTCGTAATCCCATTTAGTACCTTTTGGGCCCCATATTGACGCAAGGTTATCATCCCCTGCGCCACGGCCTCATTTTTGATGGCATTGGCGTCAGAGGTCTTCAAGATCATATTCTTAACTGCGTCGTCTAACAACATTAATTCGAATATCCCAGTCCGTCCCCTATAGCCCGTGTTAAGACAAGATGGACATCCCCTGCCCCGGTAGATCTTCTTACCCGCAAACATATCTGGCGTTATCCCTATATGCTGCAAGGATTCTTCATCGGGGGTGTATGCCTCCTTACACTCGTTGCAGATGACACGAACCAGTCTCTGGGCCAATATGGCTATAGTCGAAGATGTCACCAGGAAAGGCTCTATTCCCATGTCAATAAGGCGTGTTACCGCACTGGCGGAATCGTTGGTATGGAGGGTGGAAAATACCAGGTGGCCCGTCAGGGCAGACTGGATGGCAATCTCTGCCGTCTCCAGATCTCTTATCTCTCCCACGAGGATAACATCTGGATCCTGACGCACTATTGAACGCAGCCCATTGGCAAAGGTGAGATCTATTTTTGGGTTGACCTGAATCTGACCTATACCATCAATCTGGTATTCTATGGGGTCTTCAATGGTGATAATATTGATGTCTGTGGTGTTAATGGTGGAAAGCGCGCCATAAAGGGTGGTCGTCTTACCGCTCCCCGTAGGACCTGTGACCAGAATGATACCATGCGCGGATCGGATTAGGTAGTCAAATTCCCTCTGGAAATCTTCTGACATACCCAGATCAGAAACCCTAAGCAAGACATTGGTCTTGTCGAGTAACCGTAATACCACTCGCTCACCAAATACCGTGGGAATTGTCGAAACACGAATATCTATATTTTTGTCCGCAATCCTTATCTGTATCCGCCCGTCCTGTGGAAGTCTCTTCTCGGCTATATTCATCTTGGCCATGATCTTTATTCGAGAAATCAGCGCCGATTGTATGTGCTTGGGAGGTGAGAGCCTGTCATAGAGTATGCCATCAACTCGATAGCGAATCTTTACCCTGTTTTGTGTCGGCTCAATATGAATGTCACTGGCGCGGGCCTTAACCGCTTGGGACATCATAAGATTGACCAGCTTAATGATAGGGGCATCACTTGTGTCCTCTAAGAGATCTCCCCGCTCTTCAATCTCAGAGATTATCTGGTCCGTGTCTTCCTCATGCATATCCTGGATGACCTGTTCCGCGGAATCAGAGCTCATATCATAAGCAAAATTGATGACCGAATAGATGGCCGAAAGGGGGGCGAGCACTGTGTCTGTTTCTTCGAGGTCCAGTACATGGCGCAAGTCATCGAGGGGTTGAAAGCAAAATGGATCATTTATAGCAATACAGGCATTGCTGGGGGTAATTACTGGGACCATCTTGTACTTCTTAAGAAATTGGATAGGCACCTTTTCTGTAAATTCAGTCTTCATGTCTTCGATGGCCAGGCCCGAAGAAAAAGGCAGACCGTACTGTATGCTGCATGCCTTCAGCAGGTCGGATTCTGAAATGGCCTTTTGCCGGATCAATATATCTCCGATAAGACCGCCCTTTTCTTCCTGGATCTTAAGCGCCTTGTTTAAGACCTCCTCTGAAAGACCACTTGTCTCTCTCAATATATCTCCAAGTGTTCGATGGATCATGTCGTTAACCTGAATAACCTATTCTCCTTCTATCTCGAAGGACTTAAGATGATTGCTTTTGTACATCTTTATTACCCCCTCCTGAATCAGATCTATCTGTTCCTTCTTCTGCTGATAGACCTTTTTTGCCTCTTCAGGATTTTCAATGATATGGGGTGTCAGAAAGATAAAGAGGTTGGTCTTGTCCCTGCTCCTCGTAAGCGATTTGAAAAGCCAGCCCAGCACCGGAATACTGCCAACGCATGGGACATTGTAAGACGTCTCATTCAATGTCTGGCCAATTAACCCCCCGATCACAACGGTGTTGCTGTCTTTCACAACCACGGTCGTCTTGGCCTGTCTCGTCAGGGTGGTCGGCAGACCTATCTGTTCCTGCGATACTATCTGGGAAAGCTCTTGGGAGATCTTGAGTCGGACAAATCTCTCCTGATTAATCTGGGGGGTAATGTTCAGGGTAACTCCCACGTCCTTGAACTCGTAATTGCTGTAATCGACATTTGCCGTCGACCTCTCCTGTCTTGTAATAAAGGGGATATTCTTTCCGACCTTGATCTCGGCCTCTTCATTATCGGTCGTCAGGATCTGAGGTGTCGATAGAATATGCACATCTGAATCAGATCTATACGCGCGTATTACGGCCCCTATAGAAGGAAACATAACGTCGCCGATGGTAATGCCCTCGCCCATGACACCAAACGAGAACCCGCTAGGGAGACCCACTTGACCTGTGGTCGTATTAACGCTTGGAAGAATACTGTCCCCCGGCTTTGAGGCCCCGAAGGTTACAATCTTCCTGCCGTTCCAGCTTCCGGTATCATCTCCGCCCTGCCACTCCACGCCAAGATCGAATTGCTTGTTCACACTGACTTCCATAATAAGGGCCTCTATATAGACCATCCGCCTTGTGATATCCAACTTCTTGATCACATCTTCCAAGACATGATAATCGGGCTTGTTTGCGGTAATGACAAGGGAATTGGTCGCCTTATCGGCCACGATCTGGACCTCTTTAGAAATTACAGGGGCCTTACCCACAATGGGGCCCTTTGCCTGTTTTGAGGGGATGGCCATCAATACCTTGGCCAGGTCTTCCGCATTGGCGTTTTGCAGATAGTATACGTGGATGTCCCCTTTGCCACGGGGGGTCTCCTTATCCAGTAATTTTATGAGCCGTTTAATCCTTGAGGTATCGGCCTCGGATGCCAATATTACTAAGACATTGGTCCTTTCATCGGGGATTACCTTGATAACGGCCTCATAGGCAGTTCTTCGTCTTCCGCGAGTCTTGGCCGTCCTTTGGAAGAGAGATTCCAAGGATTTTGCCAAGACAGATGCGGTTGCATATTCAAGGGGCACAACCGATATCTGCTCCCCAATGCCCTCCACATCAATCGCCTTTGTGATACCAAGCAGGCGTTTGATATTGGAAAGGACATCGGTCACTATCAACATCCCTGCGGCGGGGTATGAAACAATCACACTGCTCTTGGATATCAAGGGGGAAAAGACTTTTTTCAATTCATCGGGGTCGGCGTATTTCAGGGGAATCAGTTGGGTAACCACCTTGTCTTCGGGCGAGATACTCCCTTTCCGGAGCCTTGTTTCAATATTTTTTCCCCTGGCCTGGACAGATGGGACAATCTTTATGACATTTCCGGCAGGCACTGCGGTATAGCCATGCACCTCGAGAACTGACTCAAATACCTTATAGGCATCTTTCACTGAGATCTTGGTGGGGGAGATAATGGTTACCTTTCCTCTGACACCCTTATCAATGACAAAATTCTTGCCTGTCAGCTCGCTAATGAATTTTACGAATATCGCGATATCCACATTGTCAAAATCGATGGTGACATAACGTTCATCTGATTTCGCTTCTTCCTTCCCCTTCTTGGTCTCTGTATCCACCTTTTCTATGGTTGCCTTCTCCTTATTTACATCAACAGGCCCTGTCTCAGGGGGGACTTTTACAGGGGGCTTCACCGGAGCAGGCCTTTGGGCCTTTTGGCTGGGCTCCGGGGCCACAGGTGCCACGCCCTTTTCTCCTGAAAGCCTGACGCCAAGGACCACGGAATCACTTGTGCCCCAAAAAAATACCAGCAATAAAAGGCAAAAAACAAATCTTATTCTTGTATCTAATTTCATATCTGTACGTCCCCACTGCCGTCCAAAGGTCAAAGACATTACTTCAAGATAAAACAACCCTACTTTATAAACCGACCTTCACCCATTCTCCAAACCCATAATCGCTCAATCGTTCATGATGGCCTCAAACTCTGGGGTCCCTCGCACACCTTCCAGATCACTATCCATCTTGGCCCAGCCTTTTACATCCTGGTTCAATGATACCGCCTTCTTTAATTGCGTAAGGCTCTGTGAAATATCCCCCATAATGGAGTAAAGACAGGCCAGATTGTAATATGCATCCACGTTCTTAGGCCTCAACCGAATCGCCCTTTCAAAAACGCCACGGGCCTCACTGTAGTCTTTGTCATGAATGTAAATGACCCCCAGATCGTTCAGTGCATCCACATTACCTGGGTCCAGCTTAAGTGCCCGCTTATACAGGCGCTTGGAATCCTTGACCCGGCCCCTCTTATAAAATGCCCGGCCCCTTTCAAACAACTCTTTTGCCCCTAATAGGCCTTGCTGCCTGGAGGGCTTTGCAGGCTTTCTGTATTTAAATTGAGAGGTTGTAGTGGATTTTGGAGACCCGTAATCCAACCATGAATAGGTTCCAATAGCAAGTAAAATGATACTAAGAGGCAGACAAGTCCACCATATTACCTTAGCGGAAAAAGGCCTCTCTCTCCCCCCGCTGCTGGTCAGCACTCCGTTGTACCTTTGATAACGGGCATCCCTTTCTTTTTGAGCCTTTTTTAAGGCCTCATGGATATAGCTCATATCAATCCGACATTAAGTATAACAGGGCCCTGGTCCGGGGGCCTGCGACCCCATCTGGTATCAGGCCTAAATCCTTCTGGAACCTCACGACCTTACTGAGTGTTGCCTCATCATAGAGGCCTGTAGGTTCAACCACATATCCTATCTCATTCAGTGTCTTCTGAATCTTTAAGACATCTGGAATCTTCATACCAGCCACCAAAAAGATATTCCTATTCTTGTAAGGATATAGCCATGAAACCTTATAACCCCAGTGGCTCTTTATAAATTCTTCGCTAATAATCCGATCTTTGCCCTCTGTGTCCACGGCAATAGCGCCCTCGGAATTTGTCTTGCGGATCAAGAGATAACGGCGGACATCGGGTGAAAGAGGAAAGGGATTGGACAGCAATACCCGAAAAGGTCTCTTGAGCATTATGTAATATTCGGGCTTTACATTGAACGAGGTCAGACCCAGATGACCCCTGCCTGTATCGACCCCGTTTCCACCTCTATTTAGATCAAAAAGGGAGAACAGGCCTGCCAGGCTCATCCTTTCATCAAGTAATAAACTGGCGGCCTCCTTATTGGGGTCAGAAGGCATGGGCGAGGTATACCTAGGGCTGACCGGGGGAGTCTTCCGTTCATTCGAAGAGAGGCCAAAAATATCCCTCCCAAAATTCCATCCCGCGAGACCTGCAAGTACAAATAGGAGAAGAAGCAAAAGAGCAACTGATCTGACTCTCTTCATGGGCAACACCATCCCCATAGAATCGGCAGTTATTTCTCCTCGAAGATCCTTGACCGCCTTCAGGATTATTCGTTTGGATATGGTGTGTCTTCCCTTGGCATAAGCGATAAGCAGCCCTCTATCACAGACCGCGTTGATCCGCCTCGGGTTCCCCCGAGAGTATACATAGATCTCCCTATAGGCCCTCTTGGTGAATCTTATCGCCCCCCGGTTGCCTCCGACCACCAGACGATGCTCCACATAACCCTTTAGATTCTTGCGATCCAAGGGCCCCAAGTCATATCTAACCATGACACGCTCATCCAATTGTCTTAGGGATGGACTCGCCAGGAGTTCTCTTAATTCAAACTGACCCACAAGCACGATCTGGATCAGCTTTTCCTTCTCTGTCTCCAGATTGGAGAGCATGCGTATCTGCTCAAGGACCGAGTATGAAAGGTTTTGTGCCTCATCGATCAAAAGGACTGCATTGCCGCCGCTACTAAATGTATTAAGTAGAAAATTATTAAGGGCATCGATATAGTCTTTTTTACTCTCTGCTGCAGGGTCCATATCGATACCAAATTCCTGATTCACCGTTCTCAGGAGTTCCATGTCCGAGATAAACGAATTAAATACAAGGGCACTTTTTGTGTTGGCATCCAGATGACCAAGAAGGGCACGACATAAAGTGGTCTTCCCAGTACCGATACCGCCAGTAATCACTATAAACCCCTTCCTCTCATTTATCCCATATAGGAGATGGTCAAGCGCCTCTTTGTGATAAGGGCTTAGGAAGAGGTACCGCTCGTCTGGCGTTAAATTGAAGGGACCTTCTATAAGGCCGAAAAAAGAAGTATACACTTTCTTATCTATTTGAACCTATAATTTAAGGTTTTGGGCCTATTTCTTCTGGTCATTTGTATTGACACCTCTGAACCGGATTTCAGGCTATCATACAGGGCAAATATGTCGTCAGGTCCTTCAATGGCCTTGCCATTCACTCCTTGAACGACATCCCCATTCCTTAATCCGAGTTTGGAAAAGATGGAACCACCCTTAATGCGGTCAATTAGCAAGCCATCTGCCTCACCGTCTTTGAAATGGGGCCTGACCCTCACCTGGGTCAAAAGCTCATTCATATTTTCAAGAGAGCTTTGAAGATCTGCCCGGCTAACTGTTATGGAAGGAATTTTTCTAAAGGGCATTGGGAATGTCCCGGGACTCTCGGGTTTAGAACTGGCCGACTCCTCCATAGTGAGTATTTCATCCTTGTCACCTACCGTAAGGATCACCTTCCCCCTGAGGATCATCTTGACAATGGCATTTTGAACACTATCACCAACCCTGTACAGGCCCTGCTTCCTCTTGTCTATTTCTTCAATAACAGCATACGCATTTTGTTTACTACCCGTAACCGTCCCCAACAGGGCGACCTTCAGGCTGGTGGGCTCAAGGGACTCAATCTCTTCTTCCTTTACCCCCCGGCCTCCCTCAACAAGGGATCCGAAGATATTCCTCTCCATGATCACCTTAAAATCACTGATTTGAGAGGTCTTGTGCAGTTCAACATCTGGGATTTGTTGCATAGCTATCTCTTTAGTGCTGATCTGTCTTATCTGTGAAGAGCCTACCTTGTAAAAAATATCCACTCCACAATAAATAATTACCGAAAGGGCAAGTATATTGAATATGGGGTAAATCTTTGTCATATTATATCAACTTTATCTTTGGTTCTCCAATAGTTCCATGAATAATAAAAGTGAGCCTTCTTTTCCTACCGAAAGCGCCCTTAGCATTTTTGGTGAATCCGTCAAGTGGCTCAATAGACCCCCTTAAATGCAGGCCACTTTTCAAAAGATTCCTCCTGAGGCTGATACTGCCAGATAATGTGCCTTGAATTTCTTGCCCTTTTAATTCCACACGCCTTAGATCCAACCTCCGTCGCTTCATAACTGCCTTTATCAAGAGCACATTAAAATCAATAGCATCTAAGCTCAAAATAGTGCTTGAAAATTCTATCCGGCCGTCTGATACCTTCAGGTTTGCCTCTGCCGTGCCATTCAGTAGCAGATTATACTGCCCGCTGTATTTAATGTTACCGGACAGGATTCCTTTTATATTATGCCTCAATAGGGTTGAAATATAGGCACAATCACCAATGCGGATGTCACTCAAATCCATTGAAGAAGTAAACGGGGCCTTTACGCTATTTTTCGCAAAACGGACGCATCCCTTCAAATCACCATTATAGGCCGCACAGTCAAAGCAGCACTGAAACTTACCTCGCAAGAAAGACCACAACGCCGGCCTGATAAAGAGACTTTCTGCCTTTAAAAAACTAGATTTTGGATCAGTTTTCAGTGAAACCTCGGTCTGTGTAAACTTCAAACCAAATGGCAAGGTAGGAGAAACCTGCCCAATAGAAACCAGGAATGCAGGTGCCGCCTTGTCTATTTTTGTTTCCAGATAATCCGTCAAGAAACCCGAAGGGAAACGATAGTACAGGAGGACAAGGGTCAACACGATGCAGTAAAGAACGTATCCAAAAATTTTTCTGCTTTTTTTCATGGCATGAGTTCTCGGGCCATCATACGGATTATTTACTCCATTTTTGACATTTACTTAAATGTTAATACCTGCAAAACGGCATCCAGGTAACCGGCCTCTCGTTTGTTTTTCTGAATTGAAAGCCTCTTGACGCTTATGGCATTTACTGGTGATTCGATCTTATAAAGGTAACCCACCAACTGTTTCAGGGTAATTCCCTCCAGCTTCATCTCCACCATTGACTCTTTATAAGGCCCCACATCTTGGGAAACAGAGGGTTTCATATATTTAATATGCTCTTTGACCTGGGCCTCACCTGCCGCCTTTTCAAGAAATGAAAAGAGTGTAAATCCACTCTTGCGCCTGGCAAGGGTCTGCTCTATCCCCTGAGAGCCCTTTTTCAGTGCCTTGTACTTTGATGCCAGACCCACAATCTCCTTTAAGGCCTCTTCTTTCGCCTTGATACCCCTCTCTGTACGCGCCTTACTTTCAAAAATGGGAAAGATAAGGAACTGAAACAGAAAAAAGATCAATATGCCGCTAACCACAAAGTAGACAAGGTATTTTTCTCTTTTTGCCAGTTTCATGCCCAGTGAACCATCTTAATGTGCCCTTTGCAGTTTAATTTCAAATTTGACCCGCTTACCTGTCCGGTCAAGATTGGCCGAGGAAATGGTAACGCCACTAAAATAGGCAGACGGCTCAAGTCCCGTTTTTATATTGTCAACTGTGTTGAACGTGTCGGTACTGCCACTGACCCGCACTGTCTCTGGATCAATGACCATACGGGTCACATCCACATCCAGAGATTTGGAGACGCGTTCCGAGATATCCCTCAGCAGGTCCAGCATCTTAACACTCGAATTCCCTCCAGGGTAAGTCCCGGACGATTTCACTATTTCATTGATCTTCACCTTCATCTGCTGTACAGGATCTACAACCCTTTTCACATCTGGAAAGGCCTGCTTGAATATCTCACTAATCTTTTGATCCAGCATATTATATCTCTTTTTTAGAAAATAGTGGCTTACGCCCATATCCGCAGCAAGACATAACAGTATGATTATCAAAGAAATAGCTACCTTCCGGAGTTCCTTCTTGAGCGCAAAATACTGCTTCCTTACCTCAAATTCGTCTCTTCTGAAATTGAAACCCTGGTCTCGCTTGACATCACGAATGGCGAGGGCGAGCGCATCATCCATTAGCGCTGGATTCCAGGCCTGAGCAGCACTTTCGACAATATTGATCCTGACATCATTGCTCAGGTTGATCTGCTCGGTCTCAACATCAAAAAATCGCCTTAGTATAGATGCCGTCTCCGGATAAAGGGCCCCCATCCCGGTAAAAAAAATCTTTTCTGGACGAATAATTCTTTTGGACTGCCCCCCAAAGTAATGAATGGTATTCTGGACTGTTGTGCATAGGGCCTCAAGACAGGACCCAATTTTCTCCGACACCAGCTCATCTTCCATGCTATCACTTGTGCCATGGGAGAAATACCAGCCTATGGGTTCACCGTTAAAGACAAAGGTGCGAATCAGGGCAATACGTCTATTGAGGTGGAGAACCATGGTCGTTCTCTTCTTGCCTATATCCAAAAACAGCCCATTATCTGGTGTTCCCACCTGTCCTAAGAGCCATGAGACGGTAGGCGCACATCTGATATCCAAGACGTCGGGATCAATTCCATAGGACTTGAGGCGAGCCAAGAACTCGGATATGTAAGACCTCTTCACACAAGCAGCCAGGATCCCACTTTGATCCGATCGATCAGTAATCGTAAAATCTACCAAGAGTTCCTCAATGGGAAAGGGTACCATCGTCTCAATCTCAAAAGGAACGGTCTGCCTTATTTTCTTCATATCCTTAAAAGGCATTTGGAGATTGCGGTACGAGACATATTTTCCAGGGATTGAGGCGATACAGGTATCGGCCTCAGGTTCCATTTGGTCCAATAGCCTTCTCAGGGCATCATCCTGATCGCCGTCACCTTCTACGTCAACCCGAGCGCAGGCGACAATCTTATATCCCTTTAGACCGCTTTCCACCCGGACGGCAGAAATTGAATCGTCATCTATGTCGAGACCTAAAATTTTTCCTGGCATTAGCAATACTTATTAGATCTATTGGGTTCATGTTGTCTATTGACTTTGTCACTTTGTAATTACTCAATAAACGGGGGTTAATCACCAAAGAGTAAATAGGACAGGGCCGGCAGTGGAACCTTTTTGAGGCCAAAAACCAAGACAGACGTATCATTACTGCCCCCTCTCATCACAATCATTGCGCGGCGATATGCGCTTGGCATTCTCTCACAACAAAGTCTATATTGGAACCACGCTACCAGCCTAAGATCTGATACCCAGACGCCGCCCCCGTAAATGCCTCAGGCAGAATAGAAGGCCGAAAAAAGGCCGCACTGCCGGCCTTTGCCTTTTGCTACCATAGTTACCCCCAATTATTGAGCTCTTACCTTTTAACACAACAATACTAAAAAGTTCAAGAAACTATAGCGCTACTCAATTCTCCACGATAGGACCTTGATCTTGCCATAGCCCGGCTCTCTTTCCACCATTGCCGTAACCCGTTTAGTCATCGTCCCTTTAATACCTTCCGACCTTATCTCAAAGTAGGTGCTTGAGGTAGTAATTAGATCAGGCTCAATGATGTCCTCGTTTGTCCCCAGGGCGGTCTTGTACCATTCCACCTTACTCAAGTCATTCCTTTCATCTTCCCGATATTCAATCATTTTTTCTACCATGTCCTGATCCAATTGATCGGAAAGGGCATTTAAGACCATGGGATCTGCAGTGTTAATATTGACCTTGCCGGCACCGTAAGCAGTTAAGAAATCAGATATTCCTGGCTTGTCTTTTGTGCCGTAAAAAATCTCCTTTGTGATCCCTTTTACCAAAAGGAGCTCTCTACGTGATTCCAAGGGGGCATTCCTGCAAGAATAAGGGACCTCAAGAGATTGATAATAATCGCTTTCCGCACCGCCGAATCCAGTCGCCTCATTATCCGGGTCGATCCAGTCTTTTATGGCATCTATAATATCGTCCACATTCTCAGTGCCAAGGCCGAATTGGTCAGAACTCAGGAACCTCTTCAACAGGTCCTTCTGGCCCGCATTAAACTTTCCTTTGTTTTCTCCCTCCTGAACGACAAGTTTATTGATCTGTATCCTTCCTGTTTGATCAATGACATGGACCTCAAAACTACCCTCATCAAATATGGAAGAAGAATGGACAGAGAGTGCCTCCAGGTTTGCCCAATCCTCTAGTAGAGAATCAAAATTATTATCTTGAGCGTCTCCAAGGAGGATTGCAAGGGCCCCGTTGATGCCAGATCTTGCTATACACCCGAGTTGGATTCCATCCTTAAAATTTGCCGCCGCGTACAGATCAGAACGCATGGACCTGTTGAAGTCAAGCGTCAAGGCAACAATCAGACTTATTATCAGAATCGTGAGTATAAGGGCAAAGCCCCTTTCGTCTTTAAGAGGACTTCCCACTTTTTTCCCCAGGCATAGACATTGGCAGTTCAACACTCGTCATAAATTTAAGCGGCGCATCAGGATTTGATTTATTTATAAACCCCAGCACAATGGAAACCATTTTCGGCAATTTTTCTTCACCGGATTTGTCAGCAGAATCCCATGCGTCAAAGACGTCGCCTTTGTCATCATAATAAGTGAAGTCGACCGAAGAAAGCCCATCACAAATCACGAGGCCGCCCGTGCCTTCCTCCGGCCTCTCTTCAAACTCCGGTGTATCAGACCTATAGAAAACAAGGGAGCCATCTTCCTCGTTATCATTCTTTTTTACATAATAGACTATCTTGGCAGGCCCTGTATCTTCATCCTCCTCGTCCAGGACAATATGTGCCCTTGATACAAAATCGAGGGTATCAGCACTACTCCCATCAATTTCTGCATCCTCTCCCACAAACTCAGATCTCGTGGCCGACTCCAAATCTTCTTTCATCCTCTCCAATGCAATGCGAGCCATTTCATAGACATCTCCTTTGGATTCAGTCTCTTCTATATTTCGGAATGTGCCCGTATAGGCGGTGAAGATTACTGACATTACAACTCCAAAGATAAAGATGGCTATCAGGATCTCCAGCAGGGTAAAACCCCTTGGGTTTGTTGGGTTCATTGGGCTCATTGGGTTTGTTGGGTTTGTTGGGTCTGTGGATCCACCAGGTCTATGAAGAAAACCGGTATAGTCTAAGCCGATATTGATACGCCTCGTCCTTGCCCCAAGAGACGCCCAAATCAATCTGTTTGAGATGATCGGAGACGTCTTCAAGGCCACCAAACATAACGTTGCTCACCGTCACACTCCAAACATATCCTGGAAAATCATCTCCAAAATCGCCTGAATCGGATGTCAGATCCTCTATTTTTTTTGCCTCTATTTCGGCCATTTTACTTTGCGCCAAGAAAGCGGCAGTGGTATAGAACCTTGCCTCACCGGCCAGAGATACACTCTGAGACTGTGACCCCAAGATGGCGGTCAACGCTATGGCTATTATGGCCATTGCCACCATCACCTCGAGAAGCGTAAACCCGGAATACCTATTGCAAGGCCCGCCTCCTATTAACCGTCCATCGCCTTCCATCCAAGACACCCGTAGAACAACTAAGGTTAACTGCCCTCAAAATCAACATAGTCTTCCAATACCTTCACCCTTCCCAAAAAAGGGCTCAACACAAGGGTGAATTTCCTGCCATCTTCTGACCCAAAATGAATCACTGACTCTTGAACATATCCATTCTTATTAAATCTTATGGTCGCCTCTCCATCCGCTTTCTTACCCCTGCCCCCGTACCAGACGTCAATAACCTCGATGCCTTTGGGAAAAGGGGTGGCCTTCTCATGGACCCGCGTCCGCTCCTCCGCAGTCATATCGTCAGACTCTACCCAATAGTCATTTGAATCCAAATCAAAATGGAGGACATAGGCCTTTTGATCCCTAACCGCATCATTTCTCAACACCTTAATCATGCCGACCATTCTGCGCGTAATAGACTTAAGATTATCACTCAGAATTGCATATCGAAATCGAGGAACAATTAGTGTGATTATCAGGGCAATCAATACCAGTACTACAGTGAGTTCAATAAGAGTATAGGCCTTAGTATCATTGAGGGGGTCCTGTCTCATTCAAGTGTCAGTCCAGTTCCCAATTGTTAACATCCTTGTCCTTCCCCTCTCCACCCGGCTCTCCGTCGGCACCATAGGACATCAAGTCGAACTCACCCTGAACACCAGGGGAAAGATAGACATAATCATTTCCCCATGGATCCTTGGGGACCCTGCCTTTCTCGAGGTAGCCGCCTTCCCTCCAGGCCTTTGGGAGTTGTCCAACAGTCGGGGCCTCCACCAGGGCCTGGAGTCCCTGCTCAGTGGAAGGATACGCGCCGTTGTCCAGTTTGTATAGCTTTAGTGCGGTCTCTATACTCTCTATCTGAACCCGGGCCTTCATTCTTCTGGCCTCTTCAGGTCTCCCCATGATCCTGGGAATAATTAGACCTGCCAGAATGCCGAGGATTACCATAACCACCATAAGCTCTATTAGGGTAAACCCACCTTCTTTCATCCTGTTTCTAGACATTTTCCCTTCCCCTCTCATCATATTGGCTACTCATGACCAAAGTCCGAAACGCTGTGTTGGCCCCCACAAGGCCATCACAGTCTTTAATGAATCAACTGGTTCATCTCAAATATGGGAAGTAATATAGCAACAACAATAAATCCTACAGTGAGCCCCATAATCAGAATCATGACCGGTTCCATCATGGATGTCATGGTCATTATCTGGGATTCCGCCTCCCCCTCATAGATATCTGCAACCTTATCTAACATCCTCTCCAATTCCCCACTCTGCTCACCCACAGAAATCATCTGTATTGCGATAGGGGGGAACCACCGACTTTGAGAAAGGGGGCCCGCAAGACCCTTACCTGTTTCAATGTCGTCCATTGCGTGATCAATGACCTCGGCTATCAGGAGATTATTTACAATGTTTCTAACAATCTGGAGGGCAGACAGCAATGGAACGCCGCTCTGAAGCAGGCTACCAAGCGTCCTACCAAATCTGGCCATGGCCATCTTCAAACTGATGGCCCCAATACCGGGAACACGGAGCTTGACTTCATCCCATATGCGACTTCCCCTTGGAGTCTTTATTAATTTTCTTCCCACCAGGACAGCGCCGGCCAAGGCGGCCAAAACAAGCCACCAAAAAGATTTCATAAAATTGCCCAGACCAATTAATATTATTGTAGGGAGGGGGAGGGTCTGATGCATTTCACTGAACATCCTGGTAATATTGGGAACGATAAAGGTGAGAAGAACAAATAGGATTATACTTCCAATAAAAAACATGAACACGGGATAGGCCAGGGCCGCCTTAAAACGACCTTTTAAGGCCTGTTGATGCTCAGCAAACTCGGCAAGACGGTCCAAGACAAGATCGAGTGAACCCGAGGCCTCCCCCGCACGGACCATGTTAATGTAAATCTGTGAAAATATACCGGGGTGTTCTGACAATGACGAGGCAAGGCTGTTACCCTGGTTTACAGATTCTTTTACCTGGGCTATTGTCTTTTTTAGCACAGGATTAGTAATCTGGGATATCAATGCCTCCAGTGAAGCAACAAGAGGTACCCCTGCTCCCAATAAGATCGATAATTGTCTTGTAGCTGCTGATAGCTCGCCTGCTTTGACCCGCTTAAATAAACTGGAGATAGGTATCGAGGTGGGAAGAGCATCTTTAAGCCTGGATGAAGTCTCCTTCACTCCCACAGGGAAGATCCCTGATCCCCTTAACTTATGTCGAGCTGCCACTGCGCTGTCGGCATCAATAATGCCGTTTATGTTCTTTCCGGCCTTGTCAAGTGCTGTATATTCGTAGACGGGCATAAGATCCTGTTTTGTCAAAATTTAAAGAATTCGGGTCCTGGAGCAACGACAAGTATGTTACCAGCACCTTTACTCTGTGTCAATAAAAGGGGTAGGCAACGGTTGCCGTCTTGACTTATTTGCTCCAGTTCATTATAGTAGGCGTTTAGAGACCTATCGTGGGGTAGTTAAGATGAATTTTGCCATCAGGGTCACTTTTTTCCTTGCCCTGTGTGCCGCCTTGTTAGGCCCTTGCCAGGGGACCTGCTGGCAAGGTCATGCCTTTTCATGCCCCAAGGAGCAACATGCGACCTCTTCCTGCAATCAAACCCAGGGGCTCAACATAGGAGCGTGGCTCGTCTCTATTTTTAGGGATCATATTTCAAGGGTGGACGGGGAAAGATGCCCTAGTTCACCCACATGCTCCTCTTACAGTGTCATGGCCTTTCAAAAGCACGGTTTTATCATGGGTTGGCTTATGACGGTCGATCGCCTAATCCACGAACCGAATGAGGGGAAGGTTTCCCCCATTGTGTATGTAAATGGCCGGGCAAAGATCCTTGATCCGGTCGAAAACAATGACTTTTGGTGGTCCCATCAGGATGAACAGGGTCAAGATTAATACCCTTTGCTCCCTCTTTTTTGCGATACTCCTCTCATTGCTGAGTGCCTCACCGGTCTTCCCGAAGCAGATCATGTTGGATAGCACTGAACAATTCGACTTTGCGCAGGACTGTATGGATAATGGCCAATATGATATGGCTATCGGAGAATTTAAGAGATTCATTTATTTTTTCCCTCATGATCCGCACGTAAAAAATGCCCGCTTACTAATCGGAATCTGCCATCTGAAGGCTCGACGTTATGATGCAGCCAGGGAGGTATTTTCTCAGATAGTCGAATCTAATCCCGATAGTCCCCTTGCCGGAAAGGCCCTCTTCTTGACCGGTGAATCCTATTACGAGCAAGGCATTTCAAACGAAGCCGAATACTACCTTGGCCTGCTTGCTGAACAATACCCGTTTCCTGACCTGAAAAATGCAGCCATCTACCGCCTTGGCTGGACCAAGATTCAGGAAAATAAATGGCGCCAGGCATCGGACATCTTTGGCCGAATGGAAAAGGACAGCTCATTTTATGATAGCTCACAAGAACTTGCAAAACAGAGCCTTAGGGGAGAAAAACTACCTCTAAAGAGTCCTGCGCTTGCCGGAGTCTTGGCGGCCTTTATCCCGGGCCTTGGGCATGCCTACGTCTCGCGTTACGAAGATGCAATGGTGGCATTTCTCCTAAACGGACTTTTCGTCTGGGCCACGGCAGAGTCTTTTCACGAAGACCATAATGTACTGGGTGGAATATTGACTTTTCTGGAGATAGGCTGGTACACGGGAAATATTTATAGCGCGGTTAACGTTACTTACAAATACAATCGTAAGCTGCAAAATGATTTCAGGAGCAGTCTGGAGGATCGCCTAGATCTTGATAAATTATCTGACAATGACATGCGGATAGGTCTTTCCCTCTCGTTCCCTTTCTAAACCCACACTCCGATTTACTTTTCTTATGCTGGGATCCGTATGTCGATCAAGAAAAATTGCATCAGTTTAGCCTTTTTCAAACGCCCAAACTATTATACAATGTTAATATTTCACGGACGTCCCCTAGTTGCTATAACATGTCCTTGTCGCTCTGTTCCACGGCGCGATCAATCTCGGCCTTTAACTGAGGTGGCAGACCTGGAATATCCACACTCAAAAATCCCCGAACAATGGTCGAAACGGCCTCATCTTCACTCATACCTCGGGACATGAGGTAAAGGATCTCCTCCTGGGCGATCTTCCCGACCGCTGCTTCGTGAGACATTTCCACACCATCCGCCCTTCCGTTCAATTCAGGGATGGCATGAATGGATCCGCCGTTTAATATAAGGCCACGGCACTCCAGGTGGGCCTTTATCCCCGGCACCTCGCCAATCAGATCGCCCCGGGCGATTATATTCCCGCCATTGGTGATGGCCCGTGACACAATCTCGGCGCGCGTATCCTCCTCTTTCAAAAAAATCCGACCTCCGACATCCATTTCAGAGCCATGATTCCCGACAAGAAGACTATAAAAACGGGCCACTGCGCCCCTCCCTGAAAGGTAAGTGGTGGGGTACATCTGTAAGGATTTGACAGGCCTCATGCAAATGTAATTGTTCAGGAAAAGGCCTCCTTCCTCGACCACGCCAACGGACCTGGGGCGAACCATCATCTCTTCGGCCCAGTGGTGGATCATCGTAAAGCTGAGTTTGGCATTCCTCTTGACGAAAAACTCGGATACGCCTATATGAACGCCCCGTTGTACATGGGAGGCCGTGGCACAACCGGTAATAATATGCAGTTCGGAGCCCTCTTCAGCAATAATAATATTGTGTACATGCTGGCTTAAGCCATCCTTTTCAAGGTATAGGCATGCCTGGACAGGATAGATAACCTTGCTGCCGGGAAGGGCCCTTATGACATACCCGTTGTGCAGATCGAGTCTGGCCCTGGCAGTATATTTGTCTGTATCAACCGATGCCAGGGTCCAGTAGTAATCTCTTATCCATTTGTCCTCCCTTAGGGCCTGTTTAATGGGTATAACCTCCACACCTTCTTGTGTTGACCCAACATGCACAACCTCCGTATCCTTTTGGATATAGGTCCCGGACCTCTCTTTTTCCTCGGCATCAACACCCGCCAGTATCATCCTCGCCTTGTCGCTATCGGACAGGGTAGTAAGATCTTCCACATATTCATGATGGACATATCCCACCTTAAAAGAGTCAAGATCAATGTCTTGACCAAGTGTAGCCTTTTTCTCCTTGGCTTTGAGGGCCTTTTTGTCTAGATCGCGCATCGCACACACTCCTCATAACCAACTTGGCTGATACATTTGAAAATCTCTCTTGGATTGGTAGTACAGGTCAATGCGCCATTGTATAGGACCTGCCCCTTATCCGCGGTCACATAATCCAGGATAAAACCGGTATGGGTGATAATCAGCCCCATCTTGGTCCGCGAGGTACGTCTCTCTTTCTGTGTCTTGCCGTCGTTCATCTTAAAGTCTCTTTGAAGCAACTCGCTGATGGTGGAGCCAATGAGGACCATATTCTCCAGATCAACGCCCGACTCTGGCTCATCAAAGAGCAATAATTGAGGATCTTGTGCCATCAACTGGAGTAATTCGGAACGCTTTATCTCCCCTCCGGAAAATCCATCATTGATGTCACGGGCCAAAAATTCAGAAAAGTTCACTTTGGCTGCCATGGCCTTCGTGTCAACATCCCCTTTCGCGCAAATCCCCACTATTTGGCTCGTCTTTACCCCATTAATAGTTGGAGGCCTCTGATAAGATATGCCAATACCCAGCCTTGCCCGCTCATTAACAGGTAGACTGGTAATATCCTGTCCGTTGAATGTAATCTTTCCTTCTGTCACTTCATACTGGGGATACCCCATAATCGTCATTAGAAGAGAGGTCTTGCCTGAGCCATTCGGACCGAACAGGACATGGGTCTCACCGGGTTTGATCTCCAGGTCGATATGTCTCAAGACCTCCTTATCACCTAGCTTAACCTGCAGGTCCTCTATTACTAACATGGGTACCTCCTTTCCACGCGCCTATGATACTACTAACATCCTTCATCATCCATTATCTTAAAGCCTGATGAAGATGGTTCAACCGGCACTGGCACCACCTTCTGAATCTTTTCCACCTCTTTTTCCTGATGAATTTGTAAAGACGACCGCTTGGTGGCTATTCTATCTGGATTGATGATGGCCAAGATCAGGCCGAGCACCACGAGTAGGGCAGCGGCTGATCTCTTGATCTTCCTTGACCCGCCGGGCAGGGTCTCCTTGTCTCCAAATCTTTCCTCTACCTTTTCTACAAACCAGTAGGCACCCAGCGCCATGAGGCACACCAGAAGTGCAATAATGCCGGAATGGAGGCCAAAGACATCTGAGAGACGCACCACGCCCATGTCACCGGAAGAATAAAAGGCCTGAAGTAGCGGGAATAGCTCCGCAAAAATAAAAGAACCAAACATCATCCCTACAATGAAAATCAATCCGTCCAGTTTCCCCGAAACTGTCGCCACCACCGAGGTGGTGGGGCAGTAACCCCCGATAACAAAACCGACACCAAGGATAAGGCCACCCACTATTTGGGGCCAGATAAAGGTCGGCAAGAGATATACCCGGTCGAGATCGATCCAGCCGAAAGCCGAAAAATAAAGGAGACCCAGAATACAGACCACAATAGCGGTAAACATGACCTTGAGGACCGCAAAATCCCTTAGGTAAAAGATAGCGGTGAGTTTGCGGGGATTTCCAAAGCCTGCCCTTTCAAGGAGGAATCCGAAGAGGAAGCCTATGAGTCCGGCCAGTTGGAGACTGTAAGCAAAACCAAACCAACCGAATTTATAAAGAGGTCCCATTATAGCCACTCCTTTCTAAAAAAATAGGCGGTTGCATATGCACCGGCAAAGATGCAAAACATAAAAACCCAACTACCAAAGGCCAGTTCAGAGGCACCGGTGAGCGCCTGTCCACTCGTGCATCCCCTGGCCAGCCTGGCGGCAAACCCGGAAAGAATACCACCCCCAAAGGCCAGCCACAGACGTACTGAAACCCCTACGGAAGGGCCTCGAGCCACCTCTCCTCTGACACGTTTGGAAATAAACGCGGAAAACAGCCCCCCAAGACCGGCCCCCAGGGTCAGGAAAACCAGCCATGCCATGAGTGGAGATTTTCCACCACCCAGGTATCTTGAAAAGTATCGGTTTGTCCCTGCGTGCGCAGGGGCTACAAGCTTCACACCAGCGGTCGTTATCCGCGAAAAAGAGTCGGATGACCCCAGGCCTCTTCCCATCGTATAAAAGGAAAATAACAAGACCAGTCCAAGTAAAACTCCGATGACATACGGGTTGGCATAACGATTATTCATGGCATCACTCCTCGGTTAACGTGTAGCTGAAGAGGTTCAATGTTTCGGGGCTCACATTTCAAGGCCGTTGCGACGGAAACCATCCCTTACCCCATTTTAGGAAACCGTCTAAAGTTTTACAAAGATATTAGTTAGCTTTTTTAAACCTTTGCACAATCGTATAATATTTATAATAACCCAAAGGAATTATTACAAGGGTCAAAACGGTCGAAACGGCAGCGCCGGTTATTAGTGACACCCCAAGCCCGGAGAATATGGGATCAGGAAGCATGAAGAAGGCCCCGGTTATAACCGCTACCGTCGTCAGGATGACCGGTCTTGTCCTTACCGCGCCGGACTCTATTACGGCCTCCTTGATTCCTTTTCCCTTTTCAAGGCCGACTTCTATAAAATCGATCAGGAGCACCGCGTTCCTGACCATTATGCCTGCAAGGGCAATAAAACCTATCATACTTGTCGCGGTAAAGAATTTCCCAAAAAAGAAATGACCGGGGATTATGCCAAGCAGGCTTAAAGGGATAGGTATCATCATTATGATGGGGGTGACAAAAGACCTGAACCAACCCACAAGCACAAAGTACATAATCACCAATGCTGCCGCAAAGGCAAGGCCTAAATCCCTGAAAACTTCATAGGTAATTTGCCACTCTCCGTCCCATTTCAAAGAAGCCTCTTCTGTATTATCAGGTTGTTTTGTCCAGAACTGATTTATCTTATGGCCGCCATTTGTAATTGCTCCAATCCTCTTCTTCATCTTCAAAATCGCGTAAACAGGACTCTCTTCTGTACCGGCAACGTCACCTACAACGTAAACCACGGGCTTCAAATCCTTATGGTAAAGGGCCTTGTCTTTGACCTTTTCATTGATCTTAACAAGTTCGCTTAATGGCACGGGCCGTCCCGCCATAGAAATCAGATTTATATCCTTCAATATTTCAAGCTTAGATTTCTGCTTTTCAGGAACTTTGAGTATGATATCCACATCCTCCCTGTCCCTGCCGGTATGCAAGATTCCCACCTTCATACCTTTAATGGCCATATATAAGCTCTTGGAAACCATTTCTGTCGAAACACCTGTCAGGGCGGCCTTCTCCTTGTCGACAGTGAAATCCAGCTCTTTCATGTCATCTTCAACAAACCAGTCCACATCCACTACACCATCCGTTGTCTCGAAAACCTTTTTTACCTTTGAGGCGACATCCATCCTGCTTTTCCGATCAGGTCCGTAAACCTCAGCAACAAGAGTAGAAAGCACAGGGGGGCCAGGAGGAACTTCGGCTATCTTGATATTGGCATCGTACCTCCTTCCGATCTCCTGCACCGGTCCCCTGATTATCTTGGCAAGATCATGGCTTTTGAGTTTCCTCGTCGTTTTATCTACGAAATTTACCTGAATGTCTGCCACGTTTTCACCCTTTCTCAGAAAATAGTGTCTCACAAGACCGTTAAAATTAAAAGGGGCCGCAACGCCGGCGTAGATCTCATAGTTTGCCACTTCTCTTACCCCTGCAAGATAATTGCCTATATCGCTTGCAACGGTGGTAGTCCTTTCAAGCGGTGTGCCCTCGGGCATATCTATAATTACTTGCAGTTCGTTTTTATTATCGAAAGGAAGCATCTTCATCACCACCATCTTGGTGGGAACAAACATGAATGCGCCGATAAACAGAACAACTATCACAACTATGAGAAGGGCTCTTGATCTCCTCTTCTCCATTAACGGCAAAACTAGTCTGTTATAGATCCTGTATAGCCTTGTAGACTTTACCCATTCCTCTTCATCCTGCACATCGACATTTTCAGCGGCATGCCCGGCAAGGAGCCTGTACGCAAGCCATGGTGTAATTGTAAGGGCTACAAATAGAGAAAAAATCATGGCAAGCGACGCACCTATAGGCATGGGTTTCATGTAGGGCCCCATCAGTCCCCTCACAAATGCCATTGGGAATATGGCCACAATCACGGTTATGGTAGCGAGGATTGTCGGGTTACCTACTTCTCCCACCGCGTGTATGGCCCTGGCAAGCAAGTTGTTCTTAGCAATCTTAAAATGCCTTTCCATGTTTTCCACAACAATTATTGCATCGTCAACCACTAGGCCCACGACAAAAATGAGGGCAAAAAGGGTCACCCTATTTAATGTGTAACCGAACATATAGTACACAAAAAGTGTTAGCGCGAAGGTCACCGGCAAAGCAACAAAAACAACAAGGCCTGCTCTCCATCCCATCGATACGGTCATAACGATCATAACTGCCAGGATTGCCCCAAGCAGGTGTTCAATCAAGGTTTTAACCTTATCGTACGCTGTCTGCCCATAGTTTCTCGTTATGGTGGTATAAACTCCTTCGGGTATTATATACCCTCTCAGGGTATCAAGCTTCTTTAATATATCCTCTGCAACTACAACCGAATCGCTTCCTTTTCTCTTGGAGATGGAAATAGTGACCGCCTGAAATTTATTGAGTATCCGCTCTTTATTAAAGCCTATCAGATGATACTGATGCGGCACACCAGGACCATCATATATCGCTGCAACATCCATTAGATAAACGGGTTTCCCTTGGTTAACGCCAACCACCAGGTTTTTTACATCGTCCTTTGTTTTGAAAAAACCCCCTGCCGTAAGATATATCACATCTCCACCCGTCGTTACCTCGCCTGTGTTCAGCGATTGGTTTGACATGGAAAGGGCCCCGTAAAGTTTGAGGAGGTCGAGACCATGAGCACGCAGCTTTTCTATGTCGGGTTCAACCCTCACAACACGCTTATACCCACCAATTATAGATGTCTGGGAAACGTCATCCACCTCCTTAAGACTGTTTTCCACCTCATCTCCAATTCTCCTGAGACTGTAGGGACTATATTTCACAGACCACAACGTTACGGCCAGTTGAGGTACACTATCAATAGACCTACTCTTAATAATTGGCGGAAGGACGCCATGGGGCATTCTGTCCATGTTATAATCAATTTTCGTTTTCAGTTTGATGATACTCTTTTCCTCATCCTCACCTACTTTGAAGCGTACTGTTACAAGACCAACGTCATTCATTGAGACGCTGTAAACATAGTCAACACCAGGAATTTCCCACATCAATTTTTCAAGTGGAGATACAACTACCTTTTCGACATCGCCCGCGTTTGCACCAGGATATGGGACAAAGATGTCTACCATGGGAACCACGATCTGGGGCTCCTCCTCCTTTGCCGTAAAAAGAACCGATACAATTCCGATAAAGAGCGAAGCAATTATCAAAAGGGGAGTAATCTTGGACCTCAAGAAGATCTTTGCTATCCTTTCGGAAATGGCGTACTCTATTGCTTCGAGTTCTTCTTCCGGAGTAGTGTCACACCTTTCACCGCCATTCTCTTTTACCATCTTGTCTTCAGTCATCGGTTAGTCCTCCAAAAGATCGCCGGACTTAATATTTTCTCCTTTTTCCACGACAATCTTCTCTCCAACCTGAACCCCGCTAAGTATCTCGATGCCGTCTTTGAAACTTCCGCCTGTTTTGACTATTCTCATCTCTGCTCTCTTGTCTTTATCAACAAAGATCACACGAAGCTGCCCCCTTTCACTTACGGCCGAGTTTGGTATAACTATTACTTCCTTATGACCCTCACCGAAAAACACCTTGGCATACATGCCCGGGATCAATCCATCGCCTCCAGATAGTTTTACTCTGAAGTTACGGGTGGCGGGATCAATATCGGGGCTGACCTCAAGGATCCTGGCCTTGTAAGATATATCCGCAGAGGGCAACTCTACCAACGCCTCCGCACCAACTCTTATATCCTTCATAACACTCCCATTCACCTGGGCGTAAATAACGCCCTTTTTTGTGCCTGTTTTCAGGATAGGATGGCCCGGTGACACGAGATTCCCCACATCCATCAGTTTCTGGAGGACAATGCCGTCAAAGGGGGCCTTCAATTGGCTATAATTCAGATAGGTCTTTACCTCATCGAGCATTGCAAGGGCTTGTTGTTTCTTTATCTTCACCTGGTCCAGTTTCTCGTTTGACAACCCTAGGTTCTTCTTGGCTATTTTCCTCCCCTCAAGGGCAGCCTTATACTTTGCCTCCACCTGATCAAATTCTTGCTTGCTAACACTTTCGGTCTCTATGAGATTCTTGAACCTGATGTAGGTCTTTTCGGCCAAGGTATACTGTGCCTCTGCCTGCTTCAATGCAGCGCCAGCCATTTCAAGCCCAATTTTGGCCTGAGACTCCCCATTCTCTGTCTCCTTAACGGCACTTTCTGCAAACTTTTTCTTATCGACGAGTTCCTTGCTCCTAATCTTGACCAGCAAATCGCCTTTTTTAAAACTGTCCCCATCAACTACATCAATAGCCTCGATGTAGCCAACAATCTTTGGCACCAAAAAAGCGGTTTCCGCGCTTGCCACTGTTCCGGGGAAACTCCTGACCACAGGAACGCTCACCTTTCGTACCCTTTCGGTCTTTAGCTTCCATGCCCTGGAGGCCGCATATGACTCCTTGGGCTCTTCATCCTTAGCGGAAGAACAAGCCATGACGCCCATCAATAAGAAAAACCACAAAAACCTGTTAACTTTCATCTTCCTCCTCCTCGACAAAAAGGATCTGCAATGGCCTCCGGCCAAAATCCAACCATCCCCACGGGCTATTTTAGAATGCCGGCCGCAAATAGTAATTTTGCCTTACTCAGGATCAAATCATATTTACTCATATACATTCCAAGTTCCGCCTCCTTTACATCTACTTCCCTGTCCAAAAGATCGGTAATCTTGTCTAGCCCCGCCTTAAAACGTCTTTCGGTAATCGCCAGGGCCTCTCTTACCGCATCAACCCTCTTGTTCGCGGCCCTGAGCCTCTTTTGTGCGGAAAGCACTGAATAATAGCCGTCCTTCACTTCCACCTTGATAGCAAGTCTTTTGTCTGCAACCTTATTGAGTAGCGAACGATAGCGGCTCCTCTGTTCTCTAATATGGTTGAAATCAGAAAATCCGTTAAACAGATTTAGTTTTACTCGGGCACCCACAGTATACCCATCCGCTGCGTCCCCCAAGATAGTATCGTCGCTCTGCGAGTAGTTGCCAAAAACAGCAAGTTCGGGCAAGAGCCTGGACACTGATTTCTTTTCTTCGTACCTACTGGCATTAAGATATTTCCCCATTGCGATGAGGTCCTGCCTGTTCTTGATGGCCACGTGCAGATAATAATCCAGGTCCTGCCTGAAGGCGTAATCAGGATCTTCCCAGACAACATCCCAGTCCCTATCACTATCTGTGATCCTCTGAAGGACACTCTTGGCAACGGCCACCTGTTTCTCGGCCTCCTGAATTGCCCCTTCATTCATAAGCGTATATGATTGAGCCACCAGCAGATCGCTCTTCACTAACATCCCGTTCTCGTAATAATTCGCGGCTATATCATAATATCTTTTTGTACGGTCATAGGATTTCTCAGTAGTCGTGAGGGCCCTTTCAGCCAAAGCAACGCCGTAAAATGCCTTATGAAGATTGTATAATACCGTCTGCTTGACTCTCTCCAATGTATATTCAGACGCCTCTTTCATCTCCCGGGCCTGCTTTACACCGAAGAAGATCTTCCCGTTCATAAATACGGGTTGGATAATTTCTATTTTTGTCTCATAGTTCGTCACTGCGTCCGGGTCTTTCATTTGCGACATGAAGTAGTTCATATCAAAACGGCCCTGCGCCATCTTTGAAAATGCCGCATTTGCTGGTTCATCCGTCCTTGTGCCTGTTTCAGTAATGTTTATCTTAGGAAGATAACCACCCCTGGCCCGGTCATAGCTATATTTTGCCGTTTCGAATTCCTCCTCATAGGCCTTGATCATTTTGTTCTTATCCAAGGCCAGTCTCTTTGCCTCATCAAATCTCAGCTCCTGGGCATAGCCCACGTGGGCATATAAGACAATGCCGGTCAGTGCAATTATGTGTCGTATTAATCCGCCCCCATTCATTTGATTTAACCAATTCAGCATCTCTCTCATCCTTTCATACTTTCACTAACCCCATACCTTCAAACGGCAAAGGCAGGAGGTACGTTATTTATTATAGAGACAGCAAACCAAAAATGGTCACATATTTTATTTGGATCCAGGCTGAAACCTCATTCAGATTTCTTATAGATACTCTTTGACTCAATTCAAGAAAGGATGTTATCTTTAAGGCATAAGATCCCTTGGCTCGCGTTTAATAGTCAACGAAAAACCAGAAATCATGCGCCTTTGAAGATGAAAAAAATTTTGGACATAATCTCACGTACTCCTCTATTCAGAGGGCTTCCTGAGAATCAGCAAAGACAGGTCGCACAGATCGTTGTCGAAAAACATTTCAATAAAGCGGATACCGTTTTCCTTGAAGGAGACGATGGAAACGGCTTTTATGTTGTCGCTGTGGGACAGGTAAAAATCTATAAGCTTTCACCTGATGGCAAGGAACAGATTCTCCATATCTTTGGCCCGGGAGAACCTTTCGGTGAGGTCCCTGTCTTTTCAGGTCAGCAATTCCCCGCTAGTGCGGAGGCCATTTCCGACAGCTACCTCCTTTTTTTCCCCAGAAGGGCCTTTGCAGAGCTTATCACAGGCAATCCCTCGCTAGCGTTGAACATGCTTGCAGTTCTATCTTTGAGACTTCGTCAATTTACTGTTCAGATAGAAAACCTTTCCCTAAAAGAGGTCCCCGGCCGTCTGGCCGCATATCTCATCTACCTGGCAAATGAGCAAGGAAAAGAAGATTCCGTTTCATTAGGCGTATCAAAAGGACAGCTTGCAAGTCTTTTGGGTACAATCCCAGAGACCCTCTCACGAATATTAGCAAAGATGAACAGGCAAAACCTGATCGAGGTAAAAGACCGTAACATCAGATTCCTTAACCTCAGCGGACTCGAAGCGCTCGCAGAGCACGGAAAAGAGAAAGAAGCCATCGAAAGGCCGAGCGATTGACATGGATAAAAAGGCTGACGACACTACTGATCACCACCTTATAGCCCAGTTTAAGGCAGGCTCCATGGATGCCATAGAAAAGATCGTGGAACGATATGAAAACGGGATATTTACACTTGGGCTAAAGATGTGTGGTGATCCTCAGGATGCTGAAGACATTACCCAGGAGACCTTTTTAAATGCCTTCAGATATCTAAAAGGGTTCAGGGAAGAAACCAAATTGAAAAACTGGCTATTCAGGATTGCCTCAACAGCCTGTTTCAAAAAAAGACGAAAGAAAAAATGCGAACCTGATCAGGAAGTTTCCCTGGAGTCATTTATCGGGAAAGGTGGCTCTGATGGCAGATACGAGATCCCTGACTGGTCCGAAGACCCCTCCGATAGTGTCTTGAGGGCTGAATTGAAAAAGATCATTGACACTGCCATTTTCTCCCTCCCTCCAAAATACCAAATGGTCTTTAACCTCAGAGACATTCAAGGGTTCAACACGGAAGAGACCTCTGA
Source organism: uncultured Desulfobacteraceae bacterium (assembly GCA_964473615.1). Taxonomy (GTDB): domain Bacteria; phylum Desulfobacterota; class DSM-4660; order Desulfatiglandales; family Desulfatiglandaceae; genus CAYYPQ01. Next base: position 39,708 of record CAYYPQ010000011.1, read on the forward strand.
CATCCTCAAAATATCTCGGCAATCGGTCAAGACCAGATTACACCGTGCACGTCTGTTTATGAGGAATAAAATATCATCCCATTACAAAGAGGGAATGGCCCAATGAGAGAAGACTGCAAAAAATATTTCGAAAAAATATCCGAATACCTTGACGGAGAATTGGATGGCAAGCTCTGCCACAAGATAGAAACCCACCTCAAAGAATGCCCTGAATGCCAGAACTGCTTAGATTCCTTAAAAAAAACCATTCGGTTGTGCAAAAAGGCAGCAGAGGAAAAGGTCCCAACGGATATAAAGGAGCGCCTGAGGTCCACGCTACGGAAGTGCTTCGGCAACGAGTCAAAATAGACACCCCCTGGCTTAAGCCCTTGATACTATTACAGCCTGAAAATCTTATTTTTTCTCCTTTACGTTATATTTTTACTCTCAAGAGCAAAATTATTCCTTATTATCCCAATATGAGAAAGTGCCCAGTCATACATTACAGGATCATATGCACAATATCTCCTCAGACTATTTGTTATTTCAATGGCAGTATTCAAGGATGGGCTCCTTCTTGATGTAAGACCCAGTTCCGTCCCTACCCGGAAGATATGCGTATCAAGTGGGATGACAAGTTCACAAGGATCCATGAAATCCCATAGACCTGTATCAATGTTGTCATCTCTAACCATCCACCTGAAATACATAAAGAGCCTCTTGCAAGGAGACTTCAATGAAGAGGGAATAAGGTAGTTCACTTTCTGATACGCCTTAATGGTTTCAGTCACAAGTTCCAAAAATTTTCCTTGTTTGTAATTCTGTTTCACAAACGTGCCTAAAGTTTCGTACCTCTTGATTATAGCTCTGGTCGATGCAAATAGATCGTAGATATCCTGCCCTGTAACAAACCTATAGGTAAAGGAAAGTAATTTCCTGTCCGGTCTTTTTCTAAGGTTCAAGACATATTTGAGGGGTTGATTATCCACGATTTCAAGCAGGCGATCCATTGCCTTAAAGATCTGACTAACCCGCCCAAAAGATAATGACGAAGATAAAAGCCCCACGAGCTCTTTCTCTGCACTATCTTCGAACCTGTACACATACTTTATCGGGTCATATCGGATATACCTCTCGTCATTATATTCCCTGTAAAGACCGTCTAATCTCGCCTTTAAAGGACCCTGTGCTCTATGTAAAATCATACCTCATTCTAACGAAGCTTCGCCTCCGGCCCGTACCGGCCCGGGACAGGCAAAACGGTGATGCTTTGCGATTTCCCGCCAGGCGGGACTCGATGCAGCTTCATACCAGTTACAGCCCTCTCACCCTTTCTTCAATCTTGTCCCTGATCTCACGCATAAAAGCAATATCTTTCCCCGCTGGATCCGGAAGGTCCCATTCCTCCACTCTGACACCCGGAAATAGAGGACAAGCGTCTTCACAGCCCATGCTTATTACCAGGTCTGGCTTTCCAAAGTCCCCAATTTGGTCGATAGGTTTTGGTTTGCGAAAGGCCATGTCAATTCCCTTTTCACCCATGGCCTCTACCATTACAGGATTAACCTCTTGGGCAGGTTCGCTGCCGGCACACTCCACTTCCAGCCTGTCTCCTAAATTAAACTGGGCAAACGCACTTGCCATCTGACTTCGGCAGGCATTTTCCCTGCATACAAAAAGGACCTTTTTCCTCTCCAAGAATGGCGCAACCAGGGCCGCCGCCTTTTCCCTTACATCAGCAAGGGCAGAAGGATGCCCTTTGATGTCCCCTGGGCCTTCTATCCTTCTATATCCCAGCGTCCCTTCAAAACTTGCCCCAATGGCATCAAAAAAATACCTGGCCGTTAGCTCAGTGCCTTCAAACAGGTTTTTTCCCTTTGTAGCACCTACTGCAAGCATGAAACCCTTTCTCCACTTGCGGCCCGGGTCAGTGAGTTTATGCGTATATTTTCTTGCCCACAGCGCTTGTGATCTGTCTATCAAGGCCTTCATCTGGGCCGTGGGGCCATAGAAAAAAATGGGGGTTGCCATCACGACTAAATCCGCTTTGCGTAGCAGTTGATAAACCTCCTGCATATCATCGTCTATCGGGCAGAACCCCTCTCTATCGCAAGTGCCGCATTCCTGGCAGGGAGTAATATTCTTGCCTGCCACATCAATACGCTGTGTGTTTGCGCCGAGCTTCTCAGCCTCATCCAGAAAGGCCGAAAGCAAAATGGCAACATTCCCTTTTTTGCGCGGGCTTCCCTGTAACCCAAGGACAAACATCAGTCATGCTCCTTTTCCATCGTGGGTTGATCCATTTACCGGTTAGCCAGTTTCTAGTCTCCAGTTTCCGGATTCTAGTTCTTCCTTCGCTCAGGGACATAAACGTGCGGGACCTTTTCCTCATTCCACTCACGTGTCACATACAAATTGCAGTAGCAGCTACCATACTCCTTGACGTCCGCCTCTCGATACCTACATGGGCAGATAATATCCTTGTCTTTTTCTCGGTCCCCGGAGGCCAGCCTGCAAGGGCAAGACATATATCCATAGCGCCCTTTGTTGACAAGAAGCCCCCCAAGGAGTTCAAAGACCTTCTCTCTGTCCTCATTGAAATAATATCCCTTCGGCTCTTGAGCCTTCCCTAAAGTCTCGTATAACCTTTCGACATTATTCATAATCCAAGTGCCTCCCTGATCTCATTTTCCTTGTGTCCGACAATTACCCTCCCTCCGATAATAATGGTTGGAAAAGAGCAAGCCGGGTTCCATTTTCGGACATCCTCCAGGATAGCCGCCCTCTCCTCCCCCTTAAGTAGATCCACATCCGTAAATTCATATTCTACCTGACAGTCATTCAATAGCTTTTTTGTCGCCTTACAATGGCCACATGTGCTCAGAGAATACATTTTAACCGATTTTTGCATGTCGCTTCTTCCTCCTATTCGCTCGCCACATTATAACAGCGCCCTTAGCTGTCGTTCAATCTCTTCCCTGGGAAGGGCCCCCACCACTGAATTAATCATCTTCCCGTCCTTAAAAAAAAGCATTGTTGGAATACTGCGAATGCCATATTTTGAAGCGGTTACCGGGTTCTCGTCGACATTCAATTTTGTGATCTTGACACGGCCTGAATATTCTTTGGCCAGTTGTTCGAGTATCGGTCCAACCATCTGGCATGGGCCGCACCATGGCGCCCAGGCATCAACCACTACGGGACCGGAATGTGAAATTACCTCGTTATTGAATGTGCTGTCGTATATATTTACAGGTGTTTCAGGAATGGCCTCCACCGGAAGGGGCGCCTTACACCTTCCGCAGACAGGCCCGTCCCCTAAGCGGTCCCTTGGTACCCTGTTCCTGATACCACAATTACGGCATTTTACGATTACACCCTGGTTACTCATTGGCCGTTTTCCTCTTGGATTGATCTCTTACCCGGTCCTCGCAGTTTAAACTCAAGCCAGTCTCTCATCTCCTGGATATTCTTGGACATATACCATCTTCCGTTGGCAAACGCGCCATAGTCCGCACCCATCATGGCGGAGGCATAACGGACAGTGTTCGCATAAAACAGCCACTGTTCCACCCACTTTTTCTCAATGGCCTCGTTGAAGATGCTGTCTTTTTGAGCCATTCCCCTGGCCGCACCCTTCTCCCAGGCCGACATAAGGACCTTTGTGGCCGTTAAGGTCATGGCATTTGTGGTTTTAATAGTATGCTCAAATCGGGCAAACTGTCCACCAACCCAGGTCTGGCTGTGACAGGAAAGACACACCCTTTCCATCTCCTGTTGCCTCTTGTCCTGCTCCTCTTTACTTATCAGATATTTGTTCGCCGGTTTCCCATCCAGCTCTGTCGCTAGCGGAAGACCGGCCTTATTCCTGATGATTGTCGTATCAGGAGACGTGGGATGTGGATGGGCGTATATCAATCCCATCAATCTCGTAGGTATACGGTCATTCATTTGATGGGTTCTCTCTGCTATTACCTCACCCTCACCAGATGTCATCAGGCTAACGTGACAAGTGGCACAAGTAGGGGCATTGAAATCCCGTCCCACAATCCATGGGACTGAATGAAAATCCCATGACCTGCTCTGCGAAGAAAATATGTTCCCGTGCTTACTGACCTCGTACACCTTGAATGCCGGCACGTCCGGCCCTTTGTGGCATTCGGAACAGGTATAGGGCTTCCTGGCCATTTCAATGGCAAACTGGTGTCTGCTGTGGCATGCGCCACATGAGCCCATGCTCCCGTCCGGGTTGACCCTCCCGACCCCGTGATTGGGCCATCCTGCAAAAACAGGGAACGTCATTTCACCCTGGTCAGTTTCCCTGGTTTCCATATCCTTCACCTTCACGATTGTACCGTGGCAGTAAAAGCAGGACTCAGCATCGGTGCTCGCATCGGCCGGCCTTTGGGTCAACCTCCCTTCTTCAAATGATTGAACTCCGTTCACAGAATTCACAAGAGATCGATAAAGTGTGTTGTGCTGAAGATTACCGTAGGCATGTGACATGAGATTTTTTCCATACTGGTTCGCTTCAACAGGGTGGCATGATGAGCAGTCTTTAGGAGTCACTACCACGTGCACATTGAAATCGTTGTGATCGAAAGAATCCTTATGCCCCTTTGATTTCATGGTGTGACATTCGGCGCATCCGATCGAGTGATCAGCCATTCCTTTTGGGGCCTCATCAACCGAAATTCGCCTCTCAAGTCTCGGCCTCTTTAGTGCCTGTGCGGGACTGATCTTGGCGTGCTGGCTTTTTTGCCAATCGGCCACAATCCCTGGTGTTACTGAGGAATGGCAATCGATGCACTTTTCAGTTTCCTCACTGATAGGGGCATTGGCCCCCATGACAACAGGTACAAAAGCAAAAAGGCCTAACAAGAGGAAGACAAGACTTTTCATGACTGGAGATCCTCTCAGATACTTGAGCAGTTGATTAAATGAGGTGTCAAGAGGCCTGGTGATCCATATTCGATAGGGCCTCTTCTGCGATTTCTTTCACGGTGCGTTCAACCAGCCGGCGGTCAAGATAAATGGTAAATTTGGTTTCATCATTAATGAGCTCCATAAGGGACTGCCGGACCTCCTTGGCGCTCAGCAACCCCATGATCCAGGCCGTAAGTCCCCTTTTTGTGGCATCAGGAGACCTAAGAAAAGGGGCTATGTCAGCGATCGCTTCCCTTACTAAATCCGGCCTCACCTGGGCAACTCTTCCGATTCCCCAAAGCACCCCCCGCTGCATCAGCTCGTGTTCCTGAAAATTGCCATCCTCCCTGGCATACGATAGTAGAATACTTGCATACTCCCCTGCAAGGCCATTGTGACGTGCCAATATCTCACCCATGGCCTCTGGAGTTCCCCAGCCGATACCTCCCGATTCGTCATTTAGGTTCCACATGAGCCGGCGCATGATGACCCTCGCGGATTCCATGTCTTTTTCAGCGAGCCTTGAAACAACTACTCCCATTGCCGTAATCGCCCGCCATCTTACTTGATCATTGCTATTGTAAAGAAAAGACAAAAGGGGATTAATCACTTTTCTTGCGGGGAGCAGCCACAGTGCTTCCAGTGCTGTATCAAAATCAGGCGATTTCAAGAACTCATGGACCTTCTGTTTAAGCTTGCGGCCCTTAAGGTCTTGGATACTCACCGCAATCTCACTCTCACGTGCCGTCTTCCCAGGTTATGCATCCACGTGGACAGCAATTTATTACTTCTTGAACCTCTTCCTCAGGGTACACTTCCATTTCCATGACTTCAATCCCGCCGGTCTCTTCATTTCTCTTGAAAACAGCAGGGCAAAGATCAAGGCAAGAATCACAGGCATTGCATTCACTCATATCTATGACCGGGACCCTGCTCATTTTATCACTTAGAGGACAAAACCTGGGCCACCATCTTCCCTAGAGCACGACAAGCCTCCAGGCCCTTTTCATCGGGCACATACTGGATGCGTACGCCTGGATCAACCACGTCAAACTTCATGGCCTCCAGTTCTTGATTGATGAGCTTGACTGCCTCACCGCTCCAGCCATAGGACCCAAATGCCGCGCCGATCTTGTTCAAGGGCTTGAGGCCCTTCATATAGGTCAAAAAATCCGCAACCGTTGGAAAAAGGCCGTTATTCAACGTGGGAGAACCCACTATGATCGCACCCGCGTCGACGACTTCCGTTATGATGTCACTCCTATGACAGGTCCGGAGTTTCATGGGGACCGCATGAACCCCTTCCTCCCCAAGTGTTTCCGCAATGGTTTCTGCCATCTTCTCGGTGCTGTGCCACATAGTATCGTATATTACCAGGGCCTTTCTCTTGGGTTTCTGCTCGGCCCAGTTCCGCCAGGCATTAATGATCTTTGAGGGGTCTTGACGCCAGATAATACCATGATCAGGACAGATCATGTTGATCTCCAGCCCCATATCCGTAACCTTGTCTATCAGCTTGAGAACCAGGGGGGAATAAAGAAGCAGGATGTTGGCAAAGTATTTCTTTGCGTGGGGCATGATGGCGTCGCCCACCTGATCGTCGAAGCGCTCCGGTCCGGCATAGTGCTGGCCAAAGGCATCACTTGAAAAGAGGATCTTGTCTTCATTGACGTAGGTAAACATGCTGTCCGGCCAGTGGAGCATCCTGGTCTCCAGGAACGTAACGGTCCTCTTTCCTAAACGCAGTTCACCGGTATTTTCAACCGGTTGGTAATTCCATTTTTGCTGAAAATGTCTAGAGAGATTCTTGTGCCCCATTTTGGAGCAATAAAGGGGTTTGTCTTCACCAATCCGATGCATCACCCTAGGAAGTCCCCCTGAATGATCCATTTCGGTATGATTGCTTACAATATAGTCTATTTTTCTTGGATCAACTATCTGACTGATACCGTCGATCAATTCATCGGCAAATTCCTTTTTCACCGCGTCGATCAGGGTGATCTTTTCATCCATGATGAGAAAAGAATTGTACGTACTCCCCTGGTAGGTGGAATACCCGTGAAAATCCCTGACGTTCCAGTCAACAACCCCCAACCAGTAAATATCTTTCGCAATCTCAATTGGTTTCATGATAACGTATACCTCCCATCTCGAGGAACAATCCCCTCTCCATTCGAATGATAGAGGAGGTCACAAAAAATCACCCATCCTATTTTCCTGCTCAGCTGCAGGCCCTCTGCCTTTCAAAACCCGGTAACGCTCAAAACAAACCGGGCCCTCAATAAAAAACCCCGAATCTTTATCGTTTGGATGAGATTTGGGGGCCAGATAATTACCTACTCCGGCTCAAAAAGGTCCTTGGTCGCACCGCAGACCGGGCAGGTCCAGTCATCAGGAAGATCTCCAAATGCGGTACCCGGTTTAACTCCATTATCAGGGTCTCCATCTTCCGGATCGTAAACATATCCACAAACAGAACACACATATTTCTCCATTATCTCCTGTCCTCCTTTTCATTTGTTGTGACTACTCACGTAGTCAGGCTGAAGCTTTTTAGGCTGAAGGCTGAAGGGGTCAGAAGAGCGCGATTGTGGCGCTTTGGCGAAGAAACAGCAGATTTTTGCATCAAACATGGATTCAAAGTGTGCAGTATTCCCATTTTTCCTAATCCCGCGTCCCTCGGGACCTTCAGTCTATCCACCTGGGTAGTTACCATTTGTTTTCCATAAATCAAGTCAATCCTGTAATCCTGTCTAAATATCATATTATGCCGCTTCAAGCTCCCGGCGTGCCGCCATATCAAAGAGCACTCTCTCCCTGGCCTTGTCAATGCCGAGGGCCTTCCGCTTCTTGTCAATATGTTCGATCATCATCTTTGCCATCTCATAAGGATCAGCAGTAAATCCCCACTTTCCGAAACCCATTTCTTCGAGCCCATCAAAGAGCAACTTATGGAACTTGGTTTCCTCAATGATAGGAAACGTGACGCCGAATACCGTGTAGACACCCGACGCAACAAAATACTGGCCGATAGAGATAGCCTTCTCACTCATCCATTCGGGGGCTGCCCCTGCCGCCGGCAGATCCGCGATACTGTCACCCAGACCCCCAACTTTCACCATCTCGGCTGCAGCAATTAGTATCCTGCTATTGTCAACACAGGCGCCCAGACCCAGAACCGGCGGCATGCCTACTGTCTCGCAGACCTCGCTCAAACCGGCACCGGCCAGATGAGCGGCTTCGGGCGTACACAAGCCCGCCTTTGCCAGCGAGATCTGGGAGCATCCTGTCTGGAGCACCAGGACATCGTTCCTGATGAGTTCCTTGACCAGTTCCACGTGCACCCAGTCCTGTTTGACTCTCGGATTGGTACACCCCACAACGCCTGCGACACCCCGAATACGGCCATTTATGATATTGTCGTTAAGAGGGGTATACGAAGACCTGAAGGTTCCACCCAGCATATAGTTGACATATTCATGGGAAAAGCCCATCACCGACGTGGTCTTTTTCTTGGGGATTTCCACGGGCAGCTTCCGGTTCTTGAATCGCACGATGCCCATTTCCACGATGGCGTCGGTGCATTTTCTCGGGTTATGCTCATCAAGCTCGATGTGCTCTGCTCCTTCAATATGGCAGCGTGGGTTTGTGGTGAAAAACCTGGTTCCATAACAGTCAGCCACATTGGACAAGGCCTGCTTAATGCACTGTATGTCCACACCCATGGCATCCACCGCCCCAGTCACAATAACCTCTTCAGTGGACTGGAAATTACCCGCATGAGGGATGCCGTGCCTGCTCAGCATTTCAAGCCCGGAACAGCACATCCCCACAAGATTGATCCCGGCTGCGCCTGCGTCCTTTGCCGCCTGGATCATGGTCGGATCATTGACCGAATCGAGCATGGATTCAAAGAGGTTGGGCTCATGCCCGTGAATAATGATGTTCACATGGTCTTCCTTCAGGACGCCCATGTCCACTTCAGTGCGGACGGGGGTCGGTGTGCCGAAGAGGATGTCGGATATCTCCGTCGCAACCATGGAGCCACCCCAGCCGTCGGCAAGTGCAGTCCGATTTATCTGCTTCGTAATATTCTCGTAGTCCTGGTCAACCCCGATGTGGGTCCGGTGCATAAGTTCCATGATTTCCCGCATGGCTCCCCGCGGAACCACGCCGTGTTTCCGCCATGTCTCCAGTGTCTTTTCAGGGACTCGCTTCGCGAATGGAATCTCTCCTTCCACCTGCGTATAGGTCCTTTCCAGTTCTCCATAGAAATCCATTGCAATGTCCGCAATGTCACGTCCCTCCACATCTATACCTATCTCAGCGGCTACCTCTTCCAGCTTAATAGGATCTTTGATGCTGTAATCCTGGATGTTTCCGTTGACTACCTCCCGAAAAAGATCCAGCATGGCCATGCCATGGTCCGTATGGGCCGCGGCCCCTGAAGCCACCATACGGGCAAAGTTTCTTGATTCGATGGTATCAATAGAGGCCCCGCATACCCCTGTCTTGCCGTAAGGGTCCTTGGCATTCAAACGGCATGGTCCCATGGCGCAATGTTTACAACAGGCAGACTGGGCACCAATGGGACACGCCCTCATTTCTGCCGCTCTGTGGAATGAAGTTTCAACGCCGTCCCTTTCCGCCTTTTCCAGCATCTGGGCAGTAGTATCACAGATCGTGGCTTCTCTTATGTTCAATTTCTTCGTCTCTTTTTTCGTCTTGTCTTTTTCCATTTTATCTCCTCCTCCAGGTGCCTCGCACAAGCCGCATACAACACGCATAAGAGCAGTCAAGCAGGATTATTTCATCTTTTTGGCGATATCACGACCATAGCCCTGGGCCATCTGCACTCCTCCACCCAGGGATGAAGACTTCAGCCTTAAGGCATTCCCGACCATATCCATCTTGAAAATATTCTTCATGGTATCATAGATGCGGTCAGGGGCCTCGCCGCTCCATCCAAATGCCCCGAAAGATCCAGCCACCTTACCTTCCAGGTTGGCATTCTCTGCCAGGAATAATAGTTTCTTCATGGCCTGCATCATTTCACCATGATAGGTGGCAGACCCAAAGACATATGCATCATAACCTTCAAGATCAGATTCATTCTTGAGCGTCGTAACATTTACCACCTCTGCCTCGGCATCTCCAATTCGTAAGCCTTCAGCTATCAACTCGGCAATATTCTTCGTCTCGCCGGTCCTGGTAGCATAAACAATAAGCGCCCTACCCATTTTTTACCTCCTTTAACTCTATTCCTCCTCTACCACCTCTACCTTACCCTGGTGCTTTGTTCCGCACACGGGGCATACAATCTCAATCTCGTCTTCATTACCGATAAATTTTCCCCTGAGCTTTTCAGGTCCAAGGAAGCTTACATCCCCACAGGCACACTGTGGGCACTCAGCCCTTACCCGGTACTTTTTCTCGGACATTGTAGACCTCCTTTCACGGCCAGCCTTTCAGCCTCTTCCCTTCAGCCTTCAAGCTTCAGTCTATTGACCTGTCCTGTTACAGCCTTTTATCAGAATTGGTTTCACCGCAATCCGGTATATAACACGACACATCGACGAATTCACACTTTTCTTTGCAGGATGGGCATTCCTCCGGTGGTGTATCCGCCTGTACGGTATACCCACAGTTCTGGCATTTCCATTCTCCCATGATTATTTCTCCCTTCTTAAATCAACCTTCTGATGACTCAGCCGGGGCCGTGAATGTGCGCTGGCCCAGTTCACGATCCAGCATAAACAGGCCTCCGCTGGCATCCCCCATCAGCTTGATCTTTTGGACTACCTCATTGGCGCTATCCTCTTCCTCTACCTGCTCGCTGACAAACCACTGGAGAAAAATCTTGGTGGCGTGATCCCTTTGCTCTTGCGCCAGATCCATTAGATCATTAATCAGTCCGGTCACCTTTTGCTCATGCGCGTAAGCACCCTCAAATACTGCTAGCGGGGAATCCCATTCCGGCGGGGGGACTTCAATCGCCTTAAGGGTGACCCGGCCACCTCGTTCATTAATGTAGTCATAGAACTTCATGCCATGCACCAGTTCTTCCTGGGCCTGGACACGCATCCATGTGGCGAAACCTGCCAGGTTGATGGACTGGAAATAGGCCGACATGGACAGGTAAAGATACCCTGAATATAACTCCGCATTGAGTTGTTCGTTCAATGCTGCTTCAATCTTTTCTTTTAACATGCGATTATCCTTTCCAGAGACCATGGAGGTTGCAGTATTCCCGTGCCGTTGCCCTATCCGCCTCTATCTGGAAGGTTGCCTCAGGGGCATCACCGGGATTCAGAAACTGTCGGTATGCCTTACCATCCACGATGAGTTCGATCCATTCGATATAGTGTTTTTCTTCCATGGGATGGGCTACACTTCCCACCGTTACCTTAAACCCACCAGCAGTCTTTTCCACGACAGGGACATGCTTTTCCTTGGCGGCATCCGTTGTGTTTTCTTTGAAAAGTTTCATGGGTTGATTACAGCAGGTAAGCTCGCCTTTTCCACCGTGCAACACCTCAACAATATTTCCGCACACTTCACACTTATATATTTCCAGTTTCTCAGCCATGATATTCCCTCCTTATAATGTTAGCATTCATTATTCTGTTCCTACACGAGGGTCTTGAGCGCAGTGAGCGCTGCCTGGTAATCAGGCTCGTCCGTGACCTCTCTTACAATTTCAATATACGTGATTTTCGAATCTCGATCTACAACAAATACCGCCCTGGCGAGTAGTCGTAGCTCCTTTATCAGCACACCGTATTCCTTACCAAAGGCCGCATCTCGATGATCCGACAATGTAATGACTTTGTCAATACCCGCGGCCCCGCACCACCGTTTCTGTGCAAAAGGCAGGTCCATGCTGATCGTAACAATGGCAACTTCATCACCCAGGTTGGTTGCCTCCTCGTTGAATCTCCTCGTCTCCATGTCGCACACTGGCGTATCCAGCGACGGTACTGAAGCAAGGATGCATGCCTTTTTTTGGAATGAATAAAGGCTTACCGGGTGCAGATCGTTGTCTAACAGTTCCACATCCGGGGCCTTATCTCCAACCTTCAGCCCAGGCCCTATCAGCGTAAGGGGATTCCCCTTCATTGTTATGACACCATTACGCTCTTCCATATCAGTCCCTTCCTTTTTAACAGATGGTTATCGGCAAGCACCTGCAGTTCAATAATTTTCTCCCAACAATTCAAAATACGCCTGTGGATGGGCACAGGCAGGACATGTGTTAGGAGCCTCTTTCCCTACGTGCAGGTACCCACAGTTCCGGCACCTCCAGACAAACTCCTCATCGCGTTTGAAAACACGGCCGGCCTCAATATTGGCCGCAAGATCGTTGTAGCGCTTTTCGTGCTGCTTTTCGGCCACGGCAATGGAATTGAACACCGCGGCAATTTCATTAAAACCTTCTTCCCTTGCGATTTCCGCAAATCCCGGATACATCTCGGTCCATTCATAATGCTCACCGCCCGCACCCGCCTTTAAATTTTCCAGGGTCGTGCCTATAACTCCAGCCGGAAAAGCAGCAGAGACCTCGGCCTGCCCTCCTTCCAGGAACTTGAACAGCCGCTTTGCATGTTCCCTTTCCTGGTTGGCGGTCTCATCAAAGATGAATGACATCTGCACAAGACCTTCCTTTTTTGCCTGGCTCGCAAAATAGGTATAACGGTTCCGTGCCTGTGATTCCCCCGCAAATGCCGTCAACAGATTTTTTTCAGTCTTGCTTCCTTTTAGTTGCATTATATTAGACCTCCTGTTTTGAATTGATTTGACTAACGGATCCAGGGCCGACCATCGGCCTGAAGCTTTTCTTGGTCGCCCCACAGATAGGGCACCTCCAGTCATCAGACAGGTCTTCAAACTTCGTGCCCTGCGGGATCTTTCCCTTCCTGTCACCCCTGTCCGGGTTGTAGATATATCCACAATTAATGGTCTGGCACTGCCACATCTCTTCAGGTCTTGCCATCCTTGCTCTCCTTTTAAGAGTCTCTCGTATCAGCTCAATAAAAGGTGATTAGTTGTCCGCCTTCACCTCCCATAGTTACCCCCTGTGCCGCACATTTTGTCTTATTACCCAACAGAATAATAGCACCTCTTCGGGGATATCACTTTTCCTTTCTTCTTTAGGGAGCTGATCACCTTAGAGACTTCCTTGCTTTCCACACCCAAAAGCTTGGCAACATCCCCAGGCCTCAGCGGTTTTCCAGCCTTTTTCATGGCCTCCAAAACCTTCTTTTCCATTTTATATCTCCAGTTCTTATTCTTTCCACCAACCCTTTCTTATATGAGCGGCCCTTTCTGCTTCTCCAAGTTTCCTGATTTTAAACGCGGAATCTCTGACAACACCATAAAGTATACCACAACTGTCGTCTTCTCTGACCGCATCTCCTCTGTCTGCAATGGCAAGCATTTTTTCCACGAGGGCCAAAGTATCCTTGATACTCTGATCACATGGTCTCATATACGATCCTCCGGAGGTTTTATTACCTTTACAGCAGATTCCGTGCCGCAAGAGAATTCTGTTGCCAACATTAGACAAATAACTTCTTATATCATCCTGTTAGGGTCCAACCAGAGAATTCATAAAGATGGGATTTCTGCAATATGGGAGTGCCCGTGAGACGAATATGTCTCAACTAAAAAATGCTGCCCAACATATTGATATTAGGGTGTTTTCAAGAAGGGCAAGAACACGGAAAAGACTAATTCAAAAAAACAAGACTTATTGAAAAACGGGGACACCTTGAAAGCGGCCAGAAGGGCAACAGAAAATATCTTTTAATATTAGCAAATTAGGCAAAGGCCTAAATAGTTTGGTAAAGACGGGGCCAAAAGGGCAGAAGCACATAACCTAAAATCATTGTCTCATATATAAAGCTGATACATAAATGCCTCATGGAACAACTTCATGGGCTCCCTCGATGGCCCTCCCTTTTTTGTACTACCTCCAGATGCGCAGACCATTTGGCTATCTCATGGTCTATGATACAGTCCAGTCTCCCACCCTGGCCCGGCAGTGATCCAAATTATGGCAATCCTTAATCGCCTGACGCCACAAACACCGAAGTCGGTCCCGCCGTATTGAGCGATGAATTTGAGGCAGACCACGAAAAGGTCAAGAGACCGAAGGGTTTTTAGGGGAGTTTGACACCTCTTCTATTTTGGTGTATGTGGGCTTAAACGGGGTGTACGGTCGGAGCCTCCCCATCAGGATCTGTGCAGAGCGCAATTGTCAACAGCGCCTCCTACCAAAGCATTAAGGAAACGACAATCCATGGATACCGAAAAAACAACAAAGACGTCACTTGACGATATGCCCACAGGCGTTCAGCTCATCCACGACCCGGTCTTCAACAAGGGGACCGCCTTTACCGAATCCGAACGGGAGGTCCTGGGACTGACAGGTCTCCTACCTCCGGTTGTCAATTCCATCCAGGAGCAGGTAATGCGCGTGATGGAAAACCTGCGCCGAAAACCCTCTAACCTTGAAAAATATATCTTTCTCGCCGCCCTCCAGGACCGTAACATGACCCTGTTTTATCGTGTACTTGTCGATCACCTGGAGGAACTGATGCCCATCATCTACACACCCACCGTGGGGCAGGCCTGCCAGCAGTACGTCCATATCTACCGCCGGCCCAAAGGGATCTTCATATCACTAAAGCACAAGGGACAAATCCTCAAGATCCTGCAAAACTGGCCAACTAAGGCCGTGCGGATCATCGTCGTCACAGACGGAGAACGCATCCTCGGCCTGGGGGATCTTGGGGTGGCTGGTATGGGTATACCAGTGGGGAAGCTATCCCTTTATACCGCATGTTCCGGCATTCACCCTTCATTTGCCCTGCCGGTGACCGTCGATGTGGGCACAAATAACGTGTCGCTTCTCAACGATCCGCTTTACTTCGGCTTGAGACACCGGCGCATTCGGGGGGCAAAGTACGATGCACTGATCGACGAGTTCGTTGCGGCAGTGAACCGACAATTTCCCGGTGTCCTCATCCAGTTCGAGGACTTTGGCAACCTGAACGCCTTACGCCTGCTTCAAAAATACCGCAACCAGGTGTGTGCCTTCAATGATGACATCCAGGGGACTGCCAGCGTGGTACTCGCCGGTCTTTGTGCCGCCATACGGATGACCAGCCAGCGTCTAACAGACCAGAAGATCCTTTTTCTAGGTGCTGGCGAGGCGGGGATTGGTATCGGCGAATTGATCACCACTGCCATGATGGACGAAGGCCTGACAGAGGCCGAGGCGCGAAGGCGATGCTGGTATTTTGATTCCAGGGGCCTGGTGGTCAGGCAAAGAAAAGATCTCGCCCCGCAGAAACGTGCCTTTGCCCACAATTTTGAGCATCTACACGATTTTCTATCCTGCGTTGAAGCGATTAACCCCACCTCGATCATGGGTGTTGCAGGACAGGCAGGGGCGTTTACGCAACACATCCTGGAGACCATGGCACGGATAAATAACCGGCCTATTATCTTTGCCCTCTCCAATCCAACATCGCGCTCTGAATGCACCGCCGAGGAGGCCTATACCTGGACCGCTGGGCGGGCCATATTTGCCAGCGGCAGCCCCTTCGGCCCTGTCACAATTGGCGATAAGACCTTTGAGCCTGGGCTTAGCAACAACGCCTATATCTTTCCTGGGGTAGGGCTCGGGGTGATCGCGTCCCGCGCCCGGCATGTCACCGATGACATGTTTCTGGCGGCTGCAAAGGTGCTTGTGGACAGCGTGTCGGCAGAGGATCTGTCACGGGGCAGCCTCTTTCCACCACTTAAAACGATTCGCGAACTTTCCCTAAGTATCGCCTGCGAGGTGGCAAAGATCGCCTACAATCAAGGCCTGGCAACAGGACCTGAGCCAAAGGACCTTGCCGTCCACATTCAGGCGATGATGTACGAACCGGTTTATCCCACTTACGCCTGAGCATCGCTCGCGGTTGCCGGAACCACATATCGGACTGGGATTTTGGATAGATATCTGCGGGGCCTCTCAATGGCAAAAGAAAATACATTCCCTCCGCGTGCTCAGCGCCCCTGCGGTGAAAGCGACCTTGCAAAAACCGTTTTTGGGTTTTACACTGGCTTTTAATTGCCGGAAAATATATCTGCAAGAGAGGCATCCCAGATATCTGGGGCCGAAGAATTTTACATTATTGGAGGTGTTCAATAAATGGTAGATGTAGATTACGACCTTGTTATAGTTGGCGGTGGTCCAGCGGGGCTTACGGCAGGTCTTTATGCTGCTCGCGCTAGACTCAATGTTGTATTGATTGAAAAGCTGATGCCAGGGGGCCAGATTGCAACAACTGACTGGATAGAAAACTATCCAGGCTTTCCCGATGGTATCAGTGGGGCGGACCTGGTTGTCAAGATGACCGAGCAGGTCAAACGTTTTGATCTTCCCATCGAGTCAAAAGAAGTCAAATCTATTGAACTCTCTGATGGAATCAAAAAGATCGACTTGGGCGACAAGTCCGTTACGACCAACGCGATCATCATTGCAACCGGTGCATCGCCGAGAAAGCTGGGAGTCCCCGGTGAAGATCTATTTTACGGCAAAGGCGTATCTTTTTGTGGGACCTGCGATGCACCTTTTTTTAGGGACGAGGTGGTTGCTGCTGTGGGAGGGGGTGATACCGCTGTCCAGGAAAGTATCTACCTGACCAAGTTTGCAAAAAAGGTATATCTGATTCACAGGCGTGATGAGCTTAGGGCGGCCAAAATCCTTCAGGAACGTGCCTTTGCCAATGACAAGATCGAATTGGTATGGGATTCGGTGGTCACAAGTATTAACGGGCTCTTGACAAATGTCGTGTCTGTCACTGTAAAAAATGTGAAGACGGGTGAATCCAAAGACCTCAAGGTAGAGGGTTGTTTCATATGGGTTGGCACCAGTCCCAACACGGGTTTTATATCGGATGCAGTAAAAGTTAACGATTGGGGATTCATTATCACCGACCAAAAAATGGAGACCTCTGTACCAGGAGTATTCGCCGTGGGTGATGTCAGGAACACCCCACTCAGGCAGGTGGCGACTGCCGTAGGGGATGGGGCCATTGCTGCAGTATCGGCAGAACATTTTATAGAGGGAATGAAATAGAAAACCCTGGCCTGATTGAGGAGTCCTGTTTTTCGAGGACAAATAACATGCAATGCAGATATCATCCAGACCGTGAAGCACGTGTGACATGCCAGAAAATGGAGATTGGTTACTGCCAGGAATGCCTCGACAACTGTGAGGCCTGTACAGACCCCTGCACCTATTGCAAGTTCCGGTCTCAGTGCATCATCTGGGAACTGTGCCGGAAGAGCGAGAAGAGATACCACCTTGAAAGGGCGGCAAAAGGTAGTTGAGGAGAAATTGAATTGCTTCAGGAACTATAATGAGAAATTGCTGTCGGGAAAATCTGCCAGGAATCGATACAGGGTGGCACGGCCAACCCCCAGGATACGGGCCGCCTTGGCCTTGTTTCCACCGCTTTGGACAAGAGCGGAACGTACTGAATCAGGTTCCAGCTTTCTGGAAGGGCCGCGTAAGGCACGGCCTTCTTTCCATTGGCGTAGCTCCGCTGGGAGGTCTTCGGGGCGAACAAGACGTCCCCTGGCCTTCACCAGGGCGAATCGGACCGCACTTTGGAGTTCGCGAACATTCCCGTGCCAGGGGTAATCGAGCAAAATTGAAGAGGCCTCTTTAGAAAAACCACTCGTTTCATGGCCATCCTCCAGGCCCTGCTCAATAAAATGATCCAATAGGAGAGAAATATCCTTACGCCGCTTCCGCAGTGGGGGCACATATAGGGGAAAAACATTTATCCGGTAATAAAGGTCCTCCCTAAAAAGCCCTTTTTTAACGTGCCTTTTGAGATCACTATTAGTAGCGCTGATTATGCGGGCATTTGTTGACAGGGTCTTTTCGCCGCCCACCCGCTCGAACTTACCTCCCTGAAGAACCCTGAGTAGTTTGACCTGCACGGATTTAGGGAGCTCTGCCACCTCATCTAAAAACAGGGTCCCTCCATTGGCTAGCTCAAAGCGGCCTTTCTTATCGCGAATAGCACCGGTAAAGGCCCCCTTTACATGTCCAAAGAGTTCGCTCTCCAGGACCCCTTCAGGCAATGCACCGCAGTTTATTGGAACAAAGGGATTACCACCACGCCGGCTTTCATTGTGTATGGCCGTTGCCACGAGCTCTTTGCCGGTACCGGTTTCACCGTAAATATGTACTGGATAGTCGTTTGAGGCCAACTCGCGAATCTGCTGATAGATCTGAATCATCTTTGGGTCCTGACCAATGATGCCAGCGAAGCCCTTAATCTTTCCCAGCTCAAGTTCCAGCCCAATCAGATTTGAGACATCACGAAATGCGGCAATAACTCCCGTAAATTTTCCATTCTTGTCCATAATACCTGTTACAGACATCTCGAGCCGCCTGGGAGTGCCGTCCTGGTGGATGATATTTACTGGATATGACACATCGCGCAACGATGCTGTCGGGGCCGTTCCCATAAATGAGCACCTGCCACCGCAAAAGGGGGCGCCAAAGGCCTCATGGCAGTCACGCCCCAGGACATCCTCTCGCCGAAAGCCCGTTATCTCTTCGGCCGCTCGATTAAAGAAAAGGATGCGGCGCTCGGTATCATGGGCAATAATGCCCTCCGAGAGGTTATCCAGGATCCGTTCAAGGTTTTCCCTATCGGCTATGAGTTTTTCCAATTAGGAATCTTCCATTAGTAAAAAGTTTGCCGAATAAAAGGTGCTTATTGCGCTGTAACTATCAATTAAACATAGTCATTAAACCTTAATTCATCAAGAGGAAATTGTCTGATCTCGTATCTCCGGGTATGAAGTGCGTTTGGTACTCCTTAGGCCTACAGGCCTTCAAAAACTTGACTACTCAAGATCCTTCATTATATTTTGTTACCGAAAGCAAATATAGAAAAAAGGAGATTGGAGTCATGCCAGATAAGACGGAAAAGAATCTTGCCTATGCATTCGCCGCCGAATCTAAGGCCTCTATTCGCAATGAGGCATTTGGCAGGAAGGCCGACAAGGATGGCTTTGCTCAAATTGCACGATTGTTTCGCGCCGTATCCCTGGCAGAATCCGTACACGCCCACCGATTTCTGTTGTTGATGCGTGGGAAGGTCGGATCTACCGAAGAAAATCTTGAAGCCGCCTTTAAAAACGAGATCAGGGCGAATGTGGAAGAGTACCCGAAATTGATCAGGGACGCCTCTGATGAAGCGAATGAAGGCGCGTTAAGGGCCTTTTCCCAGTCTCGGGATGTAGAAAACGGCCATAGCGAGCTTTACAAGAAGGCAATGAACGATATGCTATCCGAACGTGATACCAAATATTACGTTTGCCAGGTCTGCGGCTATATAAGCGAGGATAAGGCCCCGGAAAAATGCCCCATCTGTGGGGCCGTAAAAGAAAAATTTAAACTAGTAAGCTAATTTTTCATTATCCCCGAAGATAATTACGAATGGCCTCCTCTACATCGGGCGCAATGCTTATGCCCCTTTCACGGAGCCGTGCCTTATATTTTTCAAAAGAACGTATGTGCCTCACCGAGGAAACCAAGATATCCAGATGTTCCTTAAGGCCCTTTTCTAGCTCTCTTCGGAAATCCTCCTTCTCCAAGAGGAGATTTTCCGCCCTTTTAATAGGCCTGAGGTTGACGGGCCGGCAGACCAGGCGATAAAAGATGAAGCGCTGAAGCTGTCCGTCTTGCAAATCTCTTTCCTGGATTGCCTCTCTTACCCTATCAAGGTCTATACTATCGCAGACTTCCACGCTCAGATTTCTTTCCTCAAGGGCCTTAAAAACTGCCGCAAGGGGCCTCGGTATACCACACGTATCCTCTTCATCAAGTATGCAATCCTTGCTGCGAACATAGACTACCAAATCCATGTCTGAGTGCTCCTCTGCCATGCCGAAATTCAGCGAGCCAAGGAGATCGAACGCCACCTCCATCCCTTCTTTCTGGAGGCCTTTGTAAATGGCCCTGAGTTCATCAATCAGAAATTGGGTTTGTGGGGTCTCATAGCCCAAGAAGAAAGCCTTGATGTGTTGAAGCCGGCGTACGGAAGGGATATGGTAAACCTTTGGCATTTTCCCGCCCAGCCTGGTATACCTTTTTTCATCCAGGATAAGGGTCTTCATAACGCCATTAGATGGCTGGTAGTCCACCACATCATAGGCACGCCCCCTTTCCAACTGCCGCAATGTGGCCAATTTGACGCCCTTCTCTTCAAGATAGAGTTCCAAGAAAAAACCGCCAGGGCGAGAACCGGAAATCTCCACGGTTCGCCCGAAATTGGAGGGGTTGAAGAAGGTGGTTCCATTGGCAAAATCGGCCCCCCAGTGTTCGTGGTTGTGCCCCGATAACACGACCTTTACCTTTGACTCTTCGAGATCCAGATAGTCTCGGAAGATTGTACTCCCGGAATGGCCATACTCAGGCATATAATCCAGATACCCGTATGGGGGTTGATGAAGCAGCAACAGATCGGGCCTCACCTGTAGAAAAAGCCCTAACGCCTCGGATTGATGCCCTTGCATCTCTGACCCTTCGCGGAAAGGTACCTGAAGGTGCCCCGGAATTCCCGGGGTCCTGACATTGGCCCCGCCGTATCCCGCAATCTTCCAACCATTGACTTCCAGATATCTCAGATGGAGGTCACGATCCCTTAATGCCGTTTGATGTAAATCCATATCATAATTGCCTGGCAGGACGTATATGGTCTTATCTGGATAACCCCGTAGTATCTGTTCAAGCCGTTCATAAGACCTGAGGAGGTATTGCTCCGCCTTCCGACTCAGGCGCATATATTCCTTTACGTGTTCCAATATGGAAGAATCGTTGGATTCTATTGCAAGACGTTGAGCCAGATGTTCGAGTGGCTCTTCAGTATTTTCTCTGGATCGATACCCGGATAAAATCTGCTGTAGTTCCATAAATCGCCAGGCGGTCTTGTATCTGAAAAAGGCCCTTGATACAAGATCTCCGGCAATAAGATAGAGATCGGCCTCTGTCTTTTCCAAGAGACCGCCAACCTGCCTGAAGGCATGATGAACATCAGATGCAAAGACCACCTTCATAAAAAGGACCTCCTCGATTATGTTTAAGATATCGTAACTACTCAGGTGGACAGACTGAAGGTAGAAGGCTGTTAGCTGAAAGCGCAGCAGTCTGGGTATTTTCTCAAATGGCGGCATCACTACTCTTGAGGCATGCCCATCTAGTTGAGCCTGTATTTCTCCCGAAGCCTTTTTGAAAGTGCCCCTATCATTTCAAAGGCCTTTTCCACGGTCTTTTCTTTGTCAGGGTTAACAAGGCAACAGGTAGCAGGTGAGAGCAGGCTCCGGGACAAAAGAAAAGCCTGGTCAATCCCCTTGCGTTGCAATACCGACCATATATCTTCCAACCGTTTTATCATGGAATCCATGTCCTCTTTTTCAAACGGTTCAAAGTTGGTCGGGACCATTCCCCACACAATAATACCCCCCCTATCCAGAAACCGCTTAATCGATGGCGCGTAGCTGGAAAAAATCTCTCCGTTGCTATAGACATCCAGGGAGAGGATATCCAGGTCCAGGGTAAGGAGAAAATCCCAGTCAGGATTCCCGCATAGATGGACTCCACGGGGTCTTTCGATCATGGAAAAAAAAGACTCCATATCTGCATGGGCCGCTATATTGTTATACCCTGACATGGCGCTGAATAGATACTGGAGGCCCGGCTCATCCACAAACATGAAGGCGTTGGAGTTCAGCCTTTTCAGCCTGTCAAGCTGGACATTTATGCGCCTGGCCATAAACTCAAACATAAAAGGCCTAACGGTGTCGTCGAACAGGATCGGTCGATCATCCTGATCCACAACATTAAACCCGAAACTTATCGGGCCTTCAAGTTGTCCGCGGATTGCAGGCCTATCAGACAGGTCCAAATCAAGAAACCGGTGATATACCACTGAATAGGTCCTGCTGATATCAAAGTACTCCGGCTCATCAAAATGGGCCATGGCCGCTTCAAGCTCTACCATGAATTTGTCCATTGAAAAGCGCAGTGTCCTCTTTTTCATATCCAGCAGGGTGCCTGGAAAGTGTTCCGAGGCCTGAACATACATGTCCTCATAATAGCTGTAAAGGGGAAGCTGTGGCCAGAATGGAATATCTGTGGACAGGGCCACCTCAAGTGCCCTATCCACATCAGTGTGGGGCATCACCGCCATGGCGGTGGTCAGGAGATTTCCGGGAATTGTCATCGCATTATCCGGCCCCGATCCCTAAGTATTACCTCAAATCGTTGGGCCTATGGTGACCAGGACCCGCATATGCGTCCTGGCCTTCTATGCCATGGGAATGGATGGGGAGATCCTGACCCGCTTTAAAATTGAAGTTCAGGTTCATCCCCACCTCCTTCTGCTCAAGCTGTCATTCTCTTCAGGATCTCACCTCGCGTGCTGATCACCACCTGCTCCATGGGAATTCCTTTTCCTGCGGCCTCCATGGCACGTTTCACAATCATTGGGAGTCCCGAGCAACATGGGACCTCCATAATGACCGCCGTTACGGACTTGATATCAGCCGTTTTAAATATGTCGGTGAATTTTTGTATATATTCCTCAACTTCATCGAATTTGGGGCACCCGATCATAATGACTTTGCCCGGAAGGAAATCCATATTCAGGTCTGGATAGGCAACCGGTACACAGTCGGCGACCACAAGGAGGTCTGCTCCCTTTAAAAAAGGGGCCGTAGGGGGCACCAAGTTGATCTGTACAGGCCAATGCGAGAGTTGCGAAGCAAGACCGGGACGTGCATCTGTCTGCTCCCTATTTACACTCTTGGCAGAAGGAATAAAGGTCTGGACCTGGGTGGAAGGACAACCACAGGCCAAATTTGGACCAGCTACCTTTTCGTCACCTTCCTTCTCCTTCAGATACGCCTCCACTGCCTCCTCATCAAAATCCTCAGCCACTCGCTCAATAACGCGAATGGCCCCATTGGGGCATTCCCCAAGGCAGGCACCCAGGCCATCACAGTATTTTTCGGCCACCAGATGCGCCTTACCGTCCACCACCTCAATGGCGCCCTCGGCACACGCGGGCACACACTCCCCACAGCCGTCACACAGTTCTCCATCAATTTCCACTATCTTTCGTTGTACCTTCATTATTGCCTCCCCAACAAAATGTCTCGGGCCAGAGTCTTGCCACTCTCGGTCAGAAATGATTTCTCTATCACCTTCCCAAGATGCTCCGACTGATCAGGCCGCTCCTTTTGGCCTTCCTCCAGGTTCACGATAAGGTCTGCATCATAGAGGCACTTGAAATTGACCGTTTCTTCCGGCCTTGGATGATGGTGATGCCCGACAATATCGCACACCTCGTCCATCAATTCCTCTCGTGCCCCCAGCTTAGTCAGGATGGCCTTTGCTATTGGCGGTCCTTCCTCTTCCTGATACCGGGCCGCCGTGCTGTTGTGCTTCCTTTCAGCCTCCTTGATTCCGATATCGTGCAGATATGCAGCGGACAGGATAACCGCCAGGTTGCCCTTTTCCTCCCGTCCTATCTTTTCGGCATATCTTGCGACCCGGGATGCATGGCCGATTCGCTTGAAATCTTGTTTAAAGTATCGCTTCATCTCAATAGCCACACGGTCTTTAAGCATGTCCTCTCTCTGCGCTATGAGTTCGGGAGGGAGGTTCCCGATACACTGCTCCGCATATTGACAATAGGATGCACAGCCAAAGTCCAGGTTTGGATTCAAGAATCGATGCCCGCACTTGGGACACTTACGTGTGGTGTCGTCCTTGAAAAATTCTACCTCTGTCCCGCATTCCGGGCATTTTGTCTCAAAAATAGCCCCTGATTTCCAGTATTGGGTGTCCTGCCCCGGGCATTTCATGGTTTTCCTCCAGGGTTTCGAACTCGAAACTGAAGATCTCTCCGCATCCCCAGTTTCAAGTCTCTATTTTCCCGCCATCATTGCCTCAACATCTTCCTCGACTGTCCCGATCGGCTTGATGTCAAACTTTTCGACCAATACCTTGAGCACGTTTGGAGACACAAATGCCGGAAGTGTGGGTCCAAGTCTGATTCCCTGAACGTTTAGGGAGAGCAGGGCCAGGAGGACCGCTGCGGCCTTTTGCTCATACCATCCAATATCGAAAGAGATTGGAAGTTCATTTATGTCTTCAAGGCCAAAGGCCTCTTTCAACTTGAGCGCGATAACAGCAAGAGAATAAGAGTCATTACACTGTCCCGCATCGAGTATCCTTGGAATGCCCCCGATGTCACCCAGATCCAGTTTGTTGTAACGATATTTGGCACACCCTGCAGTCAATATGACGGTATCTTTTGGAAGGGCCTTTGCCACTTCGGTAAAATATCCCCTGGCCTTTTGCCGACCGTCACAACCGGCCATCACGACAAAGCGTTTGATGGCTCCGGACTTCACCGCCTCCACCACCTTGTCTGCCAGGGCAAGGACCTGATTGTGGGCAAAACCCCCGACGATTTTGCCCGTCTCAATTTCAATGGGTGGATCACACTTCTTTGCCACCTCTATGACCTGAGAAAAGTCCTTTACACCGCCTTCAGGCCTGTCCTGGATATGCCTTGCACCGGGATATGCGACCAGTCCAGTGGTAAAAAGCCTGTCCAGATATGTGTTGTCCTTCCTGAGTGGTATCAGGCAATTCGTGGTCAGGACGATGGCCCCGTTAAAGGATTCAAATTCCTTGTTCTGACTCCACCAGGAACCACCATAGTTTCCCACAAAATGATCATACTTTTTAAACGCGGGATAGTAATTGGCCGGGAGCATCTCACCGTGGGTATAGACATCAACACCTGTCCCTTCAGTCTGTTTCAGTAGTTCCTCCATGTCCTTCAGATCATGGCCGCTGATAAGGATCCCAGGATTGTTCCTTACGCCAATATTGACTTCCGAAATCTCAGGGTGGCCGTAAGAAGAGGTGTTGGCCTCATCCAGGAGGGCCATGGTTGTAACTGCAGTTTCCCCTGCCTTCAATACAAGCCCTACCATTTCATCTACCGACAGATCCTTAGTGGTAGATGCCAGGGCCTCCATCAAAAACACATAAATCTCATCTTTTTCAAAACCCAGTATGGCAGCATGGTCTGCATAGGCCGCAATCCCCTTGCAACCTATGATAAGAAGCTCTCTGAGGGATCGGACATCCTCGTTCTTTGTCGACAGGACTCCTATAGCTTTGGCCTTCTCCCTTAACTCTGCCTCATTATCGGAATACCAGACAGCCGAATCATGTAATTGCCCCGAAAATTCCTCACCATTCTTGTCCTTATACGCAGTCAAAAACTTCGCTTTGATCTCTTCTCGGATCTTCAGGCCCTTTTTTATGGTATCAATAAACCATTCGTCCTTCCAATTCACGTTTGTGATGGTTGAGAAAAGGCCCTGAGAAACAAACAGACCTGCCTTTTTATCCACAACCCCCAGCTCTTTTGCCTTTTCGCCATAAATGGAGATACCCCTCAAGACGTAAATCAACAGGTCTTGAAGACTGGCAAGGTCCTCCGGTTTCCCACACACGCCTCTGACCGTACACCCGGTATTCTTGGCCGTCTCCTGACATTGAAAACAAAACATGCCCATTCCTCCTTGTGTTGAATTTCTATATTCCTCTCATATTTTGATTTAATGGTACATGCTTCCTGACCGCAGTGCCTTGACTTAAGTCAAGAGATCCATTTTTTTATGTCCTTCCTGAAAAATCTCCCCGCTCGTAATACCTTAGGTTTTTGAAAATGCCAGCCGAATGCCGAGGTCTTTACTGCCGGGCGGTGCAGATTACCCTGCATCGTTTGTAAAGAATCCGGATCCAGAGGGGGCTGAGTGACTTAAGTGATCTAAAATGTCTAAAGTGCCTAAAGTTAAGGAATTTTATGTCATTTCACTGAATAGAAGAGCGAAGCTCTGCATTAACTTTAGCTCACTTTAGTTCACTTCGAACTTTAGTTCACTTCATGACCTTGACTTCTGCTATGGCATAGCCCAATTTCTTTGACTCCCGCATAGCGGGGCTTTCCCAATTAAGAACGAATAACCGTTTCTTCTGAAGATATTCAAATACGCCGGCGGCAACTTGATTCATTCCTTTTTTAGAAAAATGGATCCTGTCGTTATAGTTATAGAATCTCACTCTGGTGAGCCAGTCAAGTGCTTTCCAGGGATACATAAAATCTATCACGGGCAGATTATCCCTTTTCGCAATACCCGCAACCTCCCTGTGCTTGACGATTTCGGCGTAAGCGTTAATGTCTTTGAAGTAATAAGGAAAAACCATGACAAGCACCTTGAAATCGTTGCTGTTTCTCAGTCTGGACAAGGTGTCAAAAAAATGCCCTACCTTGGCCATGTCGTTCCACTTCTCAAAATTGGCCCTTTCATACCTGTATAACAGATACGAAATCAATTTGCTGTGTAACCGACTCCCCAGGGCATGGGGAGACATCTCCTTTGCCAAACCGCCCAGCCCATCTGTGTAAGAATCATCATTTAGGCAAAAACCCACAAGTACCATGTCTGGATTAAATGGCAGACATTTTTCCTCCAAGACAATCTCTTCTTGATATGAATTATAGCCAACCACCGCAAAATTAATGACCTCAAATTTTTCCCTATCCCCATATCTATTGTTAAGCATCCTTTCAAGAATCTTGGGATAGGTGTCCTCTACCCGCAGGTTTGTTCCAAATGTGACCGAATCTCCTATGACACAAATCCTTACAGTGTTGGGGGGCTTTTTCAGGGAGTATTCATTGTCTCTTTGGCCATACCTGTTGGTCTTAACCGGGCCATAGACTGTATTCGCGGAAACAGAAGGCTTCAGTTCGTAAACCAGACCCTCGTTTTCGGAATATCGATGAATTATCTTTTCAAAGTCCGGGTTTGGGTATTTTACAACATTGATGCCGATCATTGCCCTAAAAAGGACCTCTATCATCAAAAGGCTGAAGAAGATCGATAAAACAACAACCACCAGATTTTCGGTCACTTTTCTTGTTTTCATATGAATTGGTCGCTGGAAAAAAGCAAGAAACCCTGTTCAATCAATTGTAAGAGTTTAGCTATTTGAAAATGTGCATGATGTGAACAGGGTAAGGATCATTGGCGTATAAAAATGCGAAATCCTCTTTCAGCCGGCGGCTATCGATACCAAAATCCTTAAGAGGTCTTACTTCATGTTGGCGATGGTATTTTTTCTGTTTTTCCGCCTGGTTTCTTACGGCCGAAATGGGCGCATGACTCGGTTTAATGTTTGTAAAATCAATGACCCTCTCAAACACACCCATCAGGTCTTCCTTAAGCTGATCATATGGGACGATGAGGATCATGAAAACCAGTGTGACCATCAGACAATGAAGAAAATTAAGACTTGCTCCAAACATTCTCCAGCAGATGGCGATCCCTTTAAGGTAAATTCGAATGGGTAACTTTTTTCCTTTATGGCTTCTTAAGCTGATAAGAATCCGCTTTTTCAGAAACGTAGCATAGAAAATTTGGCCTTGTGTGTCAATGATAAGGGCGACGCGTCATGTAGTGGTTATTTTTTAGGCCGAGATCAGATCTATCGGAGGAAGGGGCTCATACTTATGGTAAGGTAGGGGTAGAGCCGTATATTCGTAAAAGGGGTTCTGGTTCTATTCTCTTATCTCAGGATTGGGTAGGGCTGTGATCTATAGCAGATATCACAACTCCAAAAAACTCAAAAACCCTAAGGCAGTTCTATCAACTATTAATTTTACCACAGCATTAGAATATCCGTGCTTATCATTAGTGATGATATCAGAAACAGGCCTAAATTTCAGATTTAACAAGTATCTGAATTCTTATTTGTACTCTTTAAATGACTATATGATTTTCTCAACCCAGTCAGTTATTACACGATTATATTCATTCTGACGCTCAAACATAAGCAAATGTCCACCTCCTTCTAACAACACTTTCTCGCCCTTTGGAACTCTTTCAGCGATAATACGTGATTGTTCAGGAGGCACTATTAGGATCGCTGTCACCCGCCAATGCAAGTGTTGGTGAAGTAATATTGGAAAGTAGTTCAGTGATGTCTATATCTGGCAACCGGTTGAAGTAAGGAATCATTGCATTGAGATCAAGTTCTTTAGTACCTTGGTAGGCAATGTCAAGAACAGTATTGAAATCTGTGTTTGAATATAACGCCTTGCGGTCTTTTGCGTATAAACCGACTCCAAAACGATAAATCCAGCGATTGCTGGCAAGAATATTGAAGCTAATCTTGAAAAGTAGTCTACCAATTATGCCAAATCGTGCCAACTTTTGGAAAATACCTAATGCACCGGTCCATTTTCCTTGTGCAAAACCTGATATACTGATAACACCAGCGGCAATTTCTGGCTTACTGGCTGCTATACTCAAAGCTGCAAATCCTCCGGTAGAATGCCCTGCCAAGATAACGGGTTGGTCATTTACTAGCTCGTGGATTGCAGTCATCAGTACCTGTGTTATAACATCTGCCGTTAAAGATTCTTTATGAAATTCGTTTGGAAACTGTGCAGGATAATGACCAGGCAGGCTTAGTGAATACCATCGAAAGCGTTTTTTAAATATAGGTGTTTGGACTGGTTCCCAGAAGTCAATCGTAGCCGTTACGCCATGCATGAAAATGACAGGTATTCCGGTTTTATCCATATTGAAAACTTTGGCAACGATTTTATGCCCTCCGATGTCAATTTCTTTTAATGAATGCATCACTCCCCCCTTTTTTCTCTGATGGCTTTGAGCTTCAAATCTGAGAAGGTACAAATATTAAATGGATATCAGTAAACCTGATTGATTCGATTCAATGCATGTATGTTGAAGCTATCTGGATGTTTGCCTTGTATGTTTTATTGTGGATAAACATATGTCTAAAATTATTTAACGGAGGCACCATTTCTAATTGCTGCCTTCATTCATGCCTTTGTTGATCATTTTAGCCGGAAGTTCGGGTTGACGTGAAAGTGTACGCCGACGAAAAGGACTTGAAAGCAATTTAAAAATATCGGATGCCTTCATATATCGGCCAAAGGTACGTAACAGCCTGTAGGTTTGAATCGGACGTCCGAAGATTCTTAGGAAAAACAGCAATGCATATCCCTTCATTCGCAAACGGTTTACCACTTCGCTGGGAAGAATGGTCGGATCGATATCGGAACATTTAAACCACTTAAACCAATCGCGCTCATCATCAATGATCCCGCGTTCGATATATTCCTGCCACAAGGGTGTACCCCGGTAAACGCATAGGCGATTAAAACCGAAAGTATCCAGCTTCAACCGCGCTGCAAACCGAAAGCTTTCCATGATATCCTTTTTGGTTTCCCTGGGAGAACCAATCAGAAAAAAACCATGAGTTCTTTCAATCCCCTGGCGTTTAGCCTCGTTTACCGCATACTCGATCTGATCTAAAGTTTGGCTTTTATTCAGCCGATTCAGAACCTTTTGGGTGCCCGCTTCTACTCCATATGCCAGGAAGGTGCAGTTTGCCTTGGTCATGATGGGTAGTTGGTCAACGCCAACAGAATCGACTCTTCCTTCACAGCCCCAGCGGAATTTAAGACGCCGCTTGATTATGCCGTTACAAATTTCGTTGATTCGCTCACGCTTGAGCAGAAAATGATCATCCGTGAGATAGATTGAGCGGTAGCCCGTATCGTTGAGTTTCTGCATCTCTCCCAGGACATGCTCGGCTGAGCGATGGCGCCATTTACCATTTGACAGAGAAGGAATATCACAGTAAATGCAGCCGTAAGGGCAGCCTCGTGAAGTCTGAATCGTGCAGAATCTGTCCAGAGAGAGCACAGCGGGAACGTCAAGCGGCAATGACTCGATATAATCAATCGGCAGGCTGTCCCGGTCCGGGTATGGAAACTGATCCAGGTTCCGGATAATCGGACGAGGTGGATTGGAAACGATCCTGTCTCCGTCCCTCCAAACCAGGCCTGCCACTTTGCTGGGCTCATTAATATTCTCCAGATATTCTGGTAGAAGCTCCTCGCCTTCTCCGACTCCTATACAGTCTGCATAGGGGCAGTCTTTTAAAATTTGCGCGGCGTTCATCGAGGCAAAAACGCCTCCCAGGATAATCGGGATGTCCGGTGCTGCAGACTTGAGACGCTCTGCAATATCTTTAGTTGCCGCATAGGTAGTGGTGGAAAGAAATGACAATGCAATTACATCTGGTCGTTCCGCTCTGACCGCCCGTGCTATATTTTCCCCCTTCATTTCGGGGTGACAGGTGTCGAACATCCGCACCTCGTGAGCATGCTGACGCACCACCGGTGCCAGAGTTTCGATCCCGAGCGGTGGAAAGGCCATTACCTTAACGCGGTCGTCACCTGGCCTTGATCCACCGAGTTCTTCCGGCAAAAATTGATAGTAGTCTTCGTCTCGAACGTATACCAAAAAGATTTTCATAAATGAATCTTCTGAAATTATTTATTCTCCAACTCAGAAAAAAGTGATCTTCAGTCTTTGAACAATCTTAGACGCTGAATCTCAAAAAAAAGCGGATCCAATATAGTGCAATCCGCTTTGCTGATATATTTTTTAGGGATTTACCATTAAGTTGCCATTTTTTCAACTACAGATACATTGAGAATATTCAAACATGACCAGAACTTGAGATATCATCAACCCAATAAGTACAATTCTTGCATGATCCTTGAATTCCGTCATAATCAGACATAGCAATAGTATTTTTTAACTTAAAATATCAAAAGATCTGTTCGGACTACAATTGATACCGCTGATTCAGAGAAAACAGAGCGGATACCATATATTGTATTCCGTCTTTTGGCTCTCAAGGTTGTGATTTATTGAGAATGTCTCAAAAAGGCTTTAGTTTCAAATACTAAATGGATATCTCTAATTTTGATTGATTCGATTCATTGCATGTAATATTCTTATCAAAGGATTGGGTGAGGCTGTGATCTATAGGCGATATCCAAAAGTCCATGCAACCGATGAGCAGCTATATGGCTGACTACCTTGATCCCGAAGGTGCAGCTTCCCATTCAAGGTTTGTAGCGCGTCCGCCAACCAAATTGAAGACGAGGTAAACATCGCCTCTGTGGCATTTACCCGGGCCATACGTGACCTCTTTACCAACCTTAAAAGGCTCATTTCGGGGTCAAAAAAGTGGTTCTAAGCCCCATTTGGGGCTCCTTTTTTAGGGCTTCTCAAACCATTACAATCTGTTGCCTTGGTCCGACCTAGGCCAAAAAGGCCAATGAGGCAAATACGTTAAAATCGTCATAAAGGGTGGAGAGAATATTACAGACATGATCTCACACTAATACCCTCGTTCACTTTGAGGTTGAGAAGTGATAAGAAGTACTTAGTGAGCTACTACCGGTGGAAATGATGCTGGCTGATTTCTCCCGTTCGCACCTTGTCATTTCTTTACTTGTATTGACCAAGAGTTAATCATGCAAGTATCGAGCTGGGGTCAAGGCTATATCCGACAAGATCGCTTAGTATAACTAAGCATGCACAAAAAGCTTTCTATTGGATATTATTTTCAAATAAGGTCGCAGGTCCTATTAATTTAAGATAGCTGAATTGCCCAGTGAGTTGGTTGGGTGGCTCGGGTTTTTTTATGGGACTATTGATATAGAATAGGCATTACCAATAAGAGAAAAATAATAATCAAATGGGGTGAGTATCTTTATGATTCAATTATTTCAAGCAAGGTCTAGATTCTGTCGCTCGGCATTGATACTTTCAATCGGATTGATTATTATCCACATCACTGCCTGCCAAAAGCGGCCAAAAAACATTGTGATCGTCTCAATTGATACACTGAACAGTTCATCCCTGAAGGCATTCAATCCTCAGGCTCCCGATCTCCCTACGTTGGATCTTTTTGCAAAGCAGTCGGCAGTATTTGCTCGAGCTTATTCG
The DNA here is from genome assembly GCA_964473615.1 of uncultured Desulfobacteraceae bacterium. Lineage (GTDB taxonomy): Bacteria > Desulfobacterota > DSM-4660 > Desulfatiglandales > Desulfatiglandaceae > CAYYPQ01. The sequence continues at coordinate 71,628 of CAYYPQ010000011.1, forward strand.
TCTGCATCTTGGACCCTCCCAGCCCATGGCTCACTATTTACGGGACTCTATCCCGACCGCCATGGGGCTGTTCATAAACGCCTGAAGCTCTCTTCAAGCATCCCAACCTTGGCCAGACTACTGAAGCAGGCCGGATTCTATACTGTCGCCTTCACCGATGGAGGCTGGCTTTCCCGATTCTATGGATTTTCCGAGGGCTTTGACTATTACAATGATTGGGTCAACCCTGAGGTATCCTGGCAAATGCCTCCCGTTCCTCGGAATGGCAAAATAAATAAACCGAGAGGGCTCAGACTATTTGACAGAGGAATAGAATTTATTAAGGGATGGAAAAACGTCAATCAGGGTTTCTTCCTTTTTTTGCACACCTTCATTGTCCACGACTATTTCAAAGTACACCCCTGGGCTGTAAATCGCCTTCCCACTTATCTGGACAAAGGTGAAAACTACAATCAAGACTGTCTTCAAGGGATTAGGGCCTGTCCCCCGGAGGACTGGGAGAGGCTTAAGGCCCTTTACCAGGAAGAAGTGCGCCGGGTAGATGAAGGGTTTTGTCGTTTTCTGACCGCTCTTGATAACCGGGGGCTACGCGAATCAACGTTAATTATATTCATATCCGATCACGGTGAAGGCTTTGATCCTGCCCGAGGACGCATTCACCATGGAGGGAGGCTCCATCAAGACGTAATTCACATCCCGATTCTGATAAATGGCCCGGGTATTCGTCCCTGCATTTCCAATACCCCTATTTCCCTGGTGGACATAATGCCCACTGTCCTAGACCTATGCGGTTTTCCCATCCCCCCAAAACTTGATGGCAACTCATTTGCTGCGGACATTTGTGGCAAGGCAGTTACTCCCTCTCGTACTATCTACGCTATGGAACACTATCACACTTGGATTTTCGGACGACGGGTTAACTTACGCCACCCACCAAATGAACCCTTCTGTATTGCTGTGATTCGTGGAGAATACTGGTACTTGCGTGACCTCAGGGGAGGAGTGGAAATTTACCATATGGGAAATGACCCGCTTCAGACCCGAAACTTGGCTCTTGAATCCCCTTTCATATCGGAATTAAGCCAACTGGCAGAAAAGCGAAACATATACAGGCCCTCAGCACCAACATTTTCTCTCAACAAGGAGATCGAAGATCAATTGCGATCTTTAGGCTATATAGATTAGAGTGTTTTTCACTTTGACAACTCAGCAGATTGCCCCTTTATCATTAAGAAAGGCCAAAACTTGAGTAAATGTCCAAATGAAGTTTTTTCCAGATATTTAGTTTTGGGCGGTTCATACATGGTATGGATATTTGTAAATCTGATTGAGTCGATTCATTGCAAATTATTCTTATATATTATCCGAGCATCCTTTTCCCAAGAGAGCCCGCCCTGGTGCGACTCAATTCACAGCAGCAAGTTTAGGCGATGGAGTATGCCGGGCCCCCCATGTTTTAGGTTATAGGGGAATGGTGATCGGTCTGGGCCAGGGAATGACTTACGTCCCCCAAGAGTCAAAAGTCATATATAAATCTAAGGATAGGAAAGAGGAGAAGATCTTCGACGCCCTCGAATGGATCGCCGCCATGTGTTCTCATGTACCAAACAAGGGAGAATCCCG
>CAYYPQ010000012.1:0-65868 GCA_964473615.1 uncultured Desulfobacteraceae bacterium
AGCTTGCGTAAGGCCTAATCCTTTTGCCAACGAAGTCGCCGTTTCGCCCAGTTCACGAACGGCCCAGTAACAAAACACACTTCTCGGTTTTATCAGTCTTTTATATTTACCAGGAGAATATATGTCTCCCGGTTCCATACCAAATATCCCTTCGACGCGTTCGGCCAAGGCATCAATATCATAACCTTTTGCTTTTAATTCATATTTCCTCTCAAATCTCTCCTCCGAGTCCTTAAGCACATTTAAAACAAACTGACTGTCCCCAAGAATTCGCTCATCTCCTTTATGCCGCCCTTCACCTTTGCCAAGTTTTCGAGCCTCAGACCACCCTCCCAGGCTCCTGATAAAACCTCCCCCTACCAGGTCGGGCCGTCGGCCTTTTTTAATTCCTTCAGATACATATTCCTTATATCGTCCCTGGGCAATTCTTATTTTTCTATTGAAAAATCCGAGCACATAATCAACATCCTGCCAATCATTTCTTTTGTTCCCAAGAATAAAACCATGACCGCAATACTTGTATTTGCCCAGGCTTGAATAATTTTCAACTATATTTGCCCTTAAAGGATTGAGATGGATGTAACGTACCAGTTCCAAAAGATACGGATCTTTCTGGCACAATATTGATTTGTATCTATTTTGGAAAAGCTGCCCGTGGCGGCGGTAACGACGGTTAAAAGTGACCGCATAACCTGTTAGGAGTCTCCGCATCACAGTGGCTATTGGATAGCGCCCGGTTCTAAGGAGGAGGTGAGCATGATTTGAGAGTAAAGACCACGCGTAGCAAGATGTGCAGGTGTCTCTAAGGATATCACCAAAACGTTCGACAAAATTATCCTTGTCTTTATTGTCTCTGAATATCTCTCTCCGCTCAATCCCCCTCACCATGATATGGTGCAGAGCTCCTGGAGCATCTATTCGGGCTTGACGAGGCATAAGAGAAGGTTATCAGAGAAAATATGAAACCGTCAAGTTGTTATTTCATGGACGTCCCCCTCGACACACTGGCTTTCCTTTTTAAAAGTCAGCGACCTCCGGCATAGCCGGGGGTTTACCAGGGATTAGTTAGGCCGAAGCGGCCGACGCCCTCCCCTTCTCGCCATTGACCCCCTTGCCCTTACTGTCGCCCGGCGTGGTTGCATTCCCGGCCTCTTCGTTGTATAAATATTCTGTAGGGGGATATGCCCTGACCGATGGCCCAAGCCTTATACCCTGAATGAGATCAGAGTTGATCTTTTATGGAGGAAAAGACCATGAGAGCGCTCATGGTGTCTGCTAACAAAGAACAGATCAATCTGCTCACCCCGCCCCTTGGATTGGCCTGTGTGGCTGCAGCCGCGCAAAGGGCAGGACATGAAGTGAAAATGGTAGATCTCATGGGGGAAAACGATACGACGGCAATCATAAAAGAGGCCATAGGAGTATTTCAGCCGGATATCATTGGTATCTCCGTGAGAAATATTGATGACCAGAATATGGAAAGCCCGAAAGTTTTTCTGGATCAGGCCAGAGAATTGGTGGCGGCTTGCAGGTCATTTTCCAAGGCTCCCATTGTGCTTGGCGGGGCAGGCTACAGCATATTTCCTGAAAGTGCCTTGGAATATCTGGGTGCGGATATTGGCATCCAGGGTGAGGGTGAAGATTCTTTCCCTGTCTTGCTTGAGCATATCGAACAAAATCGCCCGCTTTCAGGCCTGCCCAACCTCTACTTACGTGGTCGTGGCCTTCAGGGTGCCAGAAGATTTACAAGAAACCTGGATTCGTTCCTCCTTCCCGATCCTCTTCAACTTCCCACTTTCATATATGAAGGGGAGGATTTCTGGTTACCCGTTCAGACCCGAAGGGGGTGTCCGATGAAATGCGGCTATTGCTCCACGGAGACCATCGAGGGTTGCCTTGTTCGGAAGCGCTCTCCCCAAGTTATTGTCCAGTGGCTCGCGCGATGGGTGGAGGCTGGAATCAGCCGGTTTCACTTCGTGGACAATACTTTCAATCTTCCGCCCTCTTATGCACTGACCCTTTGCTCCCAGATAATAGACGCCGGCTTGAAGATAAGCTGGCGTTGCATCCTTTATCCCGGAAATGTGGACGAGAAGCTGGTGAGAATGATGGCGAAGGCCGGGTGTAAAGAAGCCAGCCTCGGTTTCGAAAGCGGCTGCAAAAGGATACTGAAAGGAATGAATAAGCGGTTCAATCTGAGCCACATTCGGAGGACCAGCAGAATGCTTGCCGGCAACGGTATTTCCCAAATGGGCTTTTTGCTCCTGGGAGGGCCTGATGAAACCAAAACATCCGTGGAAGAGAGCCTGTCATTCGCTGATTCTCTTAGGTTGAATGCGCTAAAGGTGACTATAGGGATCAGAATTTATCCCCACACGAGACTTGCAGCAATAGCCAGCGAGGAAGGAATGATTGCAGAGGATGATAACCTCCTGTTTCCGCGATTTTACATCGTCAAGGAACTTGAAGCCTGGTTACAGAAGACGGTAAGCAGATGGATGAGTGAACGACCTCATTGGCACAGATAGGATATCCCCCTTTTCCCAAATATTTCAAGGTTGCTTACCCTTCGCGAGCGCCGATTTTAGCGAATCTCTAGAGCCTGTCCGCCTCGGGCGAATTGGCGTACGTGGAAAGTTGGGTACGTCCTTCAATAAGTGGACAACTCAATCTGTCAGAATGCCAAAACTCCCTAACCCCCAATAACAATACATCCATCTTCTTTACATTCTCCAACGCTTCCAGGTTCGCAGTATGAGTTTTTTTAATCCTTAAAAGGGATTATGTCAAATGATTTCCCTGGCTTCAGCCACAGACCCACACGGACATACACAGACTTTCAAACTCTGGCTTTCCTTTTTAAAAGTTACTCCGCAACTCGTTCTCTTCTGCATCATACATGATGGTTTTGACAGATGCGGTCACTGCCAGAGCAGTTTTTTTTAAAAAGTTACGGTAGAAATAATTCAATGACAAATCCTGGAAATCCCGTTATCCTGTCAAAAAAATGGAGGTTATATCAAATGGATAAGATCAACTTGGGACCAACTATCCCCGCGTACCCCATGCCTGTTTCCCTTGTGGGAGCCCATGTGGACGGCAAGCCGAATTTTTTGGCCGTAGCATGGTTTACCATGGCCAGCTATAACCCACCAAGAGTTGCCCTTTCCTTAGGGAAAGGCCATTACACCAATCCTGGAATTAAAGAGAATAAAACCTTCAGCGTTTGCCTGCCTTCGGAGGATATGGTGGAGGTGACTGATTATTGCGGAATTGTATCGGGTAAAAAAACCGATAAATCGGAGATCTTTGACCTTTTCTATGGGGAGCTGAAAACAGCGCCGATGATCAAAGACTGTCCTTTAAACATGGAATGTAAGCTGGTGGAAATCGTGGAGAGCACTTTGAATGAGATCTTCATAGGTGAAATCATTGGAACCTACACAGAAGAGAGATTTCTGACTGATGGTAAATTGGATTTTAGAAAAATGAAGCCCCTTATACTCTCACCACAGGACACCTCCTATTGGAGCCTCGGGGAACAGGTAGCCGGGGCATGGAACATAGGTAAAAGATATAAGGCCAAACGCGAGTAGCACCATTAGAAAGTAGATAAGAAATGACTTCAGGACGACTAAATATTATTGTGGGCGGAGTAGTTATTGTTTTAGATGAAAAATGGAAAAAAAGGTGCTCTTTTTTCACTATACTTTCATTCATTATACCTATTGGATTAATATTAAGGGGAATAACTGATGGAGCGATGACATTTGCACCAGTGGTTTTGGTAGAGGCATTATGTTTTTTGACATCTGCAGCAATTATGGTCAAAGGTGCAATATCTATGAAGGTGGCGTAAATTCGCAATCAAAAATTAGCCAATATGAAATAGCATGCTTACCTTAAAGGAATGCGACATTCTGGTGGTTGGCGGTGGAGGCGCAGGCGTCACCGCGGCCGTGCTGTCCGCTCGCGCAGGAGCCAAAGTGGCTCTTGTTTCCAATGATCCCGTCGGCAGGGGCGATACCTGTATAGCGAGCGGGATCATGGCCAACGGCATAATAAACGCCGCCGACAATCCACAGAAGTTCATCCGTGACCTCGTTCTCTGTGGGGAATACCTCAACGATCCTTCTCTCGTCAGTCTCCTGGTGGAGCGTTCCGGAGAGGCCGTAGAGGTACTCGAGGAATTCGGAATGGTATTCCGGCGTGACAGGGAAGGCCGCCGGGTTCCGATTCCATTCCCTCTGGGGGGACATAGTGTAGCGAGGTCATTGGTCACTCTCACCGAAGGAAATCAAATAGGGAATGCGTTACGGGGTGCCCTGTACGGTTCAGATGTAGAAGTTAACGAGGAATATCTTATAACCGATCTTATCACAGGACAGGACGGAGTGGTTGGCGCCCTGGGAATAGATCTTTATTCGGGAGAGTTTCTGGCATGGTCTGCAAAGAGTGTTATTATCGCTTCCGGTGGTTGTGGAGCACTCTTCGCTCCCTTCACTTCGAACATGAGATCAAATACCGGGGATGGCTTCGTACTGGCTTTGGAGGCCGGGGCCGACCTCAGGGATATGGAGCAGGCCCAATTCATTTTTGGGATTTCCCATCCTGAGAGTTTGATCGGGGTTCTCTGCGGAGAACCGGCTTCCGCCGGTTATTTTGGGCGCCTGCTGGACCGCGACGGCAAAGAAATAATAAAGAATCCCGGAAAGAAGACCCGGGGGCAGGTTGCGGCGGCGATGGCGAAGACCATAAGCTCGAATAAGGTAGGACCACACGGAGGCGTCTTTTTGGACCTGTCTAAAAACAGGGAGCGGTTGGGTCCCATCTATCGAAAGGTCCTGTCCCTCTCCCGTAAAAGCGCGCTTGATGTGGTTCGTTTCGCCTATGGAGAAAGGGAGGCAGGCTGCGAAAAGCCCTGGGAGGTCGTCGCCTCCTTCCACTATCATCCGGGCGGCATCAAGGTTGACGAACAGTGCCAATCGACTGTCAGGAATCTCTATGCCATAGGACAGGTGCAGGGAGGGCTTTTCGGTTCCGATCGCCTGGGCTCGGTTTCCCTGACGGAGCTTTTTGTTTTTGCCAAGATTGTCGCCGAGTCCGCCGTGGAAAAGGTCATGAACATGAGCCAGCCCTATGTTGACACAAAGAAAGTTGGCAAAATTGTTGAGAGCAGAAGATGGGCGATGGGAAAGACGGGCGCGTTTCGTCCTGTTGAACTCAAATGCCGTCTTCAAAAACTCATGTATGAGAAAGTCGGGCCCGTGCGAAATGGAGTATCTCTGGAGGAAGCGCTCAGGGAACTAGCTTGCCTGGACGATGACATGAAGAACGTTAGCATTCCGAGCCGCCAGGACTATAATACGGACTGGATTGATTTTCTTCAGCTTCAAAAGATGATTGTACTGGCCAGAATCATCACACGTTGCGCGCTGGAACGCAGGGAAAGCCGCGGGAGTCATGTCAGGACAGACTATCCCAAAAGAGATGACGCGCGCTGGCTGAAAACGATCGTGGTGAAGAAAGACGGCGAGGAATTTGCCCTGCATACCGACCCGATCGAGCACGCATGGAGGGACATAGAATCCCCGGGCCTGATGGAACAGGTCCCCGCCAGGATTCAGGGTTTTTTTGTCAGCAATCTTCCGGGTGGTTTGTTGAGGCGGATACTCAAGAAACGTTTGGGTGGTTTTGTGCGGGAGGACCAGCATTGAAAATCCGGGTGGCTCGCCATGAAGCTCTGCAAGAGACCGCTCCGAGGTGCGAAACATATGACATAAGCCTGGAAAGCGGGGAAACCGTGCTTGGAGCGTTAGGGTATATCTATGAGAATCTCGATTCCACTCTGGCCTTCCAATATGGCTGCCGGTTCAAAGGGTGTGGCCTATGTACCATGATAATCAATGGTAAGGCTCGTCTGGCATGCATGACCAGGGTGGAGGATGGCATGGAACTGAGCCCCCTGAACCATTTCCCCGTGATCCGCGATCTTGTCGTCGATAGACGAGCGCTGACGCGCTTTCTTAGGCTTCATCAACTGCATCTCACCTGGTCAAAGGACAAAGAACTTGCATCCGTGTTTCAAGTTCCGTCTCCTTACGAGAAACTTGCCGGGTGCGTAGAATGCCTCGCCTGTATGTCCGAGTGTCCATCTTTCTCGCTCGGGAGCAAGGGTTTTGGGGGGCCGCTGACGTTTGTAAAGCTTGCCCAGCTCCATTTTGATCCCAGAGATGCCCTAGACCGGAAGGCACAGGCCAAGGCTCTCGGCATCTCGACTTGCCTGGAATGCGAAATCAAGTGCAGCTGTCCGCTCGGAGTGCCAATCCACAAGATTGCCATCAAAAGTCTTCTCTAGCTTCCTAGAAATAGAGACGTCGGTTCCAAAACGACTAACGGAAGTTTTAAAAGATACGCAGTCCAAAAAGTCGAACCTGTGATATGTCAGACACGACCGCTGTCTTAGGGCACTTGCAGCAACAAGTCCCCGGTCTTGCTTTATGAAGATCTGACCTGGGTGAACAAAAAGGCTTTTTTGTAGACCAAACGGCGGCCGCATTCGTCATATATAATAAAATGATATGAAAGGAGGATTAGTCTATGATAGAAACTCAGTGGTACGGTGTAGACGTTTTTTGGTGAGACCCTTGCTCGCAGAGCTACAACCAGACATATAAGTTGTCTGAGTTATGGAAGGGAACGTAATCCAATTCCGATGGCAGATAGCGATTATAAGGTCACAGAGCTTGTAGAAAAAGCAAAGGCCGGTAATAGGGCCTCGCTTGGACAGTTGGTGGAACATTTCCATAAGGACATTTTCCGTATGGTATATTACCGGACAAACTCACAGATGGACGCGGAGGATTTAACCCAGGAGATCTTCATGCAGATGTCAAAAAGCCTGCCTAGTTTGAGGGATACACGCCGGATAAGGCCGTGGTTGTTCCGCATTGCCTTAAACCGAGTCAGGGATTTTCATCGAAAAAAAAGAATACTGTCTTTTTTCAGCACCCAGCCAGAATTGGATGCTTCTGCCCAAGCCCTAACAGACAACCACAACAACCCTCTGGATAACATGATACAGAAAGAATTCCAATTGCTGTTCCGTCAATTCACAGACAGACTGTCAGGGCGGGAACGAGAAGTGTTTATGCTGAGATTTGTGGATCAGTTGGGGATCAGGGAAATTGCCGAGGCGTTGAGAAATAGCGAGAGCACTGTCAAAACTCATTTGTACAGGGCCCTGAAAAAATTCAGACGGCACCCAGAACTCCGGTCACTTCTTACAGGGAGTTTATCATGAAAGACAAGAGCAACCATCTAAATGAAGATGAGATTCTTTTTTCCCTGGTGGAAGAACCTGATCTACCCGAAGAGATAAAAAGCCACCTCCTGGCCTGTTTGGTGTGCCAAGAGAAAAAGAAGGCCCTCATGACCGAACTTGAACGTCTAGGTAAAATGGCAAGAGATTTTACCCCCCTGCCGCAACAAAAGCCGGCACTTCCCTTTCGGGAATCCAGGCATTTTATTTTCAACCGATCGGTTTTAGCTGCCGGATTTTCTGTGGTTGTGATTATTGCCTGCCTGTGGAGCCTGAGATCATTTACTGGTTCTTCAAAACATATTACTCCCGGATTATCCCCTGAGATGGAAGTGGATTTGTATCTGATGGATGACATATTGGGAGAATCCGCCCTGCCGGAATACTACTTGGATATTGCCGCCCCTACCTACAGCTATTTTGATGAGGAGTTTCTGGATTTTGTCGTTCCTCTGGGGGAAGAGTCCAATTCCGTATAGAACTGGTTGCATTTTTTTGGTCATAAACCATTATAAAAGGAGGATGTCATGAAAAAATTAACTTTGCTGGCCTTGCTCATTATGTTTGCTTTGCCCGGTATCAGCATGGCAGGAGATCACGGTTTTGGCTGGGGAAAACCAGGCCCTGGAAAGGAAAATATGGGAGTCCCTCACGGAAAATGGTGGGAAAGGCCTGAAGTGGCGAGTAAGCTCGCTCTAACCCAGGCGGAAAAAGACAAACTTGATACCATGTATCTGCAACACCAGCAACAGATGATTGATCTTCACAGCCAGGTAAAAAAGGAACGGCTTGAATTGGAGCAGCTCCTCGATAGCAGCAAATTTAACGCCACTGCCTGCATGGACCGTTTCAGTAAGGTGCAGGAAGCGCAATCTAATCTTGCCACTGAGAGGTTTAGATTTCTTGTTCAAGTGCGTGAAATGCTGGGACTTGAACGCTTTCAGCAACTCAAAGCCGAAGTCCGGCAGTCCCGGATGAAGAGAAAGGGAGGAAAAAGACATCCTGCAAAAGGGCATATGCCTACCGAATAGGTGAACGACATTTCAAGTTCCTGAAGGGGCAGAAAGACAGCGCATCTGCCCCTTTAATGCAAGCTTTCAGGAGGTATTTTGTTGTGGTGGCCCTTTTCAGGCGGCTTCCTCCACATATACCTTCATAAGGATCTTTCCCCATCCCCCTTTGTCAAGACCCACGTCAATGCAATGAATAATATCATAACGCTCGAAATTCGGATCGGTCTTACCCACCAGCCTCTCAGAAATTGCAGGTAAGACTCGACCGATTTCTGCCAGGGCGTATACGCACATTCCTTTTGGACATTCGTCGGAAATGAGTTGGCCTCCTGGCGTCATTACAAACTTGTCTCCCACTTTATGCTGGCAATGACATCCATGGGACTCAATCACTTCGGCCACAACTCTGCACGTCACAAACTCCGGGGTCTCCGTCACCACCTTGACCTTAAAAGGATCGGATTTGAAGGTCTGCATCTCCTCATCAGTGTAACCCATGTGTTTCTGAAAAAATTTAAAGATTTCCTCAGCCTCCATGCTCTTCCCTCCTTATATGTTTATGCGTTATCCTGACTATTGACCGGGAGAGGCAAACCAACCTTTGGATTTGATTTCTAGGCCAGCTTCTTCCAGCGCGAGCTGGCCCGCTTTCATCTTCAAAGCAGCCTGTGCCACCTGACTGCCGACGCCCTTGACAGCGAACATGCCCAAAATGTCCTCCTTGACGGCAAATCTAGTCTCACGTATCGGTATACCGGTGCCTTCCCTGGTGGAGACCGCGGATGCGCCATAGGAGACAAGGCTTAGGCCGATTGCCATTAATGAGAGCGCCATCACTTGAAGACTAGTATCTTCTCCAGCGTTCCGAAAGAAAGCTACGGTGAGCGGTGCTGCAACCTTGCCACGGAGGCGGTAGTCGTGGACGAAGGTGCGGCAGCGATCAATAAAGGTCTTCACCTGTCCGGGTATACTACCGATGTATACTGGGGCAGCAAGGATAATGCCGTCAGCTTCGAGCATCTTTTCATGAAGTATTTCCATATCGTCTTTGATAGTACAGTTATAACCCTCAATAGGTACAGGAATGACATCAAAGCCGACCTTTTTCTGAAGCTTGTGTACCCTCCGTAGACATCCATCACAGCCAATGCAATACTCTATTCGGTAATCCCTGAGATGAACAAGCTCGGTTTGGACGGGCCCCTGTTCCTCAGCCGCCCCGAGGGCCTGTTCAAGAAAATATTGGCAGTTGCCCTTCTTTATTGGCGTACCCAAAATACCCAGGATCTTCACCTTCAAATCATTAGCATTCATGGCGGCACCTCCATTTCCTAATTGCAGAGAAAAGAATCCGGGTCTAGAGGGGCTTGGTTATTAGCACTCCATTTATTTTTAATCTGGGGAAGAATGTTAATATTTCACGGACGTCCCCTACTCATCCTACTCAAGTTTGACGTCACACCTCAGACATCGGGAGCATTCTTTACGGGCGGTTTCTTCATCAAAGCCTAACTCAACCTCTGCAAAATTCTTTGCCCGTTCTTCCGGGGCCAGTTTGGGCATTATGGCCCTTGCCTGTTGGATAATTTCAGCAGGAAGTATCATGGTCACGTTTAGGTCTTCAAGGTGTACTGAGGAAGGGGCATCTCCCCTTTTGTTTGCCAGATATTTGTCAATAGACATAGCGGCCTTTTTCCCACCTGCAAGTGCATCTACCACTCGCGCGGGACCCGTCACAGCGTCTCCCCCGGCAAACACCCCTGGTATATTCGTGGCCAGGGACAGCCGGTCAACGGTGATTCTGTCCCGTTCGGTACTCAAGGAAGAGACAAAAGAGAGGTCGGGGCTCTGTCCGATGGCAGAAAAGATGGTATCATATTCTTCGCTGATGGTACTTCCCTCCTTCGGGACAGGCCTCCGTCGACCACTGAGATCGAATTCCCCGAGGTCGCACTCGTCAAGATCAAACAAGAGTTTCCCATCTTTCTGTGTAATAGATCTTGGCGCGACAAGAACCCTCAGATCAATGCCCTCTACCAGGGCATCTTCGATCTCCTCTTCATATGCAGGCATGTCTTTTCTTTCACGCCTGTAGAGAATGGTCACTTCCGAGCCCATCCGACGACATGTCCTGGCCACATCGATGGCCACATTGCCCCCGCCGATAACCGCCACTCTTTCTCCCACCCCTGGAGCAGGCCCGAGTTCCACTTCCCTCAAAAATTCTGCACCTCCCTTTACGCCCAGTAGATCTTCTCCGGGGATACGGAGTGACAGGTTCCTGTGTGCGCCCACCCCAACAAAAATGGCATCATAATCTTTTCTGAGTTCACCGAAGCCGATATCCTTTCCCACCCTTGTGCCGGTCTTGGCCTCAACACCCGTCTTGAGGATAAAATCTATCTCCTGATCCAGAATATCCCTGGGCAGACGGTATGCAGGTATCCCATAGCGGAGCATCCCCCCTAACTTGGGGAGGTCCTCCAATATGGTCGGTTCATAACCCATGAGTGCCAGGTAATAGGCCGCCGCCAGACCACCTGGTCCACCACCGACAATCGCCACCTTCTGACTTTTCGGGGCAGCCTTTCTTACATTTACGGTGATGCCCTTTTCTCTGGCCATATCTGCCGCAAATCGTTTGATTTGACGTATGGCAAGGGCCTCATCCGTGTCCCTTCGCAGACACATATCCATACACGGATGGGGACATACACGCCCGCAGACACCGGGCAGGGGGTTTGTCTGGTAGATCAGAGAAATGGCGTCCTCATATCTACCTTCGCCCACCAGGGAAAGATACCCCGGCACATCCTGTCCCAGGGGACATGTATTTATGCACTTGGCCTTGACCAGATCAGCACATACACCGGCGGAGCAATGTTTTTGAAGGATATGGTCCTCATACGCGTGTCGAAAGTACCTGAGGGTGGAAAGAATAGGGTTAGGGGCGGTTTGGCCCAGCCCACAAAGGGCCGAATCCTTGATAAACTGTGACAATTCCACAAGCTCATCAAGGTCCTTTAGTTCTCCCTTCCCCTGTGTGATCCGCTCCAGTATCTCCAGCATTCGTCTGGTACCCTCACGGCAGGGGGTACATTTCCCGCATGATTCCTCCTGGCAAAACTCCATGAAAAACCGGGCCATATCGACCATGCACGTTGTTTCGTCCATGACGATCATGCCACCGGAGCCCATGATTGCGCCCACCTTGGCAATGGCCTCATAATCGGTGGGGGTGTCAAGCAAATGACCGGGAACACAGCCCCCGGATGGCCCCCCCAACTGCACGGCCTTAAATTTCTTGTTGTCGGGGATGCCCCCTCCTATCTCATATATAATATCCTTCAGGCTGGTGCCCATGGGGACCTCAACAAGACCTATGTTGTTGACCGCACCGCTCAAGGCAAAGACCTTTGTCCCCTTGCTGCCCGCCGTTCCGACACCGGCATACCATTCGGCACCATTCAGAATAATCTGGGCGACGTTTGCCAGGGTCTCCACGTTGTTCAAGACACTAGGCTTTTTCCAGAGTCCTTGCTGGGCCGGGAATGGGGGTCTGGGCCGCGGCATACCCCTTTTCCCTTCTATAGAATGCATCAAGGCGGTTTCCTCGCCACAAACAAAGGCCCCCGCACCCTGGTAGACCTCAAGGTCAAAATCAAAGCCACTGCCGAGGATATCCTTGCCCAAGAGACCATATTCCCGTGCCTGGCGGATGGCGATATCCAGCCTGTGAAGGGCCAGGGGGTATTCTGCCCTGCAATAGATATAGCCCTGACTGGCGCCAATGGCCTTTGCAGCGATGATCATACCTTCAAGGACTGCGTGAGGGTCTGCCTCCAGGACGCTTCGGTCCATAAAGGCGCCCGGGTCTCCCTCATCTGCATTACACAGGACATACTTGATGTCACTGTCGGACCTGCCTGCGAATTCCCACTTCAAGCCGGTTGGGAAACCCGCACCACCACGACCCCTCAGACCTGATTTTTTCATCTCCTCGACGATATCTTTGGATGTCATCTCCAGCAGGGCCTTGCCGGCGCCAAGATATCCGTCCCTGGAGATGTACTCATCGATTACCTCTGGGTCAAGCACCCCCCTGTTTCTCAGTACCCTTGGCAACTGCCTGGAGAAGAAAGGGATTTCACCGATGCCAGGAATAGTCTCCGCGGACGCCGGTTCTACGTAAAACAGACGCTTGACCGGTCTGCCCTTGAGCAGATGTTCTTCGACAATCTCCGGTACATCCTCGACCTTGAGCCTTTGATAAAATATGCCATCCGGCTGGACCACCATGACAGGACCCTGGGCGCAAAAACCATTACACCCGGTCTCTATTACCCTGACCTCCGTGTCCAGACCCTTTTTTGTGACTTCTTTTTTCAGCGCCTCTATAACCGCCCCGCTCCCCGAGGCATGACATGCAGTACCGCCACAAAGGAGTAAATGAGTTCTATATGTCTTCATTGAATGCTCTCCCCGATTTAGACCTTGCTAATTCTGTTTGCACATTAACATATGAGTAAAGAATCCGAGTCCAGAGGGCCCGGCTTTGGCTTGCCCCCGGAGAGGGTCAATGACCTCGATTTCTGGTACGGCATAGCCTAATTTCTCTGACTCCCGCATAGCGAAGTTTCCCAATTAACAATGAACATCTTATCTTCCATCTTATTTAATCCTGGCCAAGGCAAAATCAGTCTGGACCTCTCCGGAAAGGATGTGCCTCTTAAATACCTGCCGCATCTTTTTCCCATCCATATGCTGATAGACTACAGGAGGCTTTCCCTGCATCTCGACAGTCACGTTTGGTTCGCTGCTGCACATACCCATACAGCCAGAGGTGATCACACGTATATCCTGCCGATCCGTCTCGGCCATCTCCTGCAGGAGGGCATCCATGACCTCCCTTGCCCCGGCGGCTATACCACAGGTCCCCATGTGGACCGTAATCTTTACCGTGGCTCCGCCCTCCCTCAGGACCGTATCCTTTTTGACACGTTCCTTGATCTTTTTCAGATCATCAATAGTCAATTTGGCCATGCGATTTCCTCCCTTATCAAACAAATCAAATTCTTCTCCCAATCAATTGGGAGAAAGTGGTCAAGGGTTCAAGCGTTTGTTTTCCAAAGAGTAACCAATCAGGTGAATAGACTGAAGGTATAAGGCTGAAGGAAAAAATGATGCAAAATCATCCAAGCCCAATCTTCCACCATTTGACTTAAATGAAAGGGAAGCAGTCTTGGTTTATTCATTGAAAATACTTCAGCCTTCAACCTAAACACCTGCGTGGCCACGCTGATAGGACTTTTGCCAGACCTTCAGCTCTCTGTAATTCTTAAGCACTTCACTCGAATCCTTGACTCCTTGACTCCTAGAACCCTCAGAGTATCACCAACTCTTTTGTGGCGGACCCAAAAATAATAACACCTGACCCGGACAGACCGGGGCCAACAAGGCTAATTATCGTTTAGCGACTCTCGTATGGACTCGGCAATGTACCTTATCACTTGAGGATGGCTGATCTCAACTCCGTCAAGCTCCCTGGCAATCTCACGCGTGTCCAGATGGAACGCGTCACCTCGTCTTTCATGCGTATAAACAAAATCCACCCCAGGGTTACCCATAATGAGCGTCGTAATCGTGCCGGCCAGGTCACCCATCGGGGGCAGGTCGATATGATCCAGCCGAAAAGACGCGTCAACCTGGGTCCCCTTACCCTCACCGGATATGATGTCAAATTCCCCCGCACACCTTCTGCTGGTCTCCCGGAACAGAGACAATCCAAGACCCACGCGCCTGGTTGTTCGGGTAGTATAAAATGGATCCAAGACCTGTTTTAGCATCTCTTCAGGGATGCCATAACCATTATCCGAGATAGAGATCCTCAGCCAGTTGTTCTCCTGGTCCTCCCTTACACTCAGGCGTATTAGGTCCGCCCCGGCGTTTATGCCATTTTCGGCGATGTCGAGGATGTGGAGGGACAATTCCCGCAATCAACGGCCCACCTTTCTGCCGGATTCTCCATGCAGGGCCTTACGGATCTCTTCTATGTCAGGGGCATACAGGACAAACAGTGTATAAACCCTTCCAATATCCGTGAGAAAATGGGCATCAGAAGAGGTCACGATTGGCAGCCCCCCTATTCCTGGGGTATCATTACCCATTGACTCCCAAGTTTCCGGGTGCGAGACCTCCAGGGCATCCAGACCCAGATCTGGCGGGATGAAGCCCAATTGACTCAATATGCTAAAACTGGGCCTATCCACATGGGAAGCAATGCTGAGGCCGCCCAGTCTGTGGACCTCACCCACAATCTCCTGGAGACCTATCCCTGTTGCACCTATAAGCAAGCGATCATTGAAGCCCTCTACCTCATCAAATTCATTTGCGATTACCTGGTCACCGAACAACTCGGGCCTGTTTACGCCATCAAGGTGTTGATACACAATATCCTGCATGGCGAGGGCCTGTTTTGGAGTTTCAAATATGGCCAGGGTATGGGCCTCCTCTCTGGAATTGATCTCCAGGCCAGGCAATACCCTTATGCCATGCTGCATGCCCACCCTAATACATGCCTCAACGTTTTCAGCCGTATTATGGTCACATATGGCAATTATATCTAATCCCTTCCCCGCGCTCCTCTCCACGACGGCCTTTGGGCTCATGTCCAGGTCCCCACACGGGGAAAGGCACGTATGGATATGTAAATCTGCCTTGAAGCTTCTCACGCCTCTGTCTTACCAATTCCGGCCTCATAGAGCCTGCCGGCCAGATCATAGGCGGATAAAGGGGAAAGCAGTATGGGAATGCCTTCATCTTCAGCCTTTCCCTTGGTCTCCTCATCAGGGATGTGGCCGTTCACGAGTATGATGCATGCCAATTCCTTCAGGACCGCAACCGCCACTATGTTCTGATGAGATTGAATCGTTAACCAGACGCCCCCCTGGAAGGCATTGGCCATAACATCGCTCAAAAGGTCACCGCAGTAACCACCCGTTATCTCACGACCCAGCCCTTTTTGACCGGCTGACACATCCAAATGAAAAAGGGCTTGCACCTCCTCAACCTTCATATCCAAACTCCATTTTCGCTTTCCTGTTATTCAATTCATTCCAGGAGCTACAAATAAAAACAGCTCTCCAAGGATGCCTTACCGTCAACGACATCCTCTGCAAAGGTTCGACAGTCCGGAGAACCGCACACCCCGCACTCTTTTTGGGGCAGGGTCTCCAGGATCTTTTCCACCCTGTTTTGCCTTTCAATGCCCTCGGCTATAGAGAAGCGAGGGGCCTTTCCCGTCAACTCTACATCCTTTTTATCTGTAAAAAACCATCCCTTTTCGTAAAGACCCTTTACATAGCCGTACTTGACCCTCTTTTCCACCCCGAACATACGGACAAGCCTTTGCAGATGGTGCTTTGCCTGATACTTATCGGCCACGGTAAATGGACCATCAAGGCATCCTTCGGTGCAAACCCTGAATTCCATGTAATCAATATCCTGAAGTAATCCCATCTCTATCTTTTCTAGGTAACGGATGGTCTCCTGTAGCCCTGAGACCGCAAGGCCCTCTATCTCCAGCCCGGCCGTCTCACCACCGGCCATAGCCCACCCAAGTCCGACTCCTCCGGAATGATGCAATACCTTATCTTCATCAAGTTCGCGAATGTGTTTTCTGAGGGTATCATAGATATCGCAGATCCCTATAGTTCCGTCCAAATATGAATGTTCTTGAAGGACCGGCTCCTCGATACAGATCATCTTTGCCGGGCAGGGACTGATATGCAAAACCTTTATCTCCTCCGGCCTACAGCCATATTTTACGGATAATCTCTTCTTTGCCTCCCTGGCGACAATCTCCCGGGGATTCGCCAATGGGGGAAGGTGTCCCAGGAGGGAAGGAAAACGATAGGCGATAAGCCTGACCACTACCGGACAGACAGGGGATATCAATGGCCATGGAGTTCCTGCCTTATTGCGGTTCTCTCTGATATATAGTTCCATGGCGACATTGAACATCTCATTGGTATATGCCTGGTCGTGGACATAGCTGAAGCCCATCTTCCTGAGGGCCAGGAGGACTTCATTGGGCATTACTTCTTCGCCAAACTGCACATAAAGGACCGTTGAGGCACTTACGGTAGAATATCGGCTCTCCTTGAAGTCATAGGCCTTGGTTGTAATAGGCCTGATAGCGGCCCTTGGACAGACACGGATGCATTCTCCACAATCGATACAGACGCCTTCAATGCAGGCCACCTTACCATCCTTGACCCTTATGGCCTTTGTGGGGCAGGCCTTCATACAGAGGACACAGCCATTGCACAACCCCTCATCGATTTGGACATAACGAAAGGGCGTGCCGTTCTTGAATATGTCACTCCCCATTTTCGGACACCCTGAAGGCCATCTTTAGATAGGTACCTTTCCCTTCCCCCGAATGGATCTCAAAAGAATCGGCATTCTTCTTGATGTTCGGCAGGCCCATTCCCGCGCCAAAGCCCATTTCACGGTACTCTGTCGATGCCGTTGAATAACCCTCCTTAAGGGCCAGATCAATGTCCTCGATACCAGGACCGTTGTCTCTTACCTCGATAATGATCCAGGTCCCATCCACGGTCAAAGAGAGTGTCCCATCGCCGCCATGCATTACAACATTCATCTCTGATTCATAGGCGCAGACAGATGCACGCCGCACTATATCCGGTTCAAAACCTATGGACTTGAGGGTGCTCTGGGTTTGAATGGCGCCCTCACCCGCTCGAATAAAATCTTTTGCCTTTATCTCATATTTCTTTTTCAAATTAGGCATTGCAGGCCTGTAAGCCGTTACATACTACCGAATACTTTTGAGCCCCTTATTGTACAGCCGACCACAAGATGAATACATGTTGAGGGGAGTCGATAAGAGTGGCAGACCATGCCCCCGGGCCTGTGCCACCATATCTGGATCGGGGTGCTTGCCCCTAACAAAGACAACGGCGCCAATTCCTGCAATGACCGACGTTCGTATGACCTGGATGCTCGTAAGTCCTGTCAGCAACAGTGCCCCCTCCTTGGGATTTCTAAGGAGGTCACTCATCAAATCACTTGCGGCTCCACCCGTGACCTCAACATCCAGCTTATCCTCACCTACAAGGACACTCCCTTCCAATACATCTCTGATCTCTGACAGTTTCATAGGTTCACACCCACGCCGATAATTTTATTCATACTTACCAAGAATATGTCCTATCTTATCGGGACGAACTCCGCCATATGTATCACCGTCGACAACGACAGTAGGAGCCAGACCACAGGCACCCAGACACCGCACAGCTTCAAGCGAAAAACGCCTGTCCTCACTCGTCTGGCCTACCTCAAGGCTGTAGTCTTCCCCTATCCTCTTGAGTATGTGCTTTGTTCCCCTGACATAGCAGGCCGTCCCAAGACAGACCTTTATGACATGCCTGCCCTTGGGTACCATTGAAAAAAAGGAATAGAAGGTTACGACGCCATAGATTGTGCTCCCTGGAATATGGAGCCTTTTACTTAGATACTCCTGGAGTTCTGCGGGCAAATATCCAACGATCTCCTGGCACGCCTCAAGCACAGGTATAAGACATCCCGGCTTGCCCTTGAGCCGGTTTACAACCTCATCGACCTGGGCCATTACGTCAGGGGTGAGATCGGGATTAAGGGATTCGAGGTCTTTTAGATGATGCATGATTCGGACTCCTTGTAATGGGAACAAAATTCGCGGCGATGCACTATGCCCTTTCGACCCTTACTGCACACACCTTGTATTCGGGGATCTTGGCAATAGGATCAAGTGCGGCATTTGTCAGCTTATTGGCCGCGGCCTTTGCGTAATGGAACGGTATGAAGATCGTGCCCTGCACCACTCTCTCAGATACCCGGGCCTTTGCCTCAATCTCACCGCGTTTGGAGGTAATCCTCAATAGGTCTCCATCCTTCAACTCATATCCTTCAGCATCGTCTATGGAGATCTCCACAAAACACTCGGGCGCCAAAACATTCAGGCCCTGAGACTTCATCGTCATGGTCCCTGTGTGGTACTGATAAAGGACACGTCCCGTCGTAAGGAATAGTGGATATTTTTTGTCCGGTAATTCGGCCGGAGGAATATACTCTATTGCATGAAAGACTCCTAGACCGCATGTAAACTGGTCCACATGGAGGCATGGTGTCCCGGGGTGATCTGTTCCGGTGCAAGGCCAATAAACTCCATCTCTCTCCAAGCGATTGTATTTGATGCCGCAATAGGAAGGAGTTACATCATTAATCTCGTCCATAATAGCCTGAGCGTTCTCGTAATTCATGGGATAACCCATACGTCCTGCAAGATCACAGATGATCTTCCAGTCTTCCCTTGCCTCACCAGGCGGTTCCACTGCCCTTCGCAGTCGTTGAACTTTTCTTTCCGTGTTGGTGAAGGTCCCATCCTTCTCCGCAAATGCCACCGCAGGAAGGACCACATCCGCCATTTGAGCCGTTTCCCCAAGAAATATGTCCTGGACCACCAGGAAATCCAGATTTTCCAGGCTTTCCTTGATATGGTTCAGATCTGGATCAGAGACCATTGGGTTTTCACCAATGATAAACATCGCCTTCAGCCTTCCTTCATGCGCCTCCGGCATCATTTCAGTCACACCGAGCCCTGCCTTTTCTGGGAGGTGCTCCAGGCCCCACGCCTTTTCCATGCGTGTCCGGACCGCCAGATCAGCAACTTTTTGATACCCGGTATACACATTAGGCAGTCCGCCCATATCACAGGCGCCCTGGACATTGTTTTGACCGCGGAGAGGATTGACACCCCCTCCTCTGACACCCACATTGCCGCAGAGCATAGCCAGGTTGGCCAGGGACTTAACGTTATCGGTTCCCGTAGTATGCTGCGTAATGCCCATGGCGTAAAGTATTGATGCGGCCGGGGCCTGTGCGTAAAGCCGGGCCGCAGCCATCAGCTGGTCTTTCGGGATATCGGTTATCTCTTCTACATATTCAGGTGTGTATCTCTCAACGACCTTTTTCAATTCATCCAGCCCAACGGTCCTAGAATTGACATAATCCTCATCATATAAAATTTCTTCTATAATGATATGCATCATACCATTAATCCAGGCCACGTCCGTGCCCAACTTTTGCCTCAGCCAGAGCGTGGCAAAGCCTGTTATTGCGATCTCGCGCGGGTCGACAACAATCAATTTCGCCCCTTTGAAGCTGACGGCCCTCTTTACATAGGAGGACAACACCGGATGGTTTTCAGTGGTGTTTGAGCCGGTGATCAATATCACATCCGCTTTTTCAATATCTTCTATGGGGTTCGTCATGGCGCCACTACCGAAGGCTGCGGCCAGACCGGCCACGGTTGAGGAATGTCAGAGCCTGGCGCAGTGGTCAATATTGTTCGTCCCAATAACGGCCCTGGTAAATTTCTGGGCAATGTAATTTTCCTCATTGGTGATGCGGGCACTCGTCAGGACCCCTATTGAATCGGGTCCATATTCCCTTTTTATGCCCTTCAATCTTTCCGCCACTAGGTTCAGTGCCTCATCCCACGACGCCTCACGAAAACTCCCATTATCCCTGATCAAGGGGGTCTTAAGCCTGTCCGGATGACCTATAAAATCGAATCCGAAGCGACCTTTCACACAGGTGCTGCCATAATTAGGGCCAACATCTTCCACACCTGTCACCTCGATAACTCTATTATCCCTAACATGCAGGTAAAGCTGGCACCCCACACCACAATAGTTGCAAGTAGTGCGGACCTTTTTCACTTCCCCCTGAACCTTTCCCAAGGGAATGTCACTCATGAGAAATAGTGCCCCCACCGGGCAGACCTGAACGCACTGGCCGCAGAAGACACAGTCGGAATCCTTCAGTGGCAGGTCTCCTTTGGTCACAATCTTGGAAGCAGAACCACGATAACCAATACTAATGGCGTTATTCACCTGGATTTCGGTACAGGCCTGGACACACCTGCCACAGAGGATGCACCGCGAAAAATCGCGGACAATAAAAGGATTCACATTTTCAATGGGATATTTGCTCTCAATCGGAGTAAAGCGATTCGTATTCACCTGGTAGCGGATTGCCAGGTCCTGCAGACGGCATTCACCATAGGCCGGACATAACTCCTGGTGCTCCGCGGACTTCATCGACCTTAGCTGGAAATCTGTCCATGAGTCCAGGTCCAGGTCCTGGGCGAGGCAGTTATGTTGTCCCGAGGCAAGCAATAGCTCAAGGTTCATGCGTCGCTCGTTAATGACCCTGGGGCTCTCCGTCCGGACTATCATTCTGGGTGCAGCGGGCGAGGCACATGATGCCACAAGGGTCCTGGCGCCCTCGACCTCAACCACGCATATCCTGCACGAACCAGTGGGGGTCGCACCCTTCAAATAGCAGAGAGTGGGAATATCAATACCGTTTCGCCTGGCCACATCAAGAATGGTCTCACCGGGTGTAAAGGAAAGCTCCTGACCGTCGATAACCAGCACATTTTTTGAATCCATTTTTACTCCTAATATTACAAAGAGTTATCAGTGCTTTGATTAAGACTAAAAACCAACGTCCTCCCGTCGTGCTCAGAGTCATTGGCTCTGGCGTATTGGCTTTGCATAGCACATAAGTGTCTAAAGTGATCTAAAGTGTCTAGAGTGTCTAGAGTGTCTAAAATTGATGTCTCCACTTATTTTGAAATTCCCATGCGGAAGCAAACATTACCTGTGATTGTCAAGTTTGGGCTTGACCGGGTCTTTCAAAACTGGCCCGCCGAAGGCGAACCACAACTTTAGGCACTTCGAAATTCTGTCACTTTAGCCACTCATGAACGTGTGAAATGCGCGGCCCTTTTTAGGTGGCTAAATCAATACCATATCCTCTCGGCGCCGTTATTTATTTAACGGATTAGGTAAATTGTGATCTTTATCACAAAAGCGTTGCCGAGTATACCAGAAAAGAAAAATTTTTTTCAAAAGTTTTTTGATTACCCTCCTAAAATCCGGCTAAATAGCCCCAACTCGGCAGGAGCTTGACAGAGTTTTAAACAGACTTGACAAAAACAGCCTCGAGAAGTAAAATAAAAATTTATATCAATTCAGCCACCTTCAAAATGATTGGGTCGATTTTAGGCGGGTGGTATCTTTTATGGCGGGGAATGAAGAAAGAAACAGGCTCAAAATTTGATAGAACAAGAGCGGTTATAACTTATGGCCAAAAAAACAAGACAAGGTAAGATAACGATCGACAGGGATCTATGCAAGGCCTGTTATCTGTGTATCTCGGTTTGCCCAAACCAACTGATTTCCATCTCCAAAAAATTGAATCAAAAGGGGTATTATCCCGCCGAGTTCCATAAGGGGACACATGGGGGAGAAAATCGCAGATGCACAGGCTGCGCCACATGTGCCACTGTCTGTCCAGATATCGCAATAGAGGTTTATCGTGAGTGAAAAACAGTTAATGAGGGGAAGTCATGTGATTGCAGAGGCGGCTACACGCGCAGGCTGCAGATTTTACGCCGGCTATCCTATTACCCCGCAAAATGAGCTGACAGAGTATATGGCAGGTGCCATGTCCAGGCTGGAAGACGGGACCTTCATACAGGCAGAAAGCGAATTGGCCGCCATCAACATGGTTATCGGGGCCTCTATGGCAGGTGCCAGGGCCATGACCAGCTCCTCAAGCCCTGGAATCAGCCTGAAACAGGAAGGCATCTCCTATCTCGCGGCACAAGAACTTCCAGCAGTGATAGTCAATACAATGCGAGGAGGACCCGGCCTGGGGAATATTGCCCCGTCCCAGGGCGACTATTTCCAGGCCACAAGAGGGGGCGGGCATGGGGATTACCGCACGATTGTCTTGGCGCCGGCCTCAGGTCAAGAACTGGCCGACCTGACCCGCAAGGCCTTCGAATATGCCGATGACTATCGAACGCCCGTTATCATCCTTGGAGACGGGATGATGGGGCAGATGATGGAACCCGTTGAAATGGAAGAACCCATTGACCTGCGCAAGCTCCCGCCCAAGCCGTGGATACTTGATGGGGCCGCAAAGAGGCCAAGTCGTCTTATCAGGTCACTCCTGCTGGACACTTCCGTCGAGGAAGAGCACAACTGGAAGCTCTTCAGAAAATATGAAAGCATTACAAGAGAGATCTCCCGGGCCGAGACATACCAAACTGCTGATGCCCACCTCGTTGTAGTCGCCTATGGAACTGCCTCAAGGATTGCCAAAGGTGCCATCAAAAAGGTACGGGAGATGGGGCTCAAGGTGGGCCTTTTCAGGCCCATTACGCTCTGGCCGTTCCCCAAGGGCGCGCTACTGGAATGGAGCAGACGTGTCAGGGACTTTCTTGTCTTTGAAATGAGTACCGGACAGATGGTGGAGGATGTCAAGCTGGCCCTGGAGGGCAGGAGTAACGTGCACTTTTACGGCCGTCCCGGTGGTATCGTTTCAACGCCCGATGAAATAGCCAAAGAAATAAATAGCCTTTATCACCGCCAGCATCTGGAAGAGGACTAGACAAATGCTAAAAAAGGTTTTCCAAAGGCCCAAATATCTCAAGAAGACGGTCTTTCATTACTGCCCGGGGTGTGGCCATAGTATTATTCATCGTCTCGTGGCCGAGGTAATAGAGGAATTAGATATAGGGGAAAAAGCGATCTGCGTTCCGCCTGCCGGATGCGCTGTTCTCGCCTATAACTATATTGATGTGGATATGGGTGAGGCACCTCACGGAAGGGGTGCAGCAGTGGCCACAGGTCTAAAACGCACTCTCCCCGACAGAATTATTTTTACCTATCAGGGTGATGGAGATATTGCGGCCATTGGAACTGCCGAGACCATTCATGCCGCCAACAGGGGCGAAAACATTACGGTCATCTTTGTCAATAATGGTGTGTATGGTATGACCGGGGGCCAAATGGCGCCAACGACACTACTTGGCCAAAACTCGACCACTACACCTGGTGGCAGAGATCAGGCACGTGACGGCGCCCCCCTTGATCTGAGCCAAATGTTGGCCATTGCGATGGGCAGTGTCTATATCGAGCGAACCGCTGTAAACTCTCCTAAGAATATAAGACGAACAAAGAGGGCCATTACCAAGGCCTTCAGGACCCAGATAGAGGGTCTGGGATTTTCCCTGGTTGAGATTATATCGCCCTGCCCTACTAATTGGAAGATGTCGCCTGTGGATGCAGCCAAATGGGTGGAAGAGGTATGCACAAAGGTCTTTCCCCTTAAGGTCATCAAGGACGAGGTAGGAAAGATTGCCTGATTTTTGGTAAGAGTTTAGCTGTTTGAAAATGCGACCAAATTATTTTGAAGAGGGCTAATCTGCATACGAGAAGGCCGGCATTGTGACCGGCCTTACGGTTTTCTTGTTCATCTCAGCGGGTGGCTACCCGGCCCTTGGAAGAGATGGAGCCCCACTACTAAAGCCGTGGCTTTCTGTAGTCGGGGCAAAAAAAGATCAAACGCGTTTAGATTCAAGGATTTTGTCATGACAAAAAAAACGGTTTTTGCGGGATTTGGGGGACAAGGTGTCCTGATGATGGGTTATGTCCTGGCGCTCTCGGCCATGAGAGATGGGAAGAATGTGACGTATCTTCCTTCTTATGGGGCTGAAGTCCGTGGTGGGACGGCCAACTGTACGGTGGTTGTGTCGGACGAGGAAATCTTTTCACCTGTGGCCTCTTCACCCAATTACGCAGTAATAATGAATAAGCCCTCCTTGAGCAAGTATGAAGGCATGATTGCGGAGGGGGGGGTGATCATCCTTAATTCAAGCCTTGTTGACACAGACCCCTCCAGAGACGACATAGAAGTGATCAAGGTCCCTGCCAATGATATTGCGAAAAAATTGGGCAGTGACCGCACCATCAATATGATTATGCTGGGCGCCTTTGTTACCAAGACAAAGATAATCAGCCTGGAATCGATCATGAAAGGGCTAACCGAGATAATTAAAGGCAAGAAGGCCTCTACCATGAAACTCAACCGAAAAGGCCTGGACAAAGGGGCTGAATACGTCTTATAAGAACGGGCATTCAAAAAGGAGCCAGATAATGAAGACCGTCAAGCAAATAGATCTCTTGCTAAAAAATGAGCCGGGAAGTCTCTCGGCGGTGAGTGATTTGTTGGGTGCCAATGGAATCAACATAATAGCCTTTTATGTAGTTACTGAAAAGGATGAGGGAAAGCTTCATTTCGTGTCTAATGATCCGGAAAGGGCAATGAATGTCCTCAAGACGGCGGGCTACAGGATACAAAAAAAGAACGTAATCGCCTGCGAAACGCCCAATCATCCTGGGGGGCTAAATGCCGTTTTAAAACCATTGAAAATAGCCGGCATTAACGTGGACTATATATATCCTTGCATTGGAACTGGTGACATTTCCGTTTTGATCTTGGGTGTTGGTCCGGTCGAGAAAGCGTTGAAGGTCATGGAAGGCAACTGGATTCGGGTTCTGGGTGAGGAACTCTATCACATCTAGATGGCATTGGGGAGCTGCGTGAGATTCCGGTATTGTGACACAGATTTTTAGCGCCTCCTCAGGACCCACCGATGCACCTGACGCGCTTCCACGGCAGAAAATGGTATGTCCCCCCAGCCCGGTGGCCTCTTGGCAGTTCAGGACATCAAGATAATCCCTTGACTTCCCTCATTCCCATGTGTTTAGTTCTCTCGCCGTTTTATAAAATAGGGGAAAATGGAAAAAACTATTGAACCGACCAGAAAGACCACTAAACGTTCTTTATTAAAGGCCCTAATCCTAATTGCCTTTATAGCTACGGCCATCTTCGTATTCCGTTTTACACCAGTCAGAGACTACCTCAGGCCCGGATTTCTAAAGGGCTTCCTCGCGGCTTCGGGGTTCTGGGCGCCGGTCGTTTTTATTGCTATTTTTGCGGCATCTGTTTGCCTTTTTTTCCCCGCTATCATTCTTGTTGCCCTGGGAGGTGCCGTTTTCGGGGCCTACTGGGGCTTCTTGTACTCATGGATGGGGGCAATGGCAGGGGCCAGCGGGGCCTTTTTTATTGGACGCATCCTGGGTAGAGATTTTGTCCAGTCCCTCATCAGAGACAGGCTAGAAAAATATGACAATGCCGTTGAGAAAAACGGCTTTGCCACCGTGCTCTACCTGCGGTTGCTCAATACCCCCTTCACATATATGAATTTCGGGCTTGCCTTGACCAAGGTCCGTTTCTGGGACTATTTCTTTGGGACAGGTATTGGTGTTATCGTGGGTATCTTCGTCATCGCCTTTTTGGGTGGCACCCTAAAACATGTATGGACCTCAGGCAATCTGGGGGGACTGGTGACATTCAGGTTCTTCTTTGCAGTAGCGCTTTTCATTTTTTCATTTTTTATCCCCAAAATCATCAAAAAGGCCCATATAATCTAGGGCTTCAAAAAGAAATTGAGGCAAACAATGAAGACAGAACTGGATGAGCTGTGCGTGAACACGATTCGAATGCTTTCAGTGGATAGCATAGAAAAGGCGAGATCCGGGCATCCTGGCATGCCCATGGGTGCAGCCACTATGGCCTATGTCTTATGGACCCGCTTCTTGCGGCATAATCCCGAGGACCCCAACTGGCATGACAGAGACCGCTTTGTGCTTTCCGCCGGCCACGGTTCTATGTTGCTTTACAGCCTTCTCTATCTCACAGGATACGATCTATCTATTGAAGACCTGAAAAATTTTCGCCAGTGGAATAGTAAGACCCCCGGTCATCCCGAATACCGTATCACCCCTGGTGTAGAAACCACTACCGGGCCCCTGGGCCAGGGCCTGGCAAACGGAGTAGGCATGGCAATCACCGAGCGTTACCTGGCAGCCTGCTTCAACCGGCCTGGCCATACCATTGTGGACCATTATACATACGGAATTGTCAGCGATGGAGACCTTATGGAGGGCATTTCACACGAGGCCTCCTCACTCGCAGGGCACCTCGGCCTCGGCAGGCTTATATACCTATATGACGACAACCGAATCTCCATTGAGGGAAGCACTGATCTTGCCTTCACGGAAAAACGGGTTGCTCGTTTTAAGGCATACGGATGGCATGTACAGGAGGTCGCAAACGGGAATGATCCTGATCTCATAGAAAAGGCCATCATTGCCGCACAGAAGGCCACCACCCAGCCGTCGTTAATTGCGGTCAGGAACCATATCGGGTATGGGAGCCCCAACAAGCAGGATGCCTCTATCGCTCACGGAGAACCCCTGGGACAGGAAGAGACGGCACTTACCAAGGAAAACCTGGGATGGCCTCTTGAACCCCCATTTTATATCCCTGAAAACGCCCGGGATCATTTTTACCAGGCTATCGAAAAGGGCCGGACACTTGAGAGGGAGTGGGAGGCAAAATTCGAGGCATACAAAGATACATACCCGGAACTTGCCAGGGAATGGCATGCATGGATGAACAAAGGGATACCAAAGGATTGGGACAAGGATATTCCCGTCTTCCCAGAAGATCCAAAGGGAATGGCAACCAGGGCAGCATCGGGTACCGTCCTGAATGCCTTTTCCGGGCACATCCCCAATGTGCTCGGGGGTTCAGCAGACCTGAGCTCATCTAATAAGACATCCATAAAAAAGGCAGGGGATTTTCAGGCGAATTTCTATCAGGGCCGAAACCTGCATTTTGGGGTCAGGGAGCATGGCATGGCCGGCATCCTGAACGGTATGGCCTTACATAGCGGAGTAATTCCATACGGGGGCACATTCCTGATCTTCTCTGATTATATGCGCCCCGCGATCCGAATGGCAGCCCTGATGGGTCTTAAGGTCATCTATATCTTTACGCACGATAGCATCGGCCTGGGTGAAGACGGCCCTACCCATCAGCCTGTGGACCAGTTGGCCTCTTTGCGGGCAATCCCGAACATTATTGTAATACGCCCATGTGATGCCAATGAGACCGCCGAGGCATGGCGAGTGGCCATTGAAT
Source organism: uncultured Desulfobacteraceae bacterium (assembly GCA_964473615.1). Taxonomy (GTDB): domain Bacteria; phylum Desulfobacterota; class DSM-4660; order Desulfatiglandales; family Desulfatiglandaceae; genus CAYYPQ01. The sequence continues at coordinate 27,310 of CAYYPQ010000012.1, forward strand.
CCGATAGTGCCCCGATAGCCCTGGTACTCACCCGTCAAGCGGTACCTACCCTGGATCGCTCCGTGTATGCCACTGCCAAGGGATTATCCAAGGGGGCATACATCCTGAGAGAAAGCCTTAAGGAAAAACCGGATCTCATCCTCATTGGGTCAGGCTCTGAGGTACAAATCGCCCTGGACGCGGCCCAGGAACTCGATCAAAAAGGACTGGGAGTACGTGTGGTGAGCATGCCTTCATGGGAATTGTTCGAAAAACAGCCTGAAGACTATCGTTCTCAGGTCCTGCCCCCTGAGATAACAGCCAGGATCGCCATCGAGGCCGGAAACCCTCAAGGGTGGCACCGCTACGTGGGTCGCATGGGCAGGGTGATAGGGCTGGACCATTTTGGTGCCTCCGCCCCATACAAGGTGCTTTACGAAAAATTTGGGATTACGGCCGACAGGGTAGTACAAGAGACATTGGAACTATTTTAGCAATGAAAGGCCGAACTCCTCCGCCCTTTCCCTTTCAAGCCGGACACCTATTTTGTGAATGAAGATCTCACCGGTGACACCAATCCTCGCCTTTAAGAGATGCCCTCCGATGACAGAGCCATCGTCCATCCCGATCACCGCGTGGAGATGAATAATGGGCTCTTCTCCTTCCCAGCTCATGTTACCATTTAGGGCCAGAAGCTCTACAGGACCCGGCACCTTCATTTCCTTGTAGGTCTTTGATTCTATACTAAAAAACCCGAGGACCACATCCTTAATGACCCCTATGCCAGTAATAAACGCCCCTGGAGAGTCAAGCTCTTTGGCAATTTCCTTGAGTTTTTCATGGATAGACTCTCCCCTTTCAAGGATCAAGGCCGAAACGATACCGTCGGAATGAATTTTCATCAAAATACCCCCGGTAGCTTCAAGCCCCTGCCCTTCTTCCCTCCACCTGCTGTCCCCAACAGACCATTACCCAGATCCAGCCTGCTTGTAAGCTCGTTCCCGATCATATCAAGGCCACCCATTTGGCCTTCCACATCCTTCAAAGGCCCATTGACCTTCGCAAATATCGCCTTTTTTAGATCTGCTTCAAACACGGCGGCCTGTTTCTTTAACACGCCCCCCGCTGCGGCCTTGATGACCTGATCCAGATCTGAACTGAGTCTGATGTCGTATTCATCGATGGTACCGGTTATATCGGCCTTGACGGCAAAATGTGAGGTCTCGGACAGGGCCGTGCATATGGCCCTGACAAGTGGTCCGGAACTGCCCTCGGGTCTTGTAATTAGGCGTACCGATGTCAGATTCGTGGCCAGATTGGCATCTATCTTGTCGTTTGTGAGCAGACCACGGAGTTGTAAATCTGCAAGGGCACTCTTCAGTGTAATAGGCCATCCCGGCCGGTCGGATAGGGTTATGTCGCGTATATTATAGCCCTTGACACTAATATCTATATTGTCTTTCCCACGGGACGGAACAACATGATTAAGCGCACCCGTGATCTTGACCGAACTGATTCTTTTCATCCTCTCGCCTGAGAATTCAAAGGTAAGAGGGACCCCGAGCATATCCTGATCAGGGGTTATGTTCTCTACCTGGCCCTTCAGATCTCCCGCATCAAGTTCCACAGAGGCCTTCGCCTGTCTTATAAGGAAATCGGGCAAGGGGGAATACTCCTTGAAGCGGACATCCACACCCTTACCACGCAAGGGCTTGACTACCTTGGGGCCTTGCTTTTCCTTCAAGGCCTGTGCCACGAAAGGCCTCAATCTTTCGTACCAAGATATCAGGCCTGAGGACCACTCACCGACTTTGGGGCCAAATAGGAGATTCGTCACATTGGAAAGACCCTGGGATGACAGGCCATACTTTTTCCTAATGCGTTCGATATCACTGAAAGGCGCCTTTCTCGCCTGATCCATCCTTTGTCTGACGTTCCCCAATTCCTGATTAAGGTCTTTTTGGGCCTGTTTTATCATTCCAATGTCACTCTTTAGGTCCTTTTGAATCGCCATCAACTCAGTGGCAGGGCCCAAAAATCCTCCCAATGGTCCTTTTGTCCCTGACTTCAGCCCTTGAATACGGCTCCTGTATTCTTCCAACTTCTGTTTTCCTGGAAGACTCGACAGTCGTTTTTGCCATTTCTCCTTTTCCCCCTCTATATCGGCCCTCAGTGACTGCACAAGGTCCAGGGACTCCAGGTGCTCTTGCTCAAGAATCTTATGGACGTCCTGAATTTCGAATGCGGGCAAGGCGACCTTGGAACGCAGCCATTTCTTTACAGCCGACTTGTGTCCCGGGAGAGGGGCACCGGATCGAGGGGCAATGGCCCCGGATCTTTTTCGAGGCGTATCCAACCGCACGCCCTCAAGGGACATCTCATCTATAATGACCTTGCGACGAAGGAGCCTCAGAGGCTCAAGAGAGAAGCTGATCCGCGAAATCTCAACCGCGTTTCTCATCGGCTTGTCTCGGTTGGTAACTTGAAGGCCCTTTAGCTCCATGCCCATTGGAAAAAGAGAGACATCTGCCTGATCCAGTTCCACCTTTGCGCCAACGGCCTTTGTGCCGCATTTCTCGATTATTCTGGCGACAAATACGTCTACAAAAAAGAACCAGAAGATGAACAACACTATCAAGATGCCCAAAAAGGCACCAAGCCCTTTCCACCTGATCCACCTTTTCATGAGTTACCTCGCAATCTGGAGATTCCCTGATAGGCCGAATAGAGTTTGCTCCCCTTCAGTGCCTGGACGATCCGCAGCCTCTGCACCCACGTGAGCAAATCATCTCTGTAATGGCGCACAGCAAAGTTTGAGATCAAATACAGTGGAACAAACAAGACAAGGGAAAAAAGGAGGCTGCCCATAACAATAGAATTGTTGAATTTCTCAATCCGCCAGAGCGTAATATTGTAAAGTGCCGTCCACAAACTCTCCAGGGGGCCGAAAGTCAAGACATGCAGCCCTATCCAGTCAAACAGAGGGTCCAGCACATACGCGACACCGGAGAAAAACGCCCACCCCAGGAAAAAGGTGGATAGATTGACCCTGAGCAGGAAAACTATGAGCAAGATAAGGATATTGTGGAGGCTCATAAGGGGCGTTAGCCCCATAATCATGGAAAAGCAAAAGGCAAGGCTGAGTTGACCCGGATTGGTCTCAGAGTTTAGGACCTTTAGGAGTTCGGCTATCGCTTTGATCATTTGAACCCTCCTGAAAAAAACCTATTGAGAAAAAATCAACCGCATTCTTTCCTAAAATCAACCCCATAGTCTTTTCCGGAAGACCCGACTTTGCAAGCCTTTTAAGTTCCCTATCCCATGCAAATGGGATATTAGGGAAATCGGTTCCATACATAATACGGTCAGGTCTAAACTCCTTTAGGGGCGGAGGTCTATGACCGGGAAAATAATCTGCAAGGACCATGGTCGTATCCAACCACAGATTATCATATCTTTCAATCAAAAGCTTGTATTCTGAATATTCATCTGTGCCCAAATGTGGCACGCATATTTTGAGGTCGGGGAATTCTTTGAGGACCCTTTCCAACTTCTCTGAACTGCACAACTCATAAGGGTCACACGCATAGGCCGGGCTCTTGGGCTCCCTGCTCACATGCATTACCAGCGGCTTATCAAACTTGGCGCAAGTATCATAGATGACATCCATCTCCTTGCTGTTCATATCAAAACACTGGACATGGGCATGGAGCTTTACACCATCAAGACCATCCTGGAAGGCGTCTCTCAATATCAGCGCAGCATCCTTTTCTCCCGGAAAGACCGTGGCCATGCCTACAACATTAGGAAAACGGTCGCACTGTTGTTTCATAAAGGAATTGAGGTCCCTTGCAATTCCGGGCCTGTGGGCATATTGCAAGGCGACTATATGGTCAATGCCGCGAGAAAACAGGAACTCTAATACCTCTATTGTACTAAATTCATAACGTATAGGCCAGGCGAATTTGCGAAACCAGTCCCTTATAGCAAAAAAAATGGCGTCGGGGAATATGTGGACATGGCTGTCGATCACGAAGGACATAGATTGTGGAATTCTCTCGCCTTCTAAATCATTCACGGCTGGAAGAGTAGATTGCAACATATTAGCTGAACTTAATGAAAATTTATAATTCCATTTCCTTCGCGCAGAGTTCAGGAAGGAACCCGGCGAGAAAGCTCATCTCTTCATGGCAATGCAGGAGAAGCCCCTTTCCAAGATGATTCGGAAAGAGACCTATTCTGGCCTCCCTATCGCCCGCGACCTCAGGCGGATCTGTATCGCCCAGCCAGAAGCGACTCCGCATATCACACCCGTATTCGGTATCACGGCATATATGAATCAAATGACCTCCCCAGACCGGTGCATCCAGTAGGCCCACCCTCGCGCAGATTGCACAACTTATTCCAGCATCTGAAAAGCGTGATACATCAAGCAATTCGGACGGATCGCGAAAGCGGATCCTAAGCCTCTGAAGCTCCCCTCCAATGTTCTCATGGACGTGGTGTTCTCCTCCCACGTACCTGCCCGTGCCACGTTCACCCTTCCACTCACACCAGACATGATCAGTGGGATGCCACCACTTATATTGTTCAGTGTTTTCAAGGTAACCAAACCACCAGTCAACCATGTGGCCTTTACATTTCAACATTGTTGTGTGAGCGGCGACATGGAGCTGACCGTCCTCAAGGCGCAGATATCCCTCCTCTAGGGCGAGGGGTTGCGGATCAATTAATTGGTTCGCCTGGTCAAGCAGCATTGGGGACCCCTCCATTTCGATTTTTCTTGCTGAATAGTTTAGGTAGAATTAAATTTAGGTGTCAAGCCAAAAAAGAAGTGATAATAATCTTGAGGATATGATGGCGCACAGAAATGAAAAAGTTGCTGTAGGGCTAAGCGGCGGAGTGGATTCTTCGGTCGCAGCCTATATGCTCAAGCAAATGGGGTATGACGTGGCTGGTGTAACCATGGAGATATATGACGGACCCATGGAGATCAAAGGGCCCAAAAGGCATTCATGTTATGGACCCGGCGAAAAAGAAGATGTGGATGCCGCGGCATCTATCTGTAATATGCTCGATATCCCATTTCATGTAATTGATCTCAGAAAGGAATACAGAAAACACGTTATCGACTATGTAAGGAGGGAATACCTTGCAGGTAGGACCCCGAATCCATGCATAGTATGCAATCAAAAGGTCAAATTCGGATTTCTCATTCAAAAGGCAAGAGAGTCGGGGTTTGACTTCGATCTATTTGCCACCGGACACTATGCCAGGATAGAGAAATCTGCCGGACGTTATCTCCTGAAAAGGGCCTGTGACTTATCCAAGGACCAGTCCTATTTTCTTTATTCGCTCACACCCGAGCGACTCTCTCATACGCTGTTTCCCCTCGGTGCGCACACAAAAGAAGAGACAAGGGCAATTGCCCATTCCATAAGACTCAAAACTGCGGATAGGCCCGAGAGCCAGGACTTTATTGCCAGTGGTGACTACTCGCCCCTTTTCAACAAAGAGGAACTGAAGGCTGGCGAAATTGTAGACGAGGAGGGCAATATCATTGGAAGGCACCAGGGCATTATTCATTACACCGTAGGCCAAAGGCGAGGCCTTGGTATCTCAGCGGACAGGCCCCTCTATGTGCTAAAGATCGACGCACAGAACAATACAGTAGTTGTAGGTGACAGGATAGGCCTGCTTTCCAGGGGACTTATAGCAACAGACCTTAATTTGATAGCTATAGATAACCTAGACCGGCCACACAACGTGGCTGTGAAAATCCGCCTTCAACACAAGGCAGCTAGGGCCATGGTTTTTCCCCATGAAGATAACAAGGCCCGGATATTGTTCGACGAACCACAGATGTCCGTGGCCCCGGGTCAGTCGGCAGTCCTATATTCAAAAGATACAGTCATTGGTGGCGGCGTTATTGAACAGGCGATCTGAAGTCTTTCCTCGCCTCTGTCAATTGGTCTTGATTCCAGCCTTTTCAAGGCCCAGGGCTTCTATCATTTCGTCATCTGATTCGACGCTGTCACCCTTGGTAGTAAGATAGTCACCCGAGATATAGCCGTTCGCCCCTGCATAAAATATCAGACCTTGCAGCCTGCCGAGATTGACTTCTCGCCCACCGCATACCTTGATAGTCTTATCAGGATGTGCAATACGAAACAGGCAAATGATCTTCAGTAATTCGAGGGGACTCTCACTGGGTGGAGAGACACGCGTCCCCGGAATTGCGTTGATGAAATTGATGGGAATAGTATTCACGTCCAGTCTTTTCAACTCCATACAAAGGGATTTGCGGTCTTCCCAGGTCTCCCCTATACCAAATATACCCCCACAGCACACAGTCATTCCCGACCCTTTGGCCCTTCTTACGGTCCCTATGCGATCATCATAGGTATGAGTGGTCACTATTTCTTTGAAGTATTCGCGGCTTGTCTCCAGGTTGTGGTTATAACATATTACTCCAGCCTGTTTAAGCAATGAAAATTCATCGTTGCCAAGTATCCCCAAAGAGGCATGGAGTTTACCGTCACATTCTTTTAGGGACGTCGAAAGAGACTCGATTTCCTCGAAAGACAATCTCCTGCCACTGGATACGACACCAAATGACAGGTTATGCCTTTGGGCCAGTTCAGCGTTTTTAATTATCTCTTTTTTACCAGAAAGGCGGGAGACACTAATGTCTGCCCTATTGTGCACTGATTGAGAGCAGAACGCACAGTCTTCCGGGCATCCTCCTGATTTTATGTTCATGATAGCACACGGGTTTACCGTGTTCCCAAAGAAGTTCCGCCTGAGAAGATCAGTGCATGAAAACAGGACCGAAAGCTCTTCTTCCTTCCACCCTATTACCAGATCAAAGTCGTCCTCATTCGTCTTTTTCTGTGTGGCCCTCTCATATAATAGTTGTGCCTTTTCAAAAGGACCCATGTCCTACCTCCTTTATGTCATTCCTCTTCCCCACCTCTTCCTATCCATATTTCCTAACAGCCAAAGCCCTAGATCTAAATTACACAATGGAATTAAAACGGCAAGGGTAAAATTTTTATTTCTTATTGACATCCATACCACAAAGTGGTAGCCTCATAAATATTCTTTAATCTTTTAGGTGTTTGAATTCGTTTCAATATAGAACGATTTATTTTGAAAATGGTTAAACTGTGACAACATTCTCAGCAAATGTTTAACCACTTTCTTTGGAGGCCGTGTGGACAACAAAGAATTCAGCAAGTTCCGCAAAAAATTGGACAAAACTCAAAAGGGAATGGCCCAGCTTTTGGGGACCTCAATCAAGGCCGTACAAGGCTACGAGCAGGGTTGGCGATCGGTCCCCATCCATGTGGAACGACAGATTTTTTTCTTGGTCACTAGGGCAAAAGGGGCCAGACGGGCTCAAAAACCGTGCTGGGTTATTAAGAAATGCCCTCCTGAGCGAAAGAAACAATGTCCTGCCTGGGAGTTCCGATCTGGACGTCTTTGTTGGTTTATTAATGGAACAATTTGTGAGGGATCGGTCCAAAACAACTGGAATCAAAAAATGAAGATGTGCCGAGACTGTGACGTGTTGACTCCTTTGCTATAACCATGAGATCGTTCAAGTCTTTCAGGGACTATATGAGGGCGGTATGGCCGCGAATAAGGCGCTTGGAAGACCACGGTTAGGATTCATCATTGAAATGTATCCACCCTCTATTTAGAGGATATTTTTTGGGCATGGATTCTGCTGGTGTCTGGATTACAAATTTACTTTGATACACAGGGGGCAAGAAAATGACGAAAAAGCAACGCCTGGGCTTCGATACTCTGGCACTACATGGGGGACAGGTCCCTGATCCCTTCACGCGGGCCAGGGCGGTTCCTATCTATCAGACTGTCGCCTACAACTTCCGCGACACAGAACAGGCGGCAAACCTTTTTGCGCTCAAGGCGCCGGACTTCCCCGGGGGTATCTATAACAGGTTTACAAACCCCACTTATGAGGTCCTGGAGGAGAGGGTCGCCGCATTGGAGGGTGGAATAGCAGCCGCCTCACTGGCATCCGGCCAGGCCGCAACCCTTTTATCCATTTTGACCATTGCAAATTCAGGGGACAACATTGTGTCCTCAAGGACCATCTATGGCGGAACTTACACACTGTTCGACCTTACTTTCCCAAAGAAATTTGGAATACAGGTAAACTTTATTGAACCCTCTCCACAGGGGTTCAAGGACGCAATCGATAAAAATACAAAGGCCCTCTTTGCTGAAACCATAGGAAACCCTAAACTGAATGTCCTTGATATTGAGGGTGTAGCGACAATTGCCCACGAGGCCGGAATCCCCCTAATACTTGATAATACCTTCGCAACACCTTATCTGTGCCGTCCCCTGGAATTTGGGGCGGATATCGTAATGCACTCTCTGACAAAGTGGATTGGGGGCCATGGTACATCCATTGGCGGCCTGGTGGTGGACTCGGGCAATTTTGATTGGTCAAACGGCAAATTCCCGGAGCTTTCGCAAGACGACCCGGCTTACAGGGGTGGCATTAATTATCTAACGGAGTTTGGCGAACTTGCATATATCGTAAAATTGAAGTCCAGGTTCACTAGAGATTTGGGTCCTTGCCTAAGCCCGTTTAACGCCTTTTTGATCCTTATGGGTGTGGAGACACTTTCCTTGAGAATGACGCGGCACAGCCAGAATGCATTCTCGGTTGCCAACTTCCTGGAAGGTCACAAAAAGGTAAGCTGGGTTATCTATCCAGGCCTCCCAGAACACCCCACCTATGATCTCGCCTGCAAATACCTTAAGGGAGGATTTGGAGGCATAGTAGGCTTCGGGATAAAAGGTGGGCTGGAGGCGGGGAAGCGCTTTATTGAGCGACTTAATCTCTTCTCCCATCTTGCCAATGTAGGTGACGCAAAATCCCTTGCCATACACCCTGCAAGTACCACACACTCTCAACTCACATCTGAACAGCAGATTCAGGCAGGTGTAACAGAGGACTTTGTCCGGTTATCCATTGGAATTGAGGACGTGGAGGATATCATCCAGGACCTGGATCAGGCATTGGCTGATATTTAATCAGGAAGAGAAGAAATAGCGGATCGGCTATGAGTGAATACATAGAGCATGACAGAAATGGGATTTCGGTTGGGCATGTGGAGAAGAAATTCTATACCTTTGCCCAGCCTCCAGATGAGATGGTGCTTGAAAGCGGAGCGCGTCTTGGCCCGGTGACCATCGCCTATGAGACATATGGCACGTTGAATGCGGACAAGACAAACGTGATTTTGATTGTTCACGCCCTTTCAGGAGATTCTCATGTTGCCGGCTATTATGGCGAAGACGACGCGAAACCTGGCTGGTGGGAGGTAATGGTAGGTCCTGGGAAGGGGATTGATACCAACAAATACTTTGTTATCTGTTCCAATATCCTGGGCAGTTGCATGGGATCCACTGGTCCCGGGTCCATTGATCCCAAGACAAACAGGCCATACGGTCTCGATTTTCCACTTGTGACCATAGGGGATATGGTAAAGGCCCAAAAGGCGCTGATGGACCATATCGGCATAAAGAAGGTCCTATCCGTTGTGGGAGGATCTATTGGGGGAATGCAGGTGTTGGAGTGGTGCGTAAGGTACCCGGAGATGGTGGTTTCCGCCATTCCTCTCGCGACCACCACAAGGCATTCCGCCCTGGCCATCGCCTTTAATGAGGTGGCAAGGCAGGCGATCATGGCCGATCCCAACTGGAAAGGCGGAAACTACTATGGGGGACCAAAGCCCAACACGGGATTGGCCGTAGCCAGAATGATAGGTCACATTACCTACCTCTCGGATGAATCCATGATGCATAAATTCGGGCGGCGTCTGCAGGGTAAGGACTGTTTTTCCTTCAACTTTGATGCCGATTTTCAAGTTGAAAGTTACCTTCATTACCAGGGCATTAAATTTGTAGAGCGCTTTGATGCCAATGCCTTCTTATACATCACCAAGGCCGCTGACTACTATGACCTTCCGAACCAGCACAACTCAGGTTCAGCCGTGAAGGCCTTTTCAAAGGCCCAGGCCAAGTTCCTAGTGATATCTTTTACCTCTGACTGGCTATACCCAACTTATCAGTCCAGGGCCATGATCCAGGCCATGAAAAAGAGCGGCCTCGATGTAAGCTTTTGTGAAATAGAGGCCGAATGGGGCCACGACGCCTTTTTGTTGCCCAGTGAAAGACTAACCTCACTGCTAAAGGGTTTTTTGGAACGTGTCTATTGTGATGAATCAAACAAAAGGCATGCGCTTTGATCTCCAGGTGATTGCATCCTGGATTCGTTCCGGATCAAAGGTCCTGGATCTTGGTTGTGGCGAAGGGGACCTTCTGCATTATCTTGAGGAAAACAAGCGGGTTGTGGGCACGGGCATTGAGCAGTCCGAATCCAAAGTAGCCCATTGTATCGAGAGGGGCCTCTCTGTCCTTCAGGGTGATATCAACCAAGAATTATTTGATTATCCAGATCAGAGCTTTGACTATGTGATCCTTAGCAGGACCTTGCAACAAGTATATGAGCCTGCGGAGCTAATCCGTTCATTGTTGCGCGTCGGGAAGAAGGGAATCGTGACTTTCCCTAATTTCAGCCATTGGCGGGTGCGACTCCAGCTCCTCGCAACCGGCTACGCGCCTGTTACCAGGCAGCTCCCTTATGAGTGGTACGATACGCCCAACATCAGGGTTATTACTCTAAAGGATTTCAGGAAATTCTCAAGAGATGTGGGATTCCAGATCCTTAAAATGGTGGCAATCAACAGCGACTTTGATAATGCTGCCGGACATGTTATAAAGTTCATGCCCAATCTGCGGGCCACGTACGGTATTTTTTTGATAGGAAAGGATAAATAGAATGAATAAGAGAGCATCTGGATCTAAGCGGCAGAAAAATAATTCTCAAACCTCGGTCTCCTTGGCCGAGACTATACCTTCGGCAGTAAAGAACCTCTTGGCCTCGTGTGATTCTGACGTCTGTTTCGACCATGTTGATGCAGCACCTATCCCTTATCACGAAGCAGTCGTTCAAATCATCCAACAGGCGAGACGTATCCTCTTCCCTGGCTATTTTACCCAAACCAGGCTTGATCGCGTAAGCCTGGAGTATTATCTGGGACAGCAAATGACGCAGCTTTTTGATAGCCTGTCGAAACAGATCGTTCTGTCCATGCAGCATGGTTGCCTCCGTTTTGATCAACCGTGCCAACAGTGCACCGAACGTGGAAACAAAACAGCGCTTCAATTCATACAGTCTCTGCCCCCACTGAGGGCTGTCCTGGCCAAAGATATCCGAGCTGCCTTGGATGGGGACCCCGCTGCCAAGAGCTTCGAGGATATCATCTTTAGTTATCCTGGGCTCTTGGCCATCACCGTATATCGAATGGCTCATGTGCTTTATGAGCTTGAGGTGCCTCTTCTACCCCGCATAATGACTGAATATGCCCATGGTCTAGCCGGAATTGATATACATCCCGGGGCCAGAATTGGTGAGAGCTTCTTCATAGACCATGGTACGGGAGTAGTTGTGGGCGAAACAACGGAGATTGGTGATCGGGTCAGGATCTATCAGGGCGTGACTTTAGGGGCGCTCTCACTCCCGAGGGATGCCGTGGATCAATATAGAAACAAAAAACGACATCCCACTATTGAGGATGACGTGATTATCTATTCCAACGCTACCATATTGGGTGAGAAGGCGATAATCGGGGCCAGGTCCATAATCGGCGGCAATGTATGGATCACTGATAGTGTACCTCCAGATACAAAGGTATTGATGAATGTACCAGGGCTAGTCTATATCGGGAATGGTACCAGGTCCACTGCCTCAAAGGATCCCCTGAGTTAGTGATTCACAATCCGAGGTAGGACACCATTTGGGACTTGACTTAAGTCAAGGACATTCTCCATTCCGTATGTTATCCGTAATTTACTAAGGGGAGCATTAGCTCAATAAATATGGGTTAATCACCGAGGGTGAATAGGACAGGGTCGGCAGTGGAACCTTTTTGAGGCCAAAAACCAAGACAGACGTATTATTACTGCCCACTGTCATCAAGATCATCGCGCGGCGATATGCGCTTATAATTCTCTGGCAACAAAGTCTATGTTGAAACCACGCTACGAGCCTCAACTTACACTCGCTGACGCCGCCCCTGTAAATGCCTCAGACAGAATAGAAGGCCGAAAAAAGGCCCCACTGTCGACCTGCCTGAGGTGGACAAGCTTTGGCCTTCTACTACCATAATTACCCTTAATTATTGAGATATTACTAAGGGGAGCATTAAATATGTTTGAATAAGACATACCTGAAAAGCTGATTCCGAAAATACACTTGCATTTTCGGCCCGGTTTTTGAGGGGGGCCATTAGGCAAGGCTTTTTGGCATGGGCCCAAAAGAAGGGTAGATAATAACTGGACGAAATAGAAAATGTGGTTATGTTTAAAGAACGTAAGATAAAATAGAAGGAGAGGAGGAAATAGAATGAGAGAAAAAATTGAACAAGCATTAAAAGAGATCAGGCCATCTCTTCAGGCAGATGGTGGAGATGTCGAATTAGTGGATGTAGAAAACGGCATCGTCAAGGTCAGATTAACCGGCGCATGCGGCGGCTGCCCCATGTCTCAGATGACACTGAAACAGGGCATAGAAAAACATATTAAAAAGGCAATCCCTGAGGTCTTGAGTGTGGAACCAGTATAATTATGCATCTATGGCCCCCCATCTTATAGATTTCGAGAAAAATATCTAGCGGATTATAGGGGTGACGAAAGGAGACTATTATGCCACAGCAACAAAAAAATGAGATCCGTTTTGCCCTTCTCTTTTTTGTACTTACCATTTTCATTTCTCCTACCTTTCTGTGGTCAGCGGAGCATCCAAGTGAACATCCCACAGAACCGCCTTCCAAGAAGACAGCGGCTGTCACAAAGGAAGCATTATCGGTGGCCATCGAGAACTATGTAAAGGAACAGGCCAAAATAGAGGGAGGATATTTTCTGTTTTATGATGCAAGGGAGGACAAAGCACTGGCCCTCACACTGGATAAGGTGCATAAGGATCGTCTGTCCCGAATAAAAGATGATGTGTATTTTGCCTGCGCCGATTTTAGGGCAAACGACGGTACCATGTATGACCTGGATATCTTCATGAAGGGAGAATCTCCGGCACAACTGAAGGTGACCGCAATTACGCTCCATAAAAAAAATGGCAAGGCTCGCTATATCTGGGTTCAAGAGCGAGGCTTGTGGAAGCGGGAAAAAAAGTGAGACAGAGAAAGAATTTTTGTGAGGGGGAATAAGATGCGTCTTGCACGAATCCTGATATTGATCCCCGTTTTCGTGCTTATGGGTCAAGCGGCCGCAGATACAGGATATGCCTGGCCTTCCTTTCGCACATTTAAATTTGTGTACTCTGTTAGGATTGATGAAATTCCTCGAAATGCGACGAGCCTTGACATCTGGATTCCTGTCCCTCAGTCAACCGCTCATCAGGAAATCTCTGACCTGAAAATTACTTGCAAATACCCTTATACGATCCTTATCGAGCCAGAATACAGAAACAAGATGGCTTATGTAAATATCAAGAATGATCTTCCGCATGAGCTTGAGATGGTACTATCCTGCACAGCCGTGCGTAAAAGCGTTTCAGCGCCTGGGAATCCATATCAAATAAATCACGAGCTGCTTCATCGATTTCTGCAACCAGACAAACTTGTGCCCATAGACGGCAAGATTGCCGCCGAGGCATCTCAAGTGATAGCAAAGGAAGGGGCAGTTACAACAGAACAAAAGGCACGTGCCATCTACGATGATATTACGACAACGCTGGATTATGACAAGACGGGTGTGGGCTGGGGTAGGGGCGACGCTAGCTATGCCTGTAATGTACGCAAAGGAAACTGTACAGATTTTCACTCTCTGTTTATCGCAATGGCGCGAGCCAGTTCAATTCCATCTAAGTTCGTCATCGGTTTTCCCCTGTCTGAGAGTAAGAGTTCCGGTGAAATCGCTGGGTATCATTGTTGGGCGGAATTCTATATAGAGAAAAAGGGGTGGATTCCTGTGGATGCCTCTGAAGCATATAAGCATCCTGAAAAAGGTGGGTTTTTCTTTGGGGGCTTGGATGCAAATCGAATAGAATTTACGATAGGGAGGGATATATCACTCCAGCCTTCTAATGTGACCTCAGAGCGGTTAAACTACTTTATCTATCCCTATGTTCTTATTGACCGTAAGCCCTATTCTAAGGTGGAGAAACACCTCTTTTTTGCCAATATTAACCCTGCTGCGTAACTATCAGATTTTAGCGGGAACAGTGGTTTGCCAAAAATAACCTGACGGCAATCACCGGACCGATGTATTCTTTGGCCCATTTCCTAGAGATACATGGAATCAAGGTGGGAAGGTGCCGTCTTTGGTAAAAAAAATTTTCGGTATATTTTGGCATTATTGATTGCCACTGTGGGAGTATGTCTCGTGCCTATCATTTCTAAAAGTACCCCTAAAGACACTAATTCATCTATCTTTGAAAACAAGGCGGCCGAACAAGAAAGGTATGGCCCTCTTCCAGGCATTGAAATATTTGATACCAGACTCCTGGAAAAGTTTGAAGGCATGAGAAAGATTCGGGGAAAGGACTATAGACCCAGGACGAGACACATGCGCCCTGATGGGTGGGCCAAATATACGAACCGCCTTTTTCTTGAATCGAGCCCATATCTCCTCCAACACGCCCATAATCCCGTCAACTGGTATCCCTGGGGTGCTGAGGCCTTTGAAACAGCGAAAAAGCTCAATCGTCCCGTGCTTCTTAGCGTAGGATATTCCACCTGCCATTGGTGCCACGTTATGGAGGAAGAATCTTTTGAAGATGAAGAAATTGCCCGTTACTTAAACGAAAATTATATATCTATTAAAGTAGACAGGGAAGAACGCCCGGATGTCGATGGGATTTATATGAGAGCTGTCCAAGCCTTGACAGGCCAGGGGGGCTGGCCTATGACGGTTTGGCTCACACCGGATCGAAAACCTTTTTATGGTGGCACCTACTTCCCTGCCAGAGACGGTGATAGAGGGATAGGAGTAGGGCTTCTGACCCTCCTGAAAAAATTAAAAGGGGTTTATTATACCCAGCAAGATCGAGTGGCGGAGGCCAGTCAAGAGCTGACAAAGGTGATCCGGAAGATACTGACCCCCCAAACTGCCGGAGGCCTGCCCGTGGCAGATACTATGCATAGGGCTGCCAGTTATTACAAGGATAGTTTTGATTTGACTTATGGTGGTCTTAAAGGCGCGCCAAAATTTCCAAGCAGTCTTTCCGTACGTTTTCTATTCCGGTATTACAGACGTACAGGAGATAGAAATATCCTGAAAATGGCGAAATTTACACTTGATAAAATGGCGGCCGGAGGGATCTACGATCATGTGGCAGGAGGCTTTCACCGCTATTCGACCGATAAATATTGGCTTGTCCCCCACTTCGAAAAGATGCTCTATGACAATGCCCTTTTAATTATGGACTATCTTGAGGCCTATCAGGTTATAGGCGAAAAGGACTTTAGCCGTATTATAAGAGAGACCCTTCGTTATGTAGAACGCGATATGACCTCACCTGACGGGGCCTTTTATTCTGCAACTGATGCCGATAGCCTGTCTCCTGACGGCCGTCAAGAAGAAGGGTATTTTTTCACCTGGACGCCAAAAGAATTGGAAGATGCTCTGGGTAAAGATAGATCCGAGGTGATTGAGAACTATTATTCTGTAAGTCCCCCCGGAAATTTTGAGGGAAGAAGCATCCTGAATACTCCTAAAACCGTGGCCGAGGTCGCTGATGGCCTTAAGGTTCCGGAAAATAAATTAAGGGACATCATAGAAGGATCCAACGAGATCCTTTACCAGGTACGAAGTCAGAGGCCCCATCCACTGCGAGATGAAAAAATTCTCACTGCATGGAACGGGCTGATGATCTCGGCACATGCCAGGGCCGGTCTTATACTGGAAGATCCAAACTACACTGATCGTGCGATCAAAGCAGCCCGGTTTATCCTGGAAAGACTTTACGTCAAGAATAGACTTTATCTAAGTTTCAAAGACAATAAGGCCAGGCACGATGCCTATCTCGATGATTATTCCTTTTTTATTGCCGCACTCTTGGATCTCTACGAGGCAACCTATGACCCTCGTTGGCTAAGAAAGGCGATAGAGATAGATGCAGTCTTAGAGCAGAACTATGAGGACAAGAAGAATGGCGGGTTTTTCATGACGGACAATGATCATAAGGGTCTGCTAGCACGAGAAAAGCCTAACTATGATGGTGCCACACCGTCTGGTAATTCGATTGCTTTACTAAACCTGCTTCGCCTTCATGAGTTCACGACAAAAGACGGTTACCGGAAACGTTCTGAGAAGGCCTTAAAGGCATTTTCAGACACCTTGACTTCCAATCCATCTGCCCTCTCTGAGATGTTACTTGCTGTTGATTTTTACCTAGACAGGCCAAAAGAGATCGTCCTTGTAGAACCAGAGGGGAAACAGGGGGAGGCCGACACCTTTTTATCTGAGTTCAGGAAGCAATTTATTCCAAACCGGATCTCGGTAGTCGTAACCGAAGGAAAGGACCTAGAGTCCCTTGCCAAGGTTATCCCTCTGGTCCAGGGTAAAATGGCCTTAGAAGGAAAAGCCACGGCCTATGTTTGTGAAAAGGGACTTTGTAAACTCCCTACCAATGATCCCATGGTTTTTGCCCAGCAAATCAAAAAAGTAGATGAACTTCATCCCTAACCCAGCAGCAATATGCTTTCAAAATTTCTTGTTGACATCAATACCACATTGTAGTATTTTCAATAAAATTTATTTGTTATGAAAAAAGAGATTCAATCTCAGCCATGATATGAGAGGCGGAAATGACATCCGTTTTTCCTGATGTGACCAAGGTTGTTGGTTCAACCCCACTCGTCAGACTGAATCAGATTGCCAGGGACCTCGGTGCCACCGTTTACGCGAAACTTGAATTTCAAAACCCCCTTGGAAGTGTGAAGGATCGCATCGGGATTGCCATGATAGAAGCAGCAGAATCCAAGGGATTAATTGGTACAGGATCCACAATTGTGGAACCTACCAGCGGTAATACCGGCCTTGCACTGGCCCTTGTCTGTGCGGTAAGGCAATATCGGCTCATTTTGACCATGCCAGAGACAATGAGCCTTGAGAGAAAAAAGCTCTTAAGACATTTAGGTGCGGATCTGATCCTGACCCCTGGTAGTGAAGGGATGAAAGGGGCCATTTCAAAGGCCGAAGAGATCCTTGCGCAGACCACTGGGGCTTACATGCCCAACCAGTTTGCAAACCCCGCAAACCCGGAGATCCACCGGAAGACGACGGCAGAGGAGATCTGGAACGACACTTGTGGAGAAGTCGATATCTTCATCTCCGGTGTCGGAACCGGTGGTACCATTACTGGCGTGTCCGAGGTGCTCAAGTCTCGAAAGGCCTTGCTTAAGTCCGTCGCCGTGGAACCCGCCGATTCACCCGTTCTTTCCGGGGGCAAGAGTGGGCCTCACAAGATCCAGGGTATCGGCGCCGGGTTCATCCCGGATATCCTGAATGTGAAGATAATTGATGAAATCGTGACGGTAACCAATGATGAGGCCAGGGAAACTGCTCGGCAATTGGCAAAGAGTGAAGGCATTCTTTGTGGCATATCATCTGGTGCTGCCGCCTGGGCCGCCCTTGAACTGGCCCGAATGCCTGAGAACAAGGGAAAGCAGATCGTCGTCATCTTGCCCGACACGGGTGAAAGATATCTGAGCACCGATCTGATTTTACAGTAAGGATTAATCCCTGCTCATAAATTTTGCTGAGCCACTGTGAAAAAATCCTGTTGAATGGGTAAACCTATCACGAGTCTAATAAATCCTTCTAAGGTATCTCATCTGTTGATTTCCATGATTATATGATTAGAATATGAGAAATAACACTATGGAGGAATCATCATGTATTCAAAAACAGTTATGGATCACTTTAAAAGCCCCAGAAATGTAGGGGTCATAGAAGATGCCGATGGGATAGGCGAGGTTGGGAACCCCCTGTGCGGCGATATGATGAGCATTTACCTCAAAATTCGCGATGAACATATTGAGGATATCAAATTCCAGACCTTTGGATGCGGTGCGGCCATCGCGGTTTCCAGTATGCTGACCGAGATAGCAAAGGGCAAAAGTATTGAAGAGGCAAAGGCTATTACCAACAAAGATGTAGCTAAGGCCTTGGAAGGTCTGCCCAAGAATAAGCTTCACTGCTCAAACCTGGGCGCTGATGCGCTCCACATGGCCATTAAGGACTACGAAGCGCGAATAGCCGGGAAGCCCAAGGCCGAGCCCAAACGCAAGGAAAGGCATGAGCATACACATGGAGACAAGTGCTATTGTCCATATTGTGATGCCGAGATCCCCGAAGGTAAGACATTCTGCACTGCATGCCAGTCAGATATCGAGGCAGTTCATTAATCTCTTACACAGGAAGGACCCATAACATGAAGATAATCAATTTAGATCACCTCTCTGCAAATCCGCTCTTGCCTGAAGTACAAGACGCGATGATAGACGCTATAAAAGAGAACTACGGCAACCCTTCCAGCCAACACAAGATTGGCGACAAGGCCTCTGAGGCATTGGAACAGTCTCGCGAGTCAGCGGCGAGCCTTATTAATTGTAAAGCCCCAAAAGAGGTCGTATTCACATCAGGGGGTACAGAATCCATAAACCATGCCATCAAGGGTGTGGCATTTGCCAAAGCCGATAAGGGTAAACATATCGTCACATCTAATATTGAGCACAATGCGGTCCTTAGAAGTATGCGGCGGCTCAAAATGATGGGTTTCCAAGTCACGTCCGTTCCAGTGGACGAATTCGGCAGAGTAAATACCGATGATGTTGCCAAGGCAATTACAGATGAAACGATCCTTGTATCCATTATGCACAGCAACAATGAAATAGGGACTATCCAACCTATCAAAGAAATCGCGCAAATCACCAAAGAGAAAAAGGTGATATTTCATACCGATGCCGTCGATTCCGTGGGGGTGGTGCCTGTTGACGTTCAAGAGCTGGGAGTGGATCTGCTCAGTTTTTCATCCAATTCGTTTTATGGTCCTACCGGTGTTGGAGGCCTGTATGTTCGTAGGGGGACCGGTGTGTGGCCTTTACTTGATGGAGGGGTTCAGGAACACAACAAACGTGCGGGAGCTGAAAATCTAATAGGGATTATTGGAATGGGGGTCGCGGCGAGACTTGCCAGGCAGGACATGGAATCCCGGATCTCACATGTAAAAAATCTCAGAGAAAGGCTCCTTTCAGAATTGCCCCGCTATATCAATGAATATATTATTAATGGCCATCCAGAACACTGCCTACCCAATATGGTATCCGTATCCATTAAATACATCGAAGGAGAAAGTGTTGTCTTGATGCTAGATGAAGAAGATATTGCCGCATCAACCCGATCGGCCTGCGCCGCAGGCTCTCTCCAGGCCTCTCATGTCCTATTATCCATCGGACGTGAATTTGCCGACGCACAGGGGACATTGGTAATTACCTTTGGAGTGGACAATAAAGAAGAGGACATTACCCGGTTTCTGTCGGTGTTAAGGGACGCGGTGAAAACCCTCCGAGAGATTTCACCCCTTTACCGCGAGGCATTACAGGCCTAGGCATTGAAGATCGTCTCCATTTCCATTAGCAAGAAAAAAGGGACACGCAAGGTGCGGGTCGAGGAGGCGTATATTGTCCAGGACCATGGGATAGAAGGGGATGCACACGCAGGCCCCTGGCATAGACAGGTAAGCTTCCTCGGCGCCGAAAGCATAGAAAAGGCACAACAACGGGGCCTTGATGTTACCTTTGGTGATTTTGCGGAGAACATAGCCACCTTAGGTATCGACTGGAAACAGATGCCCATAGGGACCCAAATACAATTGGGTGCCTCTGCAGTAGTGGAGATCACTCAAATCGGAAAAGAATGCCATAACAGATGTGCAATCTATTATATGGCAGGCGATTGTATCATGCCCCGGGAAGGGATCTTTGCCCGCGTCCTCAAGGGAGGCAGGATATGTTGTGGCGATACTATCCAGACTAGGGTCACATCTTAAAAATTAAGAATTTGATGTCATGCAAAGCCCAGGTATGTAGATACACCATATTTTAATTTCCCTTATTGACCCTTTCTAGAACGGCGCAATAAATTGAAGGCACAGGCCGATAACAAGCAAATAATTGATCAGATCTTGGCCATAAAGGATTCCCTTGGGGAAAAACTCCTCATCCTGACCCATCATTACCAGAGAAAAGAAATCGTCGATCTTGGCGACTGCCTTGGTGATTCCTTTGCCCTGTCTCAAGAGGCGGCATCAAACGCGGCCGCCCCTTTCATCGTATTTTGTGGGGTCCATTTCATGGCTGAAAGTGCTGCAATCCTTTCTCAACCCCATCAGACCGTTCAGATACCGGCCATTGAAGCCGGGTGCTGGATGTCGGACATGGCAGACATTCATGCAGTAGGGAAGGCATGGGAGGAATTGACGAGCATAGCCGGCCCTGAAACTGTAATGCCCGTTGTTTATGTGAATTCGGATGCATCACTAAAGGCCTTTTGCGGCCGCAATGGGGGCGCTGTATGTACTTCATCAAACGCATCGGCGGCGTTTCGCTGGGGATTTAGCCAGCGCGAAAAGGTCTTGTTCTTCCCAGACCAGCACCTGGGCCGCAATAGTGGTAACCAGCTTGGACTCCGAACAGATGAAATGATTGTGTGGGATCCCGACGAGCCCTTAGGCGGCAATACGCCAGAGAAGATTAAACGTGCGAAGTTGATATTATGGAATGGTTACTGTCTTGTGCATACACATTTTCGTGCCGAGCATGTCCTGAAAATGAGGAAAAGGTTCCCCAATGCCAAGATTGTTGTTCATCCGGAATGTACCCAGGAGGTGGCGGCACTGGCTGATGCGGTCGGATCTACCAGCTATATAGTGAAATATGTGCGGAATTCTCCCCCCAACACCATGATTATCATAGGGACGGAAGTCAACCTTGTAAGCCGCTTGGCCCTGGAAAATCCTGACAAAAGGGTTTTAGATTTGCATTATTCATTGTGTCCCAATATGTTTAAAATAAATCTGAAAAACCTTTTGTGGACGTTGGAGAATGTCGGGAAAGTCAATGTAGTCGCCGTCCCTGAAGATATAAAAAACGACGCCAGGCTGGCACTTGATCGCATGTTGGACTTGGGAAAAAATAGCTCTCTGAATTCTTAATTTTTAAGCTGTGACCCCACTAATGCGTGGAAGATGTTTCCTTTTATCTTTTTGTTTGAGCGGTAGAAATGCCTTAGCATATCCTTTATTTCCTGTCTCTTTGATGAACCTGCGGTTGGACAGCCCAGGTCTATCTCAGGCCATCCCATGGATTGAACATAACGCCTTATGAGCTCTTCATCGACCATGTAAAGAGGTCTGATGATAGTTAACCTTCCGTCAAAAAGATCCTGAACAGGCTGCATGGTGCCGATAGAGGCCCCATAGAAGATATTCAGGAAAAATGTCTCAATAATATCGTCCTTGTGGTGTCCGAATGCAATCCGATCACAACCAATCTCAGCGGCCAATTCAAAGAGCAATTTTCTCCTAAAACGAGAGCAGAGAAAACACGGGTTTTCTCGATTCTCTGGGCCATGGGCCCTCGGGCCAAAATTACCTTTTATGATTCTGTTCTCAAAATCGTAATCCAAGAAGAAACTTTCCATCTGGCTTGCCGAATCGGCCCCAAAGCCTGGATCTACATGAACTGCCGTGATCTTGTATTTGATGGGTATTCGTTTGAGGCGTTCCCTCAAGAGCCACAAAAGGACCAGGCTGTCCTTGCCGCCAGATACGGAAACCATAACGTGATCACCGTCTCTGATCATCTGACCGGCGTGTATTGCCTTCCCCATGAGGCGCTTCAATTCTTTGGCAGCAAAACCCAAAATCTCTGATTGTCCTGACCCGGATAAACCGGAAAGGGGCCTAAATTGAACTGATACCGTCTAATTCAGGGGCTTGGCACGAACGGTAATTCCGTTCCCCAAATATCATGGTTCCCAACCGGATAAGATTCGCTCCCTCTTCGAGGGCAACCTTGTAAGAATTGGACATCCCCATGGATAGATAAATCATGTCCACTCCAGGCAGATCCAGATCCTTAATCTTTTCAAAGACCCCTTTTGTCTTCTGAAAGTAAGGGCGCGCATCTTCTGGATCACCGGAAAAAGGCCCCATAGTCATAAGACCCATGATTCTGAGATGCTCCAGCTCAGAAATCTCTTTGACCAGAGGAATCACATCGTCCGGCATTACTCCCGCCTTTTGTGCCTCCTCTCCGCTGTTAATCTCAATCAGGATGGGCATGGTCTTGCCTATATTTTCACACGCCTTGTCAATAGCCATCGCCAGCCTAATGGAATCCACCGTCTCAATCATATTAAAGATCCTGACCGCCTTCTTTGCCTTATTAGACTGAAGGTGGCCAATCATATGCCATTTGGCCCTTTCACCTATTGTCTGAATTACCTTTTCAGCCTCCTGAACGTAATTCTCTCCTATAATCTTCAATCCGCCATCAAGGGCCTCCAGGATCTCTTGCGCAGTCCTGGTCTTTGCCGCCCCTACCAGTTCCACAGCCTCCGGCAGCGCTTCCAGTAGTTTTCTGACGTTTTCCTTAATCATTTCTCTTCTCCTAAGCAGGGTAATTACACCAATCCATGAAATGTGTAAAGGATACATCTGACTTATCTGGCCGGTTGTGCCTGTCTTGTTTTTGTGGTAAATATAGGATGAAGCAGATGCAGCAAACATTTAGTTTGGAGTAGATGCCATGACACGCGAAGATAGAGGACATTACGCAAAAAAGCACCCGGCTGATCACAAGGCCAACACAAAAATAGCTGAAGCCGTTAGGCGTCTGGCCTCAAACGGAGAAATACCATGCGCCGTCGCCTTCAAAATTTCGCATGACTTAAAGACCTCGCCCGCCAAGATAGGCATTACTGCGGATCTTCTTGAGATACCTGTTGTCAAATGCCAGTTGGGGCTATTCGGCTATAGTCCCAAAAAAACGATTATTAAACCAGCAAAAGTTGTGTCACAAGCGTTAGAAGACTCTATCCGCGACTCTATGGTAGGTGGGCGTATTTCCTGCAAGGCAACCTGGGACATAGCCAAGCGGCTCGACATAGGTAAGATGGACGTATCCTCGGCCTGTGAGGCGCTAAAAATCAAGATAGTCTCATGCCAGTTAGGTGCCTTTTGATAAAAAGGCCGCCTCCTCTCTATGCTATCCTTGCAAGCCAGAGGATGGCGGCCTAAAAAATACAATCATTAACAGCTACACGACCCCCCGCATGAGGCAGCCGCTTGCATATTCGACGAAATAGAGAATCCAGACCCCATGTGAGAATTAACATAGTCCACTTTTATGGGTTTTACCTGCTCAAGCAGTTGTTTATCGATTACAAAGGTAATATCTCTGTCATCGAACACCTCATCTTGTTCCCGTGGCTCATCCAGAGCCATGCCCAGACTGGGCCCGGATCATCCTCCCTGTGAAAGCATTATGCGGATGTTCGGGATCTCCTCCTTGTCCTTTAATAATTCCTTGATCATCTCACTTGCCTTTTCAGTGACCTCAAACATGTCTACCTCCTAATAGTTTTTTTCTATCTTGATATTCTATATGATAATGCCTAAAAAATCAATGTCAAATATAGATCCAAAATATCACAAAAGGTGACAAAATTTTTCAAACAGGTTCCTCGGATAAGCGCTGATTGAGCCATATCAAAACCTTTTCAAATTCATCTCTGAGTTCTCCAATAGCCCTGCCGCGGTGGCTTACACGACTTTTTTCCTCTGAGGATAGTTGTGCAAAGGTCTTTTTAAGTGGCGGATAAAAAAATAATGGGTCATATCCAAACCCCTGCTCACCAGTCAACCGCTGGGTAATAACACCGTCACACCGGCCTTCATATATGAGCGCGGGGCCCCGGGGCACAGCGATTGCAATCACGCACATGAATGTCGCCTCCCTGTCATTAACGCCGTTCATGGCCGTTAACAGTTTGAGGTTATTCGCATTGTCAGTGGCACCGTCACCCGCATATCGCGCAGATCTCACCCCTGGAACCCCTCCAAGGGCCTGTACCATAAGTCCCGAATCGTCCGCAATGCTCGGCAGGCCAAGGACCCTGGCAGTAAACCGCGCCTTTTTCAGGGCATTATCTTCAAAGGTCTCCCCGTCCTCTTCCACATCCGGTATCGGCCCAAAATCATCGAGGCATTTGATTTCAATGCCGAAATCAGATACCAGAGACCTGAACTCAGAGATTTTCCCTTCATTTCGTGTGGCCAAAACCAGTGGCCTGTCAAGCTTCATATACTTTCCCTCGATATCAAGTTTTCTGCGGGGAGCATCCTGTTACCAGAGTTTTTTTGGAATAGCAACTCAAAAAGACCCCAATGACTCGCTGCCCCTGCCCGTGGTCCTCTGCCAATTTTCGATAGACATATGGCACTGACTATGTGAAAAATAGCCCTAGACAATGTGATCGCCCTTCTTCTTGTACAGGAGGTAAAACTATCTTCATGTTCTCCTTGGAGTCTTTCCGTAAAGGATATGAAACGGATACGACAAATGTTGTGATAAGGAAACGCGACTTCACCTTTTTCGTACCAAAGACCCTTGACAGGTTTATTGATCCCCAAGACGTATTCCACGACTTTCCTCTGTGGTCAAAAATCTGGGAGGCCTCTATCGTACTGGCCGATTACCTTGGTGGAATCCCACCGGAAACAGGGAAACGTTTTCTTGAAATAGGATGCGGCCTGGGCCTTGTAGGCATCATCGCATCCTCGTTTGGGCACCATGTGACCATGACGGAACATAACCCCCATGCCCTCAACTTCTCCCGTGCCAACGCAAAAATGAATGCATCACTTGTAGGTCCTAATCTAGTAATCAGGGAGCTGGACTGGAACAGGCCACAACTTCAGGGGACATTTGACTTCATTGTGGGATCAGAGGTCATATATAAAGAAGGAGACTATCAACCCATACAGGGCTTAATAGAGACATTCCTGGTGCCCAACGGTGAGGTCATACTTGCTGAAGGGGTTAGAAAAACGAGTGTGAATTTTTTCAGACAGATGGGAGAGTTCTTTAATATCAAGGCCCAGAAAAAAGTCCTCCGCTCGAAAGAGGAGGAAAAGAAAGTACTGCTTTGCAGGATGAGGCCATTACAGGGGACTCACTGACTTCACCTATTCTATTGGAATACTACATCATCGTTGCCGTATCCCCGGCTAATGGATCCAGCTCTTACAGCCTCCTTTCCAGTTTCTCCATAAAGACCTTTCGTATCTTTTCAAGGCGTTTTTCATCGCTCGCCTCAAAGCGAAGCACTAGTGCAGGCTGCGTATTGGAGGGCCTGATCAACCCCCAGCCGCCATCAAACAGGACCCTGGCACCGTCCACATCAATCACGTCGTAGTCTCTCTTGAATTCCTCTACCAGGTCGGCCACAATCGCAAATTTCTTCTCGTCAGGGCAGTCCATACGAATCTCAGGGGTGCTCACCATCTTAGGAACATCATCTAACAGACTTTTCAAGGATCTCTCGGTCCCTGAGAGTATCTCTAGTAGCCGGGCGCCTGCATAAATAGCATCGTCATACCCAAAATACCGCTCTCCGAAAAAAAGGTGGCCACTCATCTCCCCCGCCAGAAGAGCGCCTTCCTCTCTCATCTTGCTCTTGATCAAGGAATGGCCGGCCTTCCACATGATCGCCTGGCCCCCATGTTTCTTAATATCATCATACAGGACCTGCGAACACTTTACTTCTCCAATGATTGTAGCACCTGGATGGCGTGAAAGGAGATCCCTGGAAAAGATTATCATCAACTGGTCCCCCCAGATAATATCCCCTTCTTCGTTCACGACACCAATCCTATCCGCATCCCCATCAAACGCAATCCCAAGATCCGCAGCGTTCTCATGGACCGCGGCTATCATGGACGTCAGGTTCTCCGGGATTGTGGGGTCTGGATGGTGGTTGGGGAATCTTCCGTCGGGCTCGCAGAATAGTGGTATAACCTCAAGCCCCATCCGTTCATAGACGTCACAGGCCACAGGTCCGCCAACACCGTTTCCGGCATCTACCACCACCTTCCTCTTTATTGAACCGCAGTGAATGTTTCCCTCCAGATAATGAAAATAGGGGGTCACAATATCTGCCATTTCCAGTTTTCCCCTGCCCTTTCTGAAATCACCCGATCTAACGATATGTCTGATCTCTTGAATCTCACTGCCGTAGATAGAGGCCTTTCCCAGACATACCTTGAAGCCGTTAAACTCGGGTGGATTATGACTGCCCGTAATCTGCACACCGCCGTCCACATCCAGTTCATACAGGGAGAAATAGAGGAGTGGAGTAGGTACCATATCCACATCGACAATCTCTATTCCCGTTTCCAGAAATCCCTTTGTGAGCCATTTTGAAAGCTCCGGGGAGCTCAATCGACAGTCACGACCCAGAGAAATACGCCTGGCACCCTTTTCACCGTAATAGGTCCCAATGCCAAGGCCTAGTTGATAAACGGTCTCTTCATTTAACTCCTCCGGTACGATGCCTCGAATATCATATTCTCTGAATATGTTGTCATTCATATAAGATTCCCTTTCCCCCTTTTCTTTAACATGTCAATAACCTTTCGAATATCCTGAGACCGCTCCAGTTTTGCCACAAGGACTGCCTCAGATGTGTCCACTATAAGGCAGTCTGTAAGACCAAGGCAGGCGACGAGACGGCCGGCATGGCCTGAGACAAAACTGCGCCGGCAATCAATTAGTAAGGCCTCGCCGTCTGCCAGGTTTTGATCAGCGTCGCGCTCTCCAGCTCGCAGCTCATAGAGGGATTCCCACGACCCCACGTCGCTCCACCCGCACTCGCATGGAATCACGTAGACCTTTTCCCTGGTCTTCTCCATTATCCCGTAATCAAAGGAAATGCCCTCCAACGGTCCATAAACCTCTTTAAGCTCGGCCTCAAATCGTTCGGTGCCCAGTTCAGTTCCCAATCGAGTAAGCCCATCATAAAGGTCCGGAAGGTTCTCTTTTATCTCCTTTAGGACGGTCTCGGCCGTTGCCACAAAAATACCTCCATTCCAGTAATACTCACCGCTGACCAGATAGTCATGTGCCGTCTCAAGATCAGGCTTTTCGACAAACTCTGAGACCCCATAGGCCATAAAGTCTCCAAGGTCCACATGGGTTTGTTCACGCCTTATATAACCATAACCCGTCTCCGGCCTGTTTGGCACAATCCCCAAGGTCACAATCCCTCCTGAATTGGCAAGCTCACCTGCTGCGCGAAGGCCGTCTATAAAGGTGGCGACGTCCCCAATAAAATGATCTGCGGGCAAAAAGGCAATTGATTCCTTGCTGCCCAGGTACTGGGCATAGATAGCACCGAGACCGATGCAGGGCGCTGTGTTCCTCCCCACAGGCTCAGCGACCATGTGTACACCCCACCCCTCGAACAGCTTCCTTGCATCTTCCAGGTGTTGCCGGCCGAGGACAAGGATCATTTCCTTATCTTGGGCCAGAGGTCTGAGCCTGTTACAGGTCTCTACCACCATGGGCTCGTCACCTCCGATATTTAGAAACTGCTTTGGTTTATGCCTCCGGCTTACAGGCCAGAAACGGGTGCCGGAGCCCCCTGCCATGACAACCACAAACATTCTTTCCTCCGCCAAAAAATGTCCCTTACCCTACGATTACCCCACGATTTTTCAAACATCCAATGTGTTGCGACTATTTGCCTATTTAGCCAAAATCACGTCCTGTATTCTGCATTGATAGTTATATATTCGTGGCTCAGGTCACATGTGGTAATCCTGTCACTATATTCACCCTGATGAAGGTCTATGGTCAGGGTAAATTCATCCTGTGACATCTTTTCTTTTGCCATCTTTTCTGCATCAATGCCTTTTCCAACACCAGCCTCAACAATCTGCACGTCACCCACCCAAATTTCCACTCTTTCCTCATCCATTATAATCTCTGCCCTGCCAAGGGCGGCCATGATCCTTCCCCAGTTAGGATCCTGACCATAACATGCCGTCTTGACAAGAATGGAGTTGGCGACAGTCCTTGCAGCATTCAAGGCATCTGAAGGGCTGGACGCGCCCTTTAAGTCTACGTGAATTACCTTTGTTGCACCTTCCCCGTCACGAACAATCATACGGGCGAGGTCATCCATGACAGTGTCTAGTCCATGCCTGAAATTGCGCTTATCTGATTCACTAAGCGAGGTGTTCCCGGCCATGCCATTTGCCATGCATAGAACCATATCATTCGTACTGGTGTCCCCATCCACCGAGATACGATTGAATGTCTTATCAACCGATGATAAAAGCGCCTCCCTCAGGCTGGCACTATCAATCCCAACATCACTCATGATAAACGCAAGCATGGTTGCCATGTTGGGCATAATCATACCTGCCCCCTTGGAGATCCCCAGGATATGATAGGGCCGTCCCCCGCCCTTCCCTTCAAAGAGACTGATCTTTGGGAATGAGTCGGTAGTCATAATGGCCTGGGCGGCCAAAGATACACCGTGCGGAGACAGGGCCTTGACGAGGCCGGGAATAGCTCCGGCAATTGTACCCATGTCCAGGGTCTGGCCAATTACGCCCGTTGAGGCCACCAGGACCTCTTCTGGCCGAATCCCCAATTCTCGCGCCACAAGATCGGCGGTAAGACGGGCGGCCCTCAACCCTGCCTTTCCATTACAGGCATTGGCATTTCCCGCATTGGCTATAATGGCCCTTGCCCTGCCATTACCAATATGTTCCTGGCACAGGATGACCGGGGCGGCCTTGACCTTGTTAGTGGTAAAGACCCCTGCCGCGGTTGCCTCCCTTTCGGAAAAAATCAATGCAAGGTCCAATGCTTCGTCATTCTTAAGGCCTGCTGCAACCGCAGATGCCGTAAAACCCTGAATAGTATGCCCATTAAGGTCCATATCTCTCTATAACCCTGGACTAATTATCGCCAAAGGGCTTCCCCTCCACAAATTCACAAATTGGCCCCACAGCATTTCTTGTATTTTTTCCCACTTCCACAGGGACAAGGCGCGTTCCTCCCAATCTTTTTGTCCTTACGTATGACAGTGGCGGGTTTGGCATCCTCTTCTCCATGGCTCAAATGCAAGGCCTTTTTCTTTTTTGGCATCGCCTCAGGTCGTCGCCTCACAAGTTGTATCCGGAAGAGCGTGGTCAGGGTCTCCTCCCTGATCCGATCCATCAGTTCTCCAAAAAGGGCGAATCCCTCCTTTTGATATTCTCTTAGCGGATCAAGTTGGCCATATCCCCTCAGACCAATCCCCTCTTTCATATTCTCCATATCCTGAAGATGGGCCACCCACTGATTATCGATGATCTGAAGGATGATCAGTCTGACCAACTCCTCAAAATCCTCCTTGCCGAATTGCTCTTCCTTCTTGTGGTATCCAGTCAGGACCTGTTCTTTGACCAGGTCAACCAGTCCCTCCACCCTTAAACTTTCAAACGCCTCCTCACCCATATCTTCGGGGCCTATCTTTGACTGGAATCCAAACAACCTGAAGAGATTATTTTTTAGTCCCTTGATATCCCAATTTTCTGGATATTCTTTCGGGTCAATCCATTTTTCCACCAGGGCATTCACCTTGTCATCAATCATATTCTCTAGGATCTCCTCGATCCCCTGGCCTTTCAGGATATCTTTTCTAAGAGAATAAATGATCTCCCGGTGCTTGTTCATCACATCATCATATTCGAGCAGGTGCTTTCTTATATCAAAATTGTGGCCCTCTACCTTCTTCTGGGCATTTTCAATACCACGTGAAATCAAGTTGTGCTCGATCGGCTCACCCTCTTGCATCCCCAGGCGCCCCATAATAGAGGAGATCCTTTCAGACCCGAATATCCTAAGGAGATCGTCTTCAAGAGACAAATAAAAACGGGATGACCCTGGATCTCCCTGTCTCCCTGATCGACCCCTGAGCTGATTGTCGATACGGCGGCTCTCGTGTCTTTCCGTACCCAGGATATGAAGCCCTCCCAATTCGCGCACCCCTTGACCCAAGACGATGTCTGTTCCTCTGCCCGCCATGTTTGTGGAAATCGTAACGGTGTTTTTCTGCCCTGCGTTGGCTATGATCTCCGCCTCTCTCTGATGATGTCTGGCATTCAGTACCGAATGAGGTATACCCGCCCGTTCCAGCATCTTGCTCAGCATTTCCGATTTCTCGATGGAGATCGTGCCTACCAATACAGGCTGGCCCTTTTCGTGAAGCTCTTTGATTTCTTCAACGACAGCCATGAACTTCTCCCTTTCCGTCTTGTAGATCACATCAGAATAGTTACTTCGTATCATCTTCTTGTTGGTAGGGATCACTGTCACATCAAGTTTGTAAATATTGTTGAACTCGGCCGCCTCAGTATCAGCAGTCCCTGTCATTCCCGCGAGTTTGTCATACATGCGGAAAAAATTCTGAAAGGTGACAGTGGCCAGTGTCTGGTTCTCGTCTGCCACTCTGACACCTTCCTTTGCCTCCACGGCCTGGTGCAAACCATCACTCCACCGACGGCCAGGCATCATCCTCCCGGTGAACTCATCAACTATCATCACTTGATCATCCTTGATCACGTACTGGACATCCTTCTCAAACAGCCAATAGGCCTTGATGAGCTGCTGAGTTGCATGCAAGACCTCAGAGATCCTCATGTAACGTTCCTCTAGCTCTTTCAATCGCTCATCCTTCTCCTCTTCACTAAGCTCTGTGTCTTCTCTAATGGAATGGCCTTCATCGTCCACATCAGGGAGGGTAAAATTATCCGTACTACTACCGGAAAGCAGTTTGATCCCTTTTTCTGTGAGATCCACTGAATTACTGCGCTCATCAATAGTGCAATAAAGAATCTGGTCCAATTCGGGCAGGAGCTTTTGGGCGCTCAACAGGCTTTCCATCCTATCTATCCTCTTTTTCAGGGCCTGATTCTGCGACAATATCTCCAGTAATACGGGGTTCTTGGGATCGCCCCTTTTGATCTGAACCAGTTTTTCAATCGTCTTGTCGGCCACATCATCGCCGTTGAGATTCTCACGAACCTCTTTCAGGAGTGAGCGAACCACTGAGGACTGCCTTTTCTTCAAATTGATAGCAAGAGGTTTGACCTCCATATAGATCTTGTTTTCACTGTGTTCGACAGGGCCGCTAATAATTAAAGGAGTCCTTGCCTCATCAATGAGGATGCTGTCAACCTCATCCACGATCGCGTAATAATAATCCCTCTGCACAAAATCTCTTTCATCGAATTTCATGTTGTCGCGCAGATAGTCAAAACCAAATTCGTTATTGGTCCCATATGTGATATCGCAATCGTAGGCAATCTTACGTTCTCTGTCATCCATGCCGTGCACGATTACTCCGACAGATAGGCCCAGGGCCTTATAAATTCCTCCCATCCATTCCGCGTCACGTTGTGCAAGATAATCATTGACCGTCACCAGATGAGCGCCCTTACCGGCCAGGGAATTAAGATAGAGGGGTAGTGTTGCCGCAAGGGTTTTCCCTTCACCTGTCTTCATTTCGGCAATCTTTCCACGGTGGAGCACAATACCGCCGATCAACTGGACATCAAAGTGCCTCATACCCAGAACCCTTACAGAGGTCTCTCTGACAGTGGCAAATGCCTCAGGGAGAAGATCCTCCAGGGGTTCTCCATTCGAAATCCTCTCCTTGAACCCGGTGGTTTTTGCCCTCAATTGTTCGTCTGAAAGGGTCTGAAAATCTGGCTCCAACTGGTTTATCCGATCAACCAGTGGCGCCATTGCCTTCAATTCCCGTTCATTCTTGCTGCCAAAAATGCCCTTTATTACTTTTCCAAACATCTTTTCCTTCCGGATTATTCGTAACTCAATTAGCGCTCCATAGGAGAGCGCTTGGCCGCTGACAAAAGCATCAGACTATATGTATTAAAGAACTTTGTATTCCAAAAATCAAGAAAAGACTCCCGGCCTCAATAAATGATAATAGCCTTTGGAACAAAGCCAAAGTGGGAAGGAAACGCGGGGAGCTAATTGAGGATATAACGGAGGGGATCTACACATACCTTGTTCAGGTGAACTTCATAGTGCAAGTGAGGTCCGGTAGAGCGGCCACTATTCCCTACAAGGGCAATTGTCTCACCCCGCTTAACATACTGGCCTTTCTTTACAAGGGCCTTCTTCAGGTGGGCATATCTTGTCTCAAGACCATACCCATGGCGGAGACTCAACACCCTGCCATAGCCATAGTCCCATCTGACATTTTCTACTATCCCGTCAGCAGCAGCAGTGATTGGCGCACCCATTCTTGTAGCTATATCTATCCCCTTATGGAACTCCTTTTGACCTGTAAAGGGGGAAACCCTAAATCCAAAACGGGAGCTTAACCACCCCTTTGTCGGCCAGATGGATGGCGTGCAGGCAAGCAGCATCTTCTGATTCTCTAAGAATTTATAGATCTCAGCCTTTCCTTTCTCGGCAAGGGCGACTTCGCCATTCAGGTTATCTAATGCATGGTACATCGAACGCACAAGTTCTTTGTGGCTGTTTGCCAAGCTGCGTTTTGGATCTAACAGGGCCGGATCTGAGCCCCCTACTCCCTGAAATTCTTTTCCGTCCTCACCGGTTTCTAGGTTTACCATAACTCTCAGCTTGTGATCAAAGTCCTTCAGCCTGCCTACTTTTTGGCTGATCTGGTTGACCCGTTGGGCCAGGAGCCTGAATTGTTTCCTTTGCTCCCCGTTTTCCTTTTCCAATTGAACCAGCCGTGGCATCCGGTTTTTCATGGTCTGATAATCCTGAATGATAAAAAAAAGCATGACCACACAGAAGGCCGCAGAAATGATGGAGAGGAGAGGCAAAAATTTCGGGATCCTGAAATTCCAGACCCTCTTTGTTCCGTCAGGGACAAAAAATATGGTGATTTTCTTCGAAGCCAAGGTATACCCTCTCTTAAATTGGAGGCGCAAAGGCCGATGCGCCAATTTTACCCAGTGGGACTGCTAACATATTTCACTTCGATGTGTCAACCCATTTTCCAGGCCGATTCTCTCAGCTCGTGCGTCTTCCCTTCAACCTCGTCTGCTCAGGCGCGTTTTGACAATTAGGTATTTACGCACATTGTGTGCCAAAGAACGATTAATTCCAGGAATACGGCTAAGATCATCTAAACTGGCTTTAGCAATGCTTTCTATATCTTTGAAATGTCTTAATAAAATTCTCTTTCTTTTTTCACCAATCCCCGGCACCCGTTCAAGCTCCGATTCAGTGACCCCCCTGCCTCTAAGCCTACGATGATACATTATGGCACGGCGATGGGCCTCATCTCGAATTCGCATCATAAGAAGCTGCACAGGATGATCAGGGCTCAGTCGCAAGGGATTCTTTCTATTCGGGATGTAAATCTTGTCGGTTTTTTCGTTCCTCTCTTCATCCGGCTTTGCTATGGAGACCACTACGGGGGCATCCGTAATCGCCTGCCGATCCAGCACCCTTTTAACCGCAGAAAGATGCCCTTTGCCTCCATCGACCAGAAAAAGATCAGGCAGTTGTCCCTTAGAGAGTCTTCTCTTCACCAACTCTGCCATCATGCCATAATCATCAATCCCATTCACCGTTCTTATCCTGTAATTTCGGTATCCTGGACGATGAGGCAGACCATCCACAAAAGAAACCGATGTCCCTACTGCCATATCCCCTTTAAGATTCGATATATCAAGGCCCTCGATAAATCTGGGGACCTTGCTGAGGCCCAGGACAGATTTGACAGCATGGAGTTGATCTTCCTCGTCTGCCTTGAACTGGCCCGCCAACAGGTTCTTCGCATTTGCCACAGCCATACTAACAAGCCTAAGTTTCTGACCCCTTTGGGGTCTGTTGATCACTATCTTCCTTGCCGCCAGACCGGAAAGCCATGCCCCAATAGGCAACATATCTTCAATCATCTCAGAGATGAGAATCTGATCTGGGATAAAGGCCTCACGCGGGTAATATTGCTTCAAGAATGCCTCGATAACCTCTGATGCAGAACCACCTGGATTCCTGAAAAGGTAATTGCGGCTGCCAACGAGGCGTCCCTTGCGAACAAAAAGGATGACCATCTGGTAGAAATCTCCTTCATGTGCCAGGCCGATAATATCCTGGTCTTCCATTCGGGAGGAGACCACATGTTGACGCTCCACGGTCTTTTCCACTGCCCCGATCTGGTCTCTCAGACTTGCGGCCTTTTCAAAGTCCAGCCCACTCGCTGTCTCTTCCATTTCTCTCTTCAATTGCTCAATCAGCTCCCGGTTGCGCCCTTCAAGAAACAGCCTGACCCGCTGGACTATCTCAAGATACCTTGACACGGATACATCTTGTGTGCATGGAGCAAGGCACCGACCCATCTGATAATTCAAACAGGGCCTTGTGCGTTTGGGCAGGCCCTTGCCCCTGCATTTTCGGAGCAGGAAGACCTTATCAATAAGCTTTAGTGTGCTCCGTACGGAATTGGCAGAGGAAAAGGGACCGAAATAGATGGCGCGGTCTTTTTTGATCTTTCTGGCAATCCTGGGGCGGGGATATGGCTCGTTCATGTCGAGCCTTAGACAGGGATATTGCTTGTCATCCCGGAGGATGATGTTATACCGAGGCATCAGTTTTTTGATAAGGTTGCCCTCAAGGATAAATGCCTCTTGTTCGGTGGAGGTGAGGATGAAATCAAGACCAAGGGCCCTTTTCATCATCAAGGCCGTTTTGTTGCCAGGGTCAGTCAATGCCCTGAAATAGGACAAGACCCTCTTTTTGAGATTCTTTGCCTTGCCAACATAAATCACACGGCCGGAGGCCCCCCTAAAAAGATATACACCCGGGCCATCCGGGAGGACCTGTCGTAATATATTGGGATTCAGTTCATACTGGGCGTGATTTATGTGATTCATATTAGAAATCAGTCCACCCCATGGGAAGGCGTTTGGTCATGATCACAAGGTTATGTGGGGTCCCTTGTCTGTCCAAAACGTAATTCTTGAGGATCACCTCTTCAACAAAATCGAGCCTTCTGACTCCACTGATAATATAGCCGTCCCTGTCCTGAACAAGACGCATAACAAGCATTTGCAGGCCAATGGCCATAGCCAGATTGATGAGATCAAGAAGCATCCACGTCCCCAGTCGCCTCTCGCGAAAGGAAGGGTCAACAGAAATCCTTATCTTGCCAATATGGCTCTTGGCCCCGTAGCTCTTTTTCATGAGGGCGGCATTCGCAATAATCCGCCCCTCTAATGTGGCCACAATGGATATAACCCGTTCCGGATCGAGATTTTCTACCCATTCATTAATAAGTCTGTGATCGGACACATCGTGGTTCAGGAACCAGAGGTCATCTTCAGACAGGCGATGGAACATCTCGAACAGGGTCCTCTCATCTCCGGCCTTAAGCGGCCTTAGGGTGACGCCAGTTCCATCCTTGAGGATAACCTCCTTTGGGTAATCCCTGAGCGCTTCTGTAGTCTTAAGGGGGTGCATCATTCTGGTTTGCTCCAAGGTATTCTTTATATCCAGGCAATAGACCATTAGTAGGTTGCACAAGCGTAGCCTAAATGATAGGTACTGGAAGAGTCAAGATCATTGTCTCGCGAAAGTCCCATATCTTCGAGGAATGAGTTTAACAATGGGATATAACAATATAAAAATGCTATATATTTTAATTTATTGTGCTGTTACTCTGGCGATTGCTGGATGTTCGGTGACAAGGCCCGCGATGCCGCCTATAATCAATATTGAGGGGATCTCAGAAAATCTGCATACAGGTCAGATCATACACTTAGAGACCAAAAAGGTCATAACATTTGACCGGCTTATCGACCAGTTGGAATCAAGGGAACTCATCTTTATCGGAGAAGTACATGACAACCCTGATCACCATCTTATTCAGGTACAGATCCTCCAGGCCCTGATGGACCGGCATGGCCCCTTTACCGTTGCAATGGAATTATTCCAGGAGCAGCAGCAGGCCTTAATAGATAGCTACCTTGAGGGTAATTCCACGGAAGAAACATTTCTGAAACAGGTGAAGTGGAACAGCCAGTGGGGTTTCGATTATCACTTTTATCGCCCCCTCATCTTGTTGGCGAAAGAAAGGGG
Source organism: uncultured Desulfobacteraceae bacterium (assembly GCA_964473615.1). Taxonomy (GTDB): domain Bacteria; phylum Desulfobacterota; class DSM-4660; order Desulfatiglandales; family Desulfatiglandaceae; genus CAYYPQ01. The sequence goes on from CAYYPQ010000012.1 coordinate 63,621, forward strand.
GGTAAGGATCCTCGCCATAAATGCACCCACCAGTATTGTGAGAAAAGTGGCCAGACATGGTCTCCAGAGTCTCAAGCCCGCAGAACGCGCCCGGCTGGCAGGGAATATTGATCTAAATAATGAGGGGCATAAGGCCTATCTCCGCGAAGCATATAAAAGGCATGCGCACCTGGGTCTTCAAGACTTCGACTATTTTTATCAGGCCCAGTGCGTCTGGGAGGATACCATGGCAGAGAACATTGCCGAGTATCTGAAAAAAAACGGAGGAAAAATGGTTGTATTTTCAGGAAACGGGCATATCATAAAGAAATTTGGGGTCCCAGATCGAACCCTGAGGCGCCTTCCCGTCCGCATGGCAACAATTGTATTACAACCCTTGTTGAACGGCAGGACAGACATAAAAAAAGGAATGGCTGATTATATCTGGCTGACAGGCAACTACTGACAAGGTGGCCTTATGTAAACCTGTCTCACATAAAAACCTCCTCCGGACCTATCGGATTAATTGGGTGCGGGAATTCACGATATTGGGACCATAATATGCAACATCAGGAAGGCCAGTTTAAGTTCTGCCCCGTTTGTGGCGGAACGCTCACATCCTTAGAATTAATGGCAAATGAGCCGGCAAGACTCACCTGCTCTGCCTGTAATTTTGTCTTTTATCTGGATCCCAAGGTTGTCGCCTGCACCATTTTAGAGCTTGACAACAGGATTGTCCTTTTGAGGCGTGCGATCAAACCCCAAAAGGGTAAGTGGGTCATTCCTGGTGGATATGTAGACCGCGGGGAGAAGGTAGAAACCGCAGCAATCAGAGAAACTGCCGAAGAATGCGGCCTAAGAATTCGTATCGACCACCTCCTCGGTGTTTACTCCTATCCAGGGCATGTCCCGGTCGTAATCGTATATGTTGCAAGATATGTCTCCGGTGAACTGCACCCTGGTGACGAAGCACAGAAGGCCGAATTCTTTTTGGAAGAGGAGATCCCGTGGCAGGATTTGGCCTTCCAGAGCACAGCAGATGCCCTAAAGGATTACTTTAAGATTAGAAGATAATTTCTTCATTTAAAAGTCTTACCTCGCTAGGATAACGCGTGGTAAAAAGCAATAATAGAAAGGAAATAATATGAAGATTAGACCCGAACGAATTGATAGTTTAGATCCCGAGAGGCAAACAGCCATAATGCAGAGGTCCATGGAGGACATCTCTTCCATCTACGAATACGTCCGTGGAATAGTTGAAGACGTGAAAAATCATGGGGATGAAGTTGCCCTGGAACATTACCTCAAGCACAAAGACGACATCAACGCATCAGACCTGGAAGTCACAAGGGAAGAAATCGATGAGGCATATAAAAAGATAGATACTAAAGTAGTTGACTGCCTGAAAAAGGCGGCCCGCAATATTCGCAGATTTCACCAGGCCCAGTTGGAACGCGAGATGTGGTCAATAGAGGTGAGCGAAGGTATCTTGGCAGGTCGGATTACAAGGGCAATGGATATTGTGGGGTGCTATATCCCGGGAGGGACTGCGGCATACCCCAGCTCTATTCTCATGACGGTCCTGCCCGCCAAGGTAGCGGGCGTAAGGCACATCGTTGCCGTAACACCCCCCACTAAGGGAATGGCCGCGAACCCCGCCACACTGGTGGCCGCTGACATTGCTGGGTGTGAGCGTGTTTTCAAGGTGGGCGGCCCGTGGGGTGTCGCCAGCCTGGCCTATGGTACAGGGGCCATTCCGAGAGTGGACAAGATCGTAGGTCCGGGCAATAAGTATGTGACGGCCGCAAAGATGCTGGTATATGGCCAGGTGGATATAGACTCTCCAGCAGGTCCCAGCGAGGCGTTGATCCTGGCCGATGACACCGGAGAACCGGAACTGATCGCCATCGATTTTCTGTCCCAGATCGAGCATGACCCCGATTCCGCCGCCGTGCTGGTAACAACCTCGGAAATACTTGCAGAAAAGGTGTGTGAGGTCATAACCAGAGAATATGGCGGCCTTCCCAGAAAGGAAATCTTTGAGTCTTCCCTTACAAAGCACTCATATGTGCTGGTTGCCAGAGACATGGAACAGGCCATCGATTTTACCAATGAATATGCCGCTGAACACCTCCAGATATTGACTAGAGATCCTTTTATAACTCTTAACAGAATTAGACACGCGGGTTCTATCTTCCTGGGGCCCTATGCCCCTGTCCCTGTGGGAGACTATGCCTCTGGGACCAATCACGTCCTGCCGACCGGACAG
>CAYYPQ010000012.1:65968-68688 GCA_964473615.1 uncultured Desulfobacteraceae bacterium
ACATGCCCGATGACCTATATTATCACGAGGAACATAGCTGGGCTCGGATAAATGGGACAAGAGTGACGGTGGGGATGAATGACTTTTTCCAGAAAGAGGCCGGTGACATTGTGTTTGTTGACCTTCCTGAAGAGGAAGAAGAGGTAAGCCAGGGAGAAGTCTGCGGAAAAATTCAATCCAGAAAATGGATCGGCAAGCTGGTCGCGCCTGTATCAGGAAAAATCGTTGAGATAAATGAGGAACTAGAAGACGAAACGAGCCTTATCAACACAGATCCTTATGGCAAGGGCTGGATTCTTGTTATAGAGGCCACTGACCTGGACTCCGAATTGAACACACTTATCCATGGCAATGACGTAGTGGATTTTATTGAACGAGAAATAAAAAAGGCCGAAGAGGAAAAGGCCCAGGCCTAAAATTACATGGCACGTTATTGGCGTCTTTTCAGAAATGTGTCCAGGGCCGTCTCCACAGCCGAGGGCCTCTCAGTGGATGACACCCTGCCACAATCTGTTTCCCAGCAACATTCCCCACCAATTCTTCACCTGTATACCTTTATTCCATCCGCAATTGTAGGAAAGTATCAGGACATAGCGGCAGCACTAAGGCTGGAAAGATGTAAGGCGCGAGGCATAGAGTATAACAGGAGGAACACCGGTGGTGGCACCGTAGTTATGGGGCCCGGCGTTGTTGCACTCGGATTGGGCATTAATGTGGCTTACCCTGGGCTCAAGCATGGGATCGGTGGGGTCTTTGAATCTCTGAGCCGTGTATTGATACGGGCGCTGGGCAAACTTGATATCAGGGCCTATTTCGAGCCGAAAAACGACCTGGAGGTAAATGGAAAAAAAATCGCAGGTCTTTCCGCAGCATCAGGGAACGGGAAAAGTCTGCTCTTTCACACCAGCCTTCTGGTAGATTTTGACGTCGCCTTGATGATGGATATTATGAATACCCCGCTAATCAAGCTGCAAGATAAGGGGTATAGTTGCTTCAGCCAGAGGATGACCACGGTCAGACAGCAGCTCGGCAGGAGTGCCTCCGTAGAAACAGTGATGGACTGTATTGAAGAGGCCTTTGAGGTTGAATTCAACATCCATTTCAAGAAGGATTCCCCCGATCACTGGGAGCAGAAGACTATCAAGCGTTTCATCTCAGATAGATACACCCAGGAATCCTGGATCTTTTCCCACAGGCATCCCAGGGCGAGAATGGGCATCGGACGGTTAAAGACAGGGGCCGGGCTTTTGGAGGTCTATCTTTCCCTGTCAGGTGGATCCATTGAAAACGTCCTGATAACCGGCGACTTTTTTTCCACTGACGAGAATATACACCGCCTTGAAAATGCCTTGAAGTGGACCTCATCCCGCAGGGAAAACATAAGAAATAACCTGGCATCTGTTTGGCGTGAGGACATGATCTACGGTCTGGATGTCCCCACCCTAACCGAGGCGATTCTAAAGGCCAAGGAAAACCAGATGAGGATCTGAGCCCGTAAAAAGACGTCTGCGGTCAATAAAAATGAGGGCACACCCAGCAAGAATAGAGAGCCCGGAATACGCCAAAATGAGCCTAGCCACTGCCATCTCCCTCGGTCTGGCCAGGGGAAGGATGTATAGGGGCGCGGTAAATCGATGCGCCAATCTTCTGGTCCATTACCCCGAGGGCTGTTCTGCAAACTGTGCCTACTGTGGACTCGCAAGGAAGCGCCCGGGATCATATGAAACGAAGAGCTTTATCCATGTGGATTGGCCCATCTATTCCATATCCAGGATCGTTGATGCCATCAACGATGCCCCTGCCTATGTCCAGCGAACTTGCATCTCCATGATTACCAATGGAAAGTGTCGAAGGCATACCCTGGATATTGTCAAGCGCCTGAGGCAGGAGACATCTCTCCCCATATCCGCCCTGATTAGTCCTACTATCCTTGAAAGAGACGACCTTGTCGGATTGAAACAAAACGGTGCCGACAAGATCGGGGTGGCGATTGACCTCGCCACTCAACGGCTTTTTGACAAATATCGTGGAAAAGGGGTTTCCGGTCCTCATAAATGGGAAAGATACTGGGAGACCCTCAATATCTGCCTTGAGATTTTTGGACATCTCAATGTTGGTGCACACCTGATGGTAGGGATGGGGGAAACAGAACATGAGATGATCTTTATTATGGACAGGCTCTGGACAATGGGAATCCCTAGCCACCTTTTTTCCTTCTTCGCTGAAAAAGGGTCAAAACTGGCCGAGAGACCCCAGCCAGCGTGGCCAAAATACCTCAGGGTACAACTTGCCAGGTATCTCATCGAAGAGGGACTGAGTTCTTACCGGGACATCGATTTCGACAATCAAGGCCATATTGTGGACTTTGCGGTAGACCTAGATCGATTAGAGGAATTGATCACCATAGGAAGACCATTTATGACCACCGGGTGTGTTGGTGCAGATGGCACAGTGGCATGCAACCGACCGTTTGGCAATTGCCTGCCAGGAATACAGCAATGGAACTATCCCTACCAACCGAACAAGGAAGAGACGGATCTTATTCGCGAGAAAATCTTCAAAATCGTGTGATATTCGATAGATACTGCGAGGATTTGCTGGCCCTAAATGCAAAAAAAGGTTTTGACAAGGAGAACAAAAGGTGTTAGCAAGAGAGGCTCTGGTTGGGCCGTTAGCTCAGTTTGGTAGAGCAGCGGACTTTTAATCCGTTGGTCGTGAGT
>CAYYPQ010000013.1:0-66914 GCA_964473615.1 uncultured Desulfobacteraceae bacterium
AACCCGCTCTTCAGCGGGCGCTGCTTTTTGCGATCCGCTGGAAGAGATGGTTATATGATCTCATGCGTTTCCTTTCCAGAGCCATCCAGATTGCGAGTCCCAGACAATTAATCCACTATCCACCGGATGAGCATTTCCGTCTTTAAAAGGATCAATTGTTATCTGATAGGCCTCGGTAAAATAATAAAGTAAATTACGTGATCCCTCGTAAAGGCGTTCGATGTCATCAAACGTAAATGAGGGATTATTTCTTTTCCCACAATTCTTACGTGACAATGGAGAAAGAGAACCTGTGGCAGTCAGCATCTCCCCCATCCAACAGTACTGTGAATGGCTGAATGCATTTCGAAGATCAACTTGCCAAAGGTGATCAAGTACCGTTCCGATCTGAACATCCAGCTTTTTGGAAAGGCGACTTAACTCACTAATCTTTTCGCGTGGGTACTGGCAAACTTCTGTTTTGCCTTTCTTCGTGATTCGGTGAAAAGTCCAATCACAATTTCCGCCTTCGAGAATACGCAGAAAGTTCCATATGACCGTTAGAGGTAAGTCTGCTTCCATGATATGGCAGTAGAGCAATGCTCTGATTCGGGCCTGTTGAAAGTGGTTTTCAGTTTGTTTGAGATATGCCTTGAAGCTATTCACGAAATCGCAGAGCTCTTGCATTTCATAATCAACGACGTAGTTGATGATATTGTTACCATGAAACATGCTCTTATCGACAACTACCAGCGCATTCAGCAATTTGTCAGCGTGACAAAAGCGAACACGGTCAAAGACCTCTGCAACCGCCAAGCGTATCTCGTCATTGGATGGTGTATGGATGGCCATTTTCTTGTTCCGAAACCAACATGCCCAAATTTAATGCTTGAATATAATCGCGGTGCTGACCGGCACCGGGGGCCGTGCAAGCAAGCGGAGCTTGATTGTGCGGTTCACGGTGTCCGGTCAAGTACCTTGTTCTGGCGTGCGGAGCGCGACGGAACAAGGTACTTGACGAAGTCAGCACCGCGATTCTCGGCGACGCGCAGCGTCGCCGAGAACGCTGCGCTTCACCAGCGGCGGTTTTTTTGCCGTCAGCGTGAAAGCGCCTTGTTAGCCAGCAAAAGTATTCCATCGAGCTTTATTTGCTAGGCATCTGGGTCACTGGAGATATGGGAAGCGAGAGCAGGGTATTCGTTGAGACTCTCTTTTCCAGTTCAGCAATTATTACCTCTAACTCGACTTTGGTTTCTGCTTGGATTCCCAAACATTTTGCTATGCCCGCGGAATCAGTACTGTATCTTGAATCCAATTCAAGCTGAAAAAGGTTGTTATCTTTTTTCTTGAGATTGTATGAATGTAAATGCATCGGATCACCCAGGCGTGCAGCCTGTAAGTGATCGAAGTTGAATTCACGGCACATATAGTCAAAGAAGTAGTTCTGAACAATTAAAACCAAATGTTTATTGAAATGCTCTAATGTCTGTATTTTGTGATGCAATTGGATAAGTATCGTTTTAGCTGTCATCTTCCAATTCATTCCGAAGCTTTTATCGATCGCTATGTCTTTGTCTGGAACCTTGATACCTTTTTTTCTCAATAAACGTTGGCGTTCAGGCCAGACTGTCCCAGTGGAATCAAGTGTTTGGAATTCGATCGCCACAAAATCTTTCACCTTACCTCTCTTCACAGATACCAAAAAATAGTCGATACTACCCCCGGGCACCGAGACCTCCGGTATGATGTGAAACTCATTTCCTGGCTCGTGGAGTGTCAAAAGATGAATACAATCAGTAAATACCTGCTTACGCTCCAGCAATCGATTGGGGCAAATGATTATATCTTTCTTTTCTCTCCCGTATCTCACCGTGCAAGTCCCGATAGATATTTCAGGTTCGCTTTTTCTCACTTTAAAGCACTTGGAATAGGTGAACGGGCAAAACTGCTTTCGTACGACTTCTTTCCAACGAACACCCTTTAATAATCTTGTTGAAAAGCCAAATAATTCGATAACTTTATTTTCGGTCATAAACAAGCCAACCTTTCCTATGTCAATGTCAATTGTATTGGCACACTGCACCGTTTTTCCGCTAATTCGATATATTCTTTCGATACGTCAATACCGATGGACTTTCTTCCCAAATGGAGCGCAACCAGGCTAGTTGTACCAGTGCCGCAAAAGGGATCAAGCACTATACCGTTCTTTGGGCATGTTGCAAGTATTGGGATCTTGCAAAGGTCTTCAGGGTATGGAGCAAAATGGGTTTCCCTATTCTGCGTATCCTCAGGAAGAATGTCCCATACATCTCTGGGCTTGCTCCCCTTAGGATGGTACTTCAGAAAGTAAAAGCCTTTCTGAACTAATTCCTTGGCACGTCCTGAAACCTTGGTTGAATCGGAATGAGTGGTTCTTTGTTGACCACGAATAATCATGCGAAAATCGGCCAGCTTCCCTTCACGCACCTTCGAAAGCATCTCTTCTAATGCCTCAAATGCTTTCCTTTTCTCTTCACTTTTCAATTCCGTTGATAATTCTATCTGCCTTTTGTAGCGAACACCGCTAACTCCTGTAGCAGATACAATCGCCCCATTAACCACTTTGGAACTCTTAGGATTAGACCTTATTGCGTCAACATTGTAATAATAATTGTTGGAATTTTTAACAAAATGAAAGACATATTCATGGACATTACCAAGTTTATCTCTAGCGTTGTCTAGGCCTCCCTTAATTTTATTCCAAATAACATCATTTCTAAGAAACCAACCTTGATTGTCTATCAACTCAAAAGCTACCCTCCATGGTATACCCAACAAGTGCTTTTGTAGATACGTGTCTCCAATGTTAAGCCAAAATGATCCGGTTTGTTTTAGAATGCGATACACCTCCTGAAAGACATGACAAAGGTTATGGATATATTCTTTGTAGTGTTTTTCTAAGCCGATGCCTTCCTTAGAGTACTGCCTTTTACCCCAATACGGTGGACTTGTCATACAAAAGTCCACCGTGTCATTTGGTAACTCTTTCAAATATTCGTATGCATTACCGCAAATAAAGATAGGCCGGGTTGAACTATTTTTTAGATAATCCGTGAGCACCATGGATGAAGTTGGAGTTTTGTTAACGCTGGTTATTGCACCACTTTTCAAGATTATTCTCCTATATTTGATGTTTTGGCTAATCGCGGTGCTGACCGGCACCGGGGGCCTTACAAGCAAGCTTAGCTTGATTGTAAGGTTCACGGTGTCCGGTCGAGTTCCTTGTTCCGGCGCAAGCGCCGGGGCAAGGAACTTGACGTAGTCAGCACCGCGATTCCCGGCGGCGCAGCCGCCGGGAACAAGTGATTGTAGGGTTTCTGTATATCTCGGACAGGCAAATTATATCACCACATTTAAAACTGATCAACAAGCTATCTCTTGGTCTGATAGGAGTTTTTCCAGCTCGATATCATTCAGTTTTTCAAATTATACAGGGAAAGGATAATTATGCTCAGAATGTCACAGCTCTTATGGTTTTTAGCCAACCCCATAGTGGCTCACGACATGGGGAAAACTGTAATAAGCGGTCAGCAAAAAGAGGGGCACAAAAGCGCGCAGAATCGGCAAAAGTGGTGAAGATGTTAGAGGCACTGGAAAAGCGCAAGCCGTTGCTACTACTGGTGCCTGGGACGAGAATCGAACTCGTACGAGGACTAAGCCTCAAGGGATTTTAAGTCCCTTGCGTCTACCAATTCCGCCACCCAGGCATTTGATTCATTAGTATATTTCATCTAAAACGATGTCAAGGCGTTAATTGGAAAGGGGCACTGGTTATCTCAGATAGATCGGGTTGGAGAAAATCCATGGGCGCAGGCCAAAAAATGAGATACGCCGGTATGCCTCGACCCTATACACCCCTGCTTCGTTGACACTAAAGGATGCCTCCCGCCCATGCCACTCCTTCTGGACGCTTCCATCTCTTAGGAGTCTAATCCTGGCATCAGAAGGCGTCTTGATAAACAGCTCGCCGGGTTTGAAAGGCCCCTCCTCTCCCATAGTCAGATGTAAACCCCCTTCTGAGACATAATAGAACCTAAAGCCCCTGGCAGGGCCCAGGTTTTCATGGGCAATAAACAATCGTCCCTGCCTCAAGGCGCCGTATACCTCCTGCTTGGCCTCGGCAGGGTCCGTTGGTAATCTCACATCTAACAGGATGTGTACGTCTATGGAACCCAATAGATGGTCATAGACAAGGGGCGTAAAGTGAACCGGCCCCCATCTGAATGATGAGGCATGGGCATCAGAACCCCCTATGGCCACCACCCTTCTATGCTGGCAGGAAGCGTCCCAGAAAGAAAGGGTCTTACGGCTGGGACCTTTCAGCATCTGAGACTTGAATAGCAAGAGAAAGAGGCCATGAAGCGGACCACTTACGCGCTCCTTCCATCTCGATGAAAAATTCCAGATACAGATGCCCGTGTATCCATCCACAGATAGATCATTCCATGTATATGCAATTGACCGCTCCATGAATGGCATGCCCTTTTCAAAGGGATGGGCCAGAAAGCAGAGGCCTTTTTGGCCATTCACACTGTCAATGACCTCCTGGGGCCCCAAAGACTGCCCTGCTACCATTTCCTTCATGTCAAAGGCCAGGCAATGATGATACCTGCCTCCTATTTCAAGTCCCAGAAGTACCAGGAGATCATCGTAATACCCCTCCTCCTCGAGGTGAAGGGAATCCGTCATGTGTGCATGGTCGTTGAGGATAATGAAGTCGAGCCCGACCCTCTTGGCCGATTGCGCGATCTCCCGAACCGACCCGGTGCCGTCGGAATAAAGGGAATGGATATGGAGATTCCCCACATATTCGAACCAGGATTTATTATTCATATTCACATAACGCCCTTAGGCCCATTTCCATAGGCTTGAATATCGCCACTATATTAATCACCAAAACCCCTAAAAATGCCACAATAATAAGGATCCATTCGAGCAGGGTCAGGGTATTGCCAAGCATCTTGGACATAAATACTATATAGACCGGCCCCGCCTCAAGCACAATAACTATGCCGATAAAGATAGAGCTTATGATCATATACAATACTCCACCGAATCCTGTCGAGACCTGTGCAATATTCTGGTATCTGAAATTGGGGTAAATGGCCCCGCAACCGATCCCCAGGGCAACAATCGCAAAGACCATGAGAAACATGGTACACGAAGAGAGGATCATCATAAAGCATGTCACATCAAGAAGATAATCAGTAACGATGATCAGGACCTCGGCCAAAAGGAGCATGGGAAACAGGTACAGCAGATACTTCGCCCATAAATATCTCCTTATCCTCAAGGGAGATGAACGCACAATCCAATAGGCCTCCCCCTCTGCACTGACCGCGGTAAATACAAACCGCGCACAGACCGCCGCAAGCACGAATCCAGCGAGCCCCATGTTTAAGAAGGCCAGTTCATTTTGCAGAAAATCGAGCCGGACCGGGCTCTTATCCAGGGGTAAGACAGTAAAGTTGTAAAGATATACCACAACGAGGGCCACCAGCAACAGCAACTGAGACCATTGTGAATTATCCCGGAAAAAGGTGCGGATGTCCTTGGAAACAATCGCGCCCAGATCATCTCCAAGGGGTCTTGTGACACATCTGACAAACATGTCCAGGATCTTTTTCCCACCCAGACGTCTCTTTTTTGCCTCCCGGGACTTGGAATAGCCCATGAAATAGACCCCGTGGGCAACCCAGACGTTGATGACCATTATCGCGCCGGCAGTGGTCCAGGTAAGCATGACCTCAAAGGAATGGCCCTTTCCTCCCACCGCCGTCAAACTGGCCCACAGGCTCTCAGCGATCCAGTGGGTAGGGAGATATGGAGATTGTGGCATCTTCAAGGCGCTTAGATACTGTGCCACTGAAAAAAAGGCATCGGGATTAACCAGCCTCTCGGGCCTCAAAAAACGAAACATCATATAGAGGGCAATCGCCATCATCACCGTTAGCAGAATAATGAGGTCTCTGGTCCTGTGGCCCGGAAATATATAGACAAGGAGCATAGTCACGAGAATGCCGATCCCGGCCGCGATAATGGCCATTGCCAGATTCATGTGCAGCACTAAGAGGTAGAAATACGGCCCGGGCCGATATACAAATGCGTAGGCCATAAAGATGGGCAACCCAAAGAGAATTAACATCCATGAGCTGTCCAAAAATGTATGGACCACACGAGAGACAAAAATTTCCTCCAGGAGGACGGGCGTCGAGTGACAGAGTTCAAGGTCCTTGGAAAAATAGAGGTTCGAGAGGGCGGTGATTATGTGGCTGAAGATGAGCAAGGAGAAAAAGCTCAGCAATATCATGGACAGGAGTTGGTGGGCCAGGAGGTCTCCAATGACCTGAACGGATTGAAAGTGCAGCAGGACACGAGATGACAGGAAAAACATGCCGCCGCAAAAGACGATACCCAGGCACCCCAGGATAATTGGCCTTTTCCTGCTTTCTGAACGAATCAGTTGGTTCCTGAACCCCAGAACCCTCGGCCTAATGAGAAGATAGATATCTCTCATCCTCACCCCTTTTCCCTTCTGTCAGTTTTAAGAAGATATTTTCCAGGTTACCGTCGACACCCGCCTGACGCCTCAGGACCTCCGAGGTCCCTCTGGCAATTATTTCGCCTGACTGTATGATAGCAATTTCATCGCATACCTCTTCGGCTACATCCAGAGAATGGGTGGACATGAAAATGGTCGTACCCTTATGCGCCTGATCCCGGAATATAATCTTCACAAGCCTCGCGGCCCTGGGATCCAGCCCAACCATCGGCTCGTCAACAATGATAACCTTTGGCTCCTGGAGCAAAGCGGCACACATCACCAGACGCTGCTTCATACCGTGGGAATAGCCTTCAATCAATTCTTCTGCCCAATTGTTCAAGTCAAATAGTTCGAGCAGTTCGGAAATTCTATGTCGCAATGACTGCCCCCTACCCAGGCGATAAAGGCCTGCGATGAAATGGAGAAATTCCACGCCCGTGAGTTTTTCATATAGAAACGGGCTGTCGGGGATGAAACCTACACGTTGCTTGACGGCAGAAGTGTCCTTGGCCAGGTCCATGCCATCGATAATTATCTGCCCCGAACTGGGCGCAAGGACCCCGGCCATCATCTTGATGGTCGTGGTCTTTCCCGCACCATTCGGGCCCAAGAAACCAAAAACAGTCCCTTTCTTGATCTCCAGGTTTATCCTGTTTACGGCACAAAGGCCTTTATAGATCTTTGTCAGGTTGATCAGTTTAATCATATCTATAGTCGAGCACCTCAAGTCTGAGCTTTCCTATCAAACCAATGATATCTATCTGACTCTCCAGACCCCCCTGGACCAGCTTTATGTGGGTTGCATCCACCGGCATCTGGTTGAGCGTTGCGTCCATGGATATCCATCCTGTGCCCGCATCAACGGGGCTATCAGCGGATTTTTCTCCTAGATAGGCCTCGGTCCATGTATGATAAAAGAATTTTCCACGCGCGTATACCAGACCGGCACATAACCGCGAGGGAATTCCCGATGCCCTGAGCAGGGCAGTGAGTAACACGGCGTGTTCGTTACAGTCTCCCACTCTTGTCTTCAAGACCTCTAGCGCGCTGGGGACAGATATGACCGGCCTTTTTTCCACGGTCCTATAGACCCAGGACATAAGCCTACCAGCCACAATAACGGGGTCCTTGACATTCCCTGCCATGGCATGGGCCTTTTCAATAACAGGCATGGAATCACTTTCAATATTGAATTCGGGCCTGAGAAAAGGGCTCATTTCCCCTGATGGGTCCGGGTAGGGAAGCCTGTATGCGGCCTTCAACGGTGTCTTCTCCTGAACAATTTCAATTGTTCCATCATAGGCCCCATTGCGAATATCGCCTTTTAGTCTCCTCTGGAATCTCTGTCTTCCCTCGTTCAAAATGCCCCTATCAAAATGAAGGTTGCTCAGCCCCCCTACCCTAAGCCTCAGATAGGCCAGCCTAAAGGCGTTCGGCAAACTCTTTTTTATATTTATGGCAGCAAGCCCATAGAAATCCTCACCCCCGCTCAAATCAATGTCTCGAGGGGCCGCGGCCGCACTGGACTTGATCAGGGTCAACCCCATGAAACCTTCCTCTTTCAAAACCGTTCCTTTTTGATCAAGCCAAAAGGTCATGGGCTGATCACACATGTCCCCCTCCAACCGGAATGTATGGTACCCTATGCGATTAAGCACAAGTTTCTCCCTGGACACTACCCTGATAACCATATCTTTTTGTGCCATGATGGATGGATCAAAGACAGGAAAATTGAAGGATTGTCCGATCTTTAACTCTCGACCTCTAAAAAACTGGTCTATACTTGAACCAATCACAGGGGGGTGAGTGAGATTTATTGTGTTAGTCCTCCTGTGCGGCCCCTCTCCAGTTTGCAAAAACATCCGGTTTCCTTGCACCGTCCCGGAGGCCTGAAAGGTCACAATCCCGGACGTCATCCTGAACTGGAATTCCTTCAGGTGATACTGATGATCTACAACGGATCGAGTGAGCGTGTGTATACCGTTGGCCTGGCCCATCAGATTCATTCTCAGAAAGATTTCATCCTGGATAAGATAATCCTGACCAGAGGGGCTAATCTGGTTTACAGAATATCCGACCTTTTTACCCTTGAGATAAATCCCCATCCAGTCACGTTGGGAATGTTTTATGTTTTGGTTTGTTTTGGCCGTGAATTCAGGATGATCACTTATATTATTAAAGTTTTCCTTTTTTATCTGCAGGCCGATCATGACCAGCCATAGGACGATGATGCAGCCACCAATAACATTGAAAATATGCTTTTTTCTCTTTGTGTCCATATCTTAAAAGTAAAGAATTCGGGTCCAGAGGGCCCGGCTTTGGCTTGCCCCCTGAGAGGGCTTGTTTGCTCCTGTATCTCCAGAGCGAGAAAATACTGGATTCCCGATCAGGTCGGGAATGACAAACATGGATAATCTGACCTTTTTTAGACCGTCAAGTATTACGATATTTGAAAAATGGCGGGATAAGGGGCGTTCAAGGAATAGGTCTGTTTCAAAGGGCTAAGTTGTTACGGAAAATCCAATCTTATTGAGCAAGAGGCGGGAATTCGAAAGGAGATCATCTAGAGATCCCTCTGGCAGACCGGCGCCTTCAACGACCATACTTGCAAACTCTCTGGTCATGAGATCACCCGGGGCATGTGTGTCCGAATTGAGCACGAGCCTCGCACCTGTTTCCTTTGCCATTCTGGCCACATGCCCGTTTGTAAGGCTGTGTCCCGATCTGGCCGAAATTTCCAGAAAAATATCATTTTGAGCAGCCAGCTCGGCCTCATCGAGTCTGATCAACCCCGGATGAGCCAAGATGTCCGCCCCTGCCTCAATGCCGGCCCTGTTAGTCCCCTTTAGAACAGGCTCCACAATGCTTTCGCCATGGACTATCACAATCGCCGCGCCAAGCCCTCTCGCCTCTCTTATCATGGGGCCGATGAGGCCCGGAGGGACATGGGTCAGTTCCACGCCCGGAACTACCTTGACAGATTGGGCCTGGTTCAAATCTTGAGCGACTCTTATTGCTCTGGGAATGATAAAATCGATGTTGGAGGAATCTGCATGGTCCGTGAGTGCAATAGCCCTATATCCAATGGCTTCAGCACGCCTGACGAGTTCTGACGGAATGAGTTCACCATCACTAAAAAGGGAGTGGGTATGAAGGTCAATCATGTGCGGTCCGTGGGCCCATTGTCAGTTGTCCGTTGCATCTAATGGATTACGGACAACACACGAATTTTTGCATCATAACACTTTAGCTCTTTGAAAATACGGAACTATTTTGAACGTGCCAAGCTGATATCCTACATCATTGCTGTCCAAAATAAATTCAATTTGCAACCTTGCAAAAACCGTTTTTGGACAAGAGTGATCCTACATCTTATATTTGCCAAAATCTTCGGGATTGAGGCTTTCCAGGATCTCCTGCCATTTCTTTCCCTTCTCTGATTTATCCTCCGGTTCGGCCTTTAAATCTATCTGTGAAGACCTATCAATCACCTCTTCGGCGACAAAGACAGGGGCGTTCACTCTCAGGGAAAGGGCAAGGGCATCGCTGGGCCTTGCATCTATAGACATCTCTTTTCCATTGTGTATGAAATGGACAAGGGCATAATAGGTATTGTTCTTGAGGTCGCAGACCTCAATCTTTATAATCTTGACGTCCATCATCTCCATCATATTCTTCAACAGGTCGTGGGTCATGGGCCTCGAAAATTTGATGCCCTCTAATTCGCTGGCAATAGCAGTGGCCTCCAACAAACCAATCCAGATAGGCAAGGTCTTGTCCCCGTTAATCTCCTTGAGGATGACAATTGGACTGTTAGTGATCGGATCCACGGTTAGACCGGATATGGTCATAGGCGTATACATGATTTCCTCCCCGAGTTCCTGACGGATTCGTGGTTATTGTCGCTCTCATAATCATTTTTAAACATACAATTCCTTTTGTCAACACCACTTTCTAGAAAATGCGTAACGGTCTAGCCCTTTTCAAAATGATTCGCTCGACTTCGAGCCAATGGTGGTGTCTTTTCTGAAAGACGTTACCCTTCGTTTGGCATTTTCAAACAGCTGAAGTGTTATGAATTGCCCTTTTTCTGGATTTATCGTTGACACCGGTTTACCTTTCGTCTAAAAATCATCCGGTATGAGGAATTCCCTATCTCCCCAATTCCCATTGCAGAAAATAAGAAAAGCGGAAGGGTTCACCCTCATTGAACTCGCCGTTGTGCTTGTAATTATAGGTATTGTCATATCCGTAGTTGCCACCATTCTCCCTTCGCTCATTAAGTCCGCAAAAATCAAAAAGACAGAGGCCATCCTGGAAAAGGTGGACTACGCCCTGAGGGGCAGCCTTATAGCCAGCCAGAGGTTGCCTTACGCGGACTCGGATAAGGACGGGTCTGCCGATAGCGGGGTCTATTTTGGATGGCTTCCCTTCAAAGATCTCGGGCTCTCGTCAGGAGATGACGCGTGGGATCAACGTATCAAATACGGCGTATATGAAGACGTGGTCACCACCAATCTGTGCAATATCTCTACGCCCACGACCGTGGATACCGCCAAACTGCACACGATCAGCAACAGTGATGGAAGCGCAACACAACAAATCTTCGTTATTATCAGTGGGGGCGACGCCACGGGCCAGTTCGAGGCAAAGAATTCCGATGACAACGCAGAATACGATGACCCCCATAGAATAACCCTATACAATAACGGCGTGGTTGTCTACAACGACATTATGGTATCCGGCGAAATCAGTACCCTCAAAGGGATCGTCTGTGGAGGCGGCACTGGAACAGGCACCGGTACCACCGGAGTAGAAAACACCGCCGCACTGTGTAGTGACGGAACTGACAATGATAGCGATGGATATACCGATTGCTCTGATCAGGATTGTTACGGCCTGGACGGCTGTGAGGACGGTCCGCCCACGGCATCTGTCCACATAAATACAGGGGCAATGTCCAACGGAATCGTAGGAAACTCTTACACCCATACATTCCAGGCAACGGGGGGCTCAGGATACTACTATTGGTATCTGGACTCGATTTCACCGAATATCTCCGGACTAGGCATAGGCCTGTGGACCGGCGTCCTTTCCGGCTCAATAGATAATTGCGAAGGGACCTACAGTGTGGATACACGAGTTGAAGACCGTTATGACTCCGGCAAGACCGATTCCCATACCTTTACCCTCACCGTTGTTAACGGGGCCCTCAGCATTTCCCCCGCCCCATCCGGAGGTGGTCCGACAAGCCCTGACTTTACCGTCAATTCATCCACCTTTTCACAGGATTTTACCGCCAGCGGGCCCCACTTTGGTGACCTTAACTGGACCCTGGCCTGGGTGGGTACTGATCCAGGGGGCTTTCAGGCAAACTCCACTTCAAGCACCACCGGTAAATTCTGGAAAAGTGGTTTCACTACCGTGGGCACCTATACATTCACGCTCACGGCAACAGACGGCACGTGTTCCAGCAATACAATCACCACCAACTCCTACACCATAAAAATCGAACCGCAGGGCATCGGGTCCCCATACACAGAGGGAATGGTAGGAGAATGGCGGCTGGATGAATGCGCATGGGACGGCACCACTGGAGAGGTCAAGGATTCAGGAGACAATGTCCTGGACGGCACGGCCGTGAATGGTGCGGATACGACCGGCGCAGGTAAGATATGCCGGGCGGGATACTTTGATGGGACCAATGATTATGTGACAGTTCCTGACCAATCTGAATTACAACTTACCGCTCCACTCTCACTTGCCCTCTGGGTGAAGGTCAACGCCAACGCATCTGACTGGGTGCGGCTGGCAGGTAAAGGCGACTCAACCAATCGCAATTATGGACTGTGGTTGGCCACCAATGGAACCATACTATTTCAGATATATTCACAAAGTGGCAACGGCGACTCACAAACCACCGTAACCGTGAACGATGGTGACTGGCATCACATTGCAGGCGTTTACGATGGGGCCACAATGAAGGTGTATATCGATGACGTGGAACGGGCGTCTATTAATTATACTTACGTACCGCGCACCTCCAATGATCCATTTACCATGGGCTATGCCGGTTTTCACACATATCTAAATGGAGTATTGGATGAGGTCATGCTTTTCAACAAGGCCCTGGACACAGACGATTTGACAACGATATACGAATCGACGCGCACCTCCTGTACAGGCAGTTGTTATACCAATCCCATGGCCGAATACCGCATGGAAAACTTTCCGTGGACAGGGACTGCCGGAGAGGTGGTGGATTCAGGGTCAGGCGGCAGCAACGGCGTTGCGGCCATTCAAGGTACTGGCTCCCTGCCCACCCAGACAACTCCATCCAGCGGAAAGGTCTGCCGTGCAGGTGTCTTTACAAGGGTTGATGCCAGTAATGGAGGCTATCTGGATCTGGGGGATCCCGCGGACGGAGACCTTGACCCGGATACCGATCCCTGGACCGTCTCCGCCTGGGTCAAGTGGGACGGGTCTGGAGGAAATAATTTTATTTACGACAAACAAGGCCTTTATCAAGCTAGAGTGCGGAATGGATATGTGACTTACAGGTGGCGACCCGCCTGGACCTGGTATGGCGGCACTTCCTTTTCCGTGATAGCGGACACCTGGTCTTATGTCACCGTAGTCTATGACGGATTTGAGCAGGTTTTTTACAAAGACGGGGCCCAGGTCTTCTCTCGAAGCCAGACAGGGGCCATGGGAAGCAACTCGAATAAACTTCTCATTGGAGGTGAAAGGAGCGGCAGTCCCCGCAATTTTTTCGGGGGCACGATTGATGAGGTAAAGATATACAACCGGGCCATTGCAGAAAACGAGATAAAGGCCGATATGGATGAGACGCGTGACTGTTCAGCCGACTCCGTCGTGATTACCACAACTTCCCTGCCCCAGGGGACTATCAACAGCGCTTACAGCACCACTGTGTCGGCCACAGGGGGAACGCTCCCTTATGGGTGGGATATCATTGCCCCGAACCCGATAAGCGGCCTCAGCATAGTGCCCAATACCGGCGAACTCAATGGTACTATTAATGTCTGCGCGGGAGATTATGATCTAACCATTTCTGTGACAGATGCAGCCAGCAGGGTAGACGAACAGACACTTACGCTGACCGTGGCCAATGGCACCCTTTCCCTCTCACCTTCAGCCCAGACCTTCAATTGCACCACTTCCACGTTCTACCAGGATTTCACCGCATCAGGGGCCCGCATCGGGGCCTTGGGGGCCTGGCAGATCCAGTGGCTGGGAACCAATCCCGGCGGATTTGAAGTAACCAGCACAGGGGATAATACGGCCCGCTTCCGGAAGATCGGGGACTCCGGTGCGGGGAGTGGGTATCAGTTCAAATTGACGGCCCAGGACGGTAGCTGTTCAGATAATCAGCTAGATTCGGGCTATTATACCATCAACATCAGTGGTGAGGGCACAAATTCTCCTTATTACTCGGGAATGGTGGGAGAATGGCACATGGATGAATGCACGTGGGATGGAACCACCGGCGAGATCCTGGACACCAGCGGCAGCGGCGCTCATGGTGAAAGTCACCAGATGGGCACCGCAGACACGCCCGACCGTTCCATTGGTGAGGTCTGTTATTGTGCGGCCCTGAACCTGGGTTCCACCACCAATCAATATGTAACACTCGGCCCTCAACCCTTTAATGCCCTTGGCGACTTCTCCCTGTCAATGTGGTTCCGGGTTGACACCCTTTCCAGCTCCATAAGCACCCTCTTTTCAGGGGCAAGGTCAGGCGCCTATAACAATCTTCTCCTGTTTCTCGACAGCGCAGGCACCAATCTACTTACATGGGTCAATAACGCCCAGACAGGAAATTTTTCCCTGGGCTCCACTGTCGCGGATGGGCTATGGCATCTCGTGGTGTGGACCCGTAAGGTCTCAGACGGCACTGAGACAATCTATTTGGACGGATCTGCGATCAGCGATTCCAACAGCGCAGCAGACACCTCAAATGTCACCCTGGATGCCGGAGGTGTGATCCTGGGCCAGGAGCAGGACAGTTTTGGGGGAGGGTTTGCCGCAAACCAGGTATTCCACGGGTGGATCGATGAGGTCTTGCTTTACGACAAAGTCCTGTCCCAGACGGAGGTAAACACCCTCCTTTCTTTGAGTCATGACTGTAGCGGCAGTTGTTACACGGGGTTTGTTGCAGACTATAGAATGGACGAAGATTCATGGACCATAGGACAGGCCGATGAGGTAGCAGATTCATCCGGCAACAATTATCACGGCACCCCCTATGGCAGTGCCGCTATCAACCAGTCTGACAGCCACGTTTGCTATGCCGGTGAGTTCGTCAATAACAACAGCTACATAGCAATAGCAGGGCTCCCTGTATCCACTACGGCCGGGGACAAGACCACGGTCTGCTTCTGGATGAAGTGGGCGGGGAACGCGTCGGAAATGCCCATAGGGTGGGGGAGCAGTTATGATCTGTGGTTTCGAACCGCGGACCAGTTCGGCTTTAACACCGGGTGTTCGGACCTCTACGGCATTTCCGGGGCGAGTGCCCTTGCCAGTGACTGGTATCATGTAGCGGCCGTCTTTACAAACAACTCGCCTTCAAAGAACCAGCTCTATATAAACGGGACACTGCAACCCATCACCCTGCTTGCAGGTTCTCAGTGTAATAGGTCTGTGAGCTCAACATTCTATATCAGTGGATGGAATACAGGTTCGAGTTATAAATACGACGGCCTGATCGATGAACTACGGGTTTACACCCGGGGTCTTTCGGCCAGCGAGGTGTCAGCGGATATGACCCTTACCCATAGCTGCCCCGGGGGACCATGATCTGGTCCTTCTGGTCTATCCAGATATACCAAATTATCGGCCGCTCACCTTTGATACAAGATCGTAAATGGGTAAAAAGAGGCCACCTACCATAATTGCAAACATGGTGCCCGCCACCACAAGCACAATCGGCTCGATTGTCTTGCCGATGGTGGCCACAAGGAGAGACAACTTGTTCCTGTAGTCCTCTGCAATGTAGGCCAACTGTTCCGGTAGTTTTCCACTCTGCTCCCCAACGTTTATCATCCTCACCACAAAGGAGGGAAAAATGGGGACCCTTCCGAAAGAAGCCGCAATGCCCTCCCCTCTGGAAAGGCAAGAGCTTACCTCTTCCAGTTTTTCCCTATAGACCTCGTTCCTTACGGAATTTTTCAGTATCTCCATGGATTGCATTACGTCCAGGCCCACATTTATAAGAAGGCTAAAATATTCCGAAATAAACGCCAGGACGGAGGCAGTTGAAATGGATTTAGATATGGGCATCTTAAGCACAAGGGCATCAATCAACCTCCTGAATCTCCGGCTCTTCCTATACGAAAACACAATAGACAAGATGCACAGTATCAGCACAACGATTATCTTGACGATGTTTGACTGGACAAAGCGCGATAGCCGTAGGATAAACACCGTCAGCGCGGGAAGAGCGACATCCATGTCTCTGAAAAGGGCAACAATCTTGGGAACTACATAATATAACCAGAACAAGAGGCCAGCCCCCATGGAGATAAACACGAAGCCCGGATACAACAGGGCCTGCTTGGTATCGCTTACTATCGTCTGGATTCTATTTAGATGTTCGGAGGCATCCTTCAGCGTTCTCTCCAGCTTGCCGGTCTCCTCTCCCAGGCGGATAAGGTGTATGACAGTCTTGGGAAAGATGTGTTTATACCTTTCCGCCGCCTCGGAAAAGCTGGCCCCTCCCTGGATATCCAAGATAATGCCTTTTATGTCTTCCTCAAAATTAGGACTGTCAGAACCTAGCGCGGATTCTTCCAATGCCGTGGTGAGCGTCGTTCCAGAACGGAGCATCATGGAAACGTTATTCAGGAACTCCGCCTGGAATGACCTCGGCAGTTTTCTGCGCAACTTTAATGTGCTCAACTCCAAGAATAGCCGCAAGACTCGTCCCAGTTTTTTTACATAGACAGTGGTGCTGCCATCTCGCTCAAGATGGGAAATTGCGGACATGACCTCCCTGTAAGGGAGTTTTGTTATGCCCGAAAGAATTCTTCCGTATGGATCGATCAGCTTATATCTGAAATAGTTCATGCCAGATTCTTTTCAAACATGTCTTATATGTCCCAGAATGCGTACCGCCTCTTCAGTCGTGGTGATACCCTGTTTCACCTTGGCGCAAGTTACATCAAACATACTGACAAATCCCTTCTCCTGGGCGTGTTCAGCGATTACACCCAGATCGGCCTCTTGATCAATGAGCCTGGACATCTCTTTATCCACCGCCAGCAATTCATAGACCAGGGTCCTGCCGAAATAGCCCGAGCCATTACATACATCACAGCCCTGTCCCCTATAAAGTTTTTCTATTGCAGGATCCTTCAAATAGGTCTTTTCCCAGTCAGGAGGGATATAGGACTCTTTACAGGCGTTACAGATCTTCCGAACCAGCCGCTGGCTCACTACCCCTATCAATGAATCGCTGATCAAAAAGGACCTCACGCCCAGATCTCTTAGCCGAGGAATAGCCCCTACAGCACTGTTGGTATGTAATGTAGAAAGCACCAGGTGGCCGGTAGTTGAGGCCGTGACGGCGGCAGATGCGGTCTCACCGTCTCTTATTTCCCCCACCAGTATGACATCAGGGTCATGCCTCAAGAAATAACGAATGGCATTGGCAAAGGTATACCCGGCCTTTTCATTCACCTGGGTCTGACGGAGCAAGGGAATATTATATTCTATGGGCTCTTCCACGGTTATGACATTCTTTTCAAGTAAATTGAGGCACCTGATGCCCGCATAGAGGGTCGTTGACTTACCGGAACCTGTAGGGCCGGTCAGGAGAATGATCCCGAAGGGCTCGTTAAACATCTGCTCCACATCCCGGATATGCTCTTCAAAAAAACCGAGTTGCTTCATGCCCATGATCGCGCTCTCCACGGGCAAGATCCGAAGGACCATATTTTCCCCCTGGGGAGTTACAATAGTTGACACCCTGAAGTCATACCCGTTATTCAAGATAGTGGTTGAGAAACGCCCGTCTTGCGGCAACCTCTGTTCAGCTATATCCATCTCCGCCTTCATCTTCAGACTGGGAACGAGCCTATGCAAGCTGGGCGGAAGTGATAAGGCGGATGTCATCACACCGTCTATGCGAAAAGACATATTTATGCTCTGACCCATTGGCCTTATATGAATATCCGTAGCCCGCACCTTGACGGCAAGATGCAGGATATGCCTGATTAGATTATCCATACCCCTGGCCATCTCTACGTCCTGAGATAGAAGGCTGACCTCCCTCTCAATCAATTTCTCGACCGGGTGCTCTACGAAATAATAGAATTTGTTGACGGCATTAATGACCTTCTTACTCTCGGAAAGGTAAAACTTGGGAGACAGGCCGCTTTGCCGGGTGATCTTTTGCGCAAGGGTTGCATCTGAAACAGAAGAGGTTGCCACTTCTATTGACCGCCCGTCAACACGAATAGGAAGAAAGACATTGGTGAGACAGAAATTCTTGTTGAATAGCTTCAAGACATCCTCTATAGGGAGGACTTCATCCACATCGAGATAGGGAATCCCCTCCTGTTCGGAAAGGGTAGTTGTAACGTCATACTCGGTGACGAAACATAGTCTCTCAAGGATTTCTCCCATCCTTTCGCCAGTAATCTTCTGCTCTTGTAGGACAAATCGGATATGTTCCTCATTAATAAGTCCTTTATCTTTTAGCAATTCGCCTAGAGGCTTCCTGGTACGTTCAGGCATCATGACTGGCCACCCCCTCCCAGATGACATAATAGGAATAAGGTCGTGTCGTCGGGGAATCCGGTGAGCGGCAGGTCCATTTCTCTTTGAAATGTGACAACGGCCTTCATAAGATTCTTGCCGACAACACCATCAATTCGGTCGTTGTAATAATAACCAGATGAAAGCATCTTCTCCAGAAGACGAATCTCTTCGCCCCGATAACCGTAATAATACTTTCCTAGAAGGAGCCTTGGCCGCCAGAAGAGAAAAAATACCTCCTTGCTGCCGGTCACTAAGGGATAGGCAAGAATGCCGTATATTTTACGTATGTCTTCCGGCACATATTCAAGCTGGATTAAACGGTATCCAGTCTGTTCGAATATGGTATCAGATAAATTCTGAAATCTATTTGTCTTCAGGGCGGCAAAAAATGAGTCATCGTATTTAGAGAGCCCATAACCCTTTAGAAATTCAACGATCGGCCCTGGTATATCCACAGGTATTTTTGCCCGATACACTGCAACAAAGTCCTGGTGCCTCCCCATATGTTTTTGTCCCGTATCCATTGCCGGCCTGCCCAGGAAAGACCGGGCAAAGTCCTGTGTGGGGAATTCAAGGTATGAGAGAGAATAGATCGCTACCCCAATGATGCAAAAGAAGGCCAGCCCTGATAGCCCCAGGATAAGAGGCCTTTTTAAGGCCCCTGATCCAGCCAGGGAAAAGTCGATATGGGCCTCTTTCACAACGGCCTTACCCAACTCTGCGGTGTTGTGGAGAAAGGCCACATAGAGACATCGATCCATCAGCATGTTAACCTGCCTGAAGTTTCCCTTTGTCAGTTGATGGATCTTCTTGAGGGCACTGCCCTTTATGGTCGTCTTTCCATGATTCCCTGCGGCATTTAATTTGAAGAGCAGGTAATTTTTCAGCTCTTCTATGCTAAGGGGCCTGGCCTCTTCATGGATAACGATCCGGCTCTTGAGTTGACGAAGCTCGGAAGCGTTCAACTTATCGACGAGTTCAGGTTGACCTATGAGCAAAATCTGAACGAGCTTTTGTTGGTGCGTCTCCAGGTTCGAAATCATACGGACCAATTCAAGGCTCTTGTGTTTAAGATTTTGTGCATCGTCAATAATAATGGCACAATTCTTACCCGCCCGATTCCGGTCCAGCAAAAAATTATTAAGGAGCCGCATCTGATCGCCAAGGATAAGGCCCTCTGCGTCCAGACCAAAGTCACGGTTGATTTCCTTAAGCAACTCTACATCCTGAAATGCCGTATGGAATATGAGAGAAGTTTCGACACCCTTCCTGTCAAGGATGTTGATGATCTTGCGGCTGATGGTGGTCTTTCCCAGTCCAATCTCGCCCGTCAGGACCATGAACCCTTTTCGGGTAAGTATACCGTGGACTATTTCAGTGATGAGGCGGTCAATATGATTGGAGAGGAAAAAATTATCCACATCAGGAGCAACAGGGAAAGGGTTAAAACGCAGCCCGAAATGCTCCAGGTACCTCAATTCCTCATTGCTCTTTTCCATATTCATATCTGCAGTCGGCCTATATAGGTATAACTGTCTTTACTGAGCCTGTATGTAAAGAGGCCCTTCCCTGTATCGGCCTTGCCATCTATGTACTCATCCAGGCGTAGGGCTGTCCCGGGAGAGATCCCATACAGGACAATACTTTGAGAAAAACAAAGGATAAAAATATTCTCCTCAGGTAGACCTATCTTGTCGAGCCTGTAAATATATGCCCGCCCCGTATTTGACTTAGGGGGATGAAGCGCTCTCTCCTGCATCATACGGGTGAGCTGATCCATATATGATACATGGTTGCCACCCGAAAAGTATGGCCATGCACCTCCTTTTACCTCATATGCCTGCAGGGCCACTTCCCATTTCATCACAAAATCTCTATAGAATCTTGAATCCAGGGAATAGTTGATGAGCCCTGTCCCCGCCCAAATTGTCAACACCGCAAGTCCCGCATAGATCAACACACAGGCAGTACGCTCAACAGCCTTTCCTGAGATAGTCATCTTTTTTCTAATTTCTTCATCAGGCCCGGTATCAATGCATTGTCTTGATATATATCTCTTAGCCTTTTCAGCCTGGTCCTGGCCTCATTAAAACGTCTTGTCTTGATCTCAATAATAGCCATGTTGATCCCTGCCTCAAGGTCATTCTCATGGGTCTGCAAAAAAGAACTCAAAAGCGGCATTGCAGACTGATAGTCTCCCCTCACCAGATACCAGTAGGCCTTCAGTTTGATCACATAGGGATCCTCTTTCCCTTTCAGAGAAGACAACTGGCCCAAGAGCTCCTTCACCCGTGGGCCGTCGTTTGCAAACATGGCTGCCTGCACTTTGGAAACCAGGCGTGCGATCCTGGCGCTCTTCGCCACGTTGGCCAGGCGGATTTTTTCAGTCTCGCTTACCTCTTCTTTCACCTTGCGACTTGTCTCACCAAAGGATTCGGCAGGGGACAAATAATGGCCTGATATTCCAGGGGACTCATTAGGGACCAAGGGGGTTGTCCGGCCCATGTTGGTCTGATTTACGCCCATCCGGGATGAAGGTGGCAGGTACCGAGTCTTTGGTTCATGGGCAGGAGGTATGTACAGCCTCCCCGGCCTAGCTTCCTCAATAGGCTTATGTGGGGGAGCTGGTGGAACCTTTGAAGGCCTTGCATGGTCATCTTTGACAAAATCACCGTGATCACCTATCTCTTTACCCTTGAGATATTCCGGCGTTCCCCGTGATAAATCTGGCCTTTTTTCACTGCCCAAAAGTGTGGTCTTGACATATCTTATGCCATATACTGCAAATAGCACTGAGAGGATAAAAAGCAGGCAAACGGTAAGAATTCCTGGAACGGAAAAGGGGAGCCTTTTGAAGGAGTAAACACTTCCTCCCCTCCTGGCCCCTGAGGCCCTGATGTCCCCTTCCGCGGATGAGTGCCTCAGCCTTTGTAGTGTCTCAAAGATAACGCTCATAATACGACCCGCCCCCAACCATTAATCACAAAAACCCTAAATTACCAAAACTTTCAGTGCAATGACCAGTTCCCGGGTCTCAGATCTTGAGCTTTCATTTTTGAATAGATACCCAAAAACCGGTATTCCTGAGAGAATAGGAACCCCTTTATTTTCCTTTTTTTTGTTCTTATCGATCAAGCCACCGAGGAAGACCACATCGCCACTCTTTACGCCGATGGTGGTGCTGATCTCCTTGATGCCCACCTTGGGAAGAGATATGCTATCAGTTGACTTGTCACTAATGGGCACCGCCTCGATACTGGCAGGATCCACATCGCTCTTTATGGGGTTAATAAGGAGTATAATATTTCCATCTCCTTCAATGAAGGGGATTATCCCCAGGATAAGACCATCAAAAACGGTTGAAACCTCAACGCTTGAGGATTGGAGGTTTTCTGAAATACCGGTAGTGGTCGTCGTGTCGACGCTTTTCTTATAGGTAATAGACGTCCCGACACTGATAATGGCGGGCTTACCGTGCCTGCACCGAATACTCGGGTTAGAAACAATCTTCGTGTCCCCAAAGGTCCTCAAGGCATTTAGCGTGGTGTCCACTGAAAACGACTTGCTTACCCCGCTCACTACCAGCCCTCGTCCCAGGGCCCAAGAGGCGCTGTTAACCCTGGTCCCATTACTAATTTCCTGCCTCAATAGACTCCAATCTATACCGTAGGAATAATCTTTGGAAAGGGCAACCTCAATAATCCTTGCCTCAATCAGGATCTGTCTCGAAAGCATCTCTTTTAGATGGTTAATCAATCTCGAAACGGCATGAATAACCGTCGGAGTGTCCTTGATATAAAGGCTGCCAGACAATCTATTGATGGAGTATTTGCCACCCTTGGACATCATCTTCTGTACCATCGTCTCCAAGAGATCATAGGCATTTCCCTTTTTTGCCGCCTTCCCGGAGAGCTTAAAGCTCCCGGAGAGACCAGTTGCCGATTCTGTTTCGCCTGCGCCAAGGACGTCACCCCCCACATCCAGGGACATGTCCATATTTGTATCCATAAAATTTAACGTGAAAAAGCGCTCTTCATATGGCCTAATACGAATTACGTTTTGATCAATCTCATAGTATAGATCATAACTCTTCAAGACCTCCCTCAGGACCGTTGCGGCGGACACCTTATCAAAATGGAGGGTGATTAGACGCTTCTCTTCAGTGAGGCTGGGATCCATGATAATATTCATTCCGACAGACTGTGCCAGGGAGTAGAGTACAAGGCGAACATCCTCATCAATCACCGAAAATGAGACCATGTGATCCTCGAGGGGATTGTATGCCGGCATAAGAGGTTTTACCTGTATTTCCCTTGGAGGGGTCTTTTCCAGACCCTCAAGAATCTTCTTTTGATCTTTGCCTAGTTGATTTGACTCTGTAGTTACCTTCCCCGGAACCGTTTCAGGTAGTTGGGGCTTGGGCTCAAGAAGAGATGACGGCCCGAGGCTGCATCCAATGCATCCAAAGAAAAAGAGAAAGAGAATGCTTACAATAAGCCGTTTTGGTGTCGTCACATCTTCTCTCCCGGTTTATCTTGATGATTACTCTTGGCCTCTACCTTTCTGGCCACAGGAACCCAGCTTGTAAATCTCTGTTTCCTAACAAGGACCCTGTTTGCTCTTATCTTTACTATCCTTGCTCCGTCTGGAAGAGACGCACCCTCCTCATAAAATTGACCGCCTATGACACAAAACCTTTTTGTTCCGCCCGAGAAGGCAAGTGTAAGAGAATAGTGCATCCCGGGAGGCAAAAGGGGCTTTTTACCCGCTGTGGTATACCTGGCCCTGCTTATCGGCCGGTAACCGAAGAGCCCCAGGTCAACCGGGGCCTTGTTCGAGGCCATTGGGTGGGAAAGTTGATCCATTTTGCCTTCCAATCGCTCCATTTCGCTGATCGTCTTGGGATCCGGAATCGTAACAGGAGACAGGGGCGTGAACATAAACATAAAATTTCCCCGACCTTCTTTACCCAGGTCCCTTGAAAATTGCACGGCAATAGCCACTATCGAAATCAAGATGATAACGAGGCCCCAAATATCGTAGTGCTTTCTCTTCATTGGATCTTCTTATTGAACCTGACCGAAAATTGGGACTCCTGTATGGATGTATTGAAATCACTTCCGCTCACCACGTATCCCTTCTGCCTCATGGCATACAAGAAATTTTGATAACCACGGTATGCCATGTCAAAGCTCTCCCTTACCCTGGCAGAGGCCTCTATTTTCACCTCATCATCATCAAAATCGGCCTTCAGGCTATCCACTATTACCCCCTCTGGAAGCGCCCCGGAGATATCACCAAGGAGCTCTTTGAAGGATGGCATTTTTTGATAATGACCTAGCTCTCTGACAAAGCCAAAAGTCTCTTTATAGGGGATCTCTGAAACAGCGGCCTCCTGGCGCAGGCCCGGAATTTGAGACAACGTACCCTTTAGTTCTGTTTCAACAAGTTCGGACTTCCGCGCATACCAGAAATACCCGAGGAAAAAGAGTAGCGTTACAAGCAGGACAATGGAATTCAGATAGGGGATAACCCTCTGGGCGTAGTAAGAGACCTTTTCCATATGGCCTGAGATCGACTCGAGGCCGGACATCATTTCCATGGCCTTGAGGAATGAAACAGAATAGTGTTCTTCATCAAGGTATACCAATTGCTCCTCCATGGAGAACAGCCTGTTTTCCATATCATCAGGCCAATCTGGACCCCTGACGCTGTTTAACCACGTCAGGGTGAGGACATTACCCACATTGATCCGGTTTTCCGCTTCTGTGTTCCGGATGTCCGACATTATCATGTCCCACAGCGCCGAGATCTGTTCGTCGCTCTTATCAAAGGCAACAGACCTGTTGGCAAAAAATACCTTCTTCCTGGTCCCGATAATCAGGTCCGCGAATCGATTATGTTGAAATACAACCGCCACAGGCCCCTTCTGTCTCATATGCCTTAATAGACAGCACAAGAGCGAATAGAGGGGGAATAACAAAAGGCTATCTTCATAGGACTTTGTCTGTTCCAGATACTGGAGGTAGAGCCTTGTGGGAAGGGCAGTAAAAAAGATGTCCGTGACATTGGAGATCTTTTGCCTCTTCCAATGTGTTACAATGGAAACAGGTTCATCGAATTCTCCGGCCTCCTGGAGTTTCTTCCGTACCATGGCCTCCGTGTACCTCATTGGGGCCTCTAAGGTCATTGTCCTGGATATGGCCCCCTGAAAGTCGGAAACAAACCAGCAAATTCCCGTCACATCGCGGAGGTCTTCGATCTGTTCAAGCCTGTCACCAGAGCATTTGTAAAGGGTCCCGTCCAGCTCAATGACATATTGTTTTCCGGAAGCAGCCATCATCATCTCTGTGGAACCACAAATGTCCCCTTAAGCGTAAGATAAATGTCCCCTTCTTTGGTCTCTTTAGAATCCGCAGAAGAAGGCCGTGGCATCTTCTTTTTTTTGCCTGTCTCGGATTCTAGATTTTTTTGTATGTAAAGCTTGATGGGCCTGAAATAGTAAGAGCTGGTATTAACGGTCTGAGCCAGGATCTGGCGGGCCTCGGGAAAGGAAACAGGTTCATCTATGTTCACGTCATAATAATCCCAGTTGTGTCTTTCCACCCCCAACGACCTCGCGCGATCTACAAAACCTTTGACCCTGGTAAGGATGCGCCTTTTTCGCTCCTGTTCCTTATGGTGCTCTTTCAATGCCTCTAGCTCTTGCCTTGACCCTCTAAGCCTGCCCTCGTAAGAGGCAAACTCATCATAGGCCGTCAAAAAGAAATTGGCGGCGAGGAAAAGGAGAATGGCGGAGGCCACTGCGCATACGGGAGATTTCAATAAATTAATCACAACCCTCCATCTTTAACCGAGCCGTGGTCTCATTTTCCGGGGGAGTGCCCCATGCGGCACCTGATGTCGCATTCCCAATAAAATCGCCCGACGTACCGTCTGTCACACCGTCGATCATGGTGTCGAGGGCGATGCACAGTTCATTCGGTATCTGTGTGATCTCCATATAATTGTACTTACCTGTCGCTGCAGAGTCATACTTAAAGGTGAGAGTAAGTGCGTGTGTGGCTCCAGTGCTGTCTGTATACCTCCAGGTGCAGAAATCCGTTCCATTTGTCGTAGGTGCATTAAGACCTACCTGCAAGATGCCATAATAATTAGGCGGATTATTTGCGGTATCACCATCGACAAGTTGTGTACACGTAGGGCCATCCGCTTCGCCATCTTTTGGAACAGTCAAGTCGCCCAAGACCATGCCCGTCCGATCACAAAAATTAAGATAGGCAAGCCGCCATGAATTCACAAATTTGGTATATATCTTTTTCTGGTTCGCGCTTCTAATCACGTCCTTTCCCTTAACCACTGCCCCGATTATTATCCCGATAATAATCAACACGATGGCCATTTCAATCAATGTAAAACCCTGGCTGCCACCGATCCCCCTCACCTTGTTTGCACCTCTTTTTCCAGTCATGGGACACCCCTCCCTAATTATTAATTATTTCCATCCCTTGCCCGCACGCTTCTCCAATTTTCCTATTTTCAGAAGCATTATAAAATAGCTATATATTGTGTGTCAAGAAAATAAATACACGAAATATAGTGTTTTTCCCATTTTTTTGGCCCCCTGACTGTGATCCTGGTCAGCAAAAAATAGGGGAATGGTAGCCTACACATTTTGGATTGATTTATCCGGATTACCGGATTAATCTGAAATTTATGCGTCTCTCGCGAACCAGAAAAGTCCCTTATGCGTTTAAAAAGACATTATATTAATAAGTTATGTGAATTTAGAGGCACTGAATTATGAACCTCTTTCGAGGAAAATCTTGTTACCCATTTGTCCTGGATCATAAACCCAGTTTTTTCCTGACCTTGTTTTTTTACAAGCTATTCAAGCAGGTCAATTTCGATGAAAGTATGATCGACGACCTGAGGCAGATGCATAGGGAAGGAACGGTGGTATATGCCATGAAGTACAGGGGGCATTTGGATTATCTCCTTTATCATTACCGATTCCGGAGGAGTCGTCTGCCCTACCCGAAAATTGCGTTTGACCTGAATATAGCCATGCTCTTGCCACTCTCCCAGCTCATGAAGATAATCAAATTTTACTTCTCCTACTTTTACCAACACGGCAGGTTTCCCAGCCCTTACAAGACCGGATTTTTTAGGGATGCAATCTCTCGTGGGACACCTTCTCTTCTCAGT
The DNA here is from genome assembly GCA_964473615.1 of uncultured Desulfobacteraceae bacterium. Classification (GTDB taxonomy): domain Bacteria; phylum Desulfobacterota; class DSM-4660; order Desulfatiglandales; family Desulfatiglandaceae; genus CAYYPQ01. The sequence continues at coordinate 26,558 of CAYYPQ010000013.1, forward strand.
CTGGTGGACCCAAAGGGCTTTGCGAGACACTTCATTCATGCAGAAAAGGACCCTATCCACTTTCTGCTTGAGACCCAAAAAAACACCGAACGCCCAATCTACATAGTGCCACAACTCCTACTCTACAAGAAGACGCCGGAAAAGGAGCATACCAATCTCCTGGATATATTCTTTGGGTTTAAGGATAACCCGGGATTTATCACAAAGATTGTCCTCTTTTTCAGACATAACCGTCAGGCATTCATTGATTTTGGAAGGCCCTTGAACCTGAAAGCATATCTGGAACGGCAGACCACCACACGCCCCATGGAATCGGTAGGGGCTGATATCAGACAAATGCTTATTGAAAGCATAGACAGGCAGAAAAGGGTGATCCTCGGGCCTGTTGTGAAATCAAGGCAGCAGCTCAAAGAAAGGGTACTTAAGGACCCAGAAGTTGCCAGGGCCATTGAGCATATGGCCCATAAAGAAAATAGGCGCCTGAGACGGATAAAAAAAAGGGCCGGCGGCTATTTCGACGAAATCGCCGCAGATTACAACATTGCCTATGTCCAGTTTTTCCATCTTGCCCTGAAGCGACTGTGGAAAAAAATTTTTCAGGGCATTGACGTGGATTCGGCCGAGCTAGCAACCCTGCGAGATTGGGCCAGAAAGGCCCCCGTGATATATGTACCGTCACACAAGAGCCACATCGACTACCTTGTCCTAAATTACATACTTTACGAGTACCACCTTCATACTCCCCGAATCGCCGCAGGCAGGAATTTGGCATTCTGGCCCATGGGGCATATCTTCAGGAAATCAGGGGCATTTTTTATCCGAAGGAGTTTCAAAGGCTCCAGACTCTATACAAAGGTGTTTACCAGGTACATAAAGGCCCTCTTGGAAGAAGGTCACCCGCTAGAATTTTTTATTGAAGGGGGGCGGAGCAGAAGTGGTAAATTGATCATCCCGAAGATCGGGTTTCTATCTATCCTGGTTCAGGCCTATAAAGAGGGATATTGTAATGATCTCATATTCGTCCCCGCTTCCATTAGTTACGATCGCATCATAGAGGAAAGGTCCTATATAAAGGAACAGGGAGGGGAAACCAAAAAAAAGGAGAGCCTAAAACAATTTTTCGGTGCAAGACATTTCCTTAAAATGAAATACGGCAAGATCTATATTCGGTTCGCCCAGCCCCTTTCCCTGCAAGAATATCTTGCTCAAAACCAGGATATCTCAACTCCCTCACACAGACACCTGGCCTTCCACCTGATCCAGTCCATCAACAAGGTAACAATGGTTACTCCATTGGCCCTTATTGCCACCGCCATTCTAACCAAGCATCGTCGGGGCTTTCATGTGCATGAGTTGACCTCCACGGGAGAGATCATTCTGGGGCTTATCAAGAGGTGTAACATCCCGACGGTGACTACCTTGAATCATTTTGAAAGAACGGTTGAGGAGACCGTGTCGTTACTGGTCAACAGGAAAGTGGTCAACTTTCTCGAGGATGTGGATGGGGCGGAAAAGTTTTATTACGTTGATGAAGAAAAAAAGCGGGGGTTGGAATATTACAAAAACAGTATCATTCACTTCTTTATCCCCTATGCATTTATGGCAGTTTCACTGCTGAGAGGTACTGATGAGATAAAAACTGAAGAAAAGCTTGCGGCCGATTATGATTTTCTGAAAAACATATTTAAGAGCGAATTTGTGTACGACCACTACGGGGACGTCAAAGACGAAATCGCGGATGTTATAGCCTATTTCTTGGACGCCAACTTCATTATGACCGCCGATACGAATGGGGGATACAAACTTACAAGGCTCGGCTACGACAAGTTGCCGATTTGGGCGGCCCTGGCCAAGACCTTCCTCGAATCATACTGGATCGCGTCCCGTTCATTCATCCAAGAGGGCAACAAGGCCAAAAAGGGTGGTGATCTATTGAAGAATATGAATTATCTGGGGCTCCGTTTCCACAAACTGGGTCTCATTGATCATATAGAGGCGGTATCTCAGATTAACTTTCGAAATGCGATCCATTTCATCAACGAAAATATACCAGGGGCCAAAAAAGGGCACGATGGGGATAAAGCCGAAACCCAAGAAAAACTCTCCATGTTCAGCCAGAGGGTCTACGATCTGTCCCACTTTAAGGCATAAGGGGCGAGGCACTTTCCCGGTTTATCCACGTTAGATCAGGCTGTACTCCGACTCCTTGAGTTTGGCATGCGCGGCCGCAAGCCTGGCAATGGGGACCCTCGGCGGAGAGCAGGAGACATAGCTCATGTTGATGTAATGGCAAAAATGGATGGCATCGGGATGCCCTCCCTGTTCACCGCATATCCCTATTTTTAAGTCCGGCCTTGTCTTTCTTGCCCATTCGATAGTGATTATCATCAACCGTCCCACACCCTTGAGATCCAAGACCTCAAAGGGATTGTGCTGGAGTATTCCCCTCTCCTTGTAAAGGGGGAGGAATTTGTTTTCGGCATCTTCCCTGGAAAAGGAGAATGTGGCCTGGGTAAGGTCATTGGTCCCAAAGGATATAAACTCTGCCAGTTCGGCTATTCGACCTGCCCTCATACATGCCCTGACCACCTCGACCATTGTCCCAAACCTGTAAGGCACGTCAATCCTGAGACTCTTTTCCACATCCTTGTGTATCTCGGTTACATATCTATGGACCCACTTCAGCTCCTCAAGCGTGCAGACCTGGGGGACCATAATCTCTGGAACGATCTTCCCCCCCTCTTTGATATACTCTGCGGCTGCTTCCAGGACGGCCCTGATTTGCATGGCGTAAATCTCTGGATAGGTGATACCAAGCCGAACGCCCCGATGGCCCAGCATGGGATTGGTCTCCGAGAGCGTCCTGACCTTTTTCAACATGGATTCCTTGGCCTTGATAAGGGGCTCGGCCAGATGTTTGCCCTTAAGCTCCTCCAGACCCTGGGTGATCACCTCAAGATTGGATGCGAAGCGATCGTGAAGCTCGGGGTCCAGCATTTTTAGGGTGTCTGGCAGGTCGGCCATGCCTTCAACGGTAATCCTCAATTCCTTGAGATGGGATATCTCATGCATCAGTTCCTCGGCGGAGGGGAGAAATTCGTGTATAGGGGGATCCAGGAGGCGGATAGTCACAGGACGTCCATCCATAATCCTGAAGATTTCCTTGAAATCCTCCCGCTGGAATGGAAGAAGCTGATCCAGAACCGCCTGTCTTTCTCTGGAGTTTTCGGCCAGGATCATATCCTGGACAAGAGGCAGACGCTTCGGCTGATTGAACATCCTCTCAGTCCTGCACAGACCGATTCCCACGGCGCCATATTTTTTCGCCTTGGAAACGGCCTCTGGCGTATCCGCGTTGGCCATTATCTCAAGCTCACTGATATCGTCCGCCCACTCCAAGAGAACCAGCAGATCTTCCACAAATTCCGGCTCGATGGTAGGCACCATGCCGCGATAAATACTGCCGGTGCTCCCATCTATTGTAATAACATCTCCCTCTCTAAGGACCACCCCTGAGATCACTGCCTCTCTGGCAGGGTCATTGATCAAGATATCCTCACACCCTGAGACACAGGGCTTCCCCATACTCCTTGCTACTACGGCCGCATGGGATGTCCTGCCGCCCCGGCTGGTAAGTATCCCCTGTGAGGCGAAAAAGCCATGGATATCGTCTGGCTTGGTCTCCTCACGCACCAATATTACCTTCTCGCCCAGCTTTGCCTTGCTTTCGGCCCGATCCGCATCAAATACCATCTTACCCGAGGCGGCCCCTGGTGAAGCGGGAAGTCCCTTGGCCAGGACATCGACTTTGGCATCCGGGTCAAGACGGGGATAAAGGAGCTGTGCCAGCATATCCGGCTGAATCCTGAGGATGGCCTCCTTTTCGGATATAAGGCCTTCATTGACCATGTCAATGGAGGTCTTTATAAAGGCAGATGCGTTCATTTTTCCATTTCTCGTCTGGAGGCAGTAGAGTTTCCCCTTCTCAATGGTGAACTCAAAATCCTGGACCTCCTGATAGTAGTCTTCCAGGGTATGTCTCAGCTCTTCCAAGTCCTTATAAACATCGGGCATCTCCTGCCTGAGTTGTCTGATCGGATTTGGTGTCCTGATACCTGCGACCACATCTTCTCCCTGGGCGTTAAGCATGTACTCTCCGTACAGACGATTTTCCCCTGTGGCCGGATCTCTGGTAAAGGCCACGCCGGTAGCGCTGTCTTTTCCCATGTTTCCAAAAACCATAGTACAAATATTGACCGCCGTCCCATTGGCCATCTTAGGGGTAATATTGAATTCCCTTCGATAGTCAACGGCCCGTTTTCCCATCCACGATTTGAAGACCGCCTCCACAGCCATTTCCAGTTGCACATAAGGGTCCTGAGGAAAAGGGCTCCCAGTCTTCTTTTTTATAAGGCCCAGGAACTGATTACAGGCCTTTTTCAATGCCTTTGCAGAGAGATCAGTATCATCTTTTGCTTTATGTTGTGCCTTTATCTTATTGAAAAGGATGTTAAAGTCTTCGTCATCCATGTCTAGCCCGATAGATCCGAAAAGCTGTATCAAGCGGCGATAGGCATCAAAAACGAATCTCTCATTTTTCGTAAGACGCATGAGACCGGCGACCGTAGAGTCATTAAGCCCGAGGTTTAAGATGGTGTCCATCATGCCTGGCATAGAAATGGCCGCCCCTGATCTGACCGATACCAACAAGGGTTTCTTGGGATCACCAAAACCTTTGCCTGTCTTCTTTTCCAGGGCCTTCATGGCATTCATTATCTGTCTCATTAGTCCGGGCTGGAGCTTCTTTTTCCTCTGGTCGAGATAGTTTAGACAGGCCTCTGTAGAAATGACAAAACCTGGTGGGACAGGAAGTCCAATACGGGTCATTTCGCATAGGTTGGCGCCCTTGCCCCCGAGCAGCTTTTTATTCTTTCCATCTCCCTCTTCAAATGCATATACATACTTTTTAGTTCCCATGGATTCCCCCTTTACCCCGTTTTCTCAGATACTCGAATAGATAAGCCAGACCCAGCATGACAGAAGCAAGTCCGGAAACCTTAATGAGCGACACACCCTGAAAAAAAACCCGGCAGATGAAAAAAGAAAATATCCCGGCAATGATCAACCGGATGATGAATATTTCAAATGGGCCCATTTTTTAGGTTTTCTTAAAAGGAATGATTTTTCCTGCCTTATTGCCGTGTTTCTCTCCCTTCTCAGCCGGGACCCCCTTTACCTCCTCCAGCCGCATGGACATACCACCCATTTCAAATGTGCTGCCCTCTATATAGGACTCACGAAGTATCCACGTAACCGAATGAGTAGGTATAGTCAGGAGCATGAGAGTAACATGATACCAACCCCTTTTAATATCAGGCTCAATCGACTCTATGCGCGCAAAAACTGCCGGATGCTCTTCATAGTAAATAAGGACGATATCTCCTTCGCGACGCATCTTACATTCCTGGCTCTAACCCTTTTGTCTGATTGGGGCACCTATCTATCAGGCACCAATGGTCCCACGCAAATTTTATGCGGATTATTCTGAGTGGCACTAACCTGTCGCCTTGTTCTTGGTAATCTGCAAATAAAACTCCATTATCTCCGGCGATGGCTCTGCCTCACCCTCATAAAGGGAGCGAACATCTGGAGGCATCGCCTCGAGGCGGAGACGGGCCTCCTCCGGGCTGACCGCCTCAAGGGTCCCGTCTGCATTTTGGACTATTACCCCGCCCTCCGTCAGTAGCTTGTAGCGCCGCTTACGCTCCTCCTTGTCAGGCACGCAGATCAGTTGGCAATTACCACAGGTATTGTACAGTTTGCTATCCATCAACGAGTGGTAATGGCCCCCAGGCCCCTCTGGACGCCTGTTATAGGCATCCACACTGGCCAGGAACAAGGGGACCAGCGCGTCATCATCGTCAGGGATACCAAAACGGCCCGGCGACCACGTAGACCATCTGCCGGAAGGATGGAGGCCGGTAAAGCCCCCGCACACGAACTGGCATCGCATGTAGTTCTGGCGACTGGTATATGAAAAGGTATGTCCCCCTAAAGTAATAATGGTTTTATCACCAGGTCGTATCAACCCGGAGGCACAGGAGGCCATACACAAGCGGCAGTCGTCGCAGTAGTTCTCTTCATCACTCAATGGGCTGGTGGGAATCAGTTCAGCGGTGGTCACCACCGCCCCCAGGATGATGGCCGCCCCATTTTCCCTGGTTATCACATTCCCCGAAAGCCCGAAGGACCCTACCCCCGAGGCTACTGCCAGGTAACGCAGGCTAATGGGTGGTAACATATCAAATCTTCCCATGGGCGTGTCCTCGCGATACATATCATTGGCCGCCACGGGCATGGCGGGGTACCCCTTCTGGGTCATAAAATTGCCCAGCTTCATGGCTATGCCGTCGGCTATGGAATTGACCTCTCCATCATTATGCTCAAAGCCGAGTCGATCGACCTTGCCAAGATAATCAGGAATCAGGCCCTGATCCAAGGCCAAGGCAAAGACCACGGCCGATGTTGCCCCGGGCATAACATAGGACAGGTCTGTAGAAGGCGGGCCACCGGCAAGGGTTTGAGTCGTTGCGATGCCAGCCAGGCATGCCCCTTCGCACCTGGTATAGTCCATAACCAGTTGACTGAATTTTTCCATCAAGACCCTCCTAGTTTTATTTCCCTGAACAATATAGACCTTGGCACCACAACGTGTCAACTCCATTTGGTTTGCGTTTTGGGGACGTCCGTGAAATATTAACTTTCTCGCAACACCTTCCCCCCTCTAGTAAAACAGTGCTCAGAGCCATATTTTTCTTGACAGCAAAACATTTTTTGTGACAAGTTAAAAAATTCACAAAGACCCTATTTAGGCAAAGTCGAGGGAAAAAGCCATTGACCGTTGAGGCCACGCAAGCCTATTTACACGCGGTAGCATGTTGTTTAAAATTTAATACGGAGTAAACAGGAGACAAACGTTATGGGTAAAGACAAACCAAGAGGCTCTGTCATGGTTGTCGGGGGTGGTATCTCCGGGATTCAGGCCGCGCTTTCGCTCACCGAGGCAGGCTATGGCGTCTTTCTTGTAGAACATAGCACCTCATTGGGCGGTATGATCCCCAATCTCCATAGAATTTATCCACTTTGCGCCTGCTGTAAGGTGGATCCCAAAATTGCTGCAATCGAGCAAAACCTAAACATCAAGTTGATGTTGAACACATCAGTACTTAACATCTCCGGGGACATAGGCAATTTCAGCGTTCAGGTAAAAACTGAAAACGGGAAAGAGACCATACAGACAGGAGCCATTGTCCTTGCAGCGGGCCTGGAAGTCTTTGAACCTGAGAAGTACCAAACTTATTCCTATGGTGTACTTCCAAATGTCATAACGAGTGTAGAATATGAACAGATGCAAAGGCCTCTAGGCCCTGAAAAGGGTGTCCCCAAACGCCCCTCCGATGGCAATATACCTAAAAAAATAGCATGGCTTCAGTGCGTAGGGTCAAGAGATATCAACCAGTGCGATGCCCCGTATTGCTCTTCTGTATGCTGCATGTATGCCCTCAAGGAGGTCATTAACACAATGGACTCTGACGAGGATATTGATACGGCCATTTTTTTTATGGACATGAGGACCCATGGCAAGGGATTTGAGGATTACCTGAACAGTGCCATTTCAAGAGATGTGCGACTTGTTCGCAGCCGAATTCATACAATTGATTCTGTTACTGACACAGACAACCTCTTAATCATATATGCAGATGAGACGGGACAACTACAAAGGGAAGTCTTTGACATGGTGGTGCTTTCAGTGGGACTAAGGCCTTCAAGGCAGGGGATCGAGCTGGCCAAAAAGATTGGTATAGATCTAGACCAAAATCAATTCATAAACACTGTGCCATTCAAGCCTGTTTCAACCAACAAAGAGGGGATTTTTGTCTGTGGGTGTCTCGGCTCCCCTGTTGATATCAATCAATCAATTACCCAGGCATCTGCCTCTGTATCGGAGATCGCCTCCGTTCTAATGCCACAATCCTTTTCTGCCCCAAGAAAATACCCAGAACCCTCGAATACGATGGATGAGGCCCCTCAGACCCTCATTGCCTATCATCTCTGTCCTGGCATGGAGGCCGATCTCGGGCACAGGCTGGAAGAATATACTATGAAGATGCCAGGAGTCGCCGGTGTTGTAAAGGCGGATGGAGATATTGTCAGCATACTCGTCAAAAAATTACGGGAACATGGTGCAAACAGATTGATCTTTGCTAGCTGCACACCCCTTATACATACGAAGCTGCTTGAAGAGGCCCTCAGGTTGGCAGGACTTAACCCCTTCCTTTACCAGACCGTCGATCTCAAACTCATGTCCCCTCAAGATCCATCCACTCAACTTGAAGACCGGATCAGGATGGGGATAGCTCGCGCCAACTTCATCTCTCCGCCACCTTTAAGGCAGATACCTGTTGTCAGGCGGGCCCTTGTTGTCGGGGGCGGAATTGCCGGCCTTGAAAGCGCCTTTGCACTTTCAAAGGAGGACTATCCTGTGACTCTGGTAGAGAAGACAAAGGAGCTTGGAGGCCACGGCCTTCATGTCAGGGTGACATGGAACGGGGATGACGTGCAGGAATACCTGAAGACCCTTATCTCCTCTGTCAAGAAGGACAAGAACATCACCGTGATGACCAATACGACGATTAAGGAAAACAGAGGATTCGCCGGTAATTTTGTGACAACGGTGGAGAAAAAGGGGAAAGAGGTTGATATCTCACACGGGGTGACTATCCTGGCACCGGGGGGCGACCCCCTCATGCCAAAAGAATATCTTTACGGGCAGCACAAGAAGGTCTTCCTATGGTCTGAGCTCGCACTCAAGATGATAGAGGATCCATCGGCAATTGAAAAGAACGAAGCAGGAGTATTTATACAGTGCGTTGGGTCAAGGGAACCTGAACACCCCTATTGCAGCAATCTATGCTGCTCCAATGCTGTACGAACTGCTCTCGACCTAAAGGGAAAAAATCCGGACATGAATATATATATCCTATACCGTGAAATGAGAACCTTTGGTGAAAGGGAGGACATTTATCGGGAGGCACGCGGTAAAGGTATCATGTTCATCCGGTATGATATTGAAAATAAGCCCGTGGTGGAACCCGGGGAAGACCAGGACAAATTACGAGTAACGGTCTACGACCCTGTCTTAGAAAGATCTATCTGTATCGAAAGCGATTTCGTTTCCCTCCAAACGGCAATTGTCGGGACAAATAACCAAAACCTATCCGAGATCTTCAAGATAAATCTGGACCCCCATGGATTCTTTGCAGAGTCGCCAGAAAAGCTAAGGCCTGTAGATACCACCAGTAAAGGTGTTTACGTGGCAGGTCTTGCCCATTATCCCAAAGACACTGTTGAAAGCATAACCCAGGCCAAGGCTGCCGCTTCCCGGGCCTTGGAGGTTCTAAAGCAGGATACAATCCAGGTTGGAGGCATGGTTGCCGAAGTCAGGCCGGAAAAATGTGCCGAGTGCTGCACCTGTGTCAGGACTTGTCCTTTTAATGTCCCTTATATCGATGTTAAGACCGGCGCGGCCTATATTGATCCAGGGCTATGCCAGGGCTGTGGCATCTGTGTGGCAGAATGCCCTGGAAAGGCTATTGTCATGTCTACGTGCAGCGATCAGATGTTAAATGAACTCCCATCCATAGCCCTGGGTATATCATAGTATGATAACTGGCGATTGAAGGCCTTCAACGGAAAAGGAGATCTTGATATGAATGAATTTAAACCTCAAGTCGTCGCCTTTTATTGTCCTAATTGTGCATCGGCCGCGGCCAATGTGGCGGAGGGCATGGGAGAGATATTACCGGACAATATAAAGATGATCCAGGTACCTTGTACTGGCAGGATTGAAACTTTACATCTGCTTAGGCCTTTTGAAAATGGCGCGGATGGGGTATACGTGGCTGGCTGTCAGGAAGATAGCTGCCAATATGTCAGCGGTGTCGTAAAGGCTGCAAAAAGGGTAGCCTCTGTCAAGAAGATTCTGGAACAACTGGATATGAATCCAGATAGGATAAATCTGTTTAATCTGTCCGCGGGCAAGGGGCATAGGTTTGTGGAAGTAGCTTATGAGATGATCGGAAGACTAAAGGAGATTGGCCCCTCCCCGGTAAAAGTCAAACCCTAGAGACCTTGTGAGGTATTGAGAATGATTGTCGCTGAACCAAAGCCAATCAAAGAAGTAGTTGACATGGTTAAGGATTACAATAAAGTCCTGATTGTGGGGTGTAAAGGTTGCGTTACGGTATGCAATGTAGGCGGATCCAAAGAGGTGTCTATCTTGGCTTCCACATTAAAAATCGCGAGCAGGAAGAAAGGGCGGGATATTGAAGTGGGAGAATGCACCCTCGAACGCCAGTGTGACCCGGAATATGTCAAAGAGCTCGAGAATATAATAGAAAATTATGAAGCCGTGATATCCATTGCATGTGGCGTAGGTCCCCAGTTTCTCTCGGAGCGGTATCCCTCCGCGATGGTTTTCCCCGGTGTCAACACAAAATTCATGGGCGGCGCTATTGAACACGGGGAATGGTCGGAAAGATGCGCTGGATGTGGGACATGTGTGGTCCATTACTTTGGAGGACTTTGTCCCATAGCACGCTGCTCTAAGAGTCTGCTCAACGGGCCCTGCGGGGGATCCAATCAGGGGAAATGCGAGATTTCCAACGACGTAGATTGTATCTGGGACATCATCGTCAGAAAGATGATGACTCAGGGTCGCCTGGATCAACTTCTTGAATTCAGGCCGCCCAAAAGCTGGATTACCTCAAGGGATGGCGGCCCAAGAAGACTGATAAGGGAGGAACTGGTAAAATGAGCGAATTCAAAGCAGAAAGCAATCTGGAGAAGATATTGAAGGCAGGCCATTTCGCTTTTACCGGTGAGTGCGGACCTCCCCAAGGCGCCAATGTTGAACTTTTAAGGGAAAAGGGCAGCCATTTGAAGGGTTGCGTGGATGCCGTGAATGTAACAGATAATCAGACGGCGGTAGTCCGTATGTCCAGTTGGGCGGCATCCCTTATTCTTGCGAGGGAAGGCCTCGAACCCAATTTCCAGATGGTCTGTCGTGATCGCAATCGTCTTGCGATACAGAGCGATATCCTGGGCGTCTACTCCCATGGAATTCGCAATATGCTTTGCCTCTCAGGCGATCACCAAAAATTCGGAAACCACCCAGAGTCCAAGAATGTCTTTGATATAGATTCTATACAACTGATCCATACCGTCAAGACCATGAGGGATGAAGGTAAGTTCCTCAACGGGCAGGAAATAGATGTGCCGCCTAAAATCTTTATCGGCGCCGCATCCAACCCTTTTGCAGAGCCTTTTGAATTCCGAGTCTACCGTTTAGGCAAAAAGATTGCAGCGGGAGCGGATTTTATCCAGACCCAGTGTATTTACAATATGGAAAGATTCCGAGAATTCATGAAGAGGGTCGTGGATATGGGCCTACACGAAAAATGTTATATCCTGGCCGGGGTCACGCCGATGAAAAGTGTTGGTATGGCCCGATATATGGCGAAGCAAGTGCCTGGAATGGACGTACCGGATTTCCTGATCAAACGCCTTAAGGGGGCAGAAAAAGGTAAAGTCGCCGCGGAGGGCATAAAATTTGCCGTAGAGCAGATTGAGGAATTCAAGGAGATGGAGGGGATAGCCGGCGTTCACCTCATGGCCATTGAATGGGAGCACAGGGTGCCAGAGATCGCTGAAAGGGCGGGTGTTCTACCCAGACCGCAAGTATAAGCTACTTAGAGTAAATGGCGTCATTCAAGCCCGGGGAATCCAGCCAAAACGGATCTCCCGGGCTTTTTTCTTGAATTCCCCCCTACCCTTCCGTTAATATAGTTGGGTGGAAACCAACAATCATCGACTGAAGTCAATGGCCTGAGGGTTCAAGGATTCAATAGACCAAGGGGTCGACTTATAATAATTCATGATCATAACCACAAGAGATGGAAAATCGTTCGACACGCAATCCGACCTGAGTGCCCCTGAGCGTCATGTCCTCCAAAAACTATTTGCGTGGGAATCCATGGCAACCAGTGTTGAGCAGTTTAGGGAAAAGAAGATGGAGGCACTTCGCAAAGGCTGGAACAACTCAGGTCCGATAAAGGGCAGTACTGCCTTCAAGATAATCACCAAAGCGATGGAAAAAAAGGTTATTGATCGCTTAAACATGAACGGCTCATCTCACTAAAAAGAAAGGGCTCACACGTTCACTCTATGAAGACAAAAGATCCTGCTACTAAACATTCCAAAGAGAGAATACACCACACTCAGACCATATTAAATTCACTCCCTTACAGAATCATGGTGGTCAACAATGATATGACCATAAGCACTGTAAACCAGACATTTCTTCAGGACAAAAATCTCACCCATGATGAGGTAATCGGCAGATATTGTTATGAGGTCAGGTATGGCCTTGACCAGCCCTGCGGGGACTATGGGAGGCACTGCTATTTAGAAGAGGTCAAGGAAAAAGGCAAAATTATCAGCACCATTCATGAATACGAGACGGCAGATGGAGTTCAGCGCTTTGACGTCATCACTGTATCTCCTATACTAGATGAAAATGGCAAAATCTTCCAACTATTGGAGGCATCAAGGGATGTCACGGATAGGATCAGATTGGAGAAAGAGGTCGAAAAGTCCAGCGTCTTTCTACAAAACGTAATCCGCAGCACAGTTGACGGAATCGTCGTTGTGGACACAAAAGGTTACGTACTCATTTTTAACGAAGGCATGGAACGTTTGACTGGCTATCCGGCAAAAGAGATCATGGAAAAGGGCCATATCAGCAACTTTTACAATATGGATGTCGCAAAAGAAAACATGAGAAAAATGAGGAGTAATGAGTATGGTCCACCGGGGAAATTGAACCCTACAAGTATGACGATCACTAGCAAAGACGGGGAAGAGATACCGGTTACACTATCCGCCTCAATAATCGAGATTGAGGGCAAGGAAATTGGAAGTGTGGGAATGTTTACCGATATGCGGGAAATACTCACCATGCGAAAGGATTTGGAAGAGGCACATATCCAACTGGTCGAATCCGAAAAGATAGCCTCAATAGGCAGAATGGCCGCAGGTGTAGCCCATGAAATTAACAACCCTTTATCAGGTATTATGATTTATGCCGAACTTCTCAAGGATAGTCTCAATGGAGAGACTGAGCATATGAAGGACATTCAGGAAATAATCGATCAGACCATGCGATGCAAAAAAATAGTTTCAGATTTGCTGGAATTTAGCCGCCAGTCCTTAAGAAAGGCCGCCTCTTTCAGCATAGAAGATCTGATTACAAAGAGCCTGGATCTCTTGATCAATCAGGCCTTTTTCCATGATATCGAGGTAAAAATGGACATCGAATCGAGCATACCAAACATGGTTGGTGATATGGGACAACTCCAGCAGGTCTTAACCAACCTCTTTATCAATGCGGCGGATGCTATGCATGGGAAAGGTTTGTTGACTATCAAAGCAAGGTATGACAACCAAATAAACCAGTTTGTCATTTCTGTTGCCGACTCCGGCCCCGGTATACCAGAGGGACTAAGGGACAAGGTCTTTGATATCTTTTTCACCACCAAACCTGTAGGCAAAGGCACTGGTCTTGGTTTGAGTATATCTCAAAATATCATAAAACTGCATGGTGGAAATATTAGGCTCGACAGCCCCAAGGAGGGAGGCACTAGGTTCATCATCGAACTTCCCCTCGGTTTTGTCGGCCAACCTTCTGAAGAACTTGTTTTTGTTGGAATGGATGGATGATGAATGAAAAAATCAATATTCTGGTCGTAGACGATGAAAAGGTCGTGCGAGACGGATGTCATAGGGTCCTAAGCGGTAAGGGGTATGAGGTCATGACCGCTGAAAACGGCCAACAGGCATTGGATCTACTTGCCAATGAAAGTGTGGATATTATCCTTCTCGATTTGAAAATGCCGGTCATGAGCGGAGAAGAGGTCCTTGAAAAGACATCTGCTCTGTACCCTGAGATACCCGTTATTATTATTACTGGTCACGGGACCATTGATACTGCTGTAGAATGTATGAAAAGGGGAGCCTATGACTTTATCACCAAGCCATTTCAGATTGACCAGTTCCTCTTGACCATCAGCAGGGCCGAAGAAAAGAAAAAGTTGGAACGTAAGGCCTTACAGTACGAAGAAGAAAAGATACAGAATCTCTACGATCTAGACCTGGAAAAAAGCAGGTTAAAGACCATCATAAACTGCATGGCGAACGGGGTCATGGTCACCAACCGTAATCTTGAGGTAGTGCTCCACAACCCGGCCTTGATGAGACTGCTTGAGATATCAGAAGAGATATCCAACCCTATTCCAGTCACCATACTGATCAACAACGAACAGCTTATCTCCACCCTCAAAAATATCCAATCCGATGATTTTTCGAAAGATGAGTTTGTCTCGCAAGAGATAAAATCGGGCAAAAATGTTCTCAGGGCCATCTCCGCACCTGCCCTCGGGCCGGACAAGTACGTCGTGGGCACCGTGACCGTGCTAGAGGATATAACCGCCTTCAAACAACTGGACCAGATGAAGTCAGACTTTGTTAATATGGTAGCCCACGAACTTCGTAGTCCCTTGGTCTCCATAAGGCAACAGAACAGCGTGATGCTGGAAGGCCTGGCCGGCCCCCTTGCTGAAAAACAGACAGATATGTTGCGCAAGGGAATGAAGAAGGCGGACCAGCTCTTGGACCTTATAAATGACCTCCTTGATATGGCAAAGATAGAGGCCGGCAAGGCCGTTCAACATCAAGTTCCTGTCGATATTGAAAAAGTTATAGAAGATACTGTTGCCCTGATGGAACCAAGAGCAAGGGAACAGGGAATAGCTCTCACATATTCCTGTAAGGACCTGATGCCCGTACAGGCAGACCCCAAAAGTATAGAGGAAATTTTTAACAACCTCATAACCAATGCAATCAGCTATTCGCCTGATGGCGGCCGTGTGACAGTCACTGCACATGGGCAGGGTGAATATATGGAAATCAAGGTCAAGGATACTGGCGTCGGGATCCCAACTGAGGAATTACCTAAGATCTTCGACAAGTTTTACCGCGTGAAACACCCCAAGACACGTCAGGTCATGGGCACTGGCCTGGGGCTTGCGATTGTAAGAGGTGTTGTTGAGGCACATCATGGTTCGATCGACGTAGAAAGCACACAGGATCAAGGGACGACCTTTCGAATCCTGTTGCCTGTAATAAAAGATGAGGCATAAGCCGTATAGGGTGTCCAATTTCCTGTTGCAAGTAGCGTCGTGGTTATGTAAAAGGAGTATTCCCATTTGAATATTTTTTCCACCAGTCTGGAGGTCAATGGCATGGCTTTACAAAAAAAAATCAAGTCAGGAGAATTTGTTGTCCTGGGCGAATTTGAGCCCCCAAAGGGGGCGGACTTCTCAGGACTTTTGGCCAATGCCAACCTTGTCAAAGGCCGTGTTGACGCGTTGGTCATCCCTGAAATGGCCAATGCCGTCATGAAGGCTAGCTCCTTAGGGGGTTGTTGTTTCTTACAGTCCAGGGGGTTTGAAACGGTTTTGCAGGTTTCCTGCCGGGATCGCAACAGGCTTGCCTTACAGGCGGATATCCTTGCGGCGGCAGGCATGGGTATCTCCACAATCATGGCTGTCCCTGGTGAAGATGTGCGCTATGGAGATCATCACCAGGCCAGGACAGTGTATGATCTCGATCTAACAGGACTCCTGGAGTGCGTCCGCCAGCTCCAAAATGGAAGAGACATGGCTGGCATTGAATTGCAGGGAAATCCGAATTTTTTTGTGGGTACCTCATTTAATGCCGGCGCAACCGGGGGCGCTATGGGCCTGGAACTAGAGGAACTTGCCAAGAAAATCGATATGGGCGTTCAGTTTGTTATCACAACGCCTGTCTTTGACCTCGAGCGTTTTGAAGAGACCTTGAAGCGTATGCATCCTGCGGGTGCAGCTATATTTCCGACGGTTTTACTCCTAAAATCGGCCGGTATGGCCCGTTATATAGACAGAAACATCAGTCATATTTCTATACCCACCGAAGTAATACAATCCATTCAAAATGCACCTGACAAGGTCCGAGAGTGCATAAGAATTGCCGGTAAAACAATAACTCGATTAAGGCAAATGGGCACAGCAGGTGTGCTCATTTCAACCATCGGATGGGAAGACAGGCTTCCCCAGATCCTGGATGAAGCCAAAATATAAGAAAGGAAAAAAAAGATCATGTCCCAAAATCCATCAAAGAATTCCTCCGGTTCTGTAATGATCGTGGGTGGCGGTATTGCCGGGATGCAATCCGCACTTGATCTAGCCAACTCGGGCTATTTTGTATACCTTGTAGAGAAATCTTCGGCAATTGGTGGTCTCATGTCACAGCTTGACAAGACATTCCCCACCAATGACTGTGCCATGTGAGTGCTCTCGCCCAAACTGGTCGAGGTCGGCCGGCACCTGAACATAGAACTCCTCGCCAATACAGAACTCCTTGATTTACAGGGTAAAGTAGGTAATTTTAACGCACGCATTTTGCAGCAACCCCGTTATGTGGACCTCAGCAAATGCACCAGTTGCGGCGAATGCGCAAAGGTATGCCCTATAGAGCTAAATGATGAATATAACGAGGGCCTGTCCACCAGGAGGGCCGCATATAAGCGTTATCCTCAGGCGATCCCAGGGGCATACGCCATCAGCAAAAGGGGAACCGCCCCCTGCAAGGCCACATGCCCGGCTCACGTCAGTATTCAGGGATATATTGCTCTTATTAATCAGGGAAAATACCGCGAGGCGCTTGAACTGTTCAAGGAATCTCACCCCTTTCCCGCCGTCTGCGGCCGTGTCTGTCATCACCCATGCGAGGATATCTGTTCTCGATGTGATACTGATGAGCCCTTGGCCATCCAATATCTTCATAGGTTTCTTGCAGATTTAGACCTCTCAAGCGAGGTCCCTTATGTGCCGGAGGTGGAAAACAGACGGGAAGAAAAAGTTGCCGTTATTGGGGCCGGTCCTGCTGGCCTTGCAGCGGCCTACTTCCTGGCCTGGAAGGGTTATAAGGTCACAGTATTTGAAAAACTGCCAGTGGCAGGAGGGATGATGGCCGTGGGTATCCCTGCCTACAGGTTACCAAGGGATATTCTGGCCGACGAGATAAAAATCATTGAAGATATGGGGGTAGAGATACGGACAGGGGTCGCCTTTGGGATAGATATCACCATGGATGGTCTCAAAAGTGATGGCTATAAGGCCGTCTTTCTGGCGACAGGCCTTCATCTAAGCCGGCCTTTAAACATCAAGGGAGAAGATCTTGCCGATGTACTGAAGGGCGTTGATTTTCTCCGTAATGTCGCCCTTGGGGAGACTGTCTCCATAGGCAGACGAGTCGTGGTTATTGGTGGCGGTAATGTTGCTATCGACGTGGCAATGTGCGCCCGGCGGATTGGTGCACAGGATCTCACCTTAGTATGTCTTGAAAAACGTGAGGAAATGCCTGCGTGGGATTATGAAATAGAAGATGCCCTGGAAGAAGGCGTCAACATTATCAACAGCCTTGGGCCAAAAAGATTCCTGGATCAGGACGGCAAACTTACTGGCATTGAATTCAAACGTTGCACCAGTGTATTTGATGAAGACGGGGCCTTTAATCCACACTACGACGAAAAGGATATCACTACCCTGGAAGCAGACACGGTCATCGTGCCTATAGGTCAGGCGGCGGACTTATCTTTTTCCGAGGGTGAAGGAATACCAGTCACATCCAAGGGGGGGCTGAAGGCAGACCCTGTCACACTGGAGACCTCAATCCCGGGGGTCTTTGCCGGAGGCGACGTGTTTTACGGACCGAAAAGTGTTGTGGAGGCCGTCGCTTGTGGAAAAGAGGCCGCGGAAAGCATAGACAGATACCTGAACGACCTTGACCTCCACGAAGGACGCATAAAGGACTGGTCCTACGAAAAACCCTCCATTGAAGGGGAGGCACTCATTCCAAGAACGGCCATGAGGACACTGCCCCTGGATTTGCGCAAGGGCAACTTTGAAGAAATCGCCCTGGGTTTCAGTGAACAGGAGGTGAGGTCAGAGGCCGAGCGTTGTCTGCGATGTGGTATCTGCTCGGAGTGTTATCAATGCGTGAAGGCCTGCCTTGCAGGGGCAGTGGACCACGAACAAAAAGTAGTGGAACGAGAGATCCATGTGGGTTCAATTATCCTGTGTCCTGGCAATGACGCCTTCGATCCCACACCCTATAACACGCTTTTTCCCTACCAGGATCATCCCAATGTCCTGACAAGTTTGGAGTTTGAACGTATCCTGAGTGCTTCAGGTCCGACCATGGGACACCTGACCAGGCCTTCCGACGAGAAGGAACCAGAAAAGATTGCCTGGTTACAGTGTGTAGGTTCAAGGGATCTCGTCCACTGCGGAAATGGCTACTGCTCCGCCGTATGCTGCATGTATGCAATTAAAGACGCCATGATTGCCAAAGAACATAGTGAAAAACCGATAGAGACCGCTATCTTCTATATGGACATGCGCACCTATGGAAAGGATTACGAAAAATATCTAAACAGGGCCAGGGATGAGGCCGGGGTAAGATTTGTCCGCTCGCGTGTCCACTCTATTAACCCTGTTTCCGGAACCGATGATCTCCTTATCAAATACTCTGACGAGAGGGGCGATATATGTGAGGAAACCTTTGATATTGTTGTACTGTCCGTGGGCCTTCAGATTAATCCCGACACCATTGAATTAGCTAACCGTCTGGGCGTTGGTCTAAATCAATATAATTTTGCAGCAACACATCCTTTTAGTCCCGTGAACACCTCCAGGGAGGGCGTTTATGCCTGCGGCATTTTCCAGGGCCCAAAAGATATCCCGGGTTCAGTCACAGAGGCCAGCGCTGCTGCATGCGCCGCAGGAATCGCCCTGAGCGACGCCAGGGGAAAGGATATTCGGACCCTGGAAATCCCGGAGGAAGTGGATGTCCACGATCAGGAGCCTCGTATCGGTGTCTTTATCTGTAATTGCGGCATCAATATCGGTGGGGTCGTAGATGTGCCCGGTGTCGTGGAATATGCCACGACACTACCAAACGTCACCTTTGCCGACGAAAATCTTTTCACCTGCTCTCAG
The DNA here is from genome assembly GCA_964473615.1 of uncultured Desulfobacteraceae bacterium. Taxonomy (GTDB): domain Bacteria; phylum Desulfobacterota; class DSM-4660; order Desulfatiglandales; family Desulfatiglandaceae; genus CAYYPQ01. Next base: position 45,775 of record CAYYPQ010000013.1, read on the forward strand.
GACACCCAGGAAAAGATCAAAGAGGTGATCAACGAACAGAAGCTCAACCGTGTAGTGGTCGCTTCATGCTCTCCTCGGACACATGAGCCTCTATTCCAGGAGACCCTCCAGGCCTGTGGCCTTAACAAATACCTGTTTGAAATGGCTAATATCCGGGATCAAGATTCCTGGGTCCATGGCGATGATCCTGAGGCCGCCACCAACAAGGCAAAGGACCTCGTCCGAATGGCCGTAGCCAGGGCAGGTCTCCTCGAGCCCTTACATGAAAAAAAGATTCCAATTAACCGCAGGGCACTGGTTATTGGCGGCGGTATAGCTGGCATGAACGTGGCATTGGCCATGGCAGATCAGGGCTTTGAATCGGTTATTGTAGAAAAAGAGGGGGAGCTTGGAGGCCTTTCACGTGAGCTGAACACCACCATTGAAGGAGCTGATATCCAGGCCTACCTCGATAGCCTTGTTGAGAGGGTATCCAATCACGGCAAAATTCAGGTCCTTACCAATTCACTTGTCGTCGGCTTCGGTGGCTTTAAGGGGAACTTTACTACAGAGGTAATTGTCGGCCCCGGCATGTATGAAAGGAAGATTGAGCATGGAGTTATAATTGTCGCAACAGGGGCAATGGAATACAGGCCACATGAATTTCTCTATGGCGAAGACGATCGTGTCATGACACAAATCGAGCTGGACAAACGCCTGGTGGAACAGGGGGCCTCTGACCTTGACCAGGTGGTTATGATTCAGTGTGTTGGCTCCAGAAATGACGAAAACCCGAACTGTTCACGCATCTGCTGCCAGAGCGCCGTGAAAAACGCCTTACACATCAAAGATCTCAATCCGGACGCCGAGGTCTATATCCTTTACCGGGATATCCGTACATATGGTCTCCTTGAAGATTACTACCGGAAGGCCAGGGAACGGGGTGTCATGTTTTTTCGCTACCAAAAAGAAATGTCCCCTGTCGTAGAGGCCTCAGAGGATGGCCTGATAATAACATTCAGGGACCATGTGCTTGAACGGGATCTCAAAGTATCCGCAGACCTGCTGGCCCTGAGCGCAGGCATGGTGGCCCAGGATACGGAAGAACTGGCTAATATCCTTAAACTCCCTCGTAATGCAGAGGGCTATTTTCTGGAGGCCCATGTCAAGTTGAGGCCGGTTGACATGGCAAATGAAGGAGTTTTTGTGTGCGGTACGGCCCATAGCCCTCAGCTAATTTCCGAGACCATCGCCCAGTCCCTTGCGGCGGCCTCCCGTTCCGCCACCTTCCTCTCGCAGCCGGAGATTACCCTCTCGGCAGTTACTGCAAAGGTAGATCCGGATCTTTGTGCAGCATGTCTCATCTGTGTCAGGTCTTGTCCCTATGGGGTCCCCAGAATTAATGAAGAGGGTGTCAGCGAAATAGATGAAGCCATGTGTCATGGTTGCGGCATTTGCGCAGCGGAATGCCCTGCCAAGGCCATAGAATTAAACTGGTATGAAGACGATCAGATCATGAGCAAAGTAGATGCTTTACTGGAAGGGGTAATGTAATGGAAGATTTTCAACCCATAATTGTCGCCTTTTGCTGTAATTTCTGAGGATACACTGCCGCGGACCTGGCAGGTTCCATGCGCTTAAAATATCCTGGAACTATCAGGATCATCAGGGTCCCCTGCACCGGCAAGGTGGACATACTGCATCTGCTTCGAGCCTTTGAGAAGGGGGCGGATGGGGTTTATGTCGTTGGCTGTATGGAGGGAGAGTGCCACTTTAACAGTGGGAACCTCCGCGCCCGTAAAAGGGTTGAACAAACACAGAAACTCCTTGACGTCATAGGAATCGGGGGAGGACGTGTGCAGATGTATAACCTTTCTTCGGCAGAGGGATTGAAATTTGCCCAATATGCTATTGAGATGACGGAGAAGATCAAAGAACTTGGACCCAACCCGATAAAGGCAGTAAAGATGACAAATGCGGCCTAAGAATGGAAGAAAGAGAGGACATACAAGATGATTGTTGCTGAAAAAAAACCCGTAGAAGAAATTATTGAGGAGGTCGAGGATTTTGAAAGGATCCTTGTAGTAGGATGTAATGAGTGTGTGACGGTCTGTGAGGCAGGAGGGAAAAAAGAAGTAGGAATCATTGCCTCGGCATTGCGCATGTACTTCATGAACAAGGGGAAGAACGTAAAAATTGATGAGATTACCCTCGAACGTCAATGTGATCATGAATACTTAGAAGAGATAAGGAACATAATTGATCAATATGACGCCGTGCTTTCCCTGGCCTGTGGTGTGGGAGTTCAATTCATGGCGGAGAAATATTTCCAGAAGCCCGTGCTTCCAGGGGTAAACACATGTTTCTTGGGTGTCACCGAGGAACGGGGCGTCTGGACCGAGCGATGCCAGGCGTGCGGGCAGTGCATCCTGGCCAGGACAGGAGGAATATGTCCAATATCGCGCTGCGCAAAGAGACTATTAAACGGTCCATGCGGGGGATCAACAAAAGGGAAATGCGAAATAAACAGCGAGCTGGACTGCGCGTGGCAGTTGATCGTGGACAGGCTCAAGGAACTTGGCAGGCTCGATGACTATGAGAAAATTACGCCTATCAAAGACTGGTCCACGGACCGCGCCGGGGGACCCAGAAAAGTGGTCAGGGAGGACGTAAAACTATGAGTAAACCGACAGACACCAAGACGCCCAGCAAATTGGAGAAGATTCTGGCGGCAGGACATCTTGCCGTCACTTCCGAATGCGGTCCGCCAAGGGGAAGCGACCCTGGGGTTATAACTAAGAAGGCCGAAATAATAAAGGACTATGTTGATGCCATTAATATCACCGATAATCAGACTTCCGTTACCCGCCTTTGCAGCCTGGCATCCTGCATTCACCTCAAATTGATGGGGCTTGAACCGATCTTGCAGATGGTGGTGCGTGATAGGAATAGGATTGCGTTGCAGAGTGATATTCTTGGGGCCGCATCCTTTGACATCCATAATATCCTTTGCCTCTCAGGTGATCATCAGAAGTTTGGAGATAACCCAAACGGCCAAAATGTATTTGATATAGACTCCATGCAATTGATACAGACGGTCAGACTAATGAGGGACGACGGAAAATTCTTGGGGGGAGATGAGATTAAAAGACCTCCTCAGATGTTTGTTGGAGCTGCGGCTAATCCCTTTGCAGATCCCTTTGAGATTCGTGTTCCTCGTCTTGCAAAAAAGGTGGCAGCCGGTGTCGAATTTATCCAGACACAGTGTATATATAATCTGGAAAAATTTGAACTGTGGATGAAGCAGGCCTGCGATAGAGGCCTCCATGAAAAGGCCTATATATTGGCCGGCGTGACTCCGTTCAAATCCGCAGGTATGGCAAAGTATATGAAGAATCGCGTGCCCGGCATGGATGTGCCGGATGAACTGGTAAAGAGAATGAGCGGGGTGCCCAAAGAAAAACAGCCCGAAGAAGGCATCGATATCTGTGTGGAATCCATCCAACGGTTGAAAGAGGTTGGGGGCGTTAGTGGTTTCCACATCATGGCAATCGAATGGGAAGATAAAGTGCCAGAGATAGTGAAACGAAGTGGCCTTTACCCGAGGCCGGGCCTTAATAATAACTGACAAAAGACGATTGACTATTGTAAGATTATCGATCAGAATCATCAAAAACGGGTAGGTTACAGTCTAAGGGTCCTCTCCAAAAGAGTCGTGATATCTTAAGGGTTCTAGGAGTCAAAGGGTCAAGGATTCGAGCGATCAGTCTATCCACCTGAGTTACCCTTTGGAGAACAAACGCTTGAACCCTTGAATCCTTAACTACTTTCTCCCAATTACTCGGGAGAAGAACCACTTTTAATAACAGAAAACAATCAGCAGGAGGTCTTTCAATATGGCTAAAAATTATATCTTGGTGGTTGATGACGACCCGGATCTGGTAGAAACAGTTGCCATGATGTTGGAAAGCAAGGATTGCGAGGTAGGCCGCGCTTATGATGGTCTGGAGGGCGAAGAGTCCATCCAAAAGCGCCGCCCCGACCTGGTGATTCTCGACATTATGATGCCACGAAAGGACGGTTATGTCCTTTGTGCCGAATTAAAGGCGAATGAAGCAACCAGGGATATTCCCGTTGTCTTGTTGACTGCCGTTGGGGAGGCAGTGCCGACTACCCGTTACACACATGCCGATGGCATGTCCACTGAGGCAGACGATTACATTGCCAAGCCAATTGATACTGAGAGCCTGTGGCAAGTGGTTAGTAGCCTTCTCTGATCTGCATTTGAGTTATCGATGACCACTCAAACAAGAGTCGGTGGTTTTAAGGTCTTGAGGGATGTGGTCTGGATTCCGCTGAGCAAGTCCGGAGAAGACAAAGGTTTCCCCGCGGAGTTCTGCCACTCGATGGCTGAGCAAGGAATAAACCTTCCATTCATTACCTATACAAATCATGATAAATCAATAGGCTTCAACGTAGTAGTGGATGCCAGCAACTCATCAAAGGCCTCTAGCCTGGTTGAAAGAAATTTTTGTGAGGTATCTTATCACACCGCGAAGGCAGCGATCCTATCTATCTTTCCTCACAACAGCAATCCGGAAATCATTGGAACTATTTTCGAGGTCTTTGGCAGGGCAGGCCTAGATCCTAAGGCCTTAGCCCATTCTAACTCCGCCGTTTCTGTTGTTTTGCCCGAAGATGATATTGCGAAAGCGACCAGAGCGCTATTTGTGCCATTTAGCTTCAGCGCATATAGGACCCCTGAGGATTGGAAACTCACACAAAAAAACAAGGAAAAACTTTATAGAGAAGTAGTCGCCTCCTATCAGGAAAGGAAGCCCAAGGTGTATGCCCTGGAATGGCTGGACGGTCAAGAGCTTTTCGAACTTAGACTAGACGCCAACAACCTTGGTACTGTGGGCACGCATTTTAAGACACTTTCCCGTTCCAGGCTCACACTTACCTTCCTGAGCACATGCCCCTCCACGAAAAAAGGGTCAAATCTCTTTTTTTGCCTTCCAAGATCGGGAATATATGAACACACTCAAATCACCGGAGAATCTTCCCTCGGGAATATTACCCACAGTCCATCCCCTGTTTCTATCTTTTCCATGAACGGTCCACATTTTGGTGACCGTTACGGTATTGTCAGTGAGCTCTTAACTGCCTTTAATATTTATCACATTGAACTCTTGGCCCTTAGCTGCACCGTCGCTTCAATCACGGGCATCCTGCCGACCGACCAAGTTCAGCCAGCCACCGAGGCCATCAGGACACGCTTTGACGTCCCTTCAGTCATCAGAAGGAATTGCCAACCACCTCAGTGAAGACCCACAATGACCCCGGAACCATTTGGAGTCGGGACAGAAACGCGTCCAATTTCTTCGATACCAGCCCTGGCAAGCATACCCATGATCTGGTTTTCAGAATAGGATTGGACCGACTGCGTACCCAATAGCATGTTAAGGGAAAATAACGCGGGAAACAGGGGACCGTCCTTCTTAGGGCTTCCGGTATGCTCAAGCGATGTCCCTCCCATCATCCAGATATAAAGAGGCGAAGACCTTTGCATCCGTCAGGACATTTTTTATCAAACAATACTCGTTGGGCTGATGTGCCGAATCGGAAATAGTAGACCACACCGCTGCAGGGAGGCCGGCCTTGCGAAAAAAGGCAGCGACTGTTCCTCCTCCAATCCCCATGGGCCTGGCGTCTTTTCCTGTAACTTTTTTTATAGCCCTGGTAAGGGCCTTGACAACCGGTGCTTCTGGAGATGTGGGTTCTGTGGCATCTTGTCGATATACTATATCCACCTGCACCTCAAGACCAAGCCTTGCGCCGATATCTGATGCAATTTCTTTGCACTCCGCCAGGATTTCTTCCACGCGGTAATCAGGAAGAATCCGGCAATCCATATAAAAGGTATTTCTGCCCGGTATCGTATTAATGTTCGGGACATTGGCCTCTATTTTTGTGGGCTCAAATGTAGACACAGGCGGGCTGAACAGATCATCAGATAGTTTGAACTCCTGGCCTAGCCTTTTAAGTGCCAGAATTAAATTCGCTGCGCCAAAAAGGCTGTTTTTTCCTTTATGTGGAGTGCTGGCATGACATTGCCGCCCTGTTATGGTAAATTTAAGCCACAGCATGGATTTCTCGGCCACCTCAATCATTGTGCCCTCTTCATTGCCGCCATCAGGGACTATAATCAGATCGTGGTCTTCAAAAAACTTCTGATGATTTTTCAAGACATAACTGAGCCCATAATCACTACCCGTCTCTTCATCCGCGACAACCACCAGGCCAACCGGTCTCACCAGCTTGCGTCCCGATTCAAAAATGGCCTTCAGGGCCAGGTAGGAGCTAACAAATCCGTGCTGGTTATCTTCGACGCCCCTGCCTATGATCCGGTCATCCTTTACCTTGACCCGATATGGATCACTATCCCATAAAGACAGGTCTCCTGGAGGAACAATATCCGAATGGCTGAGGACCCATACAACAGGGCCTCCCAGGGCATCTCCCCACCTCGCAATCAAATTGGGCCGGTAGCCATCCAGTGCCCTTTCATCCGGTGCCTTTATTTCTTTTAACATGTCCGGCCCCAGAGCCTCCAGTAGGGCCCCTATAAACTGTGTCTTTTCATGCTCTCCCGAACCACCGTTTTCAGGCCCCAGGGCGATCTTGGAGGTGAGTACCCTTTGAAGCTCGGTGACTTCATCCCTATAGCCTTCAATTCTTTCAAAGATATTTGTGAGCTCTGGCATATGACCCTTCTCCTCTCTGCTGGAAAAGATGTCTTCTCAGCAGCCTGACCGAAGCCCTTGTTACCCGAAAGGCCCATTCTTTTCTCTTTCCTTTCATCTTCCGCTTTACGCCTTGCGCTTCTTACCATCCAGCTTGGCACTCACTCAACGGTCACGCTCTTGGCCAAGTTTCTAGGCTTATCGATGTCCCTGTTTAGAAAATTAGCACAGTAGTAGGCCAGAAGTTGACATGGTACCACAGCAATAATCGGGTTCAGGAAGTTAAGGCTCGAAGGTATTTCAATTACGTCATCTGCTATCTCCTTTATCTTGCTATCCCCCTGTGTGGCTATGGCGATAACGGGCCCCTTACGGCTCTTGACCTCCTGGATATTGCTAATCATCTTTTCATACATGTCATCCTTCAGCACAATAGCAACTGTGGGCATCTCAGGATTTATCAGTGCTATAGGACCATGCTTCATTTCTCCTGCAGGATAACCTTCCGCATGAATATAAGAGATTTCTTTCAGCTTTAATGCGCCTTCCATGGCAATGGGATAATTGAATTTTCTTCCCAGAAAAAGCCAGTTATTGTACTTATAATACTTCTCTGCAACTGCCTCTATGTGATTGGCCTGCGAGATCACATCTCTGACCTGATTTGGCAGTGCCTCAATGGCCCGGATCGCCTCGATTCCTTCAGTAAGTGACAGCTTGTGATGCCGGCCGAGCAAGAGGGCTATCAGGGCAAGAATTGTCAACTGTGAAGTGAAAATCTTTGTGGAAGCCACACCGATCTCAGGACCCGCATGGTTGTAAATTCCTGCCTCTGTTTCCCTGGAAATAGAACTGCCAACCACATTTACGATTCCAATGAGACTGGCCCCCTTTCTCCTGGCCTCCCTCATGGCCGCGAGTGTATCGGCAGTCTCTCCCGACTGGCTTAATGCAACGATAAAGGTATTGGGAGGAAAATTGAGCTTCCGGTAGCGAAACTCCGATGCCAGTTCAACTTCCACATCAATCTCTGTAAGTTTTTCGAAGATATATCGCCCTACACAGCCGGCATAATAGGAGGTGCCACATGCCACTATTACCAGATGCCTACATTCCTTGAGCCTGTCCCAAACAGGCATGATTCCACCCAGTTTTGGGACACCCTCCCCAAGCTCAAGCCTGCCCCTGATCGCGTTTATGATCGTCTCCGGCTGTTCATAGATCTCTTTCAACATAAAATGTGGGAAACCATTTAGCTCTGCATCCTCCGCGCGCCATTCCACCGTCTCTGTGCTCCTCTGTATAGGTTTTGCCTGGGCAGTGGATAGAGCGAAGCCATCAATGGTCAGTGTAGCCAGCTCATTTTCTGCCAGATGGACGACCTTATTGGTATATCTCACCATGGCAGAAACGTCAGAGGCAGCAAAATGCCCGTCTTCCGAGATACCTATAATTAGAGGGCTCCCCCTTCTGGCAACAACAATTTCCCCGGGGACGTGTTTGTGCACAACCGCGATCCCAAACGTCCCTTCTACTTGTGACATAACCTTTCTGACGGCCTCATTAAGGCTGCCATCAAAATTCAGGCTGATCAGATGGGCCAGGACCTCTGTATCTGTTTCAGACCTGAATGTGATGCCCTGTTTTTCAAGTTTCTTCTTTAAGAAATAATAGTTTTCAATGATCCCATTGTGAATTACAAAGACATTTCCGTCCTGATCCCTTTGTGGATGTGCATTTTCCTCTGTTGGTTCACCATGGGTGGCCCATCTAGTATGAGCAATCCCCAGAGTCCCTTCTATGTCCAGGCCGTTTAGTTTTTTCTCCAGTTCAGCAATCTTGCCGACGGCCCTGTGAAACTCGATATGATCCCCATCTTGTATCGCAACGCCTGCCGAGTCATAGCCGCGATATTCAAGTTGCTTCAGTCCTTCCAAAAGGATTGTCTTGGCCCTCTTTCTGCCCACATAGCATACAATACCGCACATAGAACCCTCCCCCCTAAAATGGCCTGCACCACCTGTTGACCATCAACATCTTTCAGAAAATGCGAGATGGTCCACAGACAGACGGCGTTATTCAATTAAAAGCGATTTTATCATTTTGTTTCAATCCAGACCTTTTCAAAATAATCCGCTCCACTTCAAGCGAATGGTGATGTCTTTAATGAATGACTGTCGGGAGGGTGCCGTCATTTCAGGAGTTATGTCATTTTAAACCATTATGGATGGAAGCTATTCCTCCCATATATGGTCTCAGGGCCTCGGGAACGGCGACACTCCCGTCTTCCTGTTGATAATTCTCCAGGATGGCCACAACTGTCCTTCCCACCGCCAGTCCGGAACCATTCAGAGTATGAACCAACGCTGTCCCACTGGCGTCTTTCCTCTTGAACCTAATCCCCGCCCTCCTGGCCTGAAAGTCACAGAAGTTACTGCAAGACGAAATTTCCCTGTAAAGATTTTGGCCCGGCAGCCACACCTCCAGATCATAGGTCTTTGCAGCGGAAAAGCCAAGATCTCCAGTGCAAAGCGAAACCACCCGATACGGGAGTTCCAGGCGCCTCAAGATCTCTTCCGCGTTTCTTGTCAGGCCCTCCAGTTCGTCGTAAGATTGATCTGGCAATGCAAATTTGACCAGTTCTACCTTATTGAACTGGTGCTGACGGATAAGCCCCCTGGTATCCTTCCCATATGATCCGGCCTCCGAGCGAAAACAGGGTGTATAGGAGACATAATACATGGGTAGCTGCGCCTCATCCAGGATTTCCTCACGGTGAATATTGGTGACGGGGACCTCAGCAGTTGGTATCAAATAAAGGTCCCGGTCTTCTATCTTGAAGAGGTCTTCCTTGAATTTGGGCAATTGACCAGTGCCGGTCATGCAGGCAGAGTTCACCATAAAGGGAGGCAGCACCTCTGTATACCCGTGCTCTTTGGTATGGATGTCAAGCATAAAGTTGATAAGTGCCCTTTCAAGCCTAGCACCCAATCCCCTGTAAAGAGCAAATCTGGCACCTGCAAGCTTTGCAGCACAGGCAAAGTCGAGGATCCCAAGCCTTTCCCCTATCTCCCAATGAGGAAGGGCCTCAAAATTCAACGTCTTGATCTCTCCCCAGGTCCTGATCACAGGATTATCTCTCTCATCTTTACCAACAACAACCGATTCGTGTGGAATATTGGGGAAAACCATGACTAGCTGGTCCAGCTCTTCAACGTATTGGTTAAGTTCCTTCTCCTTCTCTTTTATGCCGGAAGACACTTCTTTCATCTCTGCTATGGCTGAAGAGGCATCTTCACCCTTTTTCTTCATAGCGGCGATCTCTTCGCTCACCCGGTTCCGATGATGCCGAAGATCTTCAAGCACCGATAACCGTTGCCTTCTTTCGTTATCCAATGCTTCGAATCGAGAGACATCCAACTCATATCCCCTGTCCTCGATCATCTGTTTAATGTTCTCCATGTGTGATCTAATAAATTTGAGTTCGAGCATAGAGGTCTCCTGTCTAAATACAACAAAACCGGGAATATGTTAGCCTTTTACAATTTTATTACATGATATCTAACTGTTCAGGTTGCTTAGGCTGGAGGCTGTAGAATACCTAAACCGTTTTGACAGACCAACCTCGTAATATAATTCCCTGAACGAACCAAACGGGATTTCGGAAAACGGAAATAATCGGCCTGACTTTTGTGTGGTCACCCACGGTTCACTTTGCGATACTACAGCCTAAATGCCTTCAGCCTATCTACCTGAGTAGTTACCATGATATGACGATGATGGTCAAACTTTTTGAGCACGGATTTCAATTTGCAGTTTATCGAAATCCGTGTTATGAAAGCGTGCCACATCATTTGGCGGAGCGTTTTTCGCGCCGGACGGAGGCGACAAATTTATAATTATGGCCAGACCTGAAGCAAAAAAGAAATCAAACGCAATATGGAACTTTTTTAGCTCCGTCAGACTCACTATATTACTTTTGATTATCCTTGCCATTGTCTCTATTCTGGGGACGCTTATTCCCCAGCAGGAGGAAGCAATGGACTTTGCCAGAGGTCTGAGCCCTGCCCTATTTCGCCTTTTCAATTCTCTGGACCTGTTTGACATGTATCACTCCTTATGGTTCAGGCTTCTTATCTGCCTTCTCGCCTCCAACCTTGTCATTTGCTCAATCGATCGGTTTTCAAGGACGTGGAGGATTTTTCGGGTGCTGCCAAGACCTGATCGCAGCAAGCCATTTGAAGGTCTCCCCGCCGAGAGGTCCTTCCTGGCTCAAGCAGACCTAAAGGACGTCTCTGGCAAATTGGCCCGGTCCCTAATGGGCCGTCATTATAAGACCTATGACAAGGGAGATGCCAGCAGATATTACCTATGCGGCGAAAAGGGGAAATATTCCCTTTTCGGTGTCTATCTCGTTCATTTCAGTGTGCTAATTATCCTGGTCGGGGCCATGGTAGGCTCTTTTTTTGGATTTGAGGCCTATGTCAATATCGCAGAGGGTGAGGTGGCGGATCATGTGTCCCTCAGGAAAGGGGGCACGCCTCTAAGACTGGGGTTTGAGGTAAGCTGCGAAAAATTCTCAGTAGATTTTTATGAAAATGGCTCCCCAAAGGAATACCGGGCCGACCTGCGATTTCTTATGAATGGTAAAGAGATGGAGACAAAAAGCGTGCGAGTAAACCATCCAGCCCAATTTATGGGTGTCAGTTTTTATCAGTCAAGCTACGGGACCATCCCCGGCAATAAGGTCTACCTCAAAATAGTTCGCCATGGGGGTGAGGATAAGGCCACAACCGTGGAAGCCGAGACGGGAAAGGAGTTACAACTCCCGGGAAATGAAGGCATTTTTGAGGTAACCAGGGTGGACGGGAACCTCATGGGTGTGCTAGGTCCGGCGGCATATATCTCGATCGCGCCTGTCAAAGGAAAAAAAGTGCAGTTTTGGATATTCCAGGACCAGGACATGGTCCAAAAACGACTCCCGGAACAGATGAAGCGATTGCCCAAATTGAATGCCTCAGCCTTTGCGCCTTATACCTTTTTCCTCCATAAGCTCGAAAGCAGATATTATACCGGTTTGCAGGTCAGCAAAGACCCTGGGGTGCCCATTGTCTGGACAGGCTGTTTCTTGATGGTGCTCGGTTTTTTTGTCACTTTTTTCGCTTCCCATAAACGAATCTGGGTTCGGCTATCCGTCGAGGATACAGGGACAAGAATAGAGATAGCCGGGACTGCCACCAAAAACCCGGTGGGTCTTCAAAGGGAGACGGAAAAGCTCACGAATGATTTCAAAAAATTATTCAAGGAAAAGAGATAAGAGTTATGCTTAATTCTCTCATTTTGAGTTACACAACCTTCATCTATTTTGCCGCGGCTATGCTCTACCTCCTTATGATGGTTATGGGTAGGGAATTTTTTGGACGTCTGGCTACTGTGGTCTCAGTATGCGGCCTTGCTGCCCACACCACAGCAATTGTTTTGAGATGGCTGGAAACTTACAAATTGGGTGTCGGGCACGCGCCCCTATCCAATTTCTACGAATCCCTGGTATTTTTTTCCTGGGCCATTGTCCTTCTTTATCTCACCGTACAATGGCGGACAAAAAATCGGACCCTCGGTGTATTTGCCACGACACTGGCCTTCCTTGCTATGGCCTATGCCTCTCTGCCCAAGGTCAATAGCAACATTCAGCCGCTGGTTCCTGCCCTTAAAAGCAACTGGCTTATAGCCCATGTGATCACCTGTTTTTTTGGTTATGCCGCATTCGGCCTCTCTTTTGGCCTCAGTATCATGTACTTTTTAAAGAGATTGGATTCAGAAGACAAGAACAACATTTTCTTGAAGCTTATCCCAGGGACGGGAGTGCTTGATATCTTAAATTATCAGATGGTAGTTATGGGCTTCCTCATGTTGACCCTTGGCATCATTACGGGCTCGGTCTGGGCCCACTCCGCCTGGGGAAGCTACTGGAGTTGGGACCCGAAAGAGACATGGTCACTTATTACCTGGCTGGTGTACGCCTCGGTACTACATTCGCGAATGGTAAGGGGCTGGAAAGGGAAAAGAATCGCCACCCTTTGTTTGATTGGGTTCCTTTGTGTTCTGTTTACTTATTTTGGGGTCAATTATCTGGCCGGCCTGCATAGCTATACCAAGTCCTAGCTGGTGCCTTCAGTGTTCAAATTAGAAATCCCCAAATTCGTGACCTTCATAATCCAAAGGCTCCATCACTCAGGGCATGACGCCTATATAGTGGGCGGTGCTGTGAGAGACGCCTGCCTGAGGCGCCCCATATCTGACTGGGATGTGGCGACCTCGGCGCTCCCGGAAGAAATCAAATCAATATTCAGTGATATAAGGTTCTTTTACCTCAAGCACGGGACTGTCACGCTTATAGACTCGGGAAAGAGGTTCGAGGTAACCTCTTTCAGGGGAATAAAGGACCTTCTTGAGGATGATCTTGCTCGCCGTGATTTTACCATCAATGCCATGGCCTATGATCTTGATAAGGCCCAGTTCCGAGATCCCTCTGGAGGCCTTTCTGACCTTAAACAAAAAGAGATTAGGGCAGTGGGAGATCCGGCGGCCCGCTTCCAGGAAGATCCTCTCCGCCTCGTGCGAGCGGTGACACTCGCAAGTGAGCTGGGCTTTCGAATCGTGCCGGACACATTGGACAGCGTCACCAAGCTGGCGCCCCTACTCCGCTATGTGGCCCCGGAAAGGATCAGAGGGGAGTTGATGAGAATCCTGGTCAGCACCAAACCCTCTACGGGTTTCAAATTAATGGTCAGGACCAATTTACTCAAGCAGGTCATTCCAGAACTCCTTGATGGATATCTAAAAAGACAAAACGCCCATCACCGTCATACCATATTTAGACATATTATGGAAACCGTGGATGGCGTTCGCCCTGACCCCGTCTTGAGACTTACGGCCCTGTTTCACGATATCGCCAAGCCCCGGGTGAGAGACAAGGCAGATGGAAAATGGCGATTTTTCGGCCACGAGACGATGGGGGCGACATTGGCAGGGGAAATTATGGATAGGCTTAGGTTCAGAAAGGACATGACCAGAATGGTCACGAACTTGGTCAGGAACCACATGATAAACTATGACCGTGGATGGAGTGATGCTGCGGTAAGGCGTCTTATCAGAGGCGTTGGGGTTTATCAGATCACGGACCTCCTTATGTTCCGCCGCGCTGACCTGCTGGCGCACGGGCTTCCCTCGGACGAAGCCGCCGACCCCCTCGCCCTTTTAAAAGAACTCCAAGAGAGGGTAAGGGAGCAGCTAAGAGGCTCCGTGCCGACCAAGACAAGTGATCTTCCCATAAATGGCTTTAAGGTAATGGAAATCCTCGGGCTCCCATCCGGCCCGGAGATTGGTGAGGTCTTGAATAACTTGATGGAGAAGGTCACGGACCGACCCGAACTAAACGATGAAAAACGGCTTATTGAATTACTCAGGCAAATGAAACGGCATCGCCCGCCTGTGGACCCACACGGGCAAGCCCATGAAAGTGCCTAAACCGCTGGCTCCCTAATTCATCGCAGAGGCCCAAAGCGCTTGACCATTGAAAATCCATTTCTTATACTCCACGGACTAAAAAAATACCGCTCAGTTTATGATTTGGCCCACAGATTGCAGTTATAACCAAAAAACACTCTAATTGTGCCATATACTCTGTGTGAAAGGGGCCTTTTTAGGATGAAAACTTACTCTAACCTATCTAATATAAAAGTCTTTCTTTGTCTGTTCACAATATTCCTTTTTTCAGGGTGTGTGTCCAATTTTTATTACGAGAAGCCTCACACCCCATCTTTTGTAGTAAAAGTTGCCTCAAAAGACCCTGCAGACACGGCCCTTGCCACATCGCCCAGAAATCCTGGGGAAAAAATTGCCTCCCTGTCCAAAATCGATCCACAGGCTAAACCCGCTTTATCTGACGAATCCGTATCCAAAGGACAAAAAAATGCCTCATCAGACCCAACCGTTCATCCTGAAAAACCCCCTGTGCTTACCCCTGAGGAAACCCTTCTAAAATCAGACCAGGAATTACTCGACTCAGCGCTAGGCTTCTGCCAGGCCTCAAATGACTTCTGGGAACAGGGGGATCTGGATAATGCCCTTGATGCGCTTGATCAAGCCTATTCTCTGATATTGAAGGTCGACCCAGAAAAGGACCCTAAGATCCTTCAGCAGAGAGAGGACCTGCGTTTCACCATAGCAAAGCGAATCATAGAGGTTTACTCCTCCAGATTTATCGTGGCTAACGGGTTTCACAAGGCTATTCCACTTGTTATGAACAAACACGTGGAGAGGGCCTTGAACTTGCTTAAGGGAAGGGACAAGAAGTTTTTTCTAAATGCCTATCGCCGCTCAGGGAGGTATCGTCCTGCCATTGTTAAGTCGTTAAAGGATGCAGGCCTTCCAGAAGAGCTTTCATGGCTACCGCTTATAGAAAGCGGGTATAAAATTAGGGCACTATCAAGGGCTCGAGCCTTGGGTTTGTGGCAGTTTATCGCCTCAACCGGATATAAGTACGGTTTGAAAAGAGATCGATGGGTAGATGAAAGGATGGATCCCGAAAAGTCCACAGCCGCTGCCATTGCTTATCTGAAAGAACTGCATCAAATCTTCGGTGACTGGACATCGGTCCTAGCGGCCTATAACTGTGGCGAGGGTACGGTATTAAAATGTATTCGCAGCCAGCGCATCAACTACCTTGATCACTTTTGGGACCTCTATGAAAAACTTCCCACAGAGACAGCCTCTTATGTGCCAAAGTTTCTGGCGGTCCTGCAAATTATCAACAACCCGCAGGCATATGGCTTCACCCTCCCGCCTGTTGATAAGGAAATTAAGACCGAGAACGTCACCATTAATAAGCAGGTCCACCTGAAAATTGTAGCCAAGAATCTCAATTTACCATACAAGCTCTTAAAAGACCTTAATCCCGGTCTGAGACGAAATTCGACGCCAGACAGACCTTATGCCCTCAAGGTACCTGAGGGTAAAGGAGACTTGTTGCTGGCAAAATTGGATAAGATGCCTGTCTGGCAGCCTCCAATTCCAGCCCATAGATTGCACAGAGTAAGAAGCGGGGAGTCACTATCCGTTATAGCCCACAGATATAGAACAAGCGTCAAGGCAATAATGGCCATAAACGGGCTTAAAAGCAGGCATTTTATACGAGCGGGCCGGAAGCTTAAAATCCCGACTAAAGGGCGATATGCATATTACGACGATACATACTCACATAAAAGTAATACAGCGAAAGGGGGGAAAAGTCTAAAATATGTAGTCCGTAAGGGAGACTCGCTCTGGAGAATTGCAAATCGATTTGGAACCACCACCAACGCCATACAGGCGGCGAATAAACTCAAAAGCACACGTTTGCGAATACGACAGGTCCTCCTTATACCTCAAGGGCTAACGGCCTTTATGAATATAAAAACAAAGCCTTACAAGGTATTAGAGGGAGACTCACCATTCATGATTGCCCAAAAGAACCAGATGAACCTCTCCGAATTTCTTAGACTAAATCGTCTGACACCTAGAACCACAATATTTCCCGGTCAGGTCGTGCTCGTCAAGGCAGAATAATATATACATTCCAAATTGCTATCGAATCGAAAGAGCCTAGCCGGTCATTATAGTGCCTATGGCTGAGGATTCTGTTGACTAAAGACCCAAATTTTTGCTAAATATACCTCCTCAACCTGCGGATTTCCGATGAAAACATACACCCAATCTGTCCTCTGGGGAATATGCGTTAGTCTATTCTTTGGTGGCCTGGGGTTGCCTATACCAGAAAACCCCTTGCTCATAGGCGGAGGATATGCCATTTCTCAGGGAGTGAGCCCTCCTTTACCCAGTCTATTGTTCTGGTTTCTCGGTATAATTTGCGGAGATATCTCTCTGTTTGCGGCAGTGCGCTGGCTTTTTTCTCGCGCCACTCTCTCAGGTCTATTGGGGCGATTTGTGCGGAAAGATCGTCTCGAAAGATATCAAGAGACCTTCACTTCCCTGGGAGGATGGACACTCTTCCTGGCCCGTTTTGCCTTCGGCATACGGGCAGTTGCCTACATTGCCGCAGGTGCAGCCCGTTATCCATTGTTGCGCTTCCTGGCCGTGGACGGGATATCAGTAGCTGTTCAGGTCTTTTTATTTATAGGATTAGGTTACTACGCAGGTGACAGGGTTGAATGGGCAAAGGCAACCGCCCATGATATCGCCCTTTTACTGACAGCAATTGTCCTATTAAGCATCCTTCTTTCCCTGGCAGCCACTTTCCTAATGAAGAGGCTTGCTGCGAGGAAATCACGTCCCACTGAAATTACCTGCAAGTAATTTCCCTGCTTTTAAAAGGTGCCCCCATTTATGCGTGAGCAGGACCTAGAAATATCTGGTCGTCTTTTCCGCACCCCCGCCCATTCCCCTTGCCAAAAGGAAGGCCTGGTTTCGGTTTTCCATATTGAGTGCCTGTTCAAGACTACCCGCATCAATATTCATGTTAATAGCCTCCTTTGTAAGGTGCAGGCCCATGGGGTTTTTGCTGTTCATAGTCCGGGCCAGCTCAAGTGTTGTTTCCATGAGTTGATCTCGTTCCACCACCCTGCTGGCAAGGCCTAAATCCAAGGCCTCCTTTGCAGACATAAAGTTGCCCGTTAACATGAACTCATAGGCCCTGCCACAGCCTATAAGACGAGGGAGAAAATAGCTACATGCCATATCAGCGCCCCCGAGGCCAATGTTGATATAGGCGGCAGAAAATCGCGCATCATCGCTTATCACACGAATATCAGACGCAAGCGCAAAGCTGAATCCAATACCAGCCGCCGCCCCATGCACAGCGCTTATGATAGGTTGCGGAACCTGTCTCATGGCCAGGTTTAGCCGTCCCATACGAGCCTGGAAATTATAGAACTGGTCCGGGCTCAAATCTGGCAACATTTTCATGGCCTCTTTCATATCCAACCCGGCGCAGAAGCCACGGTCCCCGTTTCCTCGCAAGATAATGACATGTATATCGCTGTCGTATAATCTTTCCCTCCAAAAGACCTCTAGCTCTTTCATCATCTGCCGATTGACAGAATTATACCTCCGTGGACGATTGAGGGATAGGACACCAATCCCCTCTTCCTTAACCTCATATTCAATGGCCTTGTAAACCATATATGCCCCCTTGATTCATACCCCTGAATTCAGCAAAAAGGATCTGTTTAACTGCGTTTCATTTACATGCCGTTTTTTCGTCTTGCTACAACAATTTTATTCGACTATATTTAACTTCATTGTTAATTGGGAAACTCCCGCCATTCGGGACTCAGAGAAATTAGGCTATGCCGTACCAGAAATCAAGAGCATGAAGTGAACTAAAGTTCGAAGTGAACTAAAGTGAGCTAAAGTTATGGCATAAAATTCCTTAACTTTAGGCACTTTAGACATTTTAGATCACTTTAGTCACTCTGGAGATACGCGAGTAAACAAGCCCCCTCTGGGGGCAAGCCAAAGCCGGGCCCTCTGGACCCGGATTCTTTACTGCTGTCCAAGATAAATTCAAGTTACAATCTCTTATCCGCTTCTGGTACGACATTCAGCCCGTAACCGCAAAGAGATTCTTTTAGCCTATGGCACGCTAATATGTATAGTATTTTTTTCGGTTTCGCCGCTTTTTGGATATTCGGCATGTCTCACGAAACACTTATGTCTCGGGGTAAATAATGAGACGGATATCTCTTTTCAAAAAGTACCGCCATCTCATGGCTTACCGATCTTTGAAAAATATAAGCAAACTATAAGTACTTAGACTGACTTTCTATTTGATCACTGTTGTCAACGGCCCCTCGAATGGCGTATTTCATAGGCACTGGCGTCTTTCATACACCATTTGGCAAACCAAGATATCGCTTTTATATAGACTTTCCATCATATCATAATGTTAGGCCAGTAATATCCCTTTGAGACATTGGTGTCTCAAAAAAGGCCTCATGTACTCTAACAACTCAGGGTCGGCTATGCAACAATCTTTCCCAACTATCTAATATTAAAGTTATTTCAGTGCTGAAATCTTCCCGGTCTTACTTTGGCACATATCTTGAGAATACAAAAAGACAAGACATATTGATAAGAATTGTCTCAGAGGACTCCGTTAGATTCTCGACGACCATGATGATTTCCATGGCAAATAAGGAGAAAGGGACCATCATCATGGTCGCCGCGAGAACCAAACTTTTAGATGCGCAAGGAGGATAAAATGAGCACTCCTCAACACTGCCCCGGATTTGAGAACTCTAGAAATCTCAAGTCATTTGTTTGTAAGTGCCCCAATTGTGGAAAGGAAAAAGAGATATTTTCGGACGAATTCAATAGATCTCACACCTGCTCAGGGTGTGGCAAAGAAATTGACTTTACCCAGTGCACACTGGAGTCCGGGAACTAGCCGTACCTCCTTTCTGATGTACTTTTTGGTCTTATCCGATTTAATCCAAAGAGGGTTAAGTATGCGCCAAGATTGTGTTGGAACATATTTGACCTTTTGAAGTAACGCTCTTAAGGGGATACATCATGAAAAAATTTAAATATGAGATAACAAAACATTCCTCTGATGAATTTTCGCACCTGGTTTACTTTTGCAGCGAACGAGGTGAATGTGACTATGAGCAATTGCCATCCGAACAGATGAATGCCCTGGTTCCTATACTGAATGAAAGGGGAAGCATGGGATGGGAACTGCTCCAGCTCTCTTTTGGCGAGGATGGTGTGGTTGCCTTTTGGAAAAAGGAAATCTAGTTCTGTTCAACCGCAGACATGCTGAGTCTCCAAGGCATCCAAGAACAAGTTCGAAAAAAAGGCGACGAAAATGGGCCAGGGCAGTGACGAAGATAGAGATCTGGTAATCCTCCGCAGTGCCGTTGAAAACACCAATGAGGCCTTTGTTACCATAGACCAAAATCACAAGGTCTTATTCTTCAACAAGGCCGCGGAAAAGATGCTCGGCTATGGCCGCGATGAGGTCATTGGCCATGACCTGGATGTAATCATGACATCAGAATGCGCCCTGAATCACCGCATTGCAGTGGAACGCTATGTGAAGACCAGGGTCCCAAAGCGTATCGGCCACAGTACGGAGTTTACGACCGCACGAAAGAATGGAGAGGTTTTCCCCGCAAATATATCATTTTCCGTATCAGAGGTGGGTGGAAGATTTTATTTTACTGGCGTTGTCACGGACTTGACCGAGACAAAGGCACTTCAAGAAAAGATACAAAGATCTGAACGGCTCACAGCCGTCTGCCAGGTTGTGCCGGAAATCACTCATGAGATCAAAAATCCGCTCATGATGATTGGCGGATTCGTTAACCAGTTGATACGGCAAACAACCGAGGGAAAGAACCTCACAAAACTGACAATAATAAGAGACGAGGTGTTGAGGCTGGAAAATCTCCTCAAAGAACTAAGAGAACTTTATATGACAAGGACACTAAACACAGAAGAAGTCGATCTAAACCTGTTGCTTCAGGAAGTGTACTCCCTGACAAAGGATGACTGCGACAAAAAAAATATACGAACTGAATTCAGGGTATACAGTGAACCCATAATTGTTCAGGGGGATCGGGCTAAACTAAAACAGGTCTTTTTGAATCTTGTCAAAAACTCTATTGAGGCCATGGAAACTGGAGGAAATCTGACTATCGAGTCGCGACTAAATGGGAATATGGTCGAAACCACGATAAAGGATGACGGTATTGGGATTCCGGAACATCACATAGAAAAAATATTTTCCCCTTTTTTTACTACAAAAAGTTATGGTACCGGCCTGGGCCTGAGCGTGTGTAAGAATATAATTGAAGACCACGAGGGGAGCTCTTTCACCTTGAAAAGTGAAGAAGGTGAGGGGACTACATTTACGGTCAGCATGCCTCTATATAGGTCCACGATTCAAAATTCCATAGCGCCTGGCAGTTCGTGACCGGGGCCTCAGCCATAAACGAAGATGGATATCTACGTTCACTCTTACCGAATTGAGAGTGATGGAGACAAAATATCAGGAGTTCCCAAAACAAGAAATGCCCTGACTGTCTTCAGTGTCAGATGTGCAGCAAAAACCGTTGCAGGATTTGCCAGAAGGATGCCCATGGACGAGTTGTTTCCGACCTTGGCACCGGTTTTACCCATGGTCGATATCTAGAATGGAAAAAGAATAGAAACACGCATCCCTACCACAGGCAAAGTAAAGGAACAATAACTTCAAAAGCAAAGAATCCGGGTCCAGAGGGCCCGGCGTTGGCTTGCCCCCAGAGGGGGCTTGTTTACTCGCGTATGTCCAGAGTGACTAAAGTGATCTAAAATGCCTAAAGTTAAGGAGTTTTATTTCATTTTACTGAATAGAAGAGCGAAGCTCTGCATTAA
>CAYYPQ010000014.1:0-2015 GCA_964473615.1 uncultured Desulfobacteraceae bacterium
AAGTCGGAGTTCCTGGCGAACATGAGTCACGAGATCCGCACGCCGATGAATGCGGTCATTGGTTTTGCTGACATGCTGCTGGATACTGATCTGGATGAAGAACAAATTGATTATATTGACACAATTAAGAGGAGTGGGGATTCCCTCCTGGCCTTGATCAACGATATCCTGGATCTCTCAAAGATAGAGGCTGGGGAATTGGATTTTGAGGATATTGACTTTGATCCTGAGCTTCTTGCCCATGATGTGTGTGAGGTCATCCGGCCCAAGGTCAGCTCCAAATCCATAGAGATCCTGTGCCGTATAGGTGATGAACTCCCTTCGCAGGTTAGAGGAGACCCCCTGAGATTCCGGCAGGTCTTGACCAATCTTATGGGGAATGCCGCAAAGTTCACAGACTCGGGTGAGATAGAGCTTTCCCTCGATATTGAAGAAGAAAGGGATGACCGGACTAAACTCCATGCCACTATCAGGGATACAGGCATTGGAATACCGGAGGAAAAGGTTGATGGGATATTTGACGCCTTCCAACAGGCCGATGGCTCCACCACGAGAAAATTCGGGGGCACTGGCCTGGGCCTGACCATATGCAGGCAGATATCAAAAATTTTGGGTGGGGAGGTCTGGGCAGAGAGTCAGGTGGGGAAGGGCAGCGCCTTCCATTTTACTGCATGGTTGGGGAAAACTGACGCCAGGCAGATGATGAGGATCACCCGTGCGTCTCTCGCCGGTAAGAGGATGCTCGTTGTGGATGATAACCAGACCAACCTGGAGATATTGACGCACATCCTGGAGTCGGCCGGCATGCGTGTGGTTGCCCTGAGAAACTCAGAGGAGGTTATGCCGGCCGTCCAGGATGCCTTTGATGCCGGAGATCCCTTTGTTGTATGCATTTTTGATATCCAGATGCCAGGCATTGACGGCTATGAGCTAGCAAGAAACATTAGGAAATGGGAGGTCCCTGTTCATACCTCTGCCCATCGATCTCAGGATATCCCCCTTATTGCCCTTTCTTCGGCAAGGGAACGCGATGCCAAGAAATGTTGGGAGGCCGGGTATGATTGCTTCTTGAGTAAGCCCCTACGCAGAGAAAAGCTCTTTCACATGTTGGAGAGGATCATAGGGGAGAGGGAAGAGGGACCAGAGGCAGATAAGGTACGGGAAGATAGAATCATGACCCAGTACACGCTGCGCGAGGATATGAAGCACTCTGTGCGTGTCCTTCTGGCCGAGGATAACCCCGTGAACCAGAAGCTGGCAAAGCTGATGCTCGGCAAGGCGGGATATCAGGTGAAGGTGGCCAACAACGGGCGGGATGCATTTGAAAAATACACCACATCTCCGGGGGATTTTGATTTGATCTTCATGGATGTCCAGATGCCTGAGATGGACGGAATAGAGGCAACACAGGCAATTCGGAATTGGGAATCCGGAATGCACAGCGAGCAAGATTCTGATATGGATTCAACCCATGATGTGGAATTCAAGGTCCACATCCCTATCATTGCAATGACCGCCCGTGCCATGAAGGGAGATATGGAGATGTGTATTAAGGCGGGCATGGATGATTATATCCCAAAGCCTATCAAGAGGGAGCTTGTATTTGAAATCCTTGGCAAGTGGGTCCTAAACAGATAGGGGATGAGGTGGGCCCAGTTCAGGCCGAGTCTTTTGCGAGTTTATGCGCCCACCTGGTTGTTTCGGGCAGGCGGAAACGGGTGAGACAGCGCATGACATAATCGATCGCCGTGGGCAGGCTTACCTTGTGACCGACGGAGATATAAAGTGGCTTGACCCCGGTTCGTGTGCGAAGCAAGGCCCCAATTCTTTCATCTCCATCAATCAACGGCACCCATGAACCTTTCATTTCCGGCACAGGATGGTGGGTTCCAATGAGGCGTGTCTTGGCTACCCCAATAGTGGGTAGGCCGGTCAGGACGCCAATATGTGAGGCAATACCAAGGCGCCGTGGATGTGCAACACCTTGACCATCACATAGAATTACGTGTGGTAGC
>CAYYPQ010000014.1:2115-66323 GCA_964473615.1 uncultured Desulfobacteraceae bacterium
AAGGCGCCGTGGATGTGCAACACCTTGACCATCACATAGAATTACGTGTGGTAGCCGTTTTATCTTTTCAAGGGCCTTGAGCACCGTCGGGATTTCACGGAAAGACAGCAGCCCAGGCACATACGGGAAACAGGTCGGATTATGAGCGATAGCATATTCATGTAATTCCAGGGCTGGAAAGGTCAATACAGCCACTGCGGCGCACATCATGGTATTGTTGTTTTTCAGGCCTACATCTACCCCCGCCACATAGTGTACCTGTCCGATTCTGTCTTCAACTATGACTTTCTTCGCTAAACCCTTTTGGATTTCACACCCCTCTCTTGGCGTGACATTCCAGGGATGTTGTATGGACGAAATACTATTCATTGTTAGTTGGGAAACTCCCGCCATGCGGGACTCAGAGAAATTAAGCTATGCCGTACCAGGAATCAAGGTCATGAAGTGAGTTCCGCCCCGGGCGGGATTAATGTAGAGCTCCGCTCTTGTATTCAATAATTGCAAATCAGCGAAGGACTAACTCATCTAATAGGCTTGTGGTAGATTACTCCTGAAATCAATGGTGACTAATCAGAAAGATGGGTGTCAACATAGCGGGCCAGGATTTCAGCAGTTTGCCCAGGGGGGCGGATCAATAGATAATGATCAATAACAGAATGGGCAAGTTCATGGGCCAACATACCCGCCTGCAAATCATCTACACTTACGCAGATGGTATTTTTTTCATAAGTGTACCAGGCACGAAAATGACATGTGTCGTTATAGATTCTTCTATAGGCGTGGTGCAATTGAAGGCGGTTATGGTAGAGCATCATAGTCACCTTTTCCATCCTTCTGTGCATGTCGAGAATGTCCTGTACCCTTTCGTATATAGCATCAACCTTTTTTGTGACGACCTCCATTAAGTCATCAAATTCTTTAGGAGATAATAAGTGGTCAGGCACCCACTTTGCAGGGCCATAGTCTACCTTTGCGTTGAATCTTTCCAGGTCTTCCAAGGATTGATACCGAATTATGACATGTTTGGTTTCGATGCCCTGCCAGGCGATATCTTCTAATGGTTGTCCATAGAGTCCCCTGCTCAATAGGAACAAGAAAAGGAATACCTGTATGAAAAGGGGAATGTTTTTTCTGAAAGAATATTTAGCCGGCATATGGGCACTTAAACAGGGTCAGATTTCGAAGTTGCTTTCAATTTTGTTATGGAGATGATTCAAACCGTCTATCACATCTTTCGGGGTGTTTTGCTCTGAGGCAGTCTTGCGTATGTTGTCCACCTCAGTTTGAATACCCAAGAGCTTATAACGTAAACTGGAGATCATCATGTTGAGATTATCTGCAATGCCAGTTATTTGATCCTTCCTCCTGAGCCTTACACTATTGGTCAAGTCACCTTCACCGATTTGTTTCAACTCCTTTTCAAAACGGAATAGCGGGCCTGCTATTTTGTGCGAAATAAAGAGAGTTACTATTATGGTGGCAATAATTATCAGGCCAAGGGTGATCAGGTTTGTGTATACAATAACGGGGAGGATAGCGTAACTCGTATCCTTGACAACGAGCCGCGAGTGCTGAAAAGATGCAGTTAAGGTGCTACGGGAAAGAAGGAAAAGCAGGCCGGTTGATATTATGGCACCAAATAAAAGGACTATGCAAAATTTCAAAATGAACTTGAATTGAAACTCTCTTTTCACAAAAAAATGCCTTCTCTTATGTAATCGGTCATCTTGAGCCATTTTTATTCCCTCTTTCATTGTTTGTTGGGAAACCCCCGCTATGCGGGAGGCAGAGAAATTAGTCTATGCCGTACCAAAAATCAAGGGCATGAAGCGAATCCCGCCCGGCGGGACTAAAATTAATGCAGAGCTTCGCTCTTCTGTTCAGTAAAATAAAATAGAATTCCTTAACTTTAGGCACTTTGGGCATTTTAGATCACTTTAGTCACTCTGCAAATACGCGAGTAAACAAGCCCCCTCTGGGGGCAAGCCAAAGCTGGGCCATCTGGACCCGGATTCTTTACTCCTTGTTAAGAAGCTCTTTGTTAATCTTTATATCTGCATCTCTTCTCAGGGCATCAACCCATTCTTTGAGCACTCTACTCTTTTTTTTGTCAAGGAGTTGTTTGCGAATCCTTTCATGCAGCTCCTCAATGGGAGGAAAGGCCTCCTTTGACCCTTTCATCATGTTATAACGTTTTTGGATCTCATTTTCGGAGATGTATGTCTTTTTGCTAATATCTTTGGCCTTCAATTCCATCAAGTTCTTTATCAATGTGGATTCCCAATACCTTTCTATGGCCCTGACAAATCTTTCTTCCCTGTCCAGTTTTAGCCTTTTTGCCTCCTGTATAAGTAGCTCCTTTCTTATAAGCCGTTCCAGAAAATCCTTTTTGGCATCGTCGGTCAATTTAAAATCTTCATCCATTTCAAGTTCTGCAGCCATCTCACGCTGAAAAGTATCAAGGGACAGGTTATAATCATTTATCCTGGCCAGAGTTTTGCCATCTTCCGCCTTTTCCTGAGTGCACGACAAAAGACATGTGCACAAGGACAACAAGATAAAATAAAAGATATTATGTTTCATAACAAAACCTCATGCAGTCATTTATTTTTTTTTGAGTAAAGAAAATGGACTTTACACTTGACGCCGGCAGGAATTTGATACCGCGGGTTTGCCAATTCCAGACGTACCCCGAAATTTCCACTTGCTGCGTCGATAATCTGGTCCACGATGGTCACTGTGGCGATATGCATGCCACCAACAGGTGATTCCGGACTAACCTGCGCTCGTATTCCCTTTTTTATAGTGCCAAACCTTTCAAGGGGAACAATTACTTCCACGTAAAGCGGATTGATACTGACAATGGTCAGGATAGAATCTGTCTCTCCCACGTATTCGCCCGGCGCATGGGATCGCTTCAACACTATGCCCTGAATTGGACTGTGAATGGTACGCAACTCAAGGGACTCAATTGCCTCTTGAAGTTGCAACTCATTGATCTGTATTTCCGTTTCCAGTTCATCTTTATCGTGAATAGAGACCAATTGCTTTTTGTAAAGGTCTTCGTTCCTTACCGCTTTGCGCTTACCAAACTCGACACGCGCACGGGCCAGGTCTACTGCCGCTTTCTCCACTCCCGCTCTCAGTCGAGCGACTACCTGGTCCTTTTTGACTATATCACCCCTCTCAACCATGATCTCTTCCAAGATGCCAGGGACTTGACTGCTGAGTTCAACTACCTCGCTCGGCTCCAGTATGCCGTCGAGATCATTATGCTCAGCTGCTTGGACGGCTATAAGTGAGTAAAATAGGGCCAGCAAAGACAAGATAAAAACCCGTAATACCGATACCATAAAGATTTCCTCCTATTCGGAACGTCCTGAAAAAGAGAGCATATCTCCTTTATGTTTATCTATTTTCACCAGTTCGCGGCGCATTCGGGCATGGATACGTTCCATCTTTTTTTGGGCACGGCGAACAGCTAATTTTCCCACTGGGTTTCCCACAGCCAAGCCAAGTCGCATCAGCCCTAGTGCAAACCATCCAAGGAGACCGGCCCTCCCGCCTTCCAACAAGGGGTCCTCAAGAGAAAGAATTGCCTGGTGAGAGCCGGGATCTCCCAGCCGGCCGCAGCGGCCGGCCAATTGACGGTCTATACGGCCCGCCTCGTGGCGCTCTGTCAATATGACATGAAGGCCGCCCTTTTCCACAACGCCGGGGCCCAGTTTGATATCCGTGCCCCTTCCCGCCATGTTGGTTGCGATCGTAACAGATCGCTCCTCCCCGGCCCGGCCTATGACCGATGCCTCTTCCTTATCCTGCTTGGCATTCAGGACCTGGTGAGGGATCTTTATTTCGTGGAGTAGACGGCTCATATGTTCCGAGGCGGCAACTGATCGCGTGCCCACCAGCACAGGGCGGCCCTTTTCGTTCAGGCGCTGGATTTCCCTCACCACGGCGCGCCATTTGTCATCTGTCGCTCGAAAAATCTTGTCTGAATAACCGATGCGCCTCAGGGGACGGTGCGTGGGAATCCGGACCACAGGAAGGCCATAAACCGACCAGACTTCACGCCTGACCTCTCTTGCAGTTCCTGTCATGCCAGAGAGCCTCATGTAGCGCCTGAAAAAACGCTGGTAGCTCATCTGGGCCAGGGTCTGCATTTCGCTGGTTACCTTACATCCTTCCTTGACCTCAATCAGCTGGTGTAAGCCTCGCTCCCACGAGCGATCAGGCATCACCCTCCCGGTGAATTCATCAACAATCTGCACCTTATCATCACTGAGCAGATAATGCACGTCCATATGGAAAAGTTTCTGAGCGGACAGGGCCTTTCTGGCGATTTCTTCCCGTCTGATTGTACCTTTCCACAAGGGCCCCAATGACTTGGAAAGATCGAATATCTTTTTCTTACCCCCATCGGTCAATTCAACGTTGCGAGAAGCCATATCAATTCTGTAATCAATCCTATCCTGAAGGCCTTTTACTAACTCCATGGCCTCTTCTAGAAAACGCTGCTCCTGCCCGGCATCCCCTGACTTTTTGGATATAAGGAGCGGCGTGCGTGCCTCGTCAATCAATACACTATCCGCTTCGTCAACGATGGCGAAATGGAGGCCGCGTAGGAGAAGATTCCGCACACGGGCGTTCGTGCCATAAAGATATTCGCTCTGTATCCGTAAGGGGTGCTCGCGATCCTTGAGCTGGATCCTATCTCGGAGATAATCAAAGGCGATTTCCTTATTCGTACAATAGGTGATGTCACATCCATATGCGACGCGCCTGTCTTCTGGAAGGACATCATGGGTAACGTACCCGACTGTAAGCCCTAATGCCTTGTAGATTGGCCCCATTGACTCGGCATCGCGAGCAGTTAGGTAGTCATTAACCGTTATCACATGGACAGGCATTCCCGAAAGCGCAGCAGTTCCAGCAGCCAGGGTGGCGGCCAGTGTCTTTCCTTCCCCGGTCTCCATCTCTGCTATCATCCCTTTTAGTAGGGCCCATCCTCCCATAACCTGGGTATCAAAATGACGCTGTCCAACGGTCCTTTCCGCTAGTTCGCGAATGAGAGCGAAGGTCTGTGCGACCAATTGCGTTCGAAGCCCTTCCCTGAGAAGTTGAATGCGCAGGCCTTCAGCCAGACCCTTAATCGCCTCATTGTTCATGTCGCCCAGGGCAGCACCGAAATGGGCTACGCGAGGAACAATGCTTCTTACCCTTGCGAGGCCGGAGAGCAATGGACGTACCATCCCCCCTGCTAAAGCCCGCACGGTATCGTCTAGTGCGCTGGAGCGAGGGGGCTTTCGCTCAGGGTGTAGCTCATGGGTAGCTGGAGGATAAATAGATAATGCGGGACGCATGGGTTTTATTCGTTTTATGGGTTTATTCAGAATTTGATATTGCTCAGCCACTCTTCGAAGGTAAGTTACACGTTGAATCTTCTGAGCAAGACTCTCCGAATGGCCCGATACCACCGGCTGGCTAGTGGCTCAGGATCATGTTGGAACCGGACGAAAACCCTCTCCCCGATCCTGTGTAGTTTTACACCATCCAGGGCTATCTCGAAATGAAAAACCTTTTCAAAGGCCTTGGGCTCCCTTGATTCGAGAGGGTCTAGTGCAATAGTCCCTCCACCCTTAGTGCTAAGGGCCAGGCTCGGCAGGTCCTTTGATGCCTCTGGCACCTCCCTCACCACTGAGGCCCTGATGGGGTCGGCAATGTCTTCAGCAAGTCTCGCCTCGACCTTTCGCGTATTATTACGCACCCTATCCACATCCGATTGGGGGACCACAACGCGAACCTTTACCTGCGAGAAGTCCACCACATAACCCAGGGGGGTCCCACGCCGCAAAAAACGGTGGGGAAGGTTTTGTGCATCGGGCAGGATGAAAATGCCATCAAGAGGGCTCCTGATAAGTAATTCCTTCTGGCGTTCACGTGCCTGTTCTAACTCTCCTTTGATTCTCTCAATTTCGTCATTGAGTATATCGGCCTCGGTCAGGTCTGTATTCTGCTTTTCCCTGTGTCTGGCCTCATATTCTCTCAACTGCGATTCCAATACTGTCACTCTCAGGGACAGCTCACGATTTTCGGAAAGCACCAATGGCTCTCCCTCATGAACCATGCGACCGGATTGGGCCATGATTTGGGTCACAAAACCGTCAGCACCGGCATGAAGCCTGGCATCCTCAGGGGCCCACACCACACCCTCGGCAGTAGTAAAGGAGGGGACCGGCGCTCTAAAGACCACCGCTGCCAGCGCGCCCATTACCACCATAGCAGTAAAGATGACGCGGCCCCGTTTTTTTTTCATGTCCGGGTCCGAAAACAGGGTTCGAATCGCCCTGCCAAGGGGAAATACAAGCATGCTAAAAGCGGCCCAGGCCGCAAGCAACAGACCCAGGACGAAGAATTTCCCGGCAACAAAAAATGCGATTCTCACACTGATATATATGCGGTAGGCGAAGGAGGCAATGGCGAAAAAGCCAAGCCATCCTCTCTCCCCTGGCTCTGAGGCAGGAGACTCGGCATCTGACACCCCGAAAAGATAGCGCCTCAGGAGATAGCCGATATAGCGATTGCTGCGCGAGGCAAGATTGGGGATTTCCAGGTAATCTGATAAGATATAATGGCCATCATAGCGCAGGAGGGGATTTCCGTTAAACAACAGAGTGGAGATGCCTGCGATCAACATGACGTTGAAGCAGACTGTCCGTATGGCGCCTGGTTCAACGTTCACCCAGACGAGCATCGCCAGAGCGGCCAGGAAAAGTTCTACCATTATCCCGGCGGCATCCACCGTCATGCGTTTACGCTTGTCAAAAAAAGCGGATGAGGCTGACGCATCCACGTAAGGGATGGGCATCAAGACCAGCAACATGATGCCCATTTCATGCACCTCGCCTCCCCAGCGCTTTACAGAATAGGCATGACCAAATTCGTGGAAGGCCTTAACAAAAGGATAGACCAATCCCAGCACCATCAGGTTTTCAACCGCCAGAACACGATCTGCTAAATTGGATGAGAGGTCCTGCCAGTGTAAAACGGCGAGTACACAGGCCGCGATCAGCAAACTGACCCATAATAAAATTCCCATCCATCCCAGAAGGGGGCGGACCAGAAACAGGGACCTTTCCAGGAAACGATCCGGGTCCAAGAGCGGGAATCGGGCAGCCATGGGAGACAACAGGTTCCTCATCCATCGGCCTTTCCGCACCCTTGCCTCGCGCACCCTGAGTTCCTCGATATCCGGGGGGATATCCGCCTGCAGAACGCCGGTCTGATGGAGCTGGGAAAGAAGTCCGATCACCTCATCCTGGGTGGGCATATCGTCACCCAGCCTATCGCAGGCGGTCTCCCATATTTCACCCATCGACCGCCGGCCGTTCATGAGACCTATGATGAGATATGCCTCTGGGGAAAACCTGTGGAACTGTCCCGTCGAATGATCCTGTAAAACAAACCATTCCTTTTGGCGAAATACCTGGCGGTGGATTTGCGCGTGGCCCCGCAGCCGCGGCCTCATTCCTTCCACCCTGTACCAGACACGGCTGAATAAAGATTTCTCCATCCAAAATTACCTTAAGGCCACCAGGACCATGCCTTTAGTCTGAGCCATTCGGTCAGATTTCTGGTCCAGATGAAGATGAGTTTGCGGCGGTCTACATAAATTTTGCCGACACCTTCCATGCCAGGGCGAAGACGTTCGGACACGGACTTCAGGTGGGCCTCAACACGGAAGTAGTTTCGGCCTTCCCGTGCGGTAGATATGGGAGTGATCTTTTCGACCAAGAAGTCGTAGTGATCATTAGGAAGGGACGACAAGACCAGACTGCCCTGCTGGCCTGTACGTACGTCCGCAATTCGGCGCTCATCGACCTGTACTATGACGCGATATGCATCTAACGGCGCTAGCTCAAAAAGTACATCACCTTTCTCCACCAGGCCCCCGAGCATTTGGCTGAGATCACCGCTGGCCACAATACCATTAAAGGGTGCCAGGATACGTGTCCGTTTTAGCTGGCTTTCCACCAGACTGAGCTGAGCGTTGGTCTGGTCAAGCTGTGCCTTGATTATGTTGACATCAGCCCACTTGTGCTTTGCCAGTACCTCCTGATGCTGTCGACGAAGCTGTCTTCGCTGGCTCAGCCACTTAAGCCTTTGTAGCCTCAGATCACGATCGTCCAAGACACACAGGAGCATATGTTTTTTTACTAGGTCCCCGGCACGAACATGGGCCTCTTTTATGTAACCATTAAATGGCGCAACCACAACACGGCGTACCGCCGCTTCAAGAGTGGTGTCGGCAGATAGCCAATACTTCCCTGTCGCAACGCTAAAAAAAACAATAATGCCTGCCAGGAGCAAGACGATTAACTTTCTGCCAAGGTATTGCAGGCCAAAGAGCCTTTCCACCTGTGCCTTGAGGGAATCAAGAATTTTGCCTATCAGAAGGCGATCATTTAGGCGCTTGTTCTCCAATGCGGGGGCCACCAGCCCTGCCACGCTGCGGCAGAATTCAACATCACCGTCGTCAAAAGGCTGATCCTCCGGGCGCTCTAAGGTCAAGGCGCCGTAATAGGTGTTGTTTCCATACAAAGGCAGCGTCAAGATAGAGCCGGAGCCATGTTGTTTTGCCAGAAATTCGTGGTCTCGGGTAACGATGATTTCGGCATCTGGCGGGGCAGGATGCCGGATTTCCTGTCGCTGAAACCTGGCTTCGTCCATTGCTCTTTCAATAGAGCGGATCAGATTCATGCGCTTTCCAAACTGAGCACTGTGTGAAACCGTTTTCACACGGATACGATTTCTGCGTACAAAACCCAGGCTCACGCGGTCGCAATGGAGATGTGTCGCCATTTCAGTTACAAAGGTTATGCTGGCACCCCTAAAATGATCCTCTGCCAGCACGGCTGCCAGCATATCAACTGCAGCTTTGAGACCCCCGAGGGCCGTTTCACTCTCTTCCTTTTTACTCTTGCAGAAGAAAAGTTCCAACCATGATTCACCCCATTGCAATTTATCCATGGCAGATTTCAACTGGGCTTCCTCATCCGTGGCTACTTCAAGGGCAACTACGCCACATAATTCTTCATTGATCAGGATGGGATACGCTAAACCGTAACGAGGCGGGTAAGAGGTATCCATGCCAGGAGGCATGGCCAATTCCACAAGCAGACCACAACGCTCAGCCAGTACTCGTTCCGAGATTTCCGCCAGACGCTCAACATCCACCCCTTCTTGGGGCCATTTGGCAACAGGTACGAAGGAATTTGTTTTCAGGTTACCAATTATGAGCACACCCTGAATCACCTTGGAGACACGTGAACACTGCAAAGCAAGCCAGCTATGGAAATACTCGTCCCGGCTGCCTGCTCCAGTGAAGCGGGCCCACAACAAAGCGAGGTTTTCCTCGGAACTGTCTTTAGCCTTTATGGTCTTATTTATGCTCAAGGATCTCAGCACCAAATGGTTGAGTTATGGCAAGTATGCGTACCGATTGCATCGTAGGCCATAGTTGGCCAGCTAGGTGGAAGGTAGTGTCAGAAAGTAATTCTAGGCCTTGGTCCCTGGCGGTTTTTCGCCTGACTCGATACGAAGTTCACCGAAGCGGGACTCATATTCGCGGAGGATATTGTTGAGTAATAGGGATAGGCGCTTGGCCGCATAGGGGTTCAGAATAACGCGATCGCTCAATTCAACGGTCAGCGCCTCCTGACTGGTATGCCAGCTTTGGTTGGTACCAAAAAGTAAGGTGACTTCTTCCCTAGTGCTGGATACGTTAACCACGTTGGCATAGGTGCTCTTCATCTTGGAGCCATCCCAACGTATTACCGGCCTTGAACTTTTAGCATCCTGTTCAGCCTCATTTTTTGCCTCATTCTTTTCCTTGTTATCTCCGGGTGTCTGCGCCATAGTTTGTCCTCCTATCATTAAAGTTTAAAAAGGGGAAGCCGATAAATGGCAAATCACCGGTTTGGGATCCGGATCTGCTAGAGTGTCCACCTTCCTTCAACTGGCCGTTATGCCAGCGTAGGAAGCGCCGTTTATCTTCTTCAAGGTTTAACCTCTGGAATGCCTCTCGATTCAAAATCATCTTGTCATCGCTACGCCGCGAAGAGACCGCACTCCATCCCATAAATCCGGCAACCATGGCCCCTAATCCGAGGTCCTCACGAGGCTTGCCCTGGTCTGAAGGATCGTGTCGATGGGATTCTAATTGCCCGGCGGGTATTTTTAACACCTGATCAGGATAGATGACATCCGGATCAGTTATTTCCGGGTTGGCTTCCCAAATCTTCCGCCATAAAAGGGGATCACCAAATTTTTCTCTTGAGATGTCCCATAGGGTATCACCTTTCTCGACCTTGTATTCTTTATATTGGATCCCTTTGGTGTAGCTTTCAGGTTCAGTGTAGCCCTCAGGCTTGGCAGCGGCCTCCGTAAGATATGAACCGGGATGGGAGGGGATCTGGGGTAGGCCAGCCCCGCGTGTGCCAGCCACAAAGGGCTGTATGCCAGCGCCTTTAGCGGGCAGGATGCCGCCGATAAAGGCAAGCCCCGGCGTCTGCCACCCTGGTATAAAGGGTGATCTGTATAGGGAGAAGAGAGTATTGGCGATGGTGTCAAGGTTGTACTGTCCGAGTCGGACAACGCTTACGACCTTGCCGCCTTCAATGATAGCGCGGGCATAATCACCGATAATGAAATCATCAGTCAGATTGCCCACAAAGACATCATTGCCGAAACCACCAAACATGATGTCGTTATTGGTTCCTCCATCAAGAAAATCGTTACCACCGATGAAGGGGTCAATAGTTTCGATTACGCTCGGTGTGCCGTTGCTCAGGGTCACCTTGCCGCCGTCGCCCAGAATGATATCGTCACCGGCGCCGCCTGCGACAGTGTCGTCCTTTGCACCGGCTATGATGATATCATTGCCGGATCCACTAGCTATAACGTCATTGCCGCCCACGTTTGCATCAACGGTAAATACTGTGCCTAGTTCGCGGATGATTCCATCGGTCTTATCGCCGGGGCCACCGCCCCCGAGGACCGTGACCTCCTGAAGATTCTCATTAAGATAATGGACTCGGCCGCGATCGCCGAAGATAATGTCGTCTCCGCTGCCTCCAGAAATGGTGTCGTTTCCTTTGCCACCAAAGATGATCAGTGGCAGGCTCGATGAGGAGGCGTCTACAGAGTCATTGTCGCTCACTGGGTCTAGGGAATCGTCAGGGCCCTGCAGGTTGAGCACAAAGAATCCATCGGTTCCGGCGTCGAGAGAGACGTTGCCACGGTCATCACCAAGACCTGTATTCAAGGTGGTGATGGTACGGACACCATCTCGCTTGTGGGTACTGGCAACCGTAAAGGTGTCTTCCCCGTAGCCGCTCCACAAGGTGATCCCTCCGGCAAAGTTACCGTTGGTCAGGTCTGTTTTATAGGTGATATCTGCCGGCGCCAATCCCTGGATCATGGCCTTCGTAATCAAAATGTCGCTATCGCCTTGGTTGCTATCAGAATCGCTAATCATCAATAGATGCCCGCCCTGGCCAGCGTCTATGTTCAATTGGCCTAAGATATCGTCAAGATTGCCTTCAAGGAAATCGGTGGAAGTATCGAGGTCTAAATCGGCACCCGACGATACATAGATCCTTTCATTGCCATCATGTAAATCAATGTTGGTGACGGCGGCAGTTCCCTGAACGTTGAAGACATCGTCCCCTGAACCAAGGCTGATATTCAGTTCTTCTACGTTCTTATATTGAACACCCATTGCCATGTCAAGGCCGGTGAGCCTGGTGTTGTTGAGTACTCCAACGTTGGCATCTGTATCGCCGGTATCATCAATATTTACGATATCATCATTATCACCGCCATCAATGGTCAATAGTCCAGCGATATCATCCACCACGCCGCCACTAAGCGGTGAAAGGCTGCCCACATTGATTGTATCACTGCCGCCTGATGTGTGAAGCGAGGTCGTACCCTCATGTGTTGCCCTGACGTTGAAGATATCGCTGCCCGAACCAAGGTCAATATTCATCTCTTCCATGTCATGATAAACAAGACCGCCGGGATAATCCTTTCCTTTGATCGTTGTCCCTGTCGACATATTGAGACCGGTCAGTGTGCTACTGCCCAGCCAACCCTCATCGTCGGTTTCGCTATTCGTGTTGTATGCATTTAGCGTGTCATGGGAAAGTGTCTCATCCAGTTGTGCAATCAATTCATCACCGCCTAGTGACGGGTCATCTTCTCCTTCCCCTGGCATGTTAACCGGATCACCTACTGGCCGTGCCCCTTCGCCATCGCCACTGCCACCTTCAATTCTGAGCGGTCCCCTAATTGAGCCAAGGGAGTTTGTTATGGTGAAATCAACATCCTCATCTGTAACGATGATATCTTTAAGGTTGACATTGTCAGGCACACCCCCGACGTGGATGGTGTCGTTGCCGTAGTTGCCTAGCAAGACAGTGTTGACAATAGGGCTTGTTGAGAGCACAAAAATCTGGTCATCGCCAATATACGTGTCGACAATAAGGGTTTCTACATATTCATAGTTTGTGGTCAGGCCGGCGCCAAAGACACCTTTGTCAGTAACAGCAATGGCATCATCAAACTCTGTGCCGATTAATATTAACCTATCCTCTCCTTCGCCGCCGTTTATGTTCACAGGTGCATTTACCACATACTTGATGGTATCTGCTCCCTTACCACCTGTGATTGTTGTACCTGCCTGTGCGAATGATCTGACATCAAATTTGTCGTCACCGTCTTGCCCGTTTAATTGAAGTTCCTCCCGATTGCGGTAGACCGTGATATCGTCGTCACCGTCACCGGCATTGACCGTTGTGGCAGCGCTGACGCCGTTGCTGAGAAAGCCAAGTGTTGTTTCCACTGTCTCCACGCCGGCAGGAGCTGATTTGAACACCTGCCCTATCTGGATCCTGTCGTTCCCCGCGCCGGCATTGATGGTCGTCTTTGCAGAGTTATCGTCGAGAACAAGGTGGTCATCTCCTTCACCGCTATTGATGATCAATTGGTTATTTATGTTTTCGTCGTACCAGACCCTCTCGAAATCAGGGTGGTATTTTGGCTTGCCTTTTGCGTCACGCCCGTCTGGCCTTAGCAGGGCCACGAAGTCTTTCCGGAATAGGAAGGTGTCGGCCACAGACGTGCCGTTGATGGTCAGGGTGTCATCACCTGTGGCACCCGTATCGAGCACCTTTAACTCCGATTTGCCCGTACCGGTCAGGTTTACGAGGTACTGGTCGCTGCCACCCCGGCCGTCAATGGTCCACACCGGCGCCGGATCAGGTCCGGTATAGATAACATCTGTCAGGGTAACAATATCATCATCACTCTCTCCATAGACCGTCACAGGACCGAATGGAATGGGGCTTTCAAAATTCATTACAGAGCCGATTCCTGGGTCTGCATTTCCGTAATCACCATAAAGCACTACCCCTGTTGCTGCTCCAATTATGCCGCCGGTTTCTATAGTGATGTCGTCACCGGCCCTCAATATCACCGATCCCGTAAGACTCCATATCGCATTCGCCTTGGTCCCGCTAACGGACAGGTCGTCTCCCGCATCACCCGACTCTGTGACAGTCATTCGGACATCGCCGGAAATTGACGTTACCTGAAAGTTGTCCCCGATAACAAGGTCGCCATCTGCCTCGGCAAGATAGATGCCCAGGTTTGCCGTAACATCGAGGGACCAAGACGGGGAATCCTTAGAATCGAAATCCACATCATTATCGAGAGTGCCGACTCCGCCGGTCTGGGCGTTGAGATAAGTTTTTCCTCCAGAAAAAAGGTTGCTTTCTTCATTATTGATACCGTCGAAGATCGATCCCTGGGCTACCAGGTTTATATCATTCCCGGCAGAAACCGTGTCCAGATAAAGGTCTGCCACGTCCCTAAGGTAGATGTCGGTGTCGGCCCTTGCGGTGAGGGTGGCCTGTCCTTTCAGGTCAATTCTTAGCTGACTATCCTGAGTCCCTATATAACCCCCGGCATTCGTTGCATTGAGAATCAAATTGCCAGATGTGCTTATAGCTGTCGTCTCATCGGTATAGACATCCGTGATGGCCCCGCCGGCCTGCAGGCGCACATAGCCTCCTGCCACAACAGAATCAATCTTGAGATCCCCTTCTGCCTGCAGTGCGACACTATCCCCTGTCGCGACTGTAACGCTTTCAGATGCTTCAACATTTATGTCATTCCATACCTGCAGAGTCAGGGTCTCGACTTCACCGTTTTGGTCATAGGTTACATCCAAAATATCGTCCACAGTCGCCACGGTCAGTATTTCCTTCTCCTGGTCGGACAGGGTTTCAAAACCGTGGGACAGATCGATGGTAACAACATCTGTAATACGGCCTACCTGGCTATTTTCACCTCCGGTCATCATTGTTACATGACCGCCTAGGATATTGGGTGTTTCGATTATGTCGGTTCCGTGGGCCACAGCGCCGTCTGCATCTGGATAAAGGAAGCTGAAAAGAGATCTCGAAACCGGATACCTCAGGGCACTGGTGGAAAAAGTCCGGTCCGAAATCCGGTCCTGCCGTTCCTGGTCGGATATATGGTAGATAAAGTTGGGATCGTACACTCCATCCCCATAGGTATCGTGTACCTTTTGATAGCGCTCGTCCAAGGGGACGTCTTGCTGAAGGTCCCCGTAACTATAGCCGTACTCCAGCAAACTGGTATAATTGAAATGTACGTCCCCTTCGATGGTAATATCCATGACCTTTGGGGTCTTGCTGATTGCGGCGTCATATCTGGAAAGGGCGAGTTGAATTGTTGTATCATTCTTCACAACAACATAGTAAGCAAGATTGTTTTCGAGATTTGACTGGGGCTTGCTGACACTCTCACCCTGGTAACTGTAAAGCGTACCGTCATGAGTCCTGACCAACTGGTTTGTCTCGAGCATAACGCGTGTTCCCACAGCGAGCTTATCAAGGGCATAATCAGGAGCGATCTCGGCCCATCTGGCTGCATTTTTATAGTCCTCAGCGGCCAGATCTACATTATCAGTGTGCTCACCCAGGTAGCTGTGCAGGATACCATCGACCGTTCTGACAATCTGATCTGTTTCAAGGCTGACCGTACCCGAAAGATTTCCAAGGTCATAATCGGGAACGATCCCGGCCCATCTGTTGGTATCGCCATAGTTCTCCTTGCTCAGGTCGATTCCCACGCTGAAGAAGACCTGGTCACCGGTCTCAAGCCCGTGAGGCTGGCTGAAGCTGATTTCATCTTTGACTGCGTCAATGTTCTTAATCGCTATTTCACCAGCCACATAACTCGGCCTGGCGTCGCGGTACGCTTGCCAGTAACTGTGGTAGAGCTGGGTTTGGGCCCCTTCTTCAAGCTGAATAGCTTTTTCCGCTTCATCGATAGCCCCCTGTCCTGTCAGTTGCTGTTCCTTGTCGAGCTTGTCGGCTTCTTGTTGTGTGCGAGGTCTGAATTCTTCATAGAAGGCATCGAGTATTGAACCATCGTCAACTCGCAGATAAACGTCCCCCTGCTCGGAATGAATGGATGCATCAAAACCGTCAAAATCACCCCCCCAGGTCTGCGGCTGGGCGGGCTTTAAATCTCCCTCTATCTCACGTATGTATATGTCTCCATGGGCCCTGGCTGCCACACCACCGGAGCCAAGAACATCGCTATCCACCCGCAAGTACGAATCGGCACTTCCGATTTGGCCTCCTATGGCATAGAGCTCGATCTGGTTGCCGCGGATGAAGGAGGACTGGTCAAATGCCTGAATACCGTCACCGGCATGTAAAACAACATTGCCGCCCGTTGAGATGATCTGGCCAACAATAATCGTGCTGCTTTGATTTCCATCTGGATCAAATACAACCCGGATATCGATATCCCCCTCAGAAGTGATGGACAATACTTGTGGAACTTGTGGGTCTCCCTGGACACTCATGGCCGCCAAGGGGGAAAGCGGTTTAGATGTCTTCCCGCCCTCGACATTCGCCCGCACTGAGCCACCGGCATTGATGGTCGGGCTCACACCCAATACAGCCGCCGTTTCTCCGAAGATGACATCCCCACCCGAAGTCAGGGTAATACTTCCTTCCTTAGGACTGGTGATGGTTCCCTGGAGATGGAGATCGTTCAAGGTGTCAATGTTAATCGAAGGGGCCGCCGGGGCCTGGATAAACGAAATCCCAATGGGGTAGTCCGCCTCCAGCGTATGGGTATAATAATCCTTCTCGCCGAAGGTTTGGGTTACCACGGTATGGGCCGTCTTTGTCCTGAGCCAGCCGCCGCCCGTTGTCCAACGCTGCACATCGTAGGTATAATTTTGAAAGCTACTATCATATGTGATATCCGCATCCGTCGTTGTCGCGCTTACATCGGTCCATTTCTGCGTATCTGAGTAATCCTGGTCACGCAGCACGAGTTGCGCATTCTGACCTATATACAGGTAACGGTTCCCGACCACACCACCTTGGGCAAGTCTTACCCCGTTTTCATCAACGACCACCTTGATAATGTCAATGTTCTGGATCAGTTGCACATCCGTGTCATCTTTCATTTCGTATTGAATCGTATATGCCTTACCATCAGCATAACCCAGGACCTCAACCTGAGAGACCCATTTGCTGGAATCCGTGTAGTCCGCTGTCCCTAAATCAAAATTGTCCGCATCGGCGCCTTGATAGAGGTAAAGCGTGCCGTCCACATCCTTGACAATCTGCCCGGTATGGAGATCAA
The DNA here is from genome assembly GCA_964473615.1 of uncultured Desulfobacteraceae bacterium. Lineage (GTDB taxonomy): Bacteria > Desulfobacterota > DSM-4660 > Desulfatiglandales > Desulfatiglandaceae > CAYYPQ01. Next base: position 18,877 of record CAYYPQ010000014.1, read on the forward strand.
CCAGAGTACCTGAAGGAAGCGTGTTTGCGTCATAATCCGGCTTTACAGTCAGGACTTCAGACTCGAGAAGCGGATATTCATCTCGGAAATTGGTCACCTGCGACTTGTAGCTCTGATCTTTTACGGCACCATCCCAATCAAAACCAATCAGATTGAAGCTCTTCTTCTCATAGGTTGTGACCAAAACCCTCGTCTTCTCCTGCCCCTCCGTCCACAGGTATTGCAGTCCTTCACGCGGTTGGTACTCCATGGTGTCATTTTGATCGTAATAGTGGGAATCCACCTCTTCATAAACAATGCTTGAGATCACGCTATCGCTATCGCTTAGATCGCCTCCACCGGGCGTCCCCTGGTATAACGTCTCCTTGATCTGGCCCAGGTCATCATCGAACTCATACTCCACCTTTTGAAATTTGCCCGTATCGATGATCGTGATCTTCCCCTCTCTCTTTTTGGTTGTGTCTATCCTGTTGACAACCAGCTCATAGGGGCTGTCGTTCTGGATGTCGACATTGGTATAACCGTGAGCCACCCTGAGCATACCGTTTCCCGTGCTCAGGATCTCACCTGCCAAAATAATTCTGCCGCCTTGCGGAACAATCTCATTAACCACAATGGCCTGTTTCTGCGCATCAAAATAGCCGTCCACAGGCACCCTGTCAGTACCAAAGCTGATCCCTTGAAGCGGGTTCCCATCATCATCAAGAAATAAAGTAGTGCCGGAAGGGGCAAAATCCTGACCCACGTGGAGGGTTATGGTCTGAACGCCACTCTGGATCAGCCCATTGACATCCAGGTACCGGGCCGTTATGGCAACCCGGCCCTGGGCAAGGATTGAGGAGCTCCACGGGTCGATAGAGTCAATGAAGGGGTTATTGTCATAGGTTTTGGTGGTCAGGTTTCCGGCCTTATTGAAGACCTGGCCGCGATAGTTGTCGAGGCCCGGGTATTGCCGGGGGTCCATGTTGTGGAACCAATCGTCCGTGTTGAGATTGAAGTCCTTGGCGGCCCTGATTTCCACGTTTTCGGCCCTGATTTCCCCTGACACATTGATGCTGCCCTCATTATTAATAATAGATACATCCCCGACTTCGTTGATAACGTCTCCTACAATGTAGAGGTCCTGGGGCAGGCCTTCAGGAATTGCCAGGTCAATATTGTAATCAGTCCCCTTTCGGCTTATGGAATCCTGGGTAATGGTGATGGCCTTGTCCGGAGGATCTTGAATGGAGGTTATCCCTTTGTAGTTGAAATACACATTGCCCGGAGTAAGGACTGTATATTCTCCATCAACGACAGTGACTCGTCGTGTATCTCGAATCACCGTATCATATACTGTCAGCGAAAACGGTGTCTCATTGGCGACATTTATCTTTGCACCTGCCCTTGCAACGAGTTGGTTGTCCACCAGGGGCACAAAGGCATCACGATAGTTCGCATCTGCCTTAATATAGATCGAACCGGGAGCGGCGTAAATATCGGGTAGCTCAACGAACAAGACATCCAATCCTTTATTGGCGACCTGGGCAGGTTGCCCGGTATCCGGGTCAATAATGCTGTCCAGCAGTCCCAATTCCGACAGGCTTTCTTCGACCAGGGCAAGCTGGATTTCATAGCGGGCGACGGCCTCCGGGTTACTCGAGTGGTTTGCAATCCAGTCCAGGATCTTATCACGCTGTGCAAGGAGGACGCTCCCGACATTCTGGAGCGACAGTGTGGGGGCATCAACCCTGGTAGGTTTGACGACATAAAATTTGTTTTTAAGGGCTCCCTTCAAGGAAATGGTCACATCGCTCATGTAGATGGTGGGCGCCATCTCACCCCATGTTGCAATATCGCTAAAATCTTCGCTGTTCAAATCTATATTATTAGCGCCCTGATCCGGCAGATACTTGTATAACGTGTCTTCAGTCGTTCTCACGATCTGCCCCTTCTGAAGGGCGACCGTCGTCCCAGGAGCAAGCGTATGTAAGTCATAATCAACGGTAATTTTTTCCCACCTGCTGGTATCGCTGTAATCCTCCTTATCCAACACTATCAGGTCCGGCTTATCGATCTCGGGCTTGTATCTATACAATGCGCCAAGCTCTCCACCCCCGGCCACAGGGTTTCCATTCCCGTCATCCGCCACCTGGATGACCGTTCCCGTGTAGACATTGAAGGCGATCTCATCTGCATTGAGTGCGCAGTATTCATATTTCACGTCTGTCACAAAGTCGCTGACATAAGTGACGTCTCCGTCCTTTGTTGAGGAGGTTACATCTGACCATTTCTCGGTGTCGGAGTAATCTTGCTCGGAAAGAACGAGCTGTCCGGGCTTACCTATGTATGCATACCGGTGCTCGGCGATACCGCCTTGATTGGCCCCAGCGGCCACTCGAATGATGTCTTTGTCGCCGATGCTGACAAATGAAATGCCCTCCCTGAGTTTCTCGGCGTTGGTGAGCAGTCTGTCGGCAGGCGACATGTCCAGCCTGGACGGGTCAATGTTTTGCACACCCTTCAAGGTGACTGGCTTGATCAGCATGACCGCCTGATTGTTGATACCGGCTCCAATGTGTGCCTGATCGCCGATCACCACCTGGTTGTTGCTGGTCACATTCCCGTACCCTGGGATGGGGAATCCATAGGGGATCAGTGACAATGAAAGCGCGGTTCCCTCCGTCTCTCTCTTATCCATTCCCCTATCAGCCACCAGATTGACATCTTCCATTGCTCGAATCGATGAACCGCCGAGGACATTGACACTGTTTGTTTCCTTAATGTCGGCCGTGGGAATTGGAACAGCAATATTGGGGAACATGGACATGGCCGTGAGTTCTGTGCCGGCGACACTCATGATCACGTCGGGCACCTCAGTGCTGTTCCTGCCCGCGTACAAGTAAATATCGCTGCCGTTTACGGTGGTGTTGTTGATATTGATCATATTGGTGGCATTGGTGTTGCCGGTGGCCTCGGCCCCCGCGCCTCCGGTCAGGGCCGTTGCAACAAGCAGGTTTGCACTGGGATTAATGCTCGAGTCGGTCTTGGCAGTCAAATAGACGTCCCCTGCCTTACTTTCCAGGACAGCCCCATCTACGTTGATGGCAGCCAGTGTGTTTGAATTCACCCTGGAGATGCCCGTGGAGACACCAAACCCGGACACGCTTTCTATCCTGACACTGTCTACGGCAAAGATGTCATTGAGCGTCTCAATCTTGAAGATGCCCGGAGACCGATTGTCGCCATCCACCGTCAGCCGGGCCCCGGTCCCGATGTTGACGGCGGACTCAAAGGGAAGATACTGGCTGCCGATGTCGGTTTCGCTCTTGAGAACCGTGACGTTTACGCCACTTGCAGAGCCCGATCTCAGGTTGCTGCTGTCCTTAAAATCATCCTTGGTCAATTGATTCTTGGCGTTGATGACAATGTTTTTGGCAGTGACACTGGCACCGTTGCCTATATCCACATTCGCTTTGCTGGTGATGCTGTTATCCACGCCCGCACCGCTTCCGGCCGCCGCCGCAAAGGCATAACTGTCGGCAGATGCATCGATGTCCTGTACGTGCGTGGAATTTATAGAAAGTCCATCGACTTGAATTTGTGCGCCCGCCCCGATTCGTGCCAGGGTTGCATTATTGCTGGTGACTTTCGACTCGGCACCGGCCGCGGCAACGGCCCCGCCACCGCCGGCCGTGCTCTCGGAAAGGAGATCATCCGTGCTGCTGGCAGTAATCCTGAGGGTCCTGGCCTGAATACTTGTCCCAGTGCCCACCGCCGCCTCAACCTCATACACATCATAGCCCCTGCCGAGGTTTACGTCCGAGACCATGGCCCCCACGGCAATGGCACCGAAGGCACCCCCTTTTGCATTTGTGTTTGCAATGTTGTTTGCCGTTGCCTTGATAGTGATATCCCCGCTTGAAATCAGTGTCGCGTTCACAGCAGACGCCTTCACCAGGGTCTTGATGTCTGCGTTGGCTTCATTTCCCTGCGCTCCTAGTATGGCCGAGCCTGACACCCCTGCGGATATGGTCTTGGCCACATTCGCGACAGAATCGGCGTGGATCAGCGTATTGTTTGAGGTAACAGTCGCCTCATTGATCCAGGCCTCAATATTGCTTCCAATCTCGTTATTGACAAGGGCAACACCTAGGCCCGCCCCCAGGCTCGCGCTGATCGAGACAGCAGTGGCGTCCCCTATTATGTAAGCATCTTCACTGGCCAGGACATTGACGTCCCCGTCTGCGGTCAGGTCTATGGGGCCATCCACGTGAGCGGCCACATTGTTCATGATCGTGTTGTCGATATCAATGCCACCACCACTCAGGCCCACGACGCCTACCGTCACGGAGGCCGTGGTGGCGCTGACATCACTCATGCTGGCACGAGCCACATCCGCCAGAATCGAGATGTTACCCCCGGCGTCAAGGCTCGTTTTGATTTGTTTCCACAGGTTTGTATCGGAGTAGTCCTGCGTGGTCAGGTCAACGGGGCCCGACAGGGCGGTTGCCCCAACATATTCATAGATGTCTCCATTATCCCGCTTGACCCTCTCGCCTTGGGAAACAGCGTTCGGCTGTTCTATCATCGTGTAATCATAGGGGCTGCTGACATACGCCTCAACATCATTGCTGATTGTGTTATCCACCGTGGATACTGCAACAGATGCGGCCCCAAGGCTTCCCGCCACGGCAACGCCGATGGCCTGGGATTTTGCCACGTGACTGTCTGAGACCGCGCTTATTTCTATTTCATCCACTGCCGTGGCCTCGGCATCCACCATGTAGGCATAGACGCCGCTTGCCAGGCTATTGGTCACATCGGCACCGCAGCCCGCAAGCGCGCCGCCGGGACCGGCCGCAATGGCGACGGAGCCCGAAAAGGAGACCGCGTCCACGGTGTCTGTGGCCATGGCGAGCATCCGGATATCATCTGCTGAGGAAAGGGTTGCATCCTCCGCATAGGCCACGACCTGGTTGAGGACCGTGTTTTTGAGGATAGCGACCCCGATGGCCCCTGAGGCGGCCACACTCCCTCCGCTCACCGCCGCGGCCACCCCGCCGACCAAGGCGTCGATGGTGGACGAGCTAAGAGCATCGATCGTTATATCGTCGGCAATCCGTTTCCAACGGGTAGTATCCGTAAAATCCTCTGTGCTCAGGTCAACCGGACCAGGAAGTCCTGCCTCATTAACATATTCATATATATCGCCATCATCTAGCTTGATCCTTTCTCCTTGAAGGATCTGATCAGGCTGCTGGCTCGTGGTATAGTCAAAGGAACTCTCACTCGTGGTGACGGTGCTGTCTTCAATATATGCCTTGACCGTGTTTCCGATCGTGTTCGTCACTTTGGCACCGGCCCCGCTCAGCGCCACGCCCACCGATCCAAAAGACGCCGCAAGAGCTGCGGCCACCGACGTGCCACCAATGCTTGCCTGCTCCAGGGCCTTGAGCGTCACCGCCCCGTCAGCCGCCGCCATGTTGTCGGCGTGAATGATGTAAGCCTCCACCTGGTTGGCGATAGTGTTTTCGGCAAGGGACACCCCGATGGCAATGGAAACAGCCGCACTGCCCGCAAATGAGGCGGCCAGGGACCCAGCCCCCACATCCGCAGTGATTTTCGAGGTGTCCTGGGCCGTCAGTATCAGGCTGTCTGCAACGATCCCCGTGGAACCATCGCCGTCTATGAATGCCTTGACATTAGTAGAGATCTTGTTCTTGGCATCTGCCCCAGAACCGCTGAGACTGACACCTGCCGTGCCGGCAGCCGAGATCGCGACCGAACCGGCTACCACGACTGCATCGATGGTTTCATTGGCAAGAGCGCTCTGGATGAGATCTCCCTGCGTGGCTATGCTGGAATTCTTGAGGTAAGCCTGCACCTGAGCCGGCATGTAGTTGCCGTCCTTATCCCAGCCTATCATGTTGCGTGCCAGCGAAGCACCGATCGAGGCCCCGACACCGGCCGTGCCTCCAGCACCTACAGCAACGGATCCGGTGATCACCTTTGCTGTAATGCTGGAGGTATTTGTCGCGTCAAGAACCACATCACCCGTACTGACGAGATCGGTACCCAACACGTAGGCATTTGTCTTGGTCAGAATCACGTTCGTGGATTCAGACCCGCCGCCACTGAGGGCTATTCCGGTTTCACTGCTTGCGCCTACCCCTATAGAGGCAGCTATCGAAAGTGCTTTGATGGTGTCCAAGGATGTGGCGCGGAGCGCAACAGCCCCGGAGGTCAAAACGATGGTGTTGTTGGGGGCCTGCAATGCCGAGTTGTCGATGTAGGCCAGGGCGCTGTTGCCAATCGTATTTTGCGCAATGGAAACGCCAACGGAAATCGCCCCCCCAATCGACGTCCCACTCGCGCCAACCGCAATCGACCCGCCGACAGCATTCGCGATGATGCTGGCGTTGTCTGAGGCTGTGAGCGTCACGTCACCGGCCGTGCTCGTGATGGAGCCAACCCCCTTGATGAAGGACTCTATGGTGTTAGCAATGTCATTGTAAGACGCAGCCCCGGTACCCGCGCCGGCAAAACCGGAACCTCCACCGGAGGCACCCACCGCGACGGCCCCGCCGATCGTCAGGGCATCGATCTCTGCCATGGAGGTGGCGCTGAGCGTCACATTGCCGGCGGCCGAGACGGACGTGGTGCCGGGATTTGGAACATCGGAGTTGTCGATGAAGGCCCTGACCTTATTCTTAATAGAGTTATCCGCACGCGAGACGCCAATGGAAAGCGCCCCGCTTGTCGATTTTCCGCTCGCGCCTACCCCAATAGCGACACCGCCGCCGTCCGCGGTGATGACGGTGGGTTTGAGCACCCTGTAGGTGTTCTGCTCTTTTTTAATCAGGTACGTCTCGCCGTTCCCGTTATCCTTTACAAGCCACTCTCTGCCCTCGGCCCTGACAATCACGGTCACGTCATTCGATAGGGTGATCCCCTTGGCTGCAAAGGCGGCCCGCCAGGCAGCCGGAAGTTGCCCGTCGTTCTGGTAGTCGGTGGCCTGCAGGGCCGGCGCATCGAACAGTGCAAGTCCGTCAATCGCCGTCAGCTTCAGGCTCCCGCCCGTGCTCGTGACAGAGCTAACCCCTTTGATATAGGCCTCAACGGTGTTTTTTATGTCATTGTAAGACGAAGCACCCGCGCCTGCCGCCGCTAATCCAGATTTGGTACCTGAAGCACCCACCGCAACCGCGCCACTGATGGTCAGGGCATCGATCTTGGCCGCGGATATGGCCGACAGTTCAATATTACCTGCGGATGTCACCGAAGAACCGTCGATGAAAGACCTGGTCTTATTTTCAATGAGATTATCGGCAATGGAAACACCCACCGAAATAGCTCCGCCCGTGCCCTGCCCACTTGCGCCCACTGCAATTCCGACGCCGCCCGCATCTGCTGTGATGTTGGAGCCGTCAGTGGCAGTCAGGTTCACGGCCCCGGTACCCGTGGTAGTGACTAGGCTCCCGTTCTTGATGGCCGCTTCTATCGTGTTTTTAACGGTGTTGCCTGAACCGGCGCCGGCACCCGAAAATGCCAGACCGGACCCCTTCCCCGAAGCCCCTACGGCGAGGGCGCCGCCGATGGTCAGTGCATCGATGGTGGACGTGGACGTGGCGGTCAGTCCCACATTGCCGCCGGAAAGGATTGTAGAATTATCTATGGTGGCGTATATGTCATTGCTAATCTCATTTATGGCCATGGACATACCGATGGAAATGGCGGTCCCGCTCCCTTTACCGCCCGCACCGATCGCAATTCCTGCTCCTCCCGCATCGGCGGTGATGGTAGAGGCGTCCGTAGCAGTCAGGTTCACGGCCCCGGTAGCCGTGGTCGTGACCGCGCTGCCGTTCTTGATTGTCGCTTCTGTAGTATTATCGATTGTGTTGCCCGAACCCGCGCCGGCGCCGGAAAAGGCAAACCCGCCTTTCTTCCCTACGGCTGCAGACACGCTGCCCGCAATGGTGAGGGCGTCGATAGTAGACGTCGAGGTGGCCAGCAGGTCCACATTGCCGGTCGAGGTAACCAGAGAATCATCAATGGCGGTGCATACGTCATTGTCAATATTGTTGATGGCAATGGAGACACCAAGCGTGAAGGCCTTGCTTTTTTTCCTGTCCTTCTTGCTATCTCCAGAGTCTTTTCCAAGGGCAATCGCGACCCCACCCGCAATGACGTCGATGTGGGAGGTGTCCGTAGCTGTAATCAATATGTCACCGTCAGCATCTATGCCACTGGCGGTCTTCTCTCCACTAATGAATGCATAGGCATCATCTGAGATCACGTTGACCGAGACGGAAATGGCTGCTGCCATGGTCCCTTTGCTGGCACCGATTGCCGCGGCAATGGCCAGGATATCTGAATCGTTTTCCGCATCCAGGATAATGGGGCCACTCGTGGTGATATCAGAATCTGCCACGTATGCCTTGCTCGAAGTATCAATGTAGTTCACGGCCACACCGGCACCCACACCGGCCTTGCCACCGTAAGCGAGGGCGCCGGAGACGGCAATAATCGATGAGGTATCATCGGCTGTTAGGGATGCACTCGTGGTATTACTGATGACGGACCCGGAGTCCACATAGGCGTCGGTATCGCTGGAAATGAGGTTGACGCCCACAGAGCCCGCAATGCCCGTACCCCTCGTGGCCCCGGATAGGCCCGCGGCGACCCCAATAATCCGGCCGGTCGCCTCGCTGTGGAGAGTGAAGTCTCCGACGTTGTCGAGGACAGAGTCGTGGACGTATGCCCGTGTCTCATTCGCGATGTTATTGACCGTGACCGCACCGGCAAGCCCGAAGTTACCCTTTTGGTTGGTCGACAGGGCCCCGGCGCCTGAAACCGCAACGATCAGCGTGGATTCAGTGGAAGTTAGTTCGAGGCCGTTGGACTGGGTAACAACAGAATCTGCTATGAAGGCCTCGGTGTTATCCAATACCATGTTGACCGAAACGCTACCCGATACCGCAATTCCGTATTTTCCTCCGCCGCTTGGCGATTCTTTGGCCTTTCCCTGATCTTTGGGTGAAGGGCCGTCGCCGGTCTTGGAAGCAGCCAGTGTCACCGTGACAATCAGACCCTCGTTCGTGGCACTGAGGGTGGTCTTTCCGCCCGCACTAAGGGAGCCGTTCACGTCATTGGGTTCAAAAAACCTGTGGGCCGTGCCGGTAGCAACCGATGGATCCAGTGCAAGGCGTAGGCTATGGGATTGTCCTGACCCGAACAGTGTGTCCAGAACAAGTGGGGTTCCGCCGATAGTATCCGATAGTTTGATTTCAGTATCACTCTCCCGAATGACATAATAGGTCTGACCATCGTTCAGGTTACCAATGCTCTCATCTCCACCGTTTTGGTAAACCACGGCATCACCGGTCTTAAAACCGTGGGCATATCCCAAATCAATTGTGGTCCCTGAGCCACCTGTATTATCGAGGTCTTGAAGGCCAAAGAAGGTTAGGGGGTCTTCTTGGGACTCGAGGACGGATCGGGCCAGTTTGATGGTGTTTGTGTCGATGGTGTTTACGTAATACGTATCGCCGCTGGTAAGCCCCCCGATAGGGGTGCCGTCGCCACTGTCATATACGATGGCCTGTCCTTCCCTAAAACCAGGCGTGCCTTCAAAGTGAATGGTATTGGTATTTCCATTAACGACGGGTATCGGTTTAAACTCTGCGCCAATAGTATGGGAAGTCCCCTCCGCTGGGGATGCATCAAGGGGGACGTAAGTACCTTCAAGGGCCTTCCATGGGGATTCTGCAAGGCGGATGGTGGTTGGACTTTCCACGATCACATAATACGTACCCTTGTTCTCCAGGCCGCCAATGCTCTTGCCGCCACCGTTGCTGTAGACCACCTTCTGGCCGTCGATGAAGCGATGATTATAACCGAGGTTGATGATACCGTCGTCATTGTTTACGGCACTCGACGGATCGAACCCCATTCCGAGGCTGTGTGTCGAACCGCTCCCAAATGAGGGATCCAGATCCAGTCGCAGGGAGTGCATTGCACCCGTACCGCCCTGACCCAGATCAAGGTCAAGCGGTTTTGGGGTATCGGACAGGGCATCGTCGGGTAACTCTGCCAGTTGGACTTGGGTGTCACTAACCCGGATGACATAATATGTTTGACCGTCCGTGAGTCCGCCGATGCTCTCATCCCCACCGTTATGGTAAACGACTGCATCGCCGGTCTGAAAGCCATGGTCATAACCCAGGTCAATAGTCTCCACACCCTGCGCGTCATCCACATCGGCAGGAGAGAAGAGGGTAATCGGATCTTCATTTGCCTCCTCAACGGACCTCGCCAGTTTAACGGTCCTGGAATTGGTGACGCGAACGTAGTAAGGGTCCGCATCAATCAGACCGCCGATACTGCTACCGCCGCCGTTGCTGTAAACGACCGTATCACCCGTCTTAAGGCCGTGGTCGTACCCGAGGTCAATGGTATTCTCCTGATCGTTGACGCCCGTGCCTGGGGCAAAATCGCCATGTCCCAGGACCGATTCCTGATTGCCCATGATTGCCTTGGTATTGCGGTCGACCAGGTTTGTTCCTGAAGTGATTCCGAATCCCAGGCTCTTGCCCTGAATGATGCCGCCGACAAAATTTACGTTGAGCGCGTCATCCCTTGCGGTAACATCAACATTTCCATCTGTCGTTACAACAGAGCCATCGTCGATCTTGGCAAGGGTATTGTTGCTCATGTCCACCAGGGTGGCGGTCCCGCTGGCGGAGAATGTGCCCGAAGTGCTGCCGGCAAGGCCGAGTGCCATGTTCTTGGTGATCGTCTGGGCATCTACCGCTAGGTTATCGGCGTTCACACGGGAACCGGACTCGATTGCGGCGGTGGTGGTGTTGGTATAGAAAAATCCCCCGAAAGAACCACCGATAGCCGCGCTGTTGCCCTGATTGTTCGCTTCCTTATCGGCAAGTGTTACTTTCTTGAGGACCCTCGGGTAGTGACCGACCAGGTTGATGGCCTCTATATCGTTTTGGGCCTTGACGGTCACATCCTGGCCGGGTACGTCCATGTTTTGATTAATAAGTGCCCCTTCTCCGATCAGGGCGGTGGCGGAGTTGTCGAGAAAGAGAAGGTTGGCGGATCCGGCAATTCCCCCCTTATTTGCCTCAGCCATACTAAAGGCCCAGCTTGTCACAAAACTGTTGGGGCCTATATCTGTGGTGCTGACCGCTGATATCAGGTTTTTGTAATCGGCACCAATTTGCTTCATGGTGCCCCAGATGGTCTGATAGGGGATAAGGGTCTCCGACTGTACGAGGATCGCCCCCCGTGCATCCACTGTGGCCCCCGAGTCGATCAGGGCAGTAGACTCGTTTTTGTAGTCGCCGACCAACAATGCGATGCTGCCGGTGTATTCTTTCTGGACTTGTTTCTTGTTATCCTTTGCCTTGTAATCCTTGTCCGTCCCTGAGCCCACGACACTTGCGGCCGTGATATCCGGCCGGGCGATGGCGTCGGCCTTGACTGTAACATTCCTGCCTGCGTTCACAACGGCCGTGGAGCCTATCCTGGCCGTGGCCGAGTTCTTGTGGTCACCCCAGGCAACGGCCAAAGACCCCCCGAACTTGCTTAGCTTCTCTGAGAAGCGCTTGGGTTCTTCGGTCACGGCGTTTGATCTCGATCTCGTCTTTATATCTTCTACCTTTTCCGGAGGTTTATTGAATTTTTCTTTCAACATGCTGGTAGCCTTGCCGACACCAGGCTTAAAGAGATCCATGCTGAGCTTTATGGGAGTGGCGCTGTTTAGGTAATTGGTTGTTGTCGCAAACCAGGAATCTCCGATCTTGGATTGGGCCTTCGTAATGTTCTTGGCACTGATCGCCTGGGAGATGACCGAGACGTCCCCGTTTGTGGCTGTTACTGTCCCGTTGAGGGTGGCATCCGCTGTCGCCTCCGAGAAGGCCACCAGGATGCCAGCGCCGATAAAATCAAAGGTCCCACCGCCGCTGGCGCTGCTGCTCAGGTTTTTGGTGTTGATTGCCATTATGTCGACGTTATCGCCTGCCGTAATAGTAGCGCCGCTTGCAACAGTCGTTGTGGCATGCGAATAGGCCTCAGTCCATGCGAACGTAATATGGCTCGGAATTGCCTTGTCCCCGAGCGTATCGCCCAACTTTTGTGGGGTAGTACCCATAACATTCAAGGCCGTAACGCTCATGGTGTTCTTGGTGTCCGATTGAATTTTCACATTGCCTGCCGCATTAATGGATGTGCCCCCTTGCACGGTGACTGTCGCATCCGACTCGGACAGGCCATAGGCCACGCTTGCCCCGATTCCAAGGCTGGTAACCTTGGCCTCGGAATTGGAATGGGCTTTCACGTTGACGTCGGCGTCGGACTGGATTACGGTGCCGGAACCGATAAGGATATCGGCGGTAGACTTGGCCTTGCTTACACCCACAAATGGCCTGATGTTGCCGAAGAAATCAAGCGCCGACTCTCCGACCTCCTGGGCCTTGCTCTTTTCACCGTCAAAGATGTTGTCATTGTCGGCATCCGCCCGGATAGTGATATCGCGACCCCTCAGGGTGGCGCCATTGATCTCTATCCTGGCGTTCGTACTGCTGTCTACGTATGCCCATGTCTGAGAGTGATCAATGGTTGTTAATGTGATATCACCCCCGGCACGTAACAGGCCATTGACCTGCGCAGTAATGGAACCGCCAATACTATCTGGATCTTGAACAGTAATGGTCTCATCGTCTACGTAACCGGTCCCGCGTGAGTGAATATACAGGGTAGGGTTGCCCCCGGTATCGGTGACAATATCGACCGTCAATCCTGTCCCGGAGCCTGAGGAAGTAGTCTGTAACTCGGTATACGACTTTCCAGTCGTCCAAGGCATTTGCTGTGTTAGCCATGACTGATTATATAACCCGGCTGGAATCCCTAGGGGATCAGTTGCAGATGGGCGGTCGTCAAAGGTCAGGAGCTTGGCCCCGGTGCCAATGATGATCGTCTCACCCGCAAAACCCAGGTTGCCGGAATCGCCTGTCGACAGGGACGTCTCCGGGTCACCCACCACATCCCGCGTGGAAACAACGACCCCTGAGGCAACGCTAATACTCTCCGCATCGATCGAAATATCCCCCCCGCCGCTCGACGCACTTCCACTGAAGATGACACCGTCATTGCCGCGCCCGCCCAGGATGCTCAGTGCGGCGCCCTTGGTATCGACATTGCTGATGTTAATAGTGTCATCGCCACCGCCCAGATCGATGGTCAATGATGCGGATGGGATATCAAATACCTGGATTGCATTGAAAGTGCCTATATTCATCGTAAGCCGGAGCTGGGTGTCCAGTATTCCGCGATCCAGGGTCACTTGTCCGGACAAAAAGGAGGTCCTGATAGTCGTGTTAATTGGGTCAGAGCTATCCAAATAGAAGATTGGCTCAATCCCCGTATAGGCGATGGCACGCGTGTCACCGACAAAGATTGTGCCTACGTTCAAGATGCCTGCACCACTGACGTCTGGTTGAACAGGGGTCAAGCTACCCGGGTTGGAAGGATCCTCGACGGCAAAACCGTCAAAGCCGCCGGCACCGCCATGAATGGCACCACTGATGCTGCCGCCACTGTAAAAGATAAAGCCATCCTCGTTGTTCGTGGCGCCGGTCAGGTTTTCGAAGCCGGCGAAGCCGACGCCTGCCACGTCGCCAGAATTAGCGCCGGTGATGTTCCAGGTGCTGTCGGCATCCGGACCAGAGAGGGAATCGTTGTTCCCGGCGCCCCCGATGATGTTCTGGATATCGCTGACGCTCGATGCGCCCGGTTGCCCGCCACCGCTGCCCAGGTTGACGGTCACGCTGGTTGTGCTGTATAGATGATAATCCAGGGTGTTGCTACCACCGCCACCGTCGATGGTTCCACTTACACCCATCGCATTTGCAAAGACGAATGTATCGTCTCCGAGGCGGCCCGCGAGGTTCTCAAAGTCGCTGAAGGTTACGTTCCCAATGACGCTGCCTCCCGAGTCGGTGGTGATGAGTTGTCCGCCCCCCATGCTCGTGATATTCCAGGTGGAGTCATCCGGTAGGCCGAATAGGGTATCGGACCCCGAGCCTCCTATAATGACATCGATGTTGTCGACAACAATGCCCAGAGAGACGGTAATCCCGGTGCTCGTGGCGCTATAGTCCAGCGTGTTGGGCCCGCCGCTTCCTCCATCGATTACCCCGTCGACATTGCTCCCTTCGACAAAGACAAAGTCGTCCTGGCCGCTTCCGCCGGTCAGGTCCTCAATGCCGTTGAAGCTTATCTGCGTATTCAGCGTACCGGCATTGTCCCCGGTGATATCCCAGGTATTCGTCCCATTCGAACCTATGAGGGTGTCCAGTCCATCCCCGCCCTCGATGGTAATTGCTGCGCTGAAACCGGGATCCAGGGTGCCTATGTTCATCGTATCATCGGCGGCGCCCAGGTTGATAGCCAGTATTGAGGCGGGATTGACAAAGCTCAATGTGCTGATAAAACTGTCCGTGGCCCTGTCAAAGAAATCGCTCGATGCGCTGCGAATCTGCATTTCGCCGGGTGTAGCCGCGTCCTTATCTTCCAGCACCAGGTCGTCATTATAGGCGCTCCCGTGTATCACAACGGTATCAGCCACACTGGCGTCAATGATTGGCTCCATGTCCTCATAGGTGATCGTCTTATTATAGAGGCTGACAGACTCAAGGCCATTTCCGGCAGGGTTGATCACAGTAAACGGACCATCCTCTGCAGGATCTTCGGCGATCAGGCTGTCAAATCCCCCTGTGCCGCCACGCACGACCCCGCTCATGCTGCCATTTGCGAAAAAGACAAAGTCATCGTGGTTTCCTGCGCTGCCGCTTAAATTTTCAATGTCTAGGAACTCTGTCTGTTCATTGAGCAGACCCTCGTTGGGACCGTTTATTTCCCATACACAGTCGGTCCCGGGGCCTAAGATCGTGTCAATACCTTCGCCGCCCGAAAGGATGTCATCACCATCAGTGCCTTTCAATGTGTCGTCGCCCAAACCGCCGGAGAGGATGTTGTTCCCGTCATTGCCGGTCAAGACGTCGTTACCCGAACCGCCTATGATATTGTGGATATGGCTTACACCAGCTGTTCCCGTTGCTGACCCGGTCGTACCAAGAGAATCAGGCGTTGAAAGATCTACCATTATAGGGTTCAGACTCGAAAAGGCAGAGTAGTCAAGAGTATTATTGCCGCCGTTTCCACCGTCAATAGTCCCGGCAAGGTTTGCACCATCCTCGAAGACATAGGTATTATCGCCCTGACCGCCTATAATGTTTTCAATATTCCTTGAGTTTATGGTATGGTTCCCGCCTGCGATGGAGACCGTGCCATCATCATTTACGGTATATTCCCCGTCAGTAACGGTAACATCACCATTTGTGCGGATGACAAAAATCAAATTGTCTTGGATCTGGGAGAAGTCCAAGGCATCGGTATCTTCACCTCCATCGATGCTTGTGCCGGAGGTGTCAGGAAATGCCGAAAAGATGAAGGTGTCATCGCCCACTAACCCATTGACTGTAAGATCGTCTCCCGGATTTAATGTCTGAGGAGATGTGGCTCCACCCGTCACTTCTGCTGTATCCAGGGTAATGGTTTCATCGGCCGCAGTTCCATCAACCGTTATTGCGTCCAAAAGGAAGGCATAGTCAAATGGGTTGGAGGTCCCAAAGACAGGAAGTGCCTCTATTACGCCGGTGCTGTATTCCAGCACCCAGTCACCGCCCATATTAGGGCTGCCGGTGGCATCTATTGAAGCGGCCACATCAGCATCTGTCCATTCACTCAGGTCTTCAACAAAATCAACCCCGGTTTTTCCCTGTCCAACGCTGCAGCCATAAAGCAGAATGTCGCCACCAGGAGCCATGGACCTTTTCCATGTATTTAGCTCCGAGGTACGCTCCGCCAGGTCAGAGCTGTCTATCTGGCTACTGCCCAGCCGCAGACTACCCGCGGCGCCGTGAGATAGGATGTGAATGGCATCGATTCCTTCATATTTCGCCAACGTCTCGCTGATCTGGTCAATACCGTCACTATCGCGGTCAAGGACCACGACCTTGACAGGGGAATTGCCGTCAGTCTCTTGTGGACTAGTTGCTTCATCGTCTGGTACATTTGTTGTGTGGTTGAGTTCTTCAAGCAGAAACGAGTAATCAGGGACAGAGGGATCGACAAAAACGATTTCCTGTATGGGCTGCCGGGAAATTACCTGGGTAGCCTTTGCCGGGTCGGAAGAGGGCGTCTCAGGGGCGACCTCAGGGGAATCAGGGTCCGGGATGTGGGGCTGTTGATCCGCCTGCGCCAGCCCTACATCGATTTTCGGGCTATCTCCTGCAATTATTTCAGACTTCGTTAAGTCGCCTTCGTATTGCGCCTGAATAGGGACCAGATCAGGCAATAAATCGGCCCCCTCATGAAAATCATGAGGGGGGATCACGAGATCCGCAGACAGGAGTATTCGACTTTCCAACGCCTCAAATATAATCTTGCGTCGATTAGCGCCCTCCCTTGACCCAAATCTGCCCGACAAGGGTTTGAGTCTTCGGGCAATCTTTTTCATTCTATTCAACATTACTTGCTCACTCTCTTAAAGGGTTAGTTCGGGTGAGGTCCTAATAATTTTTGCATGCCTCTGGTATGTTGCTATACGATTGTATAGCTGTGATTATTTCAACCACTGATTGACCATGACAAGATCCTCCCTATTCAAGGTCCCCACTGCCTGTCTTAGACGTATGCTGTTAAGGATGTAGTCATATCGCGCCTGTGCGTAGTCCTGCTTTGCCAGGTAGAGGTCTCTCTCCGCATCCAGGACAGCAAGACTGGTATACAGTCCCGATTTGAAGCCATATTGCTTGGCCTTTAACGCAAGCTCCTGGGACACAACGGACTGCTCCAAGGCCTCCACTCTACTTATCGCACTTTTTACACCAAGATACGCCGCACGGGCCTGACGTTTGGCCGCACGGACCTGCCGTTCCATATCTTGCAACGTCGCTTGATAGCGATGACGAGCTTCCCTTGTTCGAGAACTCACATACCCGCCTTGGTAAATGGGTAAATTTAGTTGCAAAAGGGCCTCGCTCGTCTCTACTTCACTACCACCCCCGAAAAGTGTGCCATTCGTGTCCCGATTATTAAATCGTCCCACCAGGTCAAGGGTAGGGAAATGCCCTGATCTCTGGCGTTTCACTTCCCTCTGGGCCACCTCCACCGCATGACGCTGGACCTCAATTGCGAGGTTTTGCCTTAACGCCGCCTTGATCCACAGCTCAACATCGGCGGGATCGGGACTCACCAATGGCAGTTTGTCTTTAAGGTTGGAGAGCGTGCCCCCGAATTCTCCGCAGACCTCCCACAATGCCTGAAGGGAATCGTCCAGGTCGTTTTCCGCCTCAATCCTATGGGCCTTCACTGAGGCAAGGCGTGCCTTTGCGTCGTGAAGGTCAGTGATCGGGGCCAGGCCCATACCGTATCGGCCCTTGGCAAGCTCAAAATGAAGTTCTACCGCGGCCTGTTCCGCTTGAGCAAAGGCAAGCTTGTCCTGGGCGGACAGGGCCTCCAGATACAACTGCAAGGTCCTCAGCATCAGGTCCTGTCTGGCCATCTCAAACTCTACGTCGGAACGTTTGATCTCCTCCTTTGCCTGTCCCACACGCACTATGGATGAATAGTTGAAGACCGGCTGTGTTAACGTCAGTGTATAAGTCTTGGTGGAAAAATTCGTTTTTCCAGTGGCAAAGACACTATTGTCGCTGCTGACAATATCCTGTCTGGTTTCGATATATTCGCCTTGAGCGGCAAGAGTTGGGAGCAGGCCAGAATATGCCTGGGTAAGGGACTCGCGAGAGGCCTCATGTTCGTACTTGGCCCTTTGAAACGGTGGGTCATGCCTCTGGGCAAGTCCATATAGCTCCATGAGATTTTCCGCCAGCGCGAATCGGCTTGGAAATACAAGGCAAAATAACAGGGCTAACCATGCCGAATGTTTAATAAAAGGACTTATGGCCCTGCTTGATCTGGTAGTAGGTAAAATATAGCACTGTTTCATTGCAAAATCCTTTCTTTGCCAGTTTTTGAATAATTAATGATTTGGATGGTGGTAAGGTGCACAAGAAAACCTTTGCTTTATTTTTAGAGTGACCCCTAATTATATCATATTTTGTATGTTTTTGTCTATGTAAAAATGCCTGTAGGTATAATGTGCATCATCAATAAAAGGGGCAGCGGATTGCGGGCAAAGCAATTCTTGACTTTGAGATGCATAATATGTTTTTGTAACTACTCAGGTAGATAGGCTGAAGGCATTTAGGCTGTAGTATCGCAGAGTGAACCGTGCGTGATCACACAAAAGTCGGGCCGAGTATTTCCATTTTCCGAAATCCCGTTTGGTTCGTTCAGGGAATCATTTTACGAGGTGGGTCTGTCAAGACGGTTTAGGTATTCCGTCGAACATGACATTTCCGGATGCGAATTAAAAATTCTGGAGGCCGAGAAGATTTTATACGCCCTGAGGAGAACAATGCGCAAGAACTAATAGCCTTCAGGCTACGGCCTAAGCAACCTGAACAGTTACATGTTTTTTTAACCGATTAGGTTTAAAGTCTGGTTGATGTAGCCCTTTGAGGGGTTCGGGTTGGTTTTAAGTTTCGGCATCTAAAAATCTGCCATAGGCCATCAAGGCTGGAGGATTTTTGCATGAATGGAAAGGAAAGGATAAAGACGGCACTGGAGATAAAGCAACCAGATGTGGTTCCTATTTGGGAGATGGCCTACAATGAGCCCTCAATCATCGGCATTGCCAGGAATTTTGTTGAGGAAGACAGGCTTCCGGAGCCCAAGCTGGCTATGGACATGAACGATGAGGAGCGCTTTCAGCTCTTGGATGGGCTGATCACCTTTGTGCGCGAACTCGACCTGGACGGGGTAACAGCAATATCTCTTGCGCCTCGGGAGCGAGTGGACAAGGATCATATACGTGACTCGATTGGTGTGGTCTACCACCTGAGCGATTTTGGTGAGCCCTATCCGGTAGACGGCCCTATAAAAGAGAAGTCGGACTTGAAGGGCTTTGAGATGCGTCCCCCGGATGATGCCGACTTTCTTATGCTGGATTTGCTTCGTTCTACCTTCCCGGAGAGGGCGGTCGCATATCATATGCCCGCCACATTCAAACTCTCCTGGACCCTTAGGGGTACCATGGAGCGTCTATTGATGGACTATATCCTTGACCCGGGGTTGGCCCACGACATGGCACGCCTTGTTACCGACCACTGCTTTAGAGTGATTGATATGGCCTTTGACAAGGGCGCGGATTTTATTGCCTGTGAGGGTGATCTCGCGCATAACCCCGGTCCTATTATGAGCCCAAGTCACTATGATGAGTTCATCGGTCCATACCACAAGGAGATCTGTGACCGTGTCCACAAGAATGAGGGCAAGATAGTAAAGCACTCAGACGGCAAGCTTACGCCGCTTCTTCCATCGTTGATAGAAGCCGGGTTTGACGGCATCCATCCCATCCAGCCCCAGTGCATGGACATTGAGGAAATAAAGCGCGATTTTGGCAAAAAGGCCTGTCTGCTCGGTAATATTGACTGCACCTTTCTGCTGGTCTCTGGAAGTGCCGATGAGGTGAGGCAGAGCGTCAAGGAGACTATCGCAAAGGCCGGGCCCGGAGGGGGCTATATCATATCCTCTTCCAATTCAATACACCCGGGGTGTAAACCCGAAAATTACCTGGCAATGGTAGAGGCTGCGCGAGAATATGGACGCTACCCAGAGCTTGCAGGGGTGTGATAGGAAAACAAAATCTCCCAGTTTTCTTTGCGCCTGAGTGAGCGGAGTGAACGGGCGGTGAATAAAGATGACAACCTGATTTTTGGAAAGATATATGTGATAAGAAACTTCAGATAGTTAGCCAAGCAAATATGGCGATTTCAATTTATTTGGACAGCAATGGATTTGGGAAGTAGTTAACAAGGAGGAAACCAATGGAACAACTCAAGGAGATGGTAAAGACAGGTAAGGTAGATGATACGGTCAGGCGGGTAAGAGAATTCCTGGATAGAGGTACAAGTCCCGAGGTCCTGATGAGGGAGGCCATGATTCCTGCCATGGATGAGGTAGGAGATCTGTTCCAGAGTGGTGAGTTTTTCCTGCCCGAGATGTTGGTGGCCGGTGAGGCCATGCAACAGGGGCTTAAGGTGTTAAAACCGGCCCTGGTTAATAGCGGTGTAGCGCCCCTGGGCAAGGTAGTCATGGGTACGGTCAGAGGTGATCTCCATGACATCGGCAAGAACATCGTAGCAATGGCCCTTGAAGGGGCCGGTTTTGAAGTCATAGATCTGGGGAACGACGTATCGCCTGAAAGATTTGTTTCAGCTATTGAGGAGCACAAGCCACAGGTCATTGGGCTTTCTGCCCTGCTCAGCACAACCATGATCACCATGAAGGATATCATAGATGCAATCAAGGACGCGGGTCTACGCGAGCAGATAAAAATTATGATCGGCGGGGCCCCCGTCCGACAGGAGTTTGCCGACGATATAGGGGCAGATTACTACGGGCCTGACTCGACCTCTGGGATGAAATACGCCAGAGAGGTTGTGGCGGGTTAGGTCAGGGGACGGGACTTTACGCTTGACAGATCAAAATCATTTAACTATAGATTAGCGCCGAAAATAGAGGTAAGCCTCAGATATTTTGCCATAATCCTTTGAAATATTTGAGAGTCCAATATTTTTAATTTTAAGAAGCATGAGAAATGGATTGAGGATATAGCCCTGGTCACCCAGCTCGGCCTGACCATGGCAGGCTCGATCCTGTTTTGTTTTGCCATAGGGTATTATCTGGATAAATGGCTTAATACCAGGGGGCTTTTCATCTCCATTTTTATCCTGTTGGGGATTGCTGGAGGCGGTTATACGGCATACCGGCAGATTATCGAAGCTACCAAGGCGGATGGAAATGACGAAGAAGATAGAGAAAAAAGATAGCGATCTTAATCGACTCCAGAGGGGGACCTGTTCCTGGGCCATGAAGGCCACCCTCATGCTCGCCATTTTTTTTATAATCATTCACGAGACGGCTATTGCCAAGGGCCTCATACTGGGCACGTGCTTCAGTATTATTAACTTTATCCTGTTGGGGAAATCCATCCCCATGACTCTGGGACGGTCACGTGCCAGGGCCAGTATGGTAGGGCTGGCCTCCATTTTGTCCAGGTACGTTGTCCTCGCGATTCCCATGATTGTCGCTATCAAATCTGTTTCCTTTAATTTTGTCGCCGTGGTGGTGGGCATTTTTGCAGTGCAGATAGTGACATTGATTGATTACATAATAATCAGACCCATTTTGGAGGGGAGATAGGGCATTTCAGCAGGATGGACTAAAAGATATGGAAGAACTTGGTAACATTTCACAGCTTACGCTCAAACTATTTGGATTTAATCTGGTCTTCAACACGGAGACCATCATAATGACCTGGATTGTTATGGTTGCCTTGATGGCCTTTGGTTTCCTGGCGACAAAAAAGATAGGCCTTCTCCCGAATCCATTTCAGGTCGTTGGCGAACTCCTGGTGACTGCCTTTTATGGCCTTACAAGAGACGCCCTGGATGAAGATATGGCCAAGAGATATTTCCCCCTTATCTGTAGTCTATTTATGTTTCTTGTCTTGTGTAACTGGCTCGGAATCATCCCCAAGCTTTCCGAGCCGACGAAAGACCTGAACACACCTCTTGGTCTGGGTATTATGGGGTTTTTCATCGCCCACTATGCGGGCATAAGGACCAAGGGGTTTATCAAATATTCCAGGGAATATTTCCAGCCTATTTTTTTTATGGCCCCTCTGAATGTGATTGGTGAACTGGCCAAGGTGATCTCTATCTCCTTCCGTCTATACGGCAATATTATGGGGGGCGCAATCATTATACTCGTGGTCTCTCATCTGGTTTACAGTCTTATCATCCCTCCCTTTTTGGTCGTATTTTTTGGCCTCTTTGTAGGCACAATACAGGCGTTTGTCTTTACTATGCTGACGCTTGTCTATATTTCATTACAGGTCAAGTGAGCAAATGTTTGATACTGTCACATATGAAAATGCCGCTCTTTTCCTGGGGGCGGGTCTGGCTATTGGATTTGGTGCTATCGGCGCGGCCCTGGGTGAGGGCTATGCGGCGGGCCTGGCCAATGAATCCTTGGCCTACAGGCCGGAAAAATCTGGTGAAGTGATCAAGAATATGCTTGTGGGGCAGGCCATTGCGGAATCCGCGGCCATCTTTGCCCTGGTCGTCGCCATTATCCTTCTTTTTAGCACGCCATCTTCCCACACTGTTTTGGCCGCCTGGGCAGCGATTGGGGCGGGTCTTTCCATGGGCCTGTCGGCAATCGGGTCGGGTGTGGGCGCGGGTCTGCCCGCCGGGACGGCCTGTGTCGGTGTCGTCCGGCAGCCAGCCAATAGCAGTAAGACCCTTACCACCATGCTCATAGGTTCGGCGGTGTGTCAAACCCCGGCCGTGTTTGGCATGGTGATAGCCTTTCTCCTTCTGTTTCTTGATTTCTCTTCCGTGCCCGTCTATCCGGGTTGGGCCGCCTTGCTGGGGGCGGGGCTTGCCACAGGCTTGGCTGCTATAGGGCCAGGCGTGGGTAATGGGCTGACATCCATGAACGCGGTGACAGGGGTTGCCAGGAATCCGGATACCAGCACGGACATGAACAGGGTAATGTTGATTGGGCTCAGTGTGGCCCAGTCCACTGCAATATACGGTTTTTTGATCAGTTTGATCCTTTTATTTATGGGATTCAAGGAAAGCACGGCCCTGTCTTCTTCTATGGCCCTATTGGGGGCCGGCGTCTCTTCAGGCTTTGGAGGCATTGGCCCAGGTATTGGGGAGGGCTTTGCCGCCGCCAAGGCCTGTGAGGCAATAGGTCGAAGGCCTGAGGAAACACCACTCTTGACGAGGACTATGCTGGTTGGTCAGGCCGTATCAGAATCTACGGGTATTTATTCGCTGGTTGTAGCATTATTGTTGCTCACTATGGCATAGAAATAATGTTAATTGGGAACCTTCCGCTATGCGGGAGGCGGAGAAATTAGGCTATGGCGTATCAGAAATCAAGGCGATAAAGTGAGTCCCGCCCCGGGCGGGATTAATGTAGAGCTTCGCTCTTCTATCCAATAAAATGACATGAAATTCCTTAACTTTAGACACTTTAGGCATTTTAGATCACTTTAGTCACTCTGGAGATACGCGAGAAAACAAGCCCCCGCTGGGGGCAAGCCAAAGCCGGGTCTTCTGGACCCGGATTTTTTAGTGTAAGGCACCAAAGTATTACGAACAATTTCAT
Source organism: uncultured Desulfobacteraceae bacterium (assembly GCA_964473615.1). GTDB lineage: Bacteria > Desulfobacterota > DSM-4660 > Desulfatiglandales > Desulfatiglandaceae > CAYYPQ01. The sequence goes on from CAYYPQ010000014.1 coordinate 42,244, forward strand.
CATAAGGAGGTTTGTTATGGGTATTACTGGTCCTGATTTTGTCAAAGGTTTGGGTTTATTGGGTGCGGGTTTGGCAATGGGTTTGGGTGCTATTGGCCCTGGAGTAGGCGAGGGCTTTGCCGCGGGTAAGGCCTGTGAGGCCATCGGAAGGAAACCTGAAGAGGCAGGTCTCTTGACGAGGACTATGCTGGTTGGTCAGGCAGTCTCCGAATCTACGGGTATTTATTCCCTGGTGGTGGCATTGCTCCTCCTTTTTGTGGTCTAATAAGGCAAAGTTGGTAACAAGCCATGATAAGTATCAATGCAACAATAGTTGTTCAGGTGATACATTTCCTGATATTGGTCTTTATTTTGAACCGTCTCATGTTCAGGCCTATTTTGAGGCTGATTGTCGAAAGGACACAGTACTTTGAGGAAACAAGGAACGAAATAGAGAGTATTGAATCGGAGACAGAGAGGGCAAAAAATGAATACCTCTTGAGGGAAATTAATGCCAGGAGAGATGCTGCAAAGGAGAGGTCTCGAATCAAGGATATCGGCATCACAAAGGCCGAGGAGTTTCTTGACAAGTCCAGACAGGAAGTATCATCAATCAGGACCCAAGTGGATAAAAGGGCTGAGGAACAATTAGAAAAGGCCCGTCCGGTAGTCCCCGGTGAGGCCGGGGCCCTGGCAGAAGAGATACTGGAGAGGGTGATTGGAAGGAGGAATGTGGGTTGAAGGTGAAGGGTAGAAGATATGTCTTGGTTGTTCTTTTGTCTTTGGGCGTTGTAGGTTCCACCTTTCTTTTTATCCCTCCTGCCTTTGCCGCGGAAAAGGCGAGCAGTTTCAGAAGGATATGGGACAATGTCATGCTGGTAGCCAATTTTCTGGTGTTGGTCTTCATCTTTATGAAATATGCAAGGCGGCCCCTGATGGATTATCTGCGCGGCGTACGAGAAAAAGTGGAGGAAGACCTTAATGGCATCAACGGCCGGCTTAGGGATGTAAAATCTGCTAGTGAGAAAGAGGCCGATAAACTGAGGGGTATTGATCAACGGATAAAGGAAATCCACGAAAGTGTCATAGAGTTGGGTAGACGTGAGAAAGAGAAGATTATTGAGCAGGCTCGGAAGGCCGCGGAAAAGATGATCCAGGATGCCAAGGCATATTCGAAATATAAAATGGGCATGGCCAAAAAGGCCCTATCAGACGAGATTGTGGAGAGTGCGATTGCCTTGGCCAAGGAAAGGCTGGTGAAGGGGATATCAGAAAAAGAGAATGAAAAATTGACTGACCAGTTCATAGCAAATCTGGAAACCTCAAAACAACATTTTGATTAAGAGGCAGACCTTAATCTTCCTATCCCGTGTCATCACACGGGCATTCCATTAGGCCCTTTATCTCACTTCAGTCACGCTGGATATGCGCGAATAGGCATGTCATTCCGGATCCGGATTCTTTACCTATAAAGTTACGAGGAATGTAATAGCTTAATAATTGAGGGTAACTATGGTAGTAGAATGCCAAGGCCAGCAGTGGGGCCTTTTTGCGACCTTCTATTCTGCCTGAGGCATTAAGGAGGGCGGCGTCAGAGATTGTAGGTTGAGGCTCGTAACATGGTTCCAATATAGACTTTGTTGTGAGAGAATTCTAAGCGCATATCGCCGCGCGATGATAGTGATGACAGGGGGCAGTAATGACACGTCTGTCTTGTTTTTTGGCCTCAAAAAGGTCCCACTGCAGGCCCTGTCCTATTCACCCTCTGGTGATTAACCCCTATTTATTGAGCTATTAGCGAGGAATCAAATAAGATATGGTTTCTTTTGTTTGGATTGGTCATTTTGTGATTTTTCTTGCAAAAGAAAATGGGGCATGTTATGGAGCCTTGACCGAATGACGGAGGGCGCATCGATGAAGAAAGTAAAGGATGAGATCAAGGCCTTCTTGGGTACTGGCACGGAATTCGATGGAAAGCTTTCTTTTTCCGGTGCCGTTCGGCTTGACGGTCGATTCAAGGGGGAGATCTTTAGCGAGGGCACCCTGATCCTGGGTGAGACCGCCCTTGTGGAGTCCGATATCCGTGCCTCTCATATTATTATCAGTGGAGAGGTTCATGGTAATATAATCGCGGAGAGGAAGCTGGAGCTACGAGCACCAGGAAAGGTCATAGGCAATGTGCAGGCCCCCACTCTGACTATAGAGGAGGGGGTCATTTTTGAGGGAAACTGCCGGATGGAGAGGCAGGGCAAGGATGCCGATAAAAAGGTGGCGGTTCTCCGCAATGAGAAAGGCCTTGATAATAAAAATTGATCCATAAAAAGGCTTTGACAATAAAATTATTTTTTTGTAAAAGGCGTTACCTTTCTGGCGGATATCCAATGTAATCCAAGAGAAGGATGAAATCTTTATGTTAGAAATAAACTCTACCCTATTTATTCAGATTGGCAATTTCTTGTTGCTTGTCTTTTTATTGAATATCTTTCTTTACAGGCCTATTCGCAGGGTTTTGTCCCAGAGAAATCAAGAAACGAATTCCCTAGAGAAGACGATTGCTGATTACCAGGAGCGGAGTGAGGAAGACGAGAAAAACATTGCAGATAGAATGGTCCTCGCACGAAAGGAGGGATATTCGGAAAAAGAAGGCTTCAAAGGGCGGGGCAGGGAGGAGGAAAAGGGCATTTTGCAGGAGACCAATTCCTCGGTAGAAGAAAAGATTGGTAGTGCAAGAAAAGAGATGGAAATCAGACTTGCAGAGGCCAGGGAAAGGTTGGAGGATGAGTTGGGTTCTTTTTCCAGAGAACTGGCCCAAAAGATACTGGGGAGGGATATTTAATGACAGGCTTGGGGCGTAGGAAGACCTTGGTGCTGTCGTGTATGATTGCCCTGCTCAATGTGCTTCTCCTGTGCGGTCTTTGTTGGGCCTCCGGAGAGCAGGAAGGAGCACACGATAACGGGCAGATGTTAGACCTGCTTTATCGCGTTATTAATTTTTCGCTCCTTGTGATTATCCTTTTTTTGGTGATAAGAAAGACAACAATCAAGGATTTCTTCAAGAATCGAAGAGAAGAAATCAAGATGAAATTTGAAGACCTGAAAACGGAGAGACAGGCCGCGGAAGGCCGATACAGAGAGCTGGAGAGAAAGTTAAAGGAGTTTGAGATAAAGAAGAGAGAAATCATAGAACAATTCAGGGCGGAGGGGACCGCTGAAAGGGATAAGATTATCGCCGAGGCCAAGAAAAGGGCGGAGCAGATTGTGGCCCAGGCCGATTTGACCATAGAGCGAGAAATCCAGGGGGCACAAGACCGACTGAGACAAGAACTGGTGGACATCGCAGCCCAAAGGGCCGAGGAGATTATTGCAAATGAGATAAGGGGGAGCGATCAGGACCAGTTGGTTAATGAATTTATAGAAAGGGTGGAGAAGTTACATTGACTGGTTCAAGGATTTCAAGGAGATATGCCAAGGCACTGCTCAGCCTGGGCAAGGAAGACGGGCATTATGGGGATTATGGGCAAGACCTGCAAGAGTTTGGCAGTTTTTGCTCGGCCAACAGGGAATTCTTTCAGGTTATTTCCAACCAGATATTCTCTGTTGAAGACCGGAAGGGGGTGTTGGAGTTTGTCTTAGAGAAGAGCACCTTTTCCGATGAGGTCAAAAACTTTTTAAGGCTCCTTCTTGATAAGAATAGGATCGGAGTTATCCAGGAAATTAAAGAGTATTATGCAAGACTTACCGACGAGATTTCGAATATTACCCGCGCAGACGTGATCACGGCCAAACCTTTAAAGAAGGAAGTCCTGGACAAGCTGGATATGACTTTGACGAAACTTACCTCCAAGGAGGTCAAGATGGGGGTGAGAGAAGATGAATCCCTTATTGGAGGGCTTATCGTTAGGATTGGAGATTTGCTTTTGGATGGAAGTATTAGGGCCCAGCTTGAGGGGCTAAAAGAATCATTGAAAAGGGGTGGGTATAACTGATGGAGATTAGAGCAGAAGAAATCAGCCAGGTAATCCGTGAGCAGATCAGGGATTACGAAAAAAAGGTGGAGGTGAGCGAGACCGGAACCGTGTTGTCCGTCGGCGATGGGATCGCTCGTGTGTACGGAGTTGAAAAGGCGATGGCCATGGAGATGGTGGAATTTCCCGGTAGCATATATGGGCTCTGTCTCAATCTGGAAGAGGATAATGTGGGCGTTGCCATCATGGGGGATCACTCCAAGATCAAGGAAGGTGACACTGTCAAGAGAACGGGCAGGATCGTACAGATCCCCGTGGGTGATGCCGTACTTGGCCGGGTCATTGACTCTGTGGGTAATCCGGTTGATGGAAAGGGTCCTCTGAATGCCACCGATTTTCGCCGTATTGAGATGGTTGCGCCCGGCGTTATCGCCCGGCAGCCGGTGAATGAGCCCATGTATACAGGGATCAAGGCGATCGACGCCATGACACCCATTGGGAGAGGTCAACGGGAACTGATTATTGGGGACCGACAGATAGGCAAGACTGCCATATGTGTCGATGCAATTATTAACCAGAAGGGCACCGACATCTATTGCATCTATGTTGCGATCGGGCAGAAGAAATCTACCGTGGCACAGGTAGTTGACATACTCGATCGGAATGGGGCAATGGAATATACTACTATTGTTGCCGCCTGTGCCAGTGATCCCGCAACCCAGCAGTTTATCGCCCCTTATGCAGGTTGTGCCATTGGCGAGTACTACAGGGACAGCGGCAGGCATGCCCTGATAATATATGACGATCTGTCCAAGCAGGCCGTTGCATACAGGCAGGTTTCCCTTTTGCTCAGGCGGCCCCCAGGACGTGAGGCCTTTCCGGGAGATATTTTCTATAATCACTCGCGTTTGCTTGAACGTGCAGCAAAGCTCAATGACGAGTTGGGTGCCGGGTCCCTAACGGCGCTCCCCATCATTGAGACCCAGGCAGGAGATGTGTCTGCGTATATCCCTACCAATGTGATCTCGATTACCGATGGCCAGGTCTATATTGAGCCAGGTCTATTTTTCGCCGGTGTTCGACCGGCAATTAATGTGGGCCTTTCGGTCTCGCGGGTCGGGGGCGCGGCACAGACCAAGGCAATGAAAAGGGTGGCCGGGACGTTGCGTCTTGATATGGCCCAGTTCAGAGAGCTGGAGGCCTTCGCACAATTCGGCAGTGATCTGGATAAGGCTACCCAACAGCAACTCAATAGAGGCCGCAGGCTGGTTGAAGTACTTAAGCAGCCTCAGTATAAGCCCATGACTGCTGAAAAACAGGTGAGCATTCTGTTTGCGGGTGCAAATGGCTATTTGGATGAATGGCCTGCAGATGCGGTGAGCGATTATGAAAAACAGATGCTGGAATTCTTGGAAAACAAGCACCCTGAAATATTGAGTGAAATCAAAGAAAAAGAGGATATTAGCGACGATTTGGATGAAAAGATAAGAAAGGCCCTTGACGAGTTTAAGGGCATTTTCCATCCAGCAGACTAAGTGCTTCGATTCGCAAATACGGTCGCGTATTTTAGCAAATCAGAATAGATAGAATGCTCACTCAGCACTAAGTCCTGAGTAAATGAATTCGTTACCGAATTTATGAATCGATGGACTAAGCTTTTGACCCTCCTCTTCCAGACCTTTGTCGGCATAGATGCCTAAAGGGGTGTGGGGCGCGTTATTGAGAGGTAAGGGCCTGGGGCGGAGAAAAGTAAATGGCAACCCTAAAAGACATTCTCAGAAAAATTGGAGCCGTAAAAAAGACTAGGCAGATTACCAAGGCCATGAATATGGTGGCGGCCGCCAAGCTGCGCGGCGCCCAGATGAAGATGGAGGCCTTTGAGCCTTATGCCAGAAAATATTCAGAGGTGCTGATGAACCTGGCGAGCCGAATAGAACCCGATATTCACCCATTACTCGGGAGGAAAGATCAGGCATCAAGGCTTGAACTGCTTCTGTTTACGGCTGACAGGGGCCTTTGCGGTAGTTTCAACACGAACCTTGTCAACGAGGCCGAGAAATGGCTTGAAGGAATGAGGGCCAACGGGAAAGACTGTAGCCTGACCGCTGTGGGTAAAAAGGGAAGGGCTTATTTCGGCAAGAGGGATTATACCCTAACGGCCTCCCATACCTATCTATATGGGAATATAGATATATCGTTTGTAAACCAGATGACCAAGGGTTTTATTGACCGATATATGGTGGATGAGCTTGACGAGGTCTATATGCTCTATAGTCGGTTTATCAACATGGGTAGGCAGGAGCCCACGGTTGTCAAACTCATTCCTATTGAGCCTCGAAAAAGAGAGGAGGGCCAGGAAGAAGGTACGGGTGGTGCGGAATATTTATGTGAGCCCAATCCAGAGGAACTCTTGATTGAGCTTCTGCCAAAGCATATTAGTGTGCAGATATTTAATGCCTTTTTGCAAAATGAGACAAGTGAACACGCCGCCCGTATGGCCGCAATGGACAATGCTTCCAAGAACTGTAATGAGCTGATTGATGATCTTACTTTGGTTTATAATAAGGCTCGCCAGGCGGCTATTACTGCAGAGCTGATGGATATTGTAGGCGGCGCCGAGGCTCTAAAAAGTGCATAGGGGTTTTGACAAAAGGAGGTCTTGATCTAAATGAACGAAGGGAAATTAATTCAAGTAATAGGTCCTGTGGTTGACGTAGAATTTGCGGATGGGGAGCTTCCCGAGATTCTCACGGCGCTCCTGATCAGCAACCCGGCTATTGATGATACAGAGGATAATCTGGTTGTTGAGGTGGCTCAACACCTCGGGGACAACGTGCTTCGATGCATTGCCATGGATGTTACTGATGGCCTGGTTCGGGGCATGAAGGTCAAGAATACGGGAAAACCAATCCAGATGCCTGTTGGCGACATATGCCTGGGCCGGATTCTTAATGTTGTTGGAAGACCAGTGGATGGCCTGGGTGCAGTTGATGCCAAAGAGTTCTATCCTATTCATAGACATGCGCCGACTTTTGAAGAGCAGGACACATCAGTAAATGTCCTTGAGACAGGAGTCAAGGTTATTGATCTTCTTGTCCCATTTCCCCGGGGAGGGAAAATGGGGATGTTTGGCGGGGCCGGGGTTGGTAAGACCGTTGTCATGATGGAGATGATCCATAACATCGCCATGCAACATGGGGGTATCAGCGTGTTTGCCGGCGTTGGTGAGAGGACGAGGGAGGGCAACGACCTCTACCTGGAGATGAAGGAATCCGGTGTCATTGAGAAGGCCGCCCTGATATACGGTCAGATGACGGAGCCTCCAGGGGCCCGGGCAAGGGTGGCGCTCTCTGCCCTTACCGCCGCAGAGTATTACAGGGATGAGAGGGGTCAGGATGTGTTACTCTTTATTGACAACATATTCCGATTTACCCAGGCGGGTTCTGAGGTTTCCGCACTGCTGGGCCGTATGCCCTCTGCTGTTGGTTACCAGCCCACGCTGGGGACAGACCTGGGTGAGCTCGAGGAACGGATCACGTCGACGACCAAGGGTTCGATCACGTCGGTACAATGTGTCTACGTGCCTGCAGATGACCTGACAGACCCAGCCCCTGCTACTACCTTTGCCCATCTTGATGGGACGGTGGTTCTGTCGAGACAGATCGCTGAGCTTGGGATCTATCCCGCTGTTGATCCTCTGGATTCGACGTCTCGAATCCTTGATCCAAATGTCCTTGGCGAAGAACACTATCACGTGTCTAGACAGGTTCAGCAGATACTTCAAAAGTATAAGGATCTTCAGGATATTATCGCAATTCTTGGAATTGATGAGCTTTCAGACGAGGATAAACTGGTGGTGTCCAGGGCAAGGAGGATACAGCGGTTCCTGTCTCAGCCCTTTCACGTGGCCGAAACGTTTACAGGCACCCCGGGAAAGTACGTATCCGTAAAAGATACCATTAAGGGGTTCAAGGAGCTTATTGAAGGGGAACACGATGATCTGCCGGAGGCCGCCTTTTATATGGTTGGATCAGTTGAAGAGGCAAGGGAAAAGGCGGAGAAGATGGCGGAGTCCGGCAAGTAGGGGTGATTGATTTATGGGAAATGTTCATCTTGAGGTTGTGACGCCCGATAAGGTGGTTGTAAGTCAGGATGTAGAAATTGTTGTTGCGCCTGGTTCTTTGGGTGAATTCGGGGTACTTGAGGATCACGTCCATTTTCTTACTGGGATTGCACCGGGCGAGCTTCACTATACTTTTGAGGGGGGAACAGAATATCTGGTTGTCTCCACGGGTTTCGCGGAGGTCTCCAATAACGTGGTATCAATCTTGGTGGATTCGGCAGAGAGTGCCAGGGAGATCGATGTCGAACGGGCACGTCAGGCGGCTGAGAGGGCAGAGGCAAGGTTAGAAAAAGATCGAGGCACGGAAGATATTGATTTCCAAAGGGCGGAGGCGGCCTTAAAAAGGGCGATGGCGCGGATTAGAGTTGCGAAAAAGGCTATATAACCTCATAAATTCCCAAGAGATATAGAAAAAAAGGCAAGCACAAAATGCTTGCCTTTTTTATTGACCTTTACTTGTCTAGGGGATAATATTAAAATAAATAGGTCTTATATGTTGGTATGCGAACGGTAGAGAATGTAACAGGAGCGGAGACCGATGAATAGAGGAGAGGATATCGATCAATTTCAATTACTTGAAGAGAAAATTGACAATCTCGTTGAGTTTATGAAGGCCCTAAAAAGGGAAAAGGAGTCTTTTGCTGAGAAGTTCCAAATTCAGGAAGAGAAACTGGCCAATTTGACCGAGCAGGTGCAAAACTTAAGGGCGGCCAGGGATAATGCCAAACAACGGGTTATCTCCCTTTTAGAAAAGATTGAACAAATTGATATTACATAGAGATTGTCTAGATCCCGGGGGATGACAATTGCAAAAGCCAGTAAGAGTCAGAATTCTTGACCAAGAGTACCTCATCAAAAGCGATGAAGATGAAGAAGCTGTCCAAGAGATAGCAGAATTTGTAAACGTTAAATTGAGGGAGATTAAGGAAAACACAAAAAGGCTTTCAGAGGGGAAGGTTGCCATACTTGCCGCGTTTCATATCGCCAGCGACTATTTTCAGTTGTTAAAGAATCGAGACATTTTGCTAAAGGACATTCAGAGGCGGGCAGAGGCGCTGAATTACCAAATTGATTCCATCGTACAGTAAGGGACTTTAATGCCTTTTACCGCCAGGCCTTGAAACAAGATTAGGCAGGTGGGGAAAACCTTGTCTTTATGTTAGACAGCAATGAAATAAGACAAAATTAACGATAATCTCTAAAAATAACGAAAGATAAAATCAAAAGGACTAATTTTACTAAGGGTTCACGATATAATATGGAGTACTCAGGGGCCTTTCTTCGGTTGCCTCTGTGTTATGACCCAGATACCCATCTTAGAGGTGGATTTCTGGTGTTGGGAAATTGGAAGAATGGAATAGCTGTCCGGGGCGCCAGCCCTTTGGATATGAGAGAATGGTGGATGATTTTGTCATAGGTATTAAGGATACTGAGAAAATACACGAGCCAGCCTGGTTCAGGCCTGGGCCTTAATAGGGTGGTTCCTTTCTCTCCATCATTTCGGCTTTCCACAGGTCTTCCCCTCTTCCCGTCTCCTCTCTTAGTCAGGATTAGCCCGCCTTTAATACCCTTTTTTCGTTATCGGCCTTGAGATTTTAGATAACACGTAACATTTATACCATACCCGCCCTTCCGTGTAATGGTGGCGTATGTACTTTAATGCGGAAAGGCGGAGTTAGGAGCCTCGAAATATTATGATCTCGATTCATTTAATCGGAATCATTCTGCTGGGTGTGGTTGTGGGCGTGGCCATCGGCCTCTTGGTCCACAAGAAGGTCGTTGAGAGCAGGGTTGATTCTATCGAAAAGTACTCAAGGAAGGTATTGGCCGACGCCCAAAAAGAGGCCAAGACGATAAAAAAAGAGGCTGCACTACAGGCCAAAGATACACTCTATCAGATGAAGGTAGAGTTCGAGAAGGAGGCCAAAGAAAGGAAAGATCAGCTTCTTATCCAGGAGAAACGTCTAATTCACAAAGAGGAGAGTCTAGATAAAAGAATTGATCAGCTCGAAAACAGGGAAGGCAGAATCGTTGAGAAAGAGCTGGCCATTGGAGAGACTGAAAAGGAAATCAAGCGAAAGGAAAGTGATTTTGACCGCCTAATCGCTGAACAGAGAAATAGACTGGAAAGGCTCGCCGGGATATCCGGAGAGGAGGCAAAACAGTTGCTGATCAACGCTATGGAATCGGAGGCAAAGCACGAGGCCTCAAAAATGATTCGAAGGATTGAAAATGATGCAAAGGCCCAGGCTGACCGGAAGGCCCAGGACGTCCTTGCCCTGGCCATCAAAAGATATGCGGGCGATTATGTTGCTGAAAAGACTGTGTCCGTGGTTAGTCTGCCCAACGAAGAGATGAAGGGCAGGATTATCGGAAGAGAGGGAAGGAATATCCGTGCCATTGAGGCTGCCACGGGTATAGATCTTATTATCGATGACACCCCTGAGGCCGTAATCCTGTCTGGGTTTAACCCGGTGAGGAGAGAGGTGGCAAAGATTGCCTTAAAGAGGCTGATTGATGACGGAAGGATTCATCCTGCCAGGATAGAAGAGATAGTTGCGAAGGTCAGCAAGGAGATAGAGGCCTCTATCAAAGAGGCAGGGGAACAGGCAACATTTGATGTTGGTGTGCACGGGATCAATAATGAGCTTGTAAAGCTTATCGGTCGACTAAAATATCGTTCTAGCTATGCACAAAATGTACTTCAACACTCAAGGGAGGTCAGCTTCATCTGCGGGGTGATGGCTGCCGAACTCGGCCTAAATGTCAAACAGGCCAAGAGAGCCGGCCTGCTCCACGACATTGGTAAGGCGGTTGATCATGAAGTGGAGGGTCCCCATGCAATTATTGGGGGTGATCTTGCGAAGAGGTATGGTGAATCAAAACAAGTGATTCACGCCATTTCAGCTCATCATGAGGAAATTCAGCCAGAGTCTGTTTTGGCGGTTTTGGTTCAGGCAGCAGACACATTATCCGGCGCAAGGCCTGGTGCTCGTCAGGAAATGCTGGAATCTTATGTTAAGAGGCTGGAAGGCCTCGAGGAACTCGCCATGGCCTTTAGTGGTGTCAGTAAGACCTATGCCATTCAAGCAGGGCGAGAGCTGCGTATTGTGGTCGAAGGAAAAATAGTTGACGATGATCATGCCTTCATGCTTTGCAAGGACATTGCGAAAAAGATAGAAAAGGAGATGACTTATCCTGGACAGATCAAGGTGACAGTGATACGGGAAACCAGGGCCGTGGAGTATGCCAAATAGCGCGAGGCCCAATCCGATGATCTGCAACTGATTAGTCTTTTTTGAGGTATTATGGACCTGTGAGTCCCGCGAAAGAAATAGCCTACCTTGTGGATGGAAGTTCCTATATCCATCGTGCCTACCATGCCATAAAGGGCCTTACCAATTCTAAAGGCTTTCCCACAAACGCCGTTCTTGGCTTCACAAAGATGGTCCTGAAGCTTCTTGCCGACAAGAACCCCGGATATCTTGCAATAGTCTTTGACGCCAGGGGCCCGACGTTTAGACATGAGATTTACAGTAAGTACAAGGCCAATCGGCCCCCTATGCCGGAAGATATGGCCGTGCAGATACCAAGAGTTAAAGAGGTAGTGGAAGGCCTGAATATAATGATGCTCGAAAAAGAGGGATATGAGGCGGATGACATCATAGGGACCTTGACTAGGAGGTGTGAAGAGGCAGGTTTCCAGGTGGTGATGGTTACTGGGGATAAGGATTTTAGGCAGCTTGTTACACCAAACGCGTTCATGTGGGACCCGATGAAGGACGTGGTCACCGATTATTCTTCTTTGAAGGGGACCTATGGGTTCGGTCCGGAGAAGTTCATAGATGTTATGGGGCTGTCGGGTGATAACGCAGATAATATCCCCGGTGTACCCGGGGTGGGAGAAAAGACCGCTGTCTCCCTGGTGCGCGAGTTCGGTAGCCTGGAAAATGTGTTTGATCATGTGGAGGAGATAAAGAGAAAGACCCTGAAAGAGAACTTGGAAAAATCCAAGATGCTGGCCTTTTTGAGCAAGAAGCTTGTTACTATTGACCGGTTTGTTCCTCTTGATGCAGAAGTCGAGCTACTTAAAGTGGGCGAGCCTCATAATGATGAGCTGGCAAAGATCTTTAGAGAACTGGAATTTAGGGGATTGTTGGAACAGTTTTCTTCAAGACAAGAAGGACGCGAGGATTACAGGGTTTGTCTTTCCGTACGGTCTTTGAAGGGCCTTGTGGAGGAAATGAAACTGGTGGGCACGGTCTCAATCGATACTGAGACCACCAGCAAGAATGCTATCCAGGCCGAGCTGGTGGGTATTTCTTTTTCCTGGGAGGACGACAAGGCATATTATCTGCCCATTGCCCATAAGTATTCAGGGGCGCCAACCCAGGTCGCCTGGCAGCAGGCGCGTGAAATCCTAAGAGAGATATTGGAGAATAAAGAGATTGCCAAGGTAGGTCATAATATCAAGTATGACGCAGAGGTATTGAAACGACACGGTGTCAAGCTGAAGGGATTGTATTTTGATACCATGATTGCGTCCTATGTCATCAATCCGGGCCTTAAGCAGCATAACCTGGATTATTTGGCCCAGTTTTATCTGAACCATAGAATGATCAGTTATCACGAAGTAGTGGGCCATGGCAAAAAAGAGCTCAATTTTTCAGAAATTGAGGTAGAGAGGGCCGGTGAATATTCTTGTGAGGACGCCGATGTAACCTTGAAATTGATGCGGGTACTTGATCTGAAATTGAAGTCGGATCAAAATGAGGGGCTCTTTCATAACCTGGAGATGAAACTTGTTCCCGTCTTGATGGACATGGAAATGACCGGCATCAGGATTGATACCCGTTTTTTTGAAGAGATGTCCGATCGTTTTGGCGGGCATATCAAGGAGATTGAAAAGGAGATCTATGATGAAGCGGGCATGGAATTCAATATAAATTCTCCACAGCAACTTGGATATATCCTTTTTGAAAAACTTCAATTGCCGAGCCAGAAAAAAACTTCCAAGACAAAGAGGTACTCTACGGATATGAAGGTCTTGAAGAAGCTCTCGGCCTTTTCACATAAGATGCCCAAGCTCCTCCTGCGTTACAGGTCTCTTTCAAAGCTCAAGTCGACCTATCTTGATGCCCTGGTAAAGATGGTGAATCCTATTACTGGCCGGATCCATACGTCTTATAACCAGACGGTTACAGCGACCGGGAGACTGAGCAGCAGTGATCCTAATCTTCAGAATATTCCCATTCGCGGCGAAGAAGGCCGGGAGATCAGGAAGGGATTTGTGGCGGAAGATGGCCATTATTTGGTGTCGGCAGATTATAGCCAGGTGGAATTGAGGATTTTCGCCCACTATTCTAAAGATGGGGCTTTTATGTTGGCCTTTAAACGTGGTGAAGATATCCATACGCGCACTGCCTCTGAGATCTTGGGAGTAAACACTCAGTCTGTTACTCCTGACATGAGAAGAATTGCAAAGGCGATAAACTTTGGCATCATCTATGGGATGGGTCCAAAAAAGCTCAGTGATGAGATAGGCATTGACCTGAAGACCTCCAAGGATTACATTGATACCTTCTATGAAAGGTATCAGGGTGTGGCAAGATACAGGGAGCAGGTTATTGAGGAAGCTAGAAAGAATGGGTATGTATCGACGCTTTTTAACAGGAGACGTTATCTGCCAGACATTATGCACGGCAACCGGGTCATCAGTGCTGAGGCAGAGCGTATGGCCATTAATACTCCTATCCAGGGCACCGCGGCGGACTTGATCAAGAAGGCCATGATTAGTATCCACCGGCGTTTGAAAGATGAGGGTTTCCAGTCAAAGATGCTCCTCCAGGTCCATGATGAGCTTGTTTTTGAGGTGCCGGAAGATGAGGTAGATGCGGTTGTTCCACTAATCAGAGAGGAAATGGTAGGGGCTTATGTCCTGGAGGTACCCCTAGTAGTAGATATTAGTAAAGGTAGAAATTGGGGGGAGGCGCATTAGCTGTTATCTGGGTTCGTGGATCAGGGGCCGGGAGGCATCGCCCCGGTAAAAAGGTCTGGGGTAAGGGATGTTTTTAGACACGCCAAAAAATGATGGGATCGGCAGAAACCAGGGCGCACAAAGCTCCGCAGTTATATGGCTGCCACATCTACCCAGACTTTTGTATGTCTTAATGCGGGCGTATGGCGTGCGCTTGGGTTTTGGCGACCTACGCCTTCTAAATTATAATAAGCACAGTACGCGAAGAGTTTTGGCGTGTCTAAAAAAATCCCTTACCCCATCTTAGGAATCCGTCCGTGTCAAAGGGCCAACGTATCATCTTTTTTGAAGTTTTTTTCATGTATAACCCCGAAAGCGAAGCGCCGGGGTCATTTGCCAAACTGTTACCCTAATTGAGCGGATACTCAATTAGGGGGCTGTCAGGGGCCAGGATTCATCCTGCCAACTGACAACTGACGACCGGCAACTATCAATTGAGCATTTTCGCTCAATTGGGGTGTTACAGAAGTTACAATAACGGTATCTAATTATGTCCTATGTTTTTGGACCTGTTCCCTCAAGAAGGCTGGGGATGTCCCTCGGAATCGATCTGATTCCGCCCAAGACATGTACATTTGATTGCCTGTACTGCCAGGTAGGGAGAACAACCCACAAGACCCTGGAGACCAGGGCCTTCGTGTCGGTGAGTGAAATCTCCAGGGAAATCCAAAAAAAACTTCTCAAAACCACACCTGACGTAATTACCCTTTCTGGTTCGGGCGAACCCACACTCCATTCTGAGATAGACCAGGTTATCTCTTCTATTAAGGAAATGACCGATATCAAGGTCGCTGTCCTTACCAACGGGTCCCTCTTCTGGAGAGAGGAGATCATAAGGCGTGTCCTAAAGGCCGATATAATCATGCCAACGCTGTGTAGTTCCTTTGATCGGACGTTTAAGATGATTCACCGGCCTCATGCGGGGCTAAATCTGGGCCCAATCATTGAGGGGCTGAAAGGCCTGCGCCAATATTACAATGGACAGTTATTTATTGAAGTTATCTTTTTGGCGGGAATAAATGACACGGAGGAGGAGGTCGAGGGTCTGAAAACCGTTCTTGACCAGATATCTCCGGAAAAAATACAATTGAACACGGTTGTACGACCACCGGCAGATTCCTCAGCAAGACCCCTTGACAGGGACAGGTTGAAAGATATAAAAGATTACTTTGGTAAAAAAGCGGAGATCATAGCAGGCAGGCCTGTGAAGGCGAGGGCCGGAGAAGATGGTCACCGTATAGATAGTCTCTTGGAAATGGTTAAGAGGAGGCCTCTGAGGACCGAGGATATCGCAAGTTCCTTGAAGTTGTCCATGGAGGAAGTGGGTGACCTGATTAAGGGTTTGCTAATTAAAGGGTACTTACGTAGGCAAGAACATTTAGGGGAGATTTATTATTTGATCAATGAACAAGATAGCTAAAATTGCAAAGAACCCCCCCCGAGGTCCTGACCGATTCCATGTGGGAATTGACGCAGGCGCTGTTAGTCTTAATTGTGTCGTTATAAACGATAACAAGGAGGTTGTTTACGATGCTCCTTATGAGCGTCACCTCGGCAGGGTGGAAGAGGGTGCCTTGTCACTTATCCAAGATCTATACGGCAGATTGGGGGAAGACCGGATTCGATCTGTCTCATTCACCGGAAACCATGGCAAAAATCTTGCTGAAAAGCTGGGCGTGTTTTATGAGTTTGAGACAATCAGCCAGGCCCTGGGCGCGATTTTTGTGAAGCCGGATGTCAAGACAATCATCACTATGGGCGGTCAAGATACGGCCCTCTTACAGATTCATCACTCGCAAGGTGATTGGGAACTGGAATATTTCAATACGAATGGTCCCTGTGCCTCCGGTACCGGATCTTTCATTGACCAGCAGGCACAGAGGTTGGCTACTTCGATTTATGCCAGTGAGGTAGATATTTCACAAGACCAGATCGATAAGATACTGGTAGATTTTATAAGACTCGGCCTTAGAAGCCAAAGGCCTGCGGACGTTGCGTGCCGGTGTACCGTATTTACAAAATCCGACATGATTCACCTTCAAAACAAGGGGGAGAAACTGGAGGACATTATTTATGGCCTGCACGTGGGAAACGCCAGAAATTATATAAGTACTATTGTTTCCAATCGGGTGCTTGAAGAACCCATTATCTTCATTGGCGGGCTCTCTTTAAACGAACTGCAGGTGAAGGCCTTTAAGGGCTATTTTCCTGGGTTGATTGTTCCTGCTGGGTATAACACCTCTATAGGTGCTTTAGGAGTCGCTTTGCAGGCCATTGAATCAGGCATTAGAAACGGGGCGAATCTGGAGATGCTCAGGCCGGGGAGGATTGGGGTTGAAATTTCGGTCCCTGTTGCTGCCAAACTGGAACTGAAACAGACAGTATTTCCGGAAACTAATGAGATCCGGAAAAAGTTTTTGCCAACAGGGATGAGGAGGCTATGCCTGGGCATAGACGTGGGATCCACTACCACAAAATACGCGCTCGTCAATGAAGCCCGTGAGATCATCCACAAGTGCTACGTTCCGACTCAGGGTAAACCCATAGAGGTGGCGCAGAGTCTTCTCGCGTTTATACGTGATGACTTGGGAGAGAATATTGAGATTGCAGGCACGGCCACAACCGGTTCCGGCAGGAACGTGGTGGGGGATTTTCTGAATGTAGACCTGATCATAGACGAGATAACCGCCCATGCAAGAGGGGCCGTAGAGATAGATCCGGAGGTAGATACCATTTTCGAGATCGGGGGGCAGGACTCCAAATATATCTACATTGCAAACACATACCCCCTTGATTTTGATATGAACAAGGTCTGTGCGGCTGGTACAGGAAGCTTTTTGCACGAACTGGCCAATAAATACGGGATCAATATTGTGAACGAGTTCCAGCAGATTGCGCTTTCATCGGAGGCCCCCGTTAAGCTGGCTGAGAGATGTACGGTATTTATGGAGTCAGATCTCGTTTCCTATCATCAGAAAGGGGCAAACAAGAAGGACCTTATTGCGGGACTGTGCTATGCTATTGTCCATAACTATCTAAACCGTGTAGTTGGGAAGAGGAAGATAGGGCAGCGGATCATGTTCTTGGGAGGCCCCTCCTTGAATAAGGGGGTGGTGGCCGCGTTTGAGGATGTTCTTGGGCGTGGTGTCCTGGTCCCTCAACACAGAGAGGTCTTGGGCGCATACGGGGCCGCGATTAGCGTGCATGACAAAATGGATTCAGAAAACAGGGAAAGGAGTTCTTTTAGGGGGATAGAAAGTGCCATAAACGATCAGATGAAGTATGTGGAAAAGGTCTGTCATGCTGATCCAAATTGTCATAACCAGTGCAAACTAAAAATATACGATTTTGACGGCCGACGCAGTGTGTGGGGAGGTGAGTGTGGCCGCTATGAGCTGACAAGGACAGGGATTACCAAAAAAGAGAACCTTTTTGAATTGAGACAAAAGATCTGGCAGAAGTATATGGAAGGTGTATATGAAGAATTGAAGGGGGAACCTCTCATGACGGTCGATGGCCGTGCGACAGTGGGCATGCAGAGGGCCCTTTACGGCCACCAGACTAGCGTGCTGTGGGCGCATTTTTTTGATAAGCTCGGATTTCGGCTTGTCTTGACTCCTCCTACGAACACCCAAATATCCAGGTCTGGGATAGAGACAATGGTGGCAGAGACCTGTTATCCTGTGAAGGTATCTCATGGCCATGTTAAGGAGCTGATGGGCAAGACAAGATATCTCTTTGTTCCCAGCATGATAACCATGTCCACCCTTAAGGAACGGGAAGTGGGATTTTATTGCCCAATGGTCCAGACCAATTCTTATATGTTGCGCGTTGCCCTTGGCCTGGATATGTCATCTGCCTTGCATCCGACAATTCATCTAAAGTACGATCCAGACACCCTTGCAGTGGAGCTTTCGGAACAGATACAATCCAAGCTTGGTGTAACGAGGGCCGAAATAAAAAAGGCCCTTTACTATGCCTTGGATAGAAATGAGCAATTTTCCAAAGAGATGTGGCAGAATGGAAGGGAATTTTTTGAACGTCAGGACCAGAGTGAACCAATAGTGGTGGTAACAGGACGGCCATATAATCTCTATGATGAGAGATTGAATCTAAGGCTGGGTCAGAATTTGGCCAAAATCGGTGTAGCTGCCTTGCCAATGGATTTCATTGATGTGTCATCAGTTGACCTCTCGGATTTTCCGTCCATGTATTGGGGCTTTGGCTCTCAGGTCTTAAGGACGGCCAGGGTTATAAAAAGATATCCCAATTACTTTGGGTTACATTTGACCAATTTTAGCTGTGGTGTGGATTCTTTTCTGGAACATTTTTATAAGCATATTATGGGGGATAAGGCCTATTTGATTCTTGAACTGGACGAGCATAGCGCGGTTGCCGGCATGATGACGAGGCTCGAGGCCTATAAAAACGTTATAGAGAATTCAATGCAAAAATTGAGTATAACTCAAGACCGCAATTTAAGGGCTGCGAATTAAGGAACAATGAAATCACAGGACTTGAAGAGCTTTCAATCATTAGCTAAGGGTGTCGGGACGTTTTATGCCAGGAATAAAACCTTCCTGATCCCTCAGATGAATAGGGTTGGAGGGCATCTTATCGCCGGGGCCTTTAGGGGTTTTGGCATCCACGCACAGGTCATGGAAACCTATAAAGGGATGGACCTGGGAAGGGAATATACCTCCGGGAAAGAGTGTTTCCCCTGTCAGATCACCACAGGAGACATCCTGTATTTTATGAGAAAAGAGCAGGAGAGGCTCGGCCGTGCCTTTAATGTGGATGACTATATATATTTTATGCCTGAGTCGGATGGGCCATGTCGTTTCGGCATGTACAACAAGTACCAGAGGATTGTCCTGGACTCTTTTCCCGAACTGCGTGGATTAAAGATTGGGTCTCTGACCACAACTAATGGGTATTCTCTGTCCGGAATGATAGAGGAGAATCGCATAGGTGATTTCAGGAAAGCGGCCTATTTTGCCGTTATAGTTGCTGATATTCTCGATAGATTGCTCTGGAGAATCAGGCCTTACGAAAAGGAAGCAGGAATGACGGATGCCTTTATCGAGCAATCGACGCATGTTATGGCGGATATTTTTGAGGCCTATGGTCCAAAAAAGGAGTTTGATAAGATCCTTGACAGGTTGGACGATATGATACAGGAGGCGAAATCAATCATTAATCCCGGTATTTCCCCCAAACCATTGATTGGTGTAGTTGGTGAAATTTATCTCAGGAGCCACGTCCATGCCAATCAGGATCTGATCAGGGTATTGGAAAGGTTTGGGGCCGAGGTGGTGAATGCCTCTATTGCCGAATGGATGAATTACATAAGCTATGACAGATTGAGAGATGCCAAGATAGGATTTCGCCTGAACCTCAAGCAGGGCCGTCTTGGTGAGATGTGGAGGCATATAAAAGACACACTCAGCATTGGTGGAGAGCTTTTGTATCAACAAGCCAGACAAAAGCAGGCATATAAACGGGCCAGAAGTCTCATCGACTTGGCTGGAGACCATAAGGTAGGACTTCTCGAAGATATCTTGAATGAAGAAGACATGTTTTCTTTTGACGCGGGGACAGAGGCCTGTTTAAGCATTGCCGGAATCGTGGAATATGCCAGGGAAGGGTATAATGGCGTGGTCAATGTCTATCCGTTTACCTGCATGCCGAGCACGACTACTTCTGCTATTGCAAGGCCTCTAACGAACAAACTCAGAGTTCCCTATCTGGATACCCCGTACGACGGAAGCTTCCAAACGGGAAGGGAAGCGGCCATAAGGACCTTCATGTACCAGGCGCACCAACACTTCAGACGGAATGGCAGAAAAAGGCATACTTAGCCCCCATAGTACTTCCACAACTTTTTTACATCGTAGATTTATCCGTGATAATTGACCAAGTGAGCTATATGTGTGGTGAGCGCAGGCCCTTTTTTTCAAAACATAGGTCTTTGGCTATGGAAGTTTATTTTGTAAAGAGGAATTGAGGCCACAATGAATACATTTGGGGAATGAGATTGAGTTATGACTACAAAGATGCTCATAAATGCAGTGGAGTCAGAGGAATACAGGGTGGCCATAGTCAAGGATGGGTTGCTCGATGGCTTTTATATTGAGACCGCCACGACAGAGCAGAAGATTGGAAATATATATAAAGGTGTTGTGGACGGGATAAGGCACAGCCTGCAGGCCTGTTTTGTCAAGTTTGGGGCTGAGAGAGACGGCTTTTTGCAGGCCAGCGAGATCCATCCAGAGTATTATGTATATGATCGCAGTCCTGGAAAGGATCATGCGCTTCCCCCAGTAGATAAGATAGTAAAAAAGGGGCAGGAGGTGCTTGTCCAGGTGACAAAAGAGATGCCAGGAAAGGGTGCCCAGCTAACAACCTACTTGTCTCTGGCCAGCCGGTATTTGGTCCTGACCCCCGGGAGCACGTCGGGTGGTGTCTCGAGAAAGATCGAAGACGAGAAGGAGCGCCTCCGTCTCAAGTCCATTATGGCCCAATTTAATTTCCCAGAGGGTATCGGATACATAGTCAGGACCGCGGCCCTGAAACAGAACAAGAGGGATCTATCCAAGGACCTTAATAGGCTTTTAAGGATGTGGGAGGATATCAAGAAGAGGGTGAAAGATGCCCCTCCACTCACACCCATTTACAAGGAGCAGGACATTTGCCTTCGCACTCTCAGAGATTATTTCTCGAGCGATGTCACTGAGGTGCTCGTAGATGATAAGGAGACCCTCTACAAGGTAAAGGACTACATGAAGATCATCTCTCCAAGGCATAGGGGGAGAGTAAAGCTTTACAAGGGGAAGCGGCCTATATTTGCCCACCACGAGGTTGAGAAACAGATTGAGGCTATTTATAGCAACAGGGTGCCCTTGAAGTCGGGCGGTTCTATTGTCATAGATCCAACCGAGGCACTGATCTCGATAGACGTGAATTCAGGACGTGCAATAGCCGGGGGAGGGGTTGAGGCTACGGCCTTTAAGACCAATCTCGAGGCCGCTGTTGAAGTCGCCCGTCAACTTCGTTTGAGAGATATGGGGGGGCTTGTGGTCATTGATTTTATTGATATGAGGGACAAGAAACATATTAAGGAAGTAGAGAGGTTGCTCCGCGAAGAAACAAAAAAGGATCGAGCAAAGACCGATATATCCCATATCTCAAAATTTGGTCTTCTCGAGCTATCACGACAGAGACTAAGGCCCTCAATAGAATCCAGAAGCTACCAGATATGCCATCAATGCCATGGGAGGGGGCTAGTCCTTTCAGTTGAATCTGCCTCGGTGTCGTTCCTGCGCCAGATTTGGATGGGGGTATCAAGAAAGGGGATCAGACAGGTGAAAGGGGTCCTTCCCATGAATGTCGCCACATATCTTCAGAACAAGAAGAGAAAGGAACTGGCACAACTTGAGTCCAGGTATGGAGTTGATATCGTTTTGCAGGCTGACCCATGGCTCCCATCTGGAGGCGGAAGGCTTGAATTCGTAAAGGAAGATGGTGATTTAATAAACTGATTGGTGTCTGGAAATGATAACCAACTGCGGACAGTGGACAACTGAGAGCTATGTTCAACAACATTATCTATTTTATTGTCGTCCTTCTAATATTTAGCATAAACTACCCCGACAACACCCCCGAAAATTCCCTTCCCTTCTCTCTTTCCATGTTTTTTGTCTGCTGGTTTATTTTTGCGGGATACTGTCGCTTTGCATTCCTTAACCTGCAGAAACGCCTTGATCACGCGAGCCGCCTTGAAAGGGCTGACAGCCTTCTCACCAGTCAATATCATAGCCTGATAGCCAAATTTTCCGTCCTGGCCGTTTTTTTATTTGGGCTGGATGTCTATCTCTTCAGCCTGAAGGCGTGGATCCAGATGATCCCGGTGGCCCAAGGCCTCACGGTGCTACAGGGAGGAATTGCCCTATCACTGTTTTTCTTTTATCTGAGCACGATCTGGTATTTCGCATATCCGGCCTACCGTTCTATAATTCAGCACGGTATTACAAGGCGATCCTACATACAGTCTAACCTAAGGCTGAATTTTCCCATCCTTTTCCCGTGGATGGTCCTCTCCTTCGTATATGACCTCATTGCCCTTAGTCCCTGGTTTGGACCTGACTCTTTTATGAATAGTATCGAGGGGCAGATAGTCTTTTTCGCAATCTTTCTCACGCTCCTCATGATCTTTATGCCGATGTTCGTGCAGTATTGGTGGGGCTGTAAACCGCTTCAGCAATCAGAAAAGGCCAACCAGTTAGTGGCATTTCTACGCGAGAAGGGCTTTAAATGCCGTCATATCGTCAAATGGCCAATTTTTGAAGGGAGGATGATGACGGCAGGAATCATGGGCATACTGCCCAGGTATAGATACATCCTTATCACCGACTCCCTATTGGAGGTCCTTTCTGTAGAGGAATTGAAGGCAGTACTAGCGCACGAGATGGGGCATGCCAAGTACCGCCACCTCCTTTTCTATATCCTCTTTTTCGTGGGATTTATGGCGCTATCTTTTGGGCTGTATGACCTTTTCTTTTATATTTTTTCTTTGAACCCCTCTATTCTGAAGGTGATTTCCGGCAAAGGCCCACAGGCCATTAACCTCTTTTACCTGTTATTATCTGTTCCCATGCTGATGACAATATTTGTCTATTTTCGCTATATCATGGGCTTCTTTATGCGCAATTTCGAGCGTCAGGCCGACCTTTATTCCAGCGTGATCATGGGGACACCCGGGCACACCATCAGCTCCCTGGAAAAGATTGCCCTTCTTAGTGGAAAGACCAGAGACCTCCCGAGCTGGCACCATTTCAGCATCAGGGAACGGGTGGACTACCTGTGGCGGACCTTGAGAGACCCGGGCCTTATTCGACATCATAATCGTTTCGTATTTATCTCCTTTTTGATCTATCTGGGTTGTATGGGGGGGCTGACGTATCTATTAAATTTTGGTCCAATGAAACAGCATCTGACTTACGACCTCGTTGAAAATGTCCTTAACCAGC
This sequence comes from uncultured Desulfobacteraceae bacterium, assembly GCA_964473615.1. Lineage (GTDB taxonomy): Bacteria > Desulfobacterota > DSM-4660 > Desulfatiglandales > Desulfatiglandaceae > CAYYPQ01. The sequence goes on from CAYYPQ010000014.1 coordinate 65,377, forward strand.
AGCTTTTGAAGGAACCGCAAAACATAAACCTTTACCAGAATCTTGCCATGGTCTACCAGCAGACAGGGAAATATCAAAAGGCAATTGTGACATATGAAAAGATCATTGCCCTGGATCCAAATCAGGGAGTGGCATTGAACAATCTGGCCTGGCTCCTGGTTACGGCCCCCAGTGATGAATTTAGAGATAATGCTCGCGCCCTCGATCTCGCAAAAAGGGCAGTAGCACTAAAGAAATCTCCCGTGTTTCTTGATACATTAGCAGAGGCCTATTATGCCAACGGCTCCTTTGGTAAGGCCGTTGAGACTTGCAGAGAGGCCGTCAAGCTGGCCACAAAGGATATAGGGTATTATAAGGGACAATTAAAAAAATTCCTGGCTGCAAGGGGCTAGGACCCCTTTGGTCTAAAATGTTCTTTGGCTTTTCCAAATAATATTCTTATTAAAATATACAAGGGAATAAAGACGAAGGGATAGCTTACCCTGTCCCCAACAAGGGGCACATAAAATGGAAGGGGAAATTGTACCTTGGAAAATCTTGTTTGCAACCATGCGAGCGCAAAAGGGATAGGCCATAATGAAGATGCGGCCATGGCAAATTCCAGAAAGATGGTCCTGCCATAGGCCTCATTGGCCAGCCAATTGATTGCCCTATAAGCCTTTTTGTTACCTACCCTGAGGGCACTCATCGACTGGTTGTGCAATTGTGCCGTTTCCCGAACCACGTCTCTCACGTGGAAACGATTGACCCTAAAGGCTATAAAGCTGGTCAACTCACCTGCAATGATAGACCATAATGCCAGGAAAATGGTGCCCACCCACCACCCTACCACAGGGTCTTCCGGCCAGCGGTAGGGGCATATCAAGAAGAGATCGACTATATTGAACAGGCGTGCCAAGTCTTCCACTTAGTGCTCTGATTCATAATTTCGCTGACGTATTTTTTGT
>CAYYPQ010000015.1:0-64465 GCA_964473615.1 uncultured Desulfobacteraceae bacterium
ACTAAAGGGGTCAAGTCTTTGTTTGACTATTTATTGGTTTTAGTCTATAAGGGAATCATTTCCAGGCCATTAAAAATAGAGTATCCAGATGCATGGTATCACGTGATGAATCGTGGCAGGCGAGGAGAAGACATCTTTTTGGAAAAAGGCGATTATGACGCTTTTATTGATTTACTCAAAGAAGTGGTTGAGATCTATAATGTGAAGATTGCCGCCTATTGTTTGATGACCAACCACTATCACCTGTTAGTGCAGACTCCCGATGCCAACATATCCAGGTCAATGAGGCACGTAAATGGGGTGTACACGCAGCGTTTCAATAGATCTCATCCAATGCGATGGCCAGCTATTCAGGGGCCGTTATAAGTCTATTCTGGTTGATGGAGACAGTTATCTTCTTGAATTGATTAGATACATCCATAGGAATCCTTTGGAGGCGGGATTGGTCCACAAAATACAGGAATGGAGCAGCCATAGGGGATACTTGTCTTATGCCAAAAAATGGGACTGGTTGCATAAAGACTTCATCCTTTCAATAATCTCCAAAGACAGGGCAAAAAGAATCAATAGATATAGGCAATTTGTTTCCAGGGAGACACCTGAGGAGATTAATCAGATATTAGCAAGAAAGAAGTTGCCACCTGTAATTGGTAGCAAGGGTTTTGTTGATAGGATTAAAAAAATATATTTTGGTATGAAAAGGCATGGGGAAGTACCTGAGGCCGGAATTCTTGCCCCTGAGATAAATAGGATAAAAGAAGAGGTGTGTAAACTCTATGGGGTGAACAAGAGTAATCTTTTTGTATCACGAAGAGGGTACTTTAATGAGCCCAGGAATGTGGCTATTTACCTTGTAAGGGGTGTCAGGGGTGAAAGGCTAAAAGATATCGGGCAAGAATTTGGGATCGAAAAATACAGTACCGTCAGCAGTATTGTAAAAAAAATAAAAGGCGAGATGGTAAGGAACAGAAATCTCAAGAGCCGTGTTGAGAAGTTAAACATCGTTTTATCTAAAAGTCAAACAAAGACTTGACCCCTTTCTCTCTTCCTTAAATCATTGCTGCTGGAGCCAGTCGTACACTTCCTGGTCCACACAGTAACCGATGTATATGTAGTCAGTAACATAAATAAGCGGGAAGGTGGCCAACCATGATGTACCCTCGTTGAGATCTTGCGGGGCAGCTCCCCACGGTCCAGGCGGAGAAGACGATAAATCGCCCTTCAGTTGTTCCTGTACCCAAACGACGGGATACTCATTCTCGACACTCGGAGGAGCGTACTTGATCACAGTCGTGTCGTCATAGTTATCATAATTGGCGACCGCGATGCCGCGAACAACTGGCCAGTCAGAGTTTCGAAATGCAAGGTAGATCTTGTCCCCGTTGAGCGCGCTGTTGGAATTCAGATTGATTGACAATTGCGTGTCATTCTCGGACTTCACATTCTCTCCGTCTGTCTCGTCCACAGTATAGATCTCGCTTATGGGAACACCTTCCGACCCGTCCGCCATGCCCAGTTTGTAGTACAGCCAGACATAATCCCCGCCGGTTCCCTCGTTCAGGTCCATCGATATGGGTGTGTACCCGGGAAATGCGTCCGCTGGCGGTGCCCCGTTGTTCGAGATGAGAAGCTTCAAATCCAGAACAGCCGTCCCCGCCAAGTTGGGCTGCGGAAGAGGTGGCCGCTCGTCGTCGTCCCCGCCACCACAACCAAAGGCAAAAAACCCAGTGCTTAACGATAAAACCAAGAGCAGAATCAAAAAACTTCGGCACTCCATGGATTCCTTCATAATGTTTACTCCCTCGTGTAACATAGTATGATTGCAAGGGATGGATTAAATTTGTCTTTTGGAAAAACAATGATAAAGCGCTCCCTACAGAACAGATAGCGTTCTGTCAGGAGCAGGGCATGCAGTATTCGAGGCGCTTTTCCATAGCTGAAGCCCTAAACTGAAGCTAAATGAATGACGGAGGGAAAACTTATTTTTAATTAAACATCAATCTCTGTGAAATGTCAAGAACAATCCGCTTTCGGAATCGTCCAAGGAATTTTGCATAAAGAAAAGCGAGATAATCACGAAGTATTATGGCTTGTAAGAAAACGTGATGAATTCAAGAATTGCCAAATCTCAAAGTGAGGAGACAAGTCATACTGCAAAATAGAATAAAAAGACAACAAGAGGACTACTGAAACTAACACATCTGCATGCAAGACTTCACTTTTGATAGTATCAAATTTGGGCCTTCCTTCACATCCTTGGAGTGGTGATACCTGCTATGTATCACAACCTCACCCAATCCTGTGATAAGAGAATAATATAATGATCTTCTGAGCTCTGACGCTTTAGGACCCGACAACGTATGCGGAATTTTCAAATAGGATGGTGAGATTAGTGATATGTTTTCATTCATTCTTGTCCAAAAACGGTTTTGCAAGGTTATAAATTTCACCGCAGAGGCGCTGAGCACGCCGAGAAGTTTGTTCTTTTAAATTGTCGTGAGAGGCGACAATTTAAAGACTGCTCCGTCTTATGTAAATGCACTACATCTTCGACTGATAATCATAGCGCGTTTCAAAACACCCTAAGCTTTGGGTTCTTTGCGGCTTGAGTGAGCGTAGCGAACGGGCGGTGAATAAGGATGACAACCTGATTTTTGATACGATATATGTGTTAAGGACTTTTAGACACTTACCTAAGAAAATATCGCAATTTGAATTTATTTTGGACAGCAATAAGAATGTATGATAGTCAAACGCAGATTCGAGCGCTTTCCTTTTTGTTATTGAATCCTTTTGTGTCGCCAGTCTAAAACAAAACTGCCAGGGCCTTGACCCGATCTTTTAAAACCCCGCGGCATGAGGCAGAATGGGAAAATCAACGGGTTTTCAGTATCCTGGTGGACGCCTAAATGGCCCGGTCACTTCAGTGAGTGCCTCAGCAGCAGCCAAGAGCTCCATATCTTGCCAGCGTCGTCCCACCACCTGAATCCCAATGGGCAATCCTTCCTTTGAGCTGCCCGTTGGTATCACAACAACGGGATTGCCCGTCAAGTTGAATACAATTGTATAACTCATGCTCGCTAAAAAGTAAGGTACCTTCTGTCCGTCTACTTCAATCGCGTGCCCTGTTTTGCAGTGGGTAAAAGCTGGCCCCGCACTTACTGGACATAGCCATACGTCCCACTCGGAAAGGAAATCCTCCAGCTTTGAAATCAACGCATCGCGTTGCGTCAGTGCCTTTACATAGCGGGGCATGTTCAGTCGGAGTCCCCGCAGGACACTGCGTTTGATGAGAGAAGAATCGGACATCATTCTAAACTGCATGCCTGTCAGAAGGCGTGGGACAAGGGGCATGCCGGCGCCGATTTCTGAACCGACTATTTCTCCCCAGGTCTCCCAGGCCAATCTAAAGCTAAACTCCGGCGGATTAAGTCTCTCGACACGACAGCCTGCCTGAGCCAATTTTTCTGCAAGTGTTTCCAGCGCTGTTCGTGTGTCTTGGGTCACTGGAATGCCGCCAAAGTCATCGGTCCAAGCAACACGATACTCTCGCAAGGAACGCTTTGTTGCCGGCGGCAGGGAAACAGGAGGGACCTCCCATCTTCGTCCATCCACACCAGCAATCAGAGAAAGGGCCAAACGCAAATCCGCAATAGAGCGCGCCAATGGGCCAATCACGGCCATGTGCCTTACTGCCCTGGGCGCTTCTGGAGGTTCAGGGATATGCCCGGCAAGGGATACCAAATGTTCAGAGGTTTTCAAAGCGAAAATGCCACAGAAATGAGCAGGGATTCGGACAGATCCGCCCAGATCACTCCCGATCTCCAGCGGCGACAGGCCTGCGGCGACAGAGGCTGCTCCTCCCCCTGTACTCCCACCTGGAGTGCGGGTAGTGTCCCAGGGATTGTTTGCCCGCCCGAACAAAGGGCTGTTACTTTGGATGTCGGAAGCCAGCATAGGCAGATTGGTCTTGCCCAAGATGATTGCTCCGGCTCCTCGTATACGAGCCACAGCAGTTGCATCTTGGTGCGGGATGTAATTTGCCAGGGGTTTAAAGCTGCTGGTGGTCCGTAGGCCAGCCGTTTCAAATACGTCCTTGATGGTCACAGGTACTCCGTGCAAGGGCCCCCATACTTCCCCTCGTGCCAAAGCAGCGTCGGCCTCCTGTGCCCGTTGTCGTGCCTTTTCTTCATTGGGTGTGACGATGGCATTTAGGCCAGGATTGTGTTTGGCAATGTGACGCAGATGCGTATCCAAGACTTCTTGAGCAGATGCAGTCTCGTCGCGGATAACGTTTGCCAGCTCAGTCGCGGTGCGGAATATCAAATCATTCATAGGCCTCACTCCTGCAGCCCTTTTGAAGGCATATCGTTTTAAGCAGGCATGCTGCTGTTAAATATATCCCGGTGCAGCTTCCACTGCCCCTTCTCTTTCTTCCAAATGACGATGTACTTGCCCTTGTCGAGCACCTGCCCACCCTCACCGCGGAGCGTGTATCTCGATACTTCGATGGCTGTATCACCATGACTCTCCAGCTCGACGGTCTCAAATTTCACCTCTTTTATTCCCATTTCCATGTTAACCTGCCAGAAACCCTGGATCGCCTGCTTGCCCTTCACGATATCGCTATTGGGCGGTAAGACCTGTCCATCCTCTGTGTAAAGGTCCGCCAGGCCAGCGGCATCACCCCTACTGAAGGTGACCATTAAGTTATCGTTAACTGCGGCAATGGCATCACGAACATTATTTGGAGTAGGCTGCGTCATAATTTTTTACCTCCTGGATCAAATCGTTTGGGTTGTAATGGCTTTCTGTAGAAAATTGCGATTGCGACTATCAGAATTTCGTTATTTCTGATTTGATATTTAATGGGTGACCCCTTTCACTATGGGAGAGGCTTGTTCCCGTGCCTGAAGGGGATGCGCGCATTCCATGCAAAACTTCGCATCATCAGGATGTTCACGCTGGCATTTGGGACATATTATCTTTGGCATATCTTGCCCTATTCTCGGATATCTTTTAGAAAAAGAATATGTTTTTAAAAATCACCATAACATTCACAGCTAACAACATATTCAATTCCATCCGGCAGTGATTCAATATCCGGCTCTTTAACCTTCCATCGCCCCTCAACACCAACTTCATTGGCCGCGAGTTCAAAATGGCACATGGCGATTCCCATATCAATGCGCTGCAAATCCATCTTAAACATGCTTTCAAACCCCATGGTTCGTTTTAGAAAAAAATGAACTTTATCCCCATCAAGTACGAGGCGCCAGGGTTGCTTGTTTACAGCAGAAGGCGCAAGCCTGACCATTTCAAAAAGAACTTCAAGTTTTCCACAATCTTTTTTGCCTAAAGACAAATTGAATGTCCTGTCGAAAAAAAGAGCTGACCATGGCTTGCGATTTTTTGATCCTGCGCTCATATGAAAAACGGCATCCGTTAAACTTCGTCTGCCGGCCCTGAATCCGATAGGGCTGACAACAGGGATCGTTTCTTCAGGTTTGAGTCCTATTTTTCCGGAAAAAAGAGACCTGCTGAAGCTTGCTCCCATCCAGCAGGTGTCAAGTCCGATGGCTGTAGCAAAAAGAATAATCTTTTCAAATAAAAATCCGACATCTTCCATATCCATAGGATTTTTTTTAACAATACTTGCAATAAATGTTTCTGCCCTTTTGATAACACCGTAAGTGCCAGATACTTTACCCGTTCCTTTCAAATCCAGATCAACCATCTGAAACCGTGCTTCAGCGCCAAACGGCGGCTTATCCAATGTGGTCATAAAATTTAAAATTTGTTCCTTTTTTTCACTCTCAACAGGTTTTCCGTTATAGGTTCTCCAGGATTTTCTTTTCGTGATGATTTCTGTTATGGGCATATCAATCGGCAGACCGGACATATCAGCATTTCCCCCCTTTTCTGATGTTTAAGCTTAAATAGTCGTAACTACTCAGGTGGATAGACTGAAGGTAGAAGGCTGAAGGAAAATTTGAGCAAGCTGAAAGGGAAGCTGTCTCGGTTTGCTTATTGAAAATACTTCCTCCTTCATTCTTCATTCTTCAACCTAAATACCTGACTAGTCCCACACAGTATGCGAAGAATTTTGGCGTTAGGGATCCGACCGTGTCAAACTGTCAAAGTTGTGTCCTTAGCCATTGAACAGCACCTTGGATTTAAAGATAACCTAAGTTTATGTAATCCTATCGGATTCTACAAAATCAGCCACTAACACTGAACCGTGAACCATACAACCTGAGCAGTTTCAAATAGTCGCTCTAATAGCATTAACCCAACCAGGATAAACCGGAAAAGTTAGTGCCTATATTATTTCATTTCTCGGGCAAGTCAGCCAATTCTTTCTTCACCTTGTCCGGCTCAATCAGGGTTCCAAGACGTTCAAATATTTCCAGGGCCTTCCTGAAATACTCTCGTTCTTGCGCAGTATCTTTTCAATGGTTCCTCGATAACACGCATCTCTTTCCATTTGCCCTGACGATAACGGAGCATGAAGGCAAGACCCAGGGCAGAGGCATAAAGCGTGGCAATTGTCCAGACCGTATAGATTCCTGCATGAAAGACCTCCACGGCCAGATAAGTCGGAATAATCATCAATCCTGGACTCATGGCGGCAATTGTCCACATGATGAAGCGTGTATCCCCTGCCCCTTTTATGGCCCCGGAAAAAATCAGGTTCAGAGAGTCAAAGAGGCAAAATACAGCCACGAACCGCAGGAGGATCACTCCAAGGTCTATTATTTCTCCGTATTGGGAGGGTGTGTGCCCCTGCATTTGAAACAGATGCAGGAGGGGTTCGGGAATGAATACAAAAATGAAAGAGATAAGGGCCATGTAAATCATGGTGATCTTGAGCGCACTTCCCGTGGCGACCATGCCGTCATCCGGGGTCCCGCTGCCGATGGCCTGTCCCACAAGGGTGGCATTGCCGATATGAAATCCGATCATGGGCATGAACGAAAGTGATTCGATGGAGAGAACGATATTGGAGGCCGCGAGTTGGATATCACCCAACCTTCCCAGCATCTGTATGAAGAATGTAAAACCCGAAATCTCCAAGAAGAACTGCACTCCGCTGGGTGCTCCGTAACGCATCAACCGACCGAAAAGGGTCCTGTCGAAGGCCCTCGCTCTCCAGGTCCCGAAGCGGGCCCTGTTTTTTCTGCTGAACATTAGCAGGCAAAGGATAGTCACGATAACCCCGTATGCGGTGACAGTGGCAATGCCCGCCCCCACGATGCCGAGCCGCGGGAATGGGCCTATGCCGTTAATCAGGCAGTAATCCAGGGGGATATTGACGGCGGCACCTGATAGATGGACCAGCATCACGGTCCGCGTGAGGCCCCTTCCGGTGTAAAAACAGGCCATGGCTGATCCCATTACCACCAGCCCGGCTCCGAGGGTGAGGATGTTGAAATAACGCACCTCCAAGTCCCTGACGTGCGGAGAATGCCCGATCAGATCAAAGATCGGTCCAGAAATGAAAGAGAGCGACGCAAGAAAAATGGTCGCGATGAAAGAAAAGTAGATGCCCTGCCAAACCGAGGCCCCTACTCGATTGAACGACCGGGCGCCGGTATACTGCGCGACAAACGCGTTCACATAGTTGGCAACTCCCATGAAAAAGGAGATTGCCGTGAAAGATGCAATGCCGGCGGGCAGCGCCGCGCTGATGGCATCCATGGAGTAGCCGGCCAGAAATATCCGGTCCGTGAACTGCATCAGGGTGATGGAGCCCATGGAGGCCACCAGCGGCAGGCTGATGGCCAGGACATCCCTGTAGCCGTTTTTTCTCTTCCAGCGATTGAACATGGTTCCTATGTTGTCAAATTCTTTTCCGAAACGGCCAGACAACGGCCACCCCTGAAAACGTGCCTGAAACACGGACAAATGTCATGACGTAAAATCTACGATTGACCCTTTTACTTCCACTCACCTTCAAATTCAGTCTCCACCTGGCCAAGGGTTTCAATAAAGAGGTCTATAGCACGCTTGTACTTTAAGAGGTTAGCAAGGTTGCCTTTCACACGTAGCTTGCGCATGGCTATCGCCCTTGTCACCCCTATCTTTCCGTGAAGGACATCATAGAAAACGTTATAGGGGCCGGAGAGGGTGTAGTCTGCATCATTTCTGGTCCCCTCCCATGTTTCATCGCATTGAGGGGCCTTGAGCCCTACCGCATAACGATCTCTAATTCCCTTGCCCGGGACAGGTTCCACAACAAACTGAAACAGAGAATCAAAACCCTTTGCCGCTTTTTGATATTCTGCATTGTTGCGTAATTTCTCTGCCAGGGCTTCTATCCAGTCCTTACTAAATGCCAGCATTATTTCCTCCTTTTATCTCCTTTCCCAGCCAATCTCTGTAAAAGGCCTCCAGGTCTGGCTGGAAGTCAAAGATGACCGGGTATCCAGGGGGCACTGCTTCCACCTCCAACTGCGTCTTGCAGCCCGGACAGTAGTATTCTCTCAAGACTGTCACCTCCGGATCAGAATGCATGAGTGGCGGGTATATCTCCTGCATTTGTTCCTCAGTATCTCGCACATATATCAAGGCCTCCATCTTCCAGTTCTTGTGATAATCACCAAATTCAAAACCACAGTCACACTTAACCACCCGTGTGCCGTCTTTCTTCTCAACTATATAGAGGTGGAGTGCCAAAGGTAAAAGGATCCGCTCTTCCCATGGCACCTTCTCTTGAAGGATCTCAATTATCTTATCAAAGCGGTCAGGATCTTTAAAGCTGCTCATGATCTGCTTTACATCATTCCAAGGAAGCCTTCCGTCAATCAATTTTTCCAATGTTTCCTTGCTGTAACCGGACATATTGAATACTCCTTTATCTTTGCAATTCACGTAGCTATCCTGTTATTCCTGCGCTTTAGTGTTGCGACATCCCGACCTTAATCCCGACCGCAAAATGTCGGGACTAGACCCGTGGCTTTCTGCGGTCGGGGTAAAACGAAAATCATCAGGAAGATCCCAAAATGTCAAAAACCATTCCCTCCAACTGGTGGAGAGTTCCAGAGATTGGTTATACATCCGCTTTACTTCTACCCTGAAGTCTCCGCTCAAGATCTTCTCGCGTTCCAGGGTGATAAACTCTTTCACCGGCATCGCTCGGCTAGCCCGCCCTTCCCTCATCTCCTGTCGCAACCTCTCCGTGGCCCTGGCGTCAACGTGCCAGAACCCATCTTCATCTTGGTGGGTAACTGCGCCATAAACCCTTTGAGCATAACGTGGCAAAACGAAGTTACCGTTTAGGTCCTTTTCAATGAGTTCCGGACCCCTCTCCAAAGGGTCTCCCAGCCCGCCGGCACCATTCATAGGCGAGTAATATAGGTCGCTGTGACGCATGCGGTACGGGTAATTCATTGTACGGTTGTCAAACAGGTGCCTGCCACTGCAGAATTTCGATATCTCAGAATCTGCTGTATCGTCCTCTTTAATGGGATACGGCATACGCTGCTGGAAACGCTCCAAAAGGTCAGTATCCAAGACATTATGGCGATAGCCCGAGGCGCCAGGATATCCACCAAAAATCCCGGGGCTGGGATAGCTCCCTCCATCATTGATATTTTGCATTACAAGGTCTTCCGACTTCCAGATACAGTAAACAGACTGAAACCCGCTGCCTCCACGGTATTTGCCAAGGCCACCTGTGTTAGGCTTCACCCTGCGGCCAAGGTAGAGTAGAGGCATTATAAGCTCCCAGATCTCCATATCTCCCATATCCGCCTCAGGGTTCCACATTGCCGCTGCATAGTCCAAACCGTCGCAAACGCCTCGAGCCCCTCCTCCCACGCACGAAAATTCCAGGCTGAGCATGCCGATATCATTGCCATACTGATCCTTGCCGCCTCCCTGCAAACCATTCGCGGTTGTGGCATAACTGGACATTACCTCCTCCACATAGCCACGAGCGAACATGCCTCTTGAAAGGCTTCGCACTAATCCGGTAAAGGCCGGAATAAGAAAAACCCATGCCGCTCCAGTAGCTGCCTCTTTTTCTACTGGATTTGCGAGGGTATAGGGTGGGAAGTAATGAGAAGTGGCAAAATAGGCGCCGTCATTGATCTTGTCATTCGGGATTACCATCTGAGTGAGAAGTACCCAAAGGGCACCCTGCATCGCGCTCGGCGTGCAATTGAAGGAATGATGACCCCATTTAACAGTGCCATCGAAAGAGAGGTTTATCTTTCCGTCAGAACCCACATTTAGCTCTAAGGGTGCGTGGATAAGGATATCAATAGCCGCATAATCAGGTAGCCCTGCCTCGCCCTTCAGCGGGATGAAACCAAAGACAGGGGCAAAATATTTTCCGGGGATCAAAAGCTCCCGGATCCTGTTGATAAAAGACCGTCTGCCATCTTCAATAACCTCACGTATAAAGCCCTTATAGGCATCTATGCCCTCATCACGGATAACACGTTCCACGGCATCGCGTATCATGTGACACCCTGCAATCCGGCAACGCTCATCCAGCTTCCAGAACATGGGTGTACGTGTGCCCATTTCGCACCGGATTTCATGATCCCGGTAGACAATGTCATTTTCTCCGATCTTGTTGGCCGTCAGATCCAGACCGTCCTCATAACTGGAGATGGGGCCGACAGGGACATTTCCTGGTGTTGAAGCACCAATATCCATGACATGGGTAACACCTCCAGCCCATCCCACAAGTTCATTTTCCCGGAAGATAGGGACAATCGTCTGCACATCAGCGTTGTGCACATCCCCGATCTTGGGGATGTTATTGCTGAAGATGTCCCCGGGCTGTATGCGCGGATTTGATTCATATTCATTGCGGATCATAAACTTGATAGCATCACTCATGGTATGGACATGCACAATGATTCCGGTGGATAGTGCAACCGAGTCTCCTTCTGGCGAGTAAAGTGCGAAGCAAAGCTCTCCCAGTTCCTGTACAATAGGAGAGGCAGAGATGTTCATTGCCGTCTCTCTGGCAGTGACTAATCCACCACGGAGCTTGGAGAAAATCTTTTCGTATCGAATAGGATCCTGATTCTTAAGATTGAAATCTTTCACCCCATAGTAATGGCTGGTCTCCGAAAAAAGCCTCTCTGAGATCTCAAGCATTTCCTTAAGGGTCATCCCGTCCCATCCTATTGGTCTGTACTCGTCTTTGAACCTACCTTTTTTGTCTAAAAATTTTGACATATGAAGTCCCCCTGTTTTTTTCACTCTTGCCCATATTATTGCCATCTCAGATGGAAGATTCGATGCTCATCCAGATAGGCTGATGAACCCTCCGGCACCACAAATGTGGTAGCAGGGCTTTCAATGATAGAAAGACCCGTAAGACAATTCCCCGCCAGGAGTCTTTCCATCTCCCAGATGGAGGCCTTTTGCCATCTCCCACTCCAATAAACATTCCTTTCCCCCTTTGAGGCATTTGAGGGGGGTTCCTCACCGGCCGGCTTTTCTACAGGTAAGGCCGGTTTTTCTACGTCCACAACCCCGGAGAAGACGAGCTGGGTTATCAAGTAGCCCAATTCCGGAGAACTCGCAGAGCGTGCATAGACCTTTGCATAAAGTTGTTCAAACTTTTCAATCATCTGATCAAGGGCCCCGGCCCCTTCCATCCACTCCAGGTCCGTCTTGACCTCAAGATCGCGAAGTTGCCCCAGGTACTGCATTCGCAAATGAATTCTGAAATCTATATCATCTTCACCGATACCACCCTTGGCAAACTCCCCCACAATCTTTTCTCTAAGAAAGGCACACTGTCCATTAATCATCTCCGCCAGTCCCTCCTTTTCATCCGCCGTTACATCCGGCTTTATCGGGAGATCTAAAGAGACGTTAAAGCTGTACTCAAAATCGCTGCATGAGCAACCAAAGGCACTGAACCCCGCGGCCCAGGATGGGACAAGAATATCACGGAAACCCAGCCCCTCACAATACCCTGCTACATGGAGGGGACCTCCCCCTCCGTATGAGAGGTGCGTATAATTAAGGGGTGTGTAGCCTTTGGCCAGGACCCGGGCCTGTAACTCATTTTTCAAATTCGACTCAAAGATTTCCTTTATGCCGCTGGCGGCCTGATAGACATCAAGGCCCAAGGGGATAGCGATTTTCTCTCTGATCTCATCATGGGCCCGTTCTTTATCTAATCTGATGTCTCCTCCCAGGAAATAGTCTGGATCGATCATACCTAACACAAGGTCGCAGTCCGTGATGGTGGGAGTATCAAGACCTCCCTCCGGCCAAGAAACTCCAATTCGATAACCAGCAGAGTCGGGCCCGATTTCCACACGACCCGATGTGGGATTTATGCGTATAAATGAACCGGTACCCGCGCCTACACTGTCGATTTCCACAAGAGGGATAACCAGAAACATGCGCGCCATATCAGGATAGGGCTTGACCTCGTAGTGGCCTTTTGTAATTACTGCAAGATCAAAAGAGGTTCCGCCAATGTCAGCACAAAGAACATCTTCCACATGAATTCTCTCAGAGAGCCATTTCGCGCCTATAACTCCTCCGATGGGGCCAGAGACAAGTGTGCGCGCGAGTTCTTTGGTTTCAATGGAAACAGATCCGCCGTGAGAGGCCATTATGCGCATGTCAATATTGGCTCCTTGCTCCTTTATTCTACGATCGATGTTCTTCATCTGTTCGCGAGAAGGTTCCGCAGCAAAGGCCTCAGCTACGAGGGTATTCAATCTGGGAAAGTCTCCCCTGACGGAATAGTATTCGGAAGCTAAGAAAACTGGAATATCTGTATTCCGCTCCGCTATGATCTCATCCGCAATGTCTTTCATTTGCAGTTCATGGGCCGGATTACGGTAAGAAAAAAGGAAATTAATACACAGTGACTCAACTCCTTGATCCAGGAGCTCGTTCACAGCGCATCTGGCCTCTTCTTCGTTTAAAGGAATGGCCTCATCGCCTACCACGTCGATTCGCTCCGCAACACCACGGATGAGATGAAAGGGAACCAAGGGTGGATTATGTTGATGAGTGCAGACATGGAGCCTGTCAGAATAAGAATATCCAAGGTAGGTCTGGGCACCTCTCTCCAGTCTAAAGTAATCCTCTGCCCCCTTTGAGACAATGACACCGACTTTTCTCCCCTTGCGCTCAAGTAAGCGATTCAGCATGATGGTCCCGGAGTATATGGCGGTAACCAAGGAAGGGAATGCCTCGGTAAGCGAAATTTTCCAGTAGGAAAGAGCGTCTTTGCAGGAGCTTAAAACTCCTACCGCTACATCCTCCGGAGTGGTCTGTGCCTTTCCCACTACGAACCGGCCATTCTCGTCAATAAAGAACGTATCCGTCATTGTACCGCCGGTATCCATTGCAAGTATTTTAGGCAGTTTTACCATGATTACGCCTTTCCTCCTTTCTCTTAGGGGGTAATAGAGATTTTGTCAGGTTGCTAGACTATAAGGAACTTCAGGTAGTATCAAGATTTTTTATCATCTCCATGTGACTCGCGCGCCCTGGCCGGACATTCAAAAGACCAAGCCAACTACTCGATTTTGGAACTAAAAAAAAGCATTACATGCCGGGTTATGTATGGCATATCACGCATCGCCGTCATGGAGAGCATTGCGGTATATAGCAGATTGTTGGTAGTGGAAAAAGAACGACTCGGTAACAAAGCAAAGGGGCGATATATAACAGCACGGGTACGGTTCTTTATTCTCCCTCCTTGATTGCGTAGCCTCTCTTGGTAAGATATTTTCCCAAGAGCATGGAACTCAATATGACCAAAGGAATGGAAACTGAAAGCCGGATGACAGAAAATTTCATACCCAGGAAAGACGCTTCAAAAATGGTCATGGGAACCCGGCAGATGGCAGAAGCTGCAATATAGGTGAAAATCACACCAAGATCCGCCCCCTTGCTATAAAGACTATATGCAACCGGAACTGCCACGTATAGACCCCCTACCGTGGTACCTGCAAGCAATATTCCTCCCACATGACCTCTCAGGCCTGATTTCTTGCCAAAGTGTTTTTCTATTGTTTCTCTCTTGACCCAGACCTCAAAAAGGCCAATCAGTATAAACGCAAAGGGCAGGATCTTTAACATCTCCAGGGAGAAGTAGCCTAGATTCAGACCTATCTTTTTGCCCGGCTCAAAACCCATCCAAAAGGAAAGCACGAGAAAAAGAGAGTATGCAATAAACCCCGCCACTTTAGCGTGTTTAGTCAGTGTTTTTGACTTCATCTTAAAATCTCTCCAAAGAAAACACCTGTCATAACCGCAACAACGACGGCGATGAACAGGCTTAGTGCATTTCTTATGGCTGCGACTTTGGCTCCAAAATATTTTCTTTCTATAGGAAAGGTCACAAAACCCACCATCATCAATGTAGTGGTAAACGCGGAAATTACCGTATATGTGACTCCCTTTTGGAGCAAAATACCACACAGAGGGAAAGCTATGAAGCCGGGCATAAGTGTTATGGAGCCAAAGAGGGTCGCCATAACAACCCCTTTAGACATATTGCTTTTCCCCAAGTAATGCAGGATGAGACTGTCGGGCACAAGCGCGAGGATGATAGACACAAGGATAAGCATTGTTGCAAATGCAGGGAGGATCCGCGTGAACTTTTTGAAACCGATTCTAACGGCCTTATAAGTCTTGTTGCGATCAGCAAGAAAAGAGATCACCATGGCAATAAGTAGCAGCACATACAGGTAATACATAGGCGCCTTTCCTTTTCCCGGACATAATTTGAAAAACTCAAAGAAAGGTTCACCGCGATCTTCACTTACTTCTTCTCGGTTTCACATGGATGTTCCCTTGTGTCCCCATGGCCTTCCTTAATCTGTTCGGGAGTGCAGTCCTCGGGCCTTTCTTTCAGCCTTTTGCCCCCTTCCCTGATAATAGTTGTGGCCATAGGCAACGTTTTTCCGCAGATGCCTTCCGGACCAGGTGTCTGATTTGACATTTCAGTAAGCCCGCCAGCAACCTGCTTCAAGACGTTACCTTTCACTGCGTAATGGGTCCAGTAGCCGCGCTTTTCCCCCTTGACCAATCCGGCCTTTCTAAGGACCTGCAAGTGTTGAGATACAGCGGCCTTGGAGATCTGGAGGCGGTTTGCCAAGGCGCCCACACACAGGTCATGGGTCAAAAGCAGGTTGATGATCCGAAAACGGTTTTCATCCGCCAAGGCCTTTAGAATTGAAACAAAATCTTCCATTCGAAATGTTTGATTAAGTTTAGACTTATATAAATCATAAACAGCTTAAACAAAATTGTCAACAAGAAATTTGCCCTGGTCAGTATGAAGTACCAAATATTATGCCGGCTTTACCAACATAATGGCGGTTTCATGTCTCACGTGAGAGTTCAATAATTCGGGGTAACTGGGGCAGGAGACGGTCAAGGTCCCACTGCCAGCCCTGCCCTATTCATCCTCTGGTGATTAACGCCCGTTTACTGAGCTGATACTGCCTTACTACCTCTTTTATATGGGAGATTGAGGCAGATAAAACGTTAAGCCTCCAGAACATTAGCCATTGGAATAACTGAAAAAAATCATAATGAAGGAAGGGGCAAATAAGCCTCGCGCCGATCGCTTCCCTTACCTGATCCAGCAGTTTTGGCTTGACCATTTCAGGCTCCTTCCTATAAATTTGCATAAGCTTTTGAAAATACATCTCCACTTGTGGCGCTCCACGGGCGGGCCCTCCACACTTCCTGGCGGGCAAGCCCGTGGTATTTGAAGATGATGCGAGGCCACTGCTGTCCAAAATAAATTCAAATGTGTAACTGCTCAGGTTGTATGGTTCATACTCAAATTTTCCTTCAGCCTTCTACCTTCAGTCTATCCACCTGAGTAGTTACTACTGTTTCAGGCAAACTCTAACGCGAAATGCTGTCAGACAAAAATCGTTTTTGGACAAGAGTTATGCGAGGCCTTATTTAATGCCCCCGTTAGGAACATTCGTTGAGTATAATTTGCGGTGAAAAATCCCTCACTGGGCTGGAGGCGAAAAGGACATTAGAAAGGTTTGTTTATGTATGATGTTGCAATAATAGGCGGGGGCGTTGTCGGTTGCTCCATTGCCCGAGAGCTTTCGCGCTATAGCGTCGGCACCGTGCTTTTGGAAAAGTGCTCGGAGGTCGGCTTCGGTACATCGAAGACCAATAGCGGGATTATCCACGCAGGGCACCACAGCTCTCCCGGGACCTTGAAGGGCCAGCTCGTCGTTCGGGGAAACGAACTCTTTGATACACTGCATAGGGATCTCAACTTCGGTTTCAAACGTATCGGTGAATTAGTTGTAGCACAAAATGAAGAAGACGTTGCAGTTTTGAGGAAATTGAAAACACAGGGGGAGGAAAAGGGAGTAATAGGCCTGGAGATTTGGGACCAAAAACGTCTGCAACGCGAGGAACCCAACCTTTCCCATACGATCATTTCCGCACTTTATGCACCGTCTGCCGGGGTGATCAATCCATATGAGTTTGCCTTTGCATTGATAGAAAACGCGGTGGATAATGGCGTGGAACTGAAAGTGGAAAGTCCTGTCGAAAATATCGATATAGAAAAATCCGGGTTTGTGCTTAACACCCCCCACGAAAAAATAGGGGCACACTTTGTGCTGAATTGCGCCGGTGTTTTTGCGGATAAAGTGACCCAGATGGTAGGCCAAGATGAGTTTACCATACATCCGCGTAAGGGTGAAGAATACATGCTAGACAAGCGTCTCCAGGGCCTTGTCCGCCGACTCATATTCCCGGTTCCCCAGAAGACCACGAAGGGTATTTTGATTATCCCCACCTTCGACGGGACAATCATGGTTGGGCCTACTGCACAGGACACTGATGACAGACATGATGTCTCAACTAGTCTAGACGGTTCAAGGCGGGTATTCGACTCTGTACGCAAGATATGCCCATCGATTACGACTCGTGATACAATTACTGAATTCGCAGGTCTGCGTGCCGTTAGCAACACCAATGACTTCATCATCGGCACCACCAAGGTGAAGGGCTTCATCAATGTGGCAGGCATTCAATCCCCGGGTCTCACCGCATCTCCAGCCATAGCCGAATATGTTTGTGATATCCTTAGGGCTGAGGGGCTCTCTCTAGAATATAGACATGATTTTATGCCTTATGTCCCTGGCCCTCCACGTTTTGCCACTCTGAACGCTGAAGAGCAAGGGCAATTAATCAAAAAAAATCCGCTATTCGCGAAGATGGTCTGCCGCTGTGAGCTGGTTACCGAAGCAGAGGTTCACAATGCCATTGATCATGGCGCCAGAACCCTGGATGGCATCAAGTTTCGCAGCCGTGCAGGAATGGGACGATGCCAGGGCAGTTTCTGTACTGTACGTTGCATGGATATCCTGGCCGAGCGGCTGGGCCTGCCGTTTCATCAAATAACGAAACGTGGTGGTAATTCATGGATCGTTTCAGAAATGGTCAACACCCAGCACCCCAAAGTCGATAAAGAGAGCTAATTATGCTGGGAAGGATGGAAGGAAAATACGATGTAGTTGTGGTGGGAGGCGGACCGGCGGGTATGGGCGCTGCCATCGGAGCGAGGGATTCGGGAGCGGAGCGGGTGTTAATTCTCGATCGCAGCCTGGAGGCGGGCGGAATCCTTATGCAGTGCATCCATTCGGGTTTCGGCCTGCACTATTTTAAAGAAGAGCTATCAGGGCCAGAATACGCCGAGCGTTTTTTGGAGAAGGTCATAGATCATGACGTGGATGTATTTACGGACAGCTATGTCTCCGGCATTGCCATAGACAGCGACGGCACAAAAGGTGTTCATGTAATGAATAAAGAAAAGGGCCTGTTTACCGTTGAAACCAGATCTGTTGCGCTGGCAATGGGCTGTCGAGAACGAACCAGGGGGGCCATTAGAATACCAGGCACAAGGCCTTCAGGCATTCTGACCGCAGGACTTGCACAGAAATTGGTCAACATGAGGGGTTATTTGCCTGGTAAACGCATTGCTATTTTGGGTTCAGGGGACATCGGTCTTATCATGGCTCGTCGCCTTGTCCTGGAAGGGTGTGAGGTAGTAGGTGTCTTTGAAATCATGCCTTACTCTAACGGGCTCACGCGCAATGTGGTTCAGTGTCTGGATGACTTCGGAATCCCGCTACATCTATCTACTTCCGTCGCCTTTATCCATGGCCGAGACCGTTTAGAAAAAATAACTGTCGCGCCAGTAGACCAGGACTTTCGGCCGGATATGTCCAGGGCCTCGGACATCGAGTGTGACACCCTGCTTCTATCCATAGGACTTATACCGGAAAATGAGCTCTCGCAAAGGCTGGGCATACGTCTGAGCGTTGTCACCGGCGGCCCATGGGTATCTAGTACGATGGAGACCAGCATGCCCGGGCTTTTTGCCTGTGGGAATGTCCTCCATGTCCACGACCTTGTGGACTTCGTAACCCGGGAATCATTGTTGGCCGGCCAGTTTGCCGGTGAATGGGCACAGGGTGTACGCCGCCCCAAGGACAATATTGGGCTCTCACCGGGCGATAATCTCCGTTACTGCCTCCCACATTCATTGAGCCCTGAACGGGAACACACCATTTACATGCGTTGCAAGGAGGCAATGAAACCATGCAGAATTCGTGTTGGAAACTTGATGGAAAAGAAACTCCGTTTTGTTGTGCCTGCCGAGATGATCATGCTGAAGATCAAGCCTGATCTGCTTGAGAAATTTCACGGTGAGACCTTGCGTATCGATATTCTCCCGGCGGAGGAAGGAAAAGATGATATCTGAGACCGAACACTATACCTGCATCGCATGCCCCATAGGCTGTCCCCTGCGGCTTGAACATGAGGGAAATGAGATTAAGGAGATCTCTGGGCACAGTTGCAACCGGGGAGCCAAGTATGCCCATCAGGAATTCACGGACCCGCGCAGGGCCCTCAGCACCACTGTTACCATATCCGGCTCGTTGTGGGAAAGACTCCCTGTAAAAACTACAGGCCCGATATTAAAAAATCACGTGATGGAAGCTGCGCGAGAAATACATCGCCTGCGGATAGATGCGCCCGTCCAGGTAGGCCAGGTACTGATTGAAGACTTTATGGATGAGAAAGGTATCAATGTTGTTGCTTGCCGGTCAATGCCCCGAATCACGTTAATATCGCCGGGCCACCGGAAACACCCATCTAAAAAGCGACAGCGCGTTTCGAACCGGCAGTATAATAATCGCAAAACGATGCATAAGACTCATGATCAGTGAAGACTTCTATAATCCGATTAATCCAGAGCCTGAGGCTGCCGGGCAGTCAAGATCTATCCTCTTTGATGTGGCCGCGCCTGCCTAGCAGGCCTCGCCGGAAAAGCTGGCCGCCCAGAATGAATCTCGATGGGCTTTTGTAATTATTATGCATGCTGGAGTCCCTGCAAAGCAATCTTGCATGCTCTCTAAAAATACGTTTTTTTAGATCAAAAAGGAGGCTAAAAGAGTATGACAGAAAAAGAAACGCCTGAAATGAAGGATGCGATTAAGCTGGAGCATCTGGAGAAGAGATTTGGGATCATTGCTATTGAAAAGGGATTCGTCACTCCAGAACAGGTTATAGACGCCCTGAGGATTCAGGTAGCGGAAGATCTCTCCATAGGAAAGCACAGACTAATCGGAAGAATCCTGCTAGAACAAGAGCTTATAACCCTCGCTCAACTCGATCAAGTGCTTGAGGCCATGGGTAAGATACTGGACAAAGACGGTTGATCAAATCAGGAAAAACTGGATATTTCTCAACTGTCACAATCTTTCGTATCCTATCTTAGCCCCTTAACAGCGAACAAATAAAGCGCGCGATTTGTTCTGCTCCGTTCGGCCCTTGACGCTGGATGCGTGGCAAGGCAAAAAGATCCGGGAGTCGAGCCACCCACGATCCGGAATAAAATTCTTCCTCCTCAACGGCAATGCCTGACATATTCTCTATGATATAATCCGTCAATACACGCGATTCCCTGAACATGGGCCGTGCAATATAGCCAAAAGGGACACCCGCGTGATATACCTCGGCAAGGGTACTGTATCCCACCTTTCCCACTACTACGTCACTAGCATAGATCAGATCCGGATGATAGAATTCCGAGTGATGAGGCAGCAATGCGAGATTCTCCCAGATCTCCACTGACCGGCTGGCACCGGGGATAACAAAATGGATACCTTGCTCCCCGGTCAATCTTTTCAAGAAACCATAGCTCTCCGGGATGCCGCCCATGGTTACGGTCACGATTTTTCCATTGGGCGGAACTTTTAATCTCTCCCTCACACTTCTTGGATCGCATCTAACAGCCCGGCTGACCGGAGGTGTTGTAATATCGGCCCTGGCGCGGAAACATACCGGCTCAACCTGGATATGGTGATCTGCGCCTGCGAATAAGCCCCTGAGATAGTCTATGTGCCCTTTCAGGCGGGCATCGAAGGAAACATACCCCTCATAGATCCAGTCCCACGTAAAATTCTCCACCAGTATCGAGGGGACACCCGCTTCACGTGCCACTGCAATCCCCAGGGGGGCAATGTCGCAGATAACCATTTCACACACTGATCCTGCAATCTGTTTTGCCAGACGCTCAATATGAGAAGAATCGAACGGGAAGAACCTGTTCAGGCGCTCAACAGTCCCGGGTATGTCCACATGCAGCGGCGTTTTCTGCGAAAGGCCGATATCGGTCAATAAGGAATGATACGAAAAAGGGGCTGCAACTGAATCTTCAAAAAACCATTCAGGTACGGTGGTGAAGATCTCAAAGCCGACCGAGCCGAAACTTTTATATATGGCCTCCATTACGCTGGATGCCCGAGCGGCATGACCAAAACCATGAGGGGATATAAAACAAGCGATGCGGTGTCTTTTCACTTTCAACGCCTCGTAATCTCCTTACCGTATAACGCAAACAGCCTTTGTCTTTGCCACCTCTTTGAAGGATTAAGCAACTTTTTCCGCTCATTCCGGTTTAACAAACGCATAGTATCTATTGACGGTGGGGACGGGATCATCAACCCGGTATCAATTGTGTTTTCATCTTGAATCCCCTCTCCGGCAGCTACACCGTTAAGATGGCAGGAATCGCACTGCCTGCCAAAAGGAGATATTGTATGCGGAACATATGGCATGAATGCCCATCCCCTGCCACTCCCGTCCCCTCTTGATGGGACTACACTGTCCAAGGGGATGTTTCCCAGTCGATCCACATAGGTTATGAGAAACTGGTACAGGGGGCGAAGAATTGCATACCTTCCGCTATTATCCCTGCCGAGCGGCATCAACTCCCACCGCCTAAACCTCCATCCACATGACCAGATCCCGGGCCTCGCCTCACCGGATACCCGGTCCTTTGTAATCGGATAGTCTCTTCCGGGACTTCCTATGTATTTCCTCAAGATACCTTCCAGATATGGATCACCCTGGGAAGTTAAGCCATACCATCTATACCCTTCTAGCATGTCCTCCCTGATAACACTCAGTCCATAGTCCTGGTAGGACCACTGCGCATGGCAGGCGCTGCACCTGACTCTTTCATGTGCGTCAATATTATGCCCGAACGATTCCCTGGAAAACAGGCTCAACACATATCTCCGGCCTTTATCTTTGGAAACAAACACAAACTTATTAGATTGTTTTCGGATAGCCTTAATAGAATAATCTGGCTTCTGTTTATAAAACCCACCATGACAATCCGAACACGATCGTTTCGGTACTGCCATCTCATAACTATACAATCTGCCGTCACCCATGACACCTTTCTTGGTATGGCAGTCTATGCACCAGAGTCCCTTTTGTGCATGAATGTCCTTCGCCAGGTGATGCTGACGGATTCCGTAGATCGGCGGTGCCACTATACCTTTGAGCATTGGTGAACGGTAGGTATCGCTGTAATCATGCTCAAAAAGGCCTTCATAATCCCCTCCCACATGATTGTGATTGTGGCAGTGCAGACATTGTGCACTGGGAATAAGCCTCGTGAACTCATGTCTGACAGGATATCCCTTTGCTGAGTGATCTATGGCATTATCATTTCCGCCATACGTACCTTCATTGTCATAAAGCATATGACAGGCCGCGCAACCGGTCGCCCTGTAAAGCCCCTTCCCTTCCGGTCCAGGGGTATGAATGTGACACCTTATGCATCGCCTTCTTAAAAAATCGTCAACGAGCCTTTCAGGACTGTCAGAATAGACAAGAGGATCAGGTGTGGGCAATTCTAATAAAGGACCACTCAGCCCATATAACGCATTGGACGCTGTTTTTTGTGCCCCCCAGAGATATCGGGTCTGGTTGATAATTCCAGCCATGGTGGAATGAAGAGAGCACTCTAGTTGGCCGACCTCCCTCTTGTGACATGGAAGACAGAAGGTATCAACATCCTTGGGATCTGAGGGGTTTCGGACAATTCCTCTGTGTGTTGCAAGGCCTTCACCTCGCCTTTCTTTAGGTCTTATATGGCAGGATTGACAGTCAAGATCGGCATGATTGATGCTTATCTTTTCAATGCCCTTATGACAGGCCAGACAATTAGTGTAATCGGGTTCTTTCACAGATCGGGCCTTTTGGCATGCGGGGGCGAAAACAATCATAATAAGAATGACCGCTAGGGCCGTAGATCCTAAGAGTTTGAAGTTTCTGTATCTGATTGGAATCATTTTAGGCACGGCAAGCCGGGTTCGGTTTGAAAACGTCTTTTGGATTTATCAAAATCCTTATAGATCCTATCCTCATATCGGGTATGACACCCAAGACAGACATTTACTGAAAGGATTTCCTTGATCTCATGGTGGTTAAATGGTCTGCTTTCTTTCCTCGACGACGCCTGGAGGGCCTTTCCGCTGAGATCAACGTAAGAATCAAGTGCAAAAGGGATACTGAGAAATGATGATTTGGAATCACAGGTTGGCCTGAAAACCATCTTTCCTCTGGTATGATTCAAGATTCCCTCACCAAGCCCCAGGACTTTTGGGTCGCCATGGCATTCAATGCATCCGCGTGATCCCTTGGAAGTAGTATGTGGATCAAAGGCAGACATGGTCAAAATCTTGAAAGAGCGTTTTGCCTGGTACCGGTCTTTATCACCAAAGACAGAAACAAACACCTGGCATGGAGATATCGGATAAATAGAAGAACGATCCTTTAGACCCAATGCCGGCTTAGAAAATCTAAGAAAGGACCTCGTCTCCTTCCACCTTCCCGGGGACTCCTTTTTGCTAATCCAGTCCCTCTGGTTATACGATCTCCGATAGCTGAGGTGGCAACCATAACACTGCGGCATCCATTTACTGTGGCAGGCCTGACAGGAAAGCCGCTCATGACCAGGAAGCCTGTGATAAGGCCTGTCAAATAAGCTAACATCCATCCGAATTGCCTTGCCATCTATCTTTCTGTAGAACACCACCTTATTGCCACATCTTTGAAGATTGTAGAGCGGTGTCCCCTTCTTGCTTGTAGCAATCAGCCCGCCATGTATCTTCGGCACCCTCTTGTTTAAAAAAAGCAGCTTGTTCGCCAAAGATCCAGATGCCATCTGATTAGAAAAACCGGGGCCGTGACAGGCCTTACACGTTATATCTACCTGATCCTCCATCTCATCGTATTGCCTGCCATCCCCCATGAGTCCGGTGGCAGTGTGGCAGTCTATGCATTCCATTCCCGCCTTTTTGAAATGGACATCACTTGCCAGTTGGAGGAAGAAGCGGCGCCCGGATAACCTCCGGCGGTCCAGCCCCTTTCCCACATAAGGAGTACCGTATCTCGCCGATTCAAACCTCCCAAAGTATGACAGGCCAATTCTGGCTGACCTGTTGTGACATTTCACACAATTTCGTGAAGGAATTCTGGTCGTAATAGCCGGGTGAACAGAGACCTCCTTGCCAGTGGCCTGCCCTTTTTCTTCATCCAGCACATGGCAATCACTGCATCCCCCTCCCCTGCGACCAATTTCTCCTTCACGGTCACCCCTTTTCTTCCATAAGTGACAGCCCGCACACATCTTACGGTATAGCCCTATAGCAAGACTATCCTGATGGTGCTCCGTTACCATGAGATCTCTCACCCCCAATCCGGCCTGTCTATCATCTGCGAGGAGGGGAGGCCATTTGAGCTGTAGGGTCTTGAGAATTCCCCTGTTTGTTGCCATTACGCTGTTCTTTACACGTGTAACGATTTCCGCATGGCACCCTGTCTTTCCACAGGTCGTGCCCACAATCCGTAGATCGCCAGGATTTCGCACCACGGTAAAATGCGCCCTTTCTTTGTCTAGTGAATAAGAGTTCCCTAAATGGCAGGTGGCACACCCAAAGGCCGATATAGGATGGGAGGGATCGGGGTCCTTAAACTTGGCATGACAGAAAAGACAACCTTCGCGGAGCGGTTCTCCTGGGCGTTTAACCCTGTTCTCCTTAAGAACAAGTACCGCCGTCAGTAAAACCATTGAAAAAATGACCAAGGGCCTTTTCAAGCTATGCCAGTATCCTGAGGATTTCTTTTAGTTCCGTTTTTAGGGATTCTAAGAATTGGCTATTGACAGGAGTTCTTTGGGTCTTTTCCTGTCTTAGGCGCTGTTTAGCGCCCTGTATGGTCAGCTTCTCTTCATAGAGAAGCCTTTTTATCTCAAGAAGGGTCTCCAGGTCTTTTCTTCGATATGTTCTCTGGTTTGAGTCTGCTCTTGGAGGCCTGATCTGGGGAAATTCAGTCTCCCAGTATCTCAAGACGTAGGGTTCAACTTCTACGATATGACTGGCCTCGCCAATACGAAAAAATCGTTTGTCATCAGGAATGTGGCCCATTGTTTCAGCCCTCCCTTAACTTGCCCCCCGTCTTCCGGCAAATCTTACCAATAACGGCATCGTGAAGCCGGTTTACTCTTATGCCATCCAGGGTCCCCTTTTTTGATCGATAACAGACCCTGAAGGCCAGTGCCTTTTCAGAGGAGGCTATGTTCTTGCCCTCATACAAATCAAATATATGGACGTATTCGACCAGGTCACCACCCTCCTGTCTTATAATCTCTATAACCTGTGCACTTTCTATCTGCCTGTTAACGGTCAGTGAGATATCTCTATATACACCGGGAAATCTGACAAAAGGTCTATATTTCCTCGTCTCGGGAAGCGTATCCAACAGGGACTCAATATCAATTTCAAATAGGTAGACGTCTTCATCTCTTAAACCATAGGCATCAACCACACGAGATGAGACCTTGCCTAGCGTCCCAATAAGAGAGCCAGCGCTGTAAATACCGGTGGAAGAATGCGGATCGTATCCCGAAAGGCCATTTTCCTTTTTAAAAGAAAATCCTTTTAGATCAAAGGCCCGCAGCCCCAGAGACTCCAAGAGAGCCTCTACAGCGCCTTTAATATCATAAAAGTCCACCCTTCTCTCAACGTCATACCATGTCTTCTCGTGATACAGACCAGTCATCAGGCCTGCCAAACAGGTCTTTTCAAGGGGCTGTTGGTCATCCTCCCTCCGGATGAATATCTTTCCCCACTCGAAGAGTTTCAGTCCCTTGCCTCCGCTAAGAATATTGGTCTTGGCCGTTGCCAGTATGCCGGGCATCAACGATGTTCTCATAACAGACTGGTCCGTGGAGAGTGGGTTCATGAGCCTGACAAATGACCTAAGAGGGCTTTCTTCATTTACACCGACCAAATCAGGAAGATCCGGTGGGACAAAACTGTAGGTAATTATCTCGGTAAAACCAATTCCCGCCATAATGGCCTTAATCCGGTCGCGGAGAACCAATTCAGGGCTCTCCTCCACGACCGAGGGTGAGACGCGTGGGTATGTGACAGGAATGTTTTCAAATCCGTCTAACCTGGCTACTTCTTCTATAAGATCCACATCTCTCGTAACATCCACCCTGAAAGACGGTGGCGTTACCCTCATTTCACTCTCATTGATTACATCCACCTCCATTTCAAGGGCCCTTAGGTATCCGGCCATGGCATCACAGGAAAGGGCAGTGCCCAGGATACGATTCGTCTTATCAACCTGGATGTCAATATTAACGGGTCTATAGGCATTAGGGTAATTGTCAACAAGACCCGTGGCGATCTTCCCCCCGGCAAGGCCAGAGATAAGAGAAATAGCCCGCTTGAGTGCCTTTGTAACTCCCTCGATGTCTGCACCCCTTTCAAAACGATATGATGCCTCTGTCGACAGCCCGAGATATTTTGAGCCTCTCCGGATTGTAAGGGGATCAAAAAAGGCGCTCTCCAATAAAATATGCTGCGTGCCGGTAAAGATCTCCGAGTTAAGCCCTCCCATAATCCCCGCCACTGCAACAGGACGCTCTCCATCACAAATCATTAGTATTTCACTATTCAGCTCACGAGTCACCCCATCAAGCGTTGTAAAAGCTTCTCCCTCTTGCGCGCGTCTTACCACAATCCTGTTTTCCCTGAGCCGATTATAATCAAAGGCGTGCATCGGCTGCCCCATCTCCAGCATCACATAATTTGTTACATCCACAATGTTATTTATGCTTCTTATTCCAGAAAGATAAAGCCTGTATCTCATCCAAAAAGGCGAGGGTATCAGAGTCACATCTTGGATTATGGCAGCGGCATAACGGGGGCAACCAGCGGGGTCGACTATTGAGACACTTGTAAGGTCCTCGATAGGTGACCCGCCCTGCCCTGTTTCTATCTCAAGGCACTTCAGTCTCTGACCCGCAGCGGCCGCAATCTCCCTGGCGATCCCTATGACAGAGGCGCAATCAGGGCGATTGGGAGTAATGCTTACATCCAAGACCCAGTCAGCCAAAGGAAGCACAGAAGGTAATGAACTCCCAAGGCGCAGATCCGGTGGGAGGATCATGATACCTGTATGGTCATCTGTCAGCCCCATCTCGTCCTCGGCCAACAACATGCCCTTTGATCTCTCTCCCCTGATCTGCGTTTCCTTGATAGTTGTTCCACCGGGGAGACTTACACCGGGCAGGGCCAGGGGAACCAGAAGCTCCTCCTCTAAGTTGGGGGCACCACAGACCACCTGAAATCTGTCTTGGCCCGTATCCACTTCACAAAGGGATAAACGATCGGCCCTTGGATGAGGATCTATTCTCACAATCCTTGCCACCACAATGTCATCGAGGGATTGCCCTACTGCCTCGATTCCTTCGACCTCAAGCCCTGTCATGGTCAGGAGGTGGGCGAGCTCCTCGGTAGGCATATCAATATCTACATATTCTCTTAACCAGTTTACGCATACCTTCATGGGTCATATTACCCAAATTGAACCTGCTGAATTGAAAATTAGATTGTTACGAAAATTCCATATAAGAAATCAGATACACCTAGAACTGTTCCAAGAAACGCATATCATTCCTAAAAAAGAGCTGGATATCATCTATCCCATACTTGAGCATTGCAATCCTTTCAATGCCCACACCAAAGGCAAAACCTGAGTAGAGTTCCGCATCATAGTCTACGAATTTATATACCGCGGGATCGACCATGCCTGAGCCAAGGATCTCCAGCCAACCTGTCTGGGAGCAGGTCCGGCAGCCCTTTCCCCTGCAGATCACACACTGGATATCGACCTCGGCACTGGGTTCGGTAAAGGGAAAGAAACTGGGCCTGAATCGAAGCCTGCTGTCAGGGCCAAACATTTGGCGGACAAAGCCGGTAAGCGTTCCTTTCAAATCTCCAAAACTGACATCCCTATCGACCAAAAGCCCTTCAACCTGATGGAACATAGGGGTATGTGAAACGTCAGAATCTCTTCTATATACCTTACCCGGCGCGATAATGCTAATAGGGGGCCTTTGGGCTTCCATGATCCTCACCTGGATAGGAGAGGTGTGCGTCCTTAAGACAACATTTTCGGATACATAAAAGGTATCCTGCATATCCCTCGCGGGGTGATCCTTCGGGATATTGAGTGCCTCAAAATTATAGTAGTCAAGCTCTACATTAGGCCCTTCCACCACGCTGAAGCCCATCTTTGAAAAGATTTGGCAGACTTCCCTAATAATTAATGTGATAGGATGAAGATAGCCCCTGAGCGGTTCTCTCCCCGGCAGTGTCACATCAAGGAAAGAGTCCCGGTCGGCCCCTATGGAGGTAAGGCGCTCACGTACCTCGTCAAAGCGTCTGGTCAAATTTATCTTGATAGTATTAGCGAGTTTACCCACCTCGGGCCGTTCATCCTGAGGGAATTCACCCAGCCTCTTCATCAAGGACGTAATCCGGCCCTTTTTACCTATGTAAAGGACCCTGAAGTTCTCAAGCCCTGTGGCATCGCTTACCTTCTCCAGCTCTTCAAGTGCCCTTTTTTCTAGTTCAAGGAGTTGATCCTTCATAGCTTTGCTTCCTGAAGTCAGAAGCCGTCCTATTGGACCATACTCGCCAATTGAGAGAAGGCCGCCGGATCCCGGACGGCGATATCGGCAAGCACCTTCCTGTCCAGATCAATACCCGCTTTATTAAGGCCGCATATCAGTTTGCTGTAAGACAATCCATTCTCGCGGGCAGCGGCATTGATCCTTATGATCCAGAGTCTTCGAAAATCTCTCTTCCTGTTCCTTCGATCCCGGTAGGCATACATCCCGGCCCTTTCAACAGAGATACTAGCCGTCCTGAACTGTTTGCTGAGGCCTCCCCTGTAGCCCTTCGCGGCCTTCAGCACCTTTTTTCGCCTCCTCTTGGCCTTAAAACCTCTTTTAACTCTTGGCATTTCAAAACCTCATCCTGGAATTATGGTCATATTTTCAATAAATTTTCCAGATCCAGAGGACCTGGTTTGTCAAGTTAAACAAATCGTAACACTTCAGCCCTTTGAAACAGACAAAATCCTAAGGTGGGGTGAGGGATATTTTTCAAACATCTAAAGTATTACCACTAATCTAACGATATGGAATAAGCCTTGCCACCTGTTTCAGATTGGCATGGTCTACAAGAGTTGATTTACGCAAATTCCTTTTCCTTTTGGTACTCTTTTTTGTAAGGATATGACTCGAGAAGGCCTTGTTTCTAACAATCTTACCCGAGCCGGTAGTCTTAAACCTCTTTGCTGCTCCACGTTTTGTCTTTATCTTCGGCATTTGTTGCTCCTTTTGCGGAAAATTACTCCCATCATCCAACAAGCCCCCAGCAATATCTGCCATGGGCAGGAGCTATTGAGGGGGCCTAGATGTGGATATAAGATTCCCTTCAGTATCTGTTCATTTTGGGACGAGGACCATGCTCATACGATTCCTGCCCTCCTGTTTGGGCTGCTCATCCACAGTCCCTTTATCCATTACTTCTTCGGCCACTCTCTCAAGCAGTTTTACACCGGCATCCATGTAAGCCATCTCCCTGCCTCGAAAAAAGACCGTGACCTTCACTCGATTCTTCCTATCAAGAAACTTTTTTAGGTTTCTTATCTTGAAGCCCAGGTCATGATCATCGGTGTGGGGCCTGAGTTTGATCTCTTTTACCTGTAATGTACGCCCTTTTTTGCGGGCCTCCTGCACCTTCTTACTTGCCTGATACTTAAATTTTCCATAATCCATTATGCGGCACACAGGTGGATCAGAATTTGGTGCAACCTCTACTAGATCAAGGCCCACCTCTCCTGCCGATCTCAAGGCCTCTTCAATGGGCTGGATGCCGAGCTGTTCCCCATCAACAGAGATAAGTCTGACCATCCTTGCGCGGATCCTTCCATTTATCCTGATATCATCAACTTTCTTTCCTATGGCTATGACCCCCTTTGTTTACATTCTTCTGAAATAAGGTCAATAAATTCCTCTACGCCCATAAGAGGAAGATTTTGACCGCTCCTCTTCCGTGGGGTTACCCCCCCCTTTTCGCATTCTTTGTCCCCAACGATCAGCATATAGGGCACCTTTTGCAACTGGGCCTCCCTGACCTTGAGGCCCAACTTTTCGTTTCTAAGATCTGCCTTCACCCTGATATCGGCATCGATCAGGCCTTTCAGCAATTTTTCGCCATGGGGAATATTCCTGTCAGTCACTGTCATGATCACCGCCTGCACCGGTGCGAGCCAGGTGGGAAAGGCGCCCGCATAGTGCTCTATCAGAACTCCTATGAACCTTTCTATAGCACCCAGTATCACTCGATGAATCATGGCTGGCCGGCGTTTTTGGCCATCCTTGTCAATAAAAACGAGGTCAAATCTCTCCGGCAGCGTGAAATCACATTGAATGGTGGCGCATTGCCATTTTCTGCCCAGGGCGTCTTTCAGCTTAACATCTATTTTGGGCCCATAAAAGGCCCCATCCCCTTCGTTGATATCATATTGCAAATCATTATCGTCCATGGCCTTTATGAGGGCCTCTGTAGCGATGTCCCAATCTTCATCAGAGCCTATCGATTTTTCCGGACGGGTGCTTATCTCCAGATCATATTCGAACTTGAAAATGCCCATAACGTCTTTCACAAAATCAAGCACACCCTTTATCTCGTCATTTAGCTGTCCTGGGGCGCAGATAATATGGGCATCGTCCTGGGTAAATTCCCGAACCCTCAAAAGCCCGTGCAATACCCCTGAACGCTCATGCCGATGGACCGTGCCCAATTCAAAATAGCGTTTGGGGAGATCTCGGTAACTCCTTATCTTGGAGCTATAAATAAGCATATGGGCAAGGCAGTTCATAGGCTTAATTCCGTATGATTGCTCATCAATTACCGTAAAATACATATTCTCCCGGTAGTTTTCAAAATGCCCGGATTTCTTCCACAACTCGGTCTTCAATATCGTCGGCCCCTTGACCAGTTCATATCCCCTTTTTAAGTGCTCACGAACCTCAAACTCTTCCAGGATATGCCGCAGCATGGTCCCATTGGGATGCCAGACAATCATTCCCGCGCCTATCTCATCATAGGTGCCAAATAGCCCTAATTGCGGGCCCAGCTTGACATGATTTCTCCTACGGGCCTCTTCCAGCCTATGAAGATATACTTTCAGGCTCTTTTGATCGGTAAAGACCACGCCATAAATACGACTTAGCATGGTCCTATTTTCATCGCCCCGCCAGTAGGCACCGGCCACCTTAGTCAGATGAAAGGCCTTTATCATGCCTGTAGAAGGAACATGGGGCCCCCGGCATAAATCAGTGAAGTTGCCTTGTGTATAAAGCGATACCTTTTGTTCCCCAAGATCATTGATCAATTCAACCTTATAGTCCTCTCCCTGGCCCCTGAAAAAATCAAGGGCCTCCTGGCTTGTCATCTCTTTCCTGCTAAAGGGAAGATCGGCCTTTATGATCTCCTTCATCCTAGCTTCAATCTTTGGCAGATCCTCTTCCTTGAACGGACGCTCATAATCAAAATCATAGTAGAAACCATCTTCAATAGCAGGCCCAATAGTCACCTTCACGCCAGGGAAGAGATCTCTTGCTGCCATGGCCATCACATGGGAGGTACTGTGTCGAAGAATCTCGAGCCCCTCCTCAGACTCGATGTAAATTGGTTCTACGCCATCTTGCGGCCCTATGTGGCTTGAAAGGTCACGGATCTCCCCATCAACCCTTACGGCAACAACGCTCTCCATTCTCTTGACCCCCAATTGCCGTAATGAATCCAGGGCAGATTGAGAACCAACCTGGATTTCCTCAGGAGTCCTCATTTCAGATTGAATAGGATTAGTCTTTTTCATACCAATCGACCAAAGAAAATAAGGCATCCCAAGCAACCAACTCGCTTGCCCAGATGCCTCATAAATGTCTTTTCTAACGATTCAATTTGTTGGAGATGCTTATTATCAATATTTGTTAGATAAAAAGGGCTTTATTTTAAATACGTTGATCAAACCCTGGTCACAAAAAGGGTTAGAAGTTAGCATCGAAGCGAAGAGCTCGAAAAACTCTGTTTTTATAAATAATAACGCAAATAAATGCAAGTAAAAAATACCATTCGCAAAGCCAAGGAGGTCCGGTGGCCAAATAAAGGACCGTATTATCTTGACGAAGTTGCCATAAGAGCCGGTAACTTTTCGATAAGTGGGAACTATCATCTAAGGGAAAATCATTACCGCAAAATGATTCGTTCATGTTCATAAAAAGACCTCTTTCTTAGAAAAATACCTTCTCATTCAGGTCCTGAGGACCTTTATCAACCAATCTGCGCCAGTGATATCCTGGTATTTGCCACTTGACATCTACATACAAAAAATATAATCAAGATATAAAAATTGAGTGTCTGCTCACAATTAACGGGGATAAGGGGTAGACGCTATAAAATATGGCGTGTAAACCCGGACATTCGTAGGTCTTAATGAACCATACAACCTGATCAGTTGACGACACACATAAACTGAAAAGAGGGTGTTGAAATGCAAACTTTTGAAAAGTTGGCCCAGGTCTCCAGGACATTACAAAACAGCTACATCAAAGCTTGGAAGGATCAAGGAAAAAAAGTGGTAGGCTATGTCTGCACCTATATGCCTGAAGAAATTCTCCACGCGGCCGATATACTCCCATTCAGAATTACGGGCAGAGGTGTTAGCGACACCTCAAAGGCAGACTCATGCCTTTCAAGGGTCAACTGTAGCTTCGTGCGCTGTTGCCTGGAGCTTGGTATGGACGGTGAATACGATTTCCTTGATGGTGCGGCGTGGGTAAATGGATGCGATCATATACGGCGAGGCTATGATAACTGGAAGGCCAAAGCCCCTCTGCCCTTCATGTACATACTCCCTGTGCCGCATAAAATTTTTCCTGAAGGCAGGCAGTGGTACAAAGAAGAGGTCATAAAGCTAAAAGAAGCAGTGGAAAATCATTTTGGAGTGAAGATCAGATCCGACAAGCTGGCCGAATCAGCGGCCATATATAATGAAAGCAGGAGATTGCTCAAGAGGCTCTATGATCTTAGGGCAAGTGATGAAACACCAGTTACAGGTGCCGAGGCACATGTCATCTTATCGGCTGGGGTGACAATGCCAAAGACAGAATTCAACAAGTTGCTCGGTGATTTTCTCAAGGAGGTCGAGAAAAGGCCGAAAACTTCGAACACAAAGATACGCCTCCTGGTTGCAGGCAGCATGATGGATGATCCGGAATTTATACAAAATGTAGAAGAGCTTGGTGCAATCGTAGTGACTGATGCCCTATGTTTTGGCGCAAGGGGTTTCTGGGACCTTACTGATGAAAAGGGTGATATCTTTGAAAATCTTATTGACCGTTATTTCAATCACATGCCCTGTCCGCGTATGGCCGGGGAATATTCAAAAAGGCTGGGCTTTATTAAAGATCAGATCAAGCGAGCGAATGTCAAGGGAGCCATCCTGCAGCACATAAGATCTTGCGACTTACATGGTACTGATAATGCGCTCATAAGACCTGACCTGGAAAAAGCGGGTGTTCCAACAATAGAGCTGGAAAGGCAATACGGCCCCATGGCAGACGCAGGGCGAATCCGGACGCGTGTCCAGGCGTTTCTTGAAAGGATTGGAGGATAATAATGGGAGAAGAAAGACGCAACGTGCTTGAGAGTATTGTGGAGACCTTCAATATGACAAGTAACCTGCCGGAGAACCTGGATCTGAAAGATCCTGAGATGAAGGCCCTGCTAGATTCTCTGACAGAATCCAGGAGGAACAACTTCATTGCCATGGTAAAGGATCCGGACGTTAGAAAGATGTCCAACGTATCAAACGCCGCCACCGGTAAATACCTGGATCTGATCTATCACGCACGGGACTATGGCAAAAAGGTGGCGTATATTCCCTTCAACGCCTCCCCTGAGATCTTTCATGCCATGGATATCGTTCCGGCAGGCGTTGAGGTCTTGGACACCTTTGCGGCGATAATGCAGGAGGACTTTAATGAATACCTTGATCTCTCTGTTGAACGCGGCTTGCCTGATACAATGTGCAGTGCTCAGAGGGGGGTCCTTGGCCTGCTGGAGGCAGGGTTGTTAGACAAACCCGATATCCTTGTAAATGGAGCCCTTGGCGGATGTGACGCCAACTCGAAGATATTCGAGTATATGGCGGAAAAGTTTGACATCCCGATTGTATACCTTGACGTCCCATTTTACCATGACGAGCGCTCTATCGATTATTACACAAACGGATATAGGCAGCTCGTTAAGGCGCTTGAGGAACTGTCGGGAAATACGCTGGACGAGGATCGGCTTCGAGACGTCTGTGAGCTTAGCAACCAGGCGACTGAACTTTTTATGGAAATAGACGAGATGAAACGGCATGTGCCCAATCCGGTGCCCAATTATTACAATCTGAATCACCTTTCCCAGAAACTCACGCTTGTTGGTACCAGCGATGCCGTGGAATTCTATAAAACAGCCCTCGATATCTGTAAAAGGCGTCTGAAAGAAGGTGCGCATGTATTTCCAGAAGAAAGGATCCGTTTTATGATGATGTACACCGGGTTCTATTTTGATCAAAGCGTATATTTTTGGTTTCAAGAGGAGATGGGCGTCACCTACCTCCTGGACCTGCTCGTTGCGCACGATTTTTGTCCTATCATCGATACAACAAATGTCGATACCATGTTGGCCGGGCTGGCCCAAGGAATGTTAAATCTGCCTATGACTCGCCAGCTAAAAGGGACCTGGGATATGCCAGCAAACTGGCTCTATGACCTGCTTCATTATGTAGAGACGTACAAGGCCGATTGTCTTGTCTTCTCAGGCCACACGGCGTGTAAGCAAGCGTGGGGAATATACAGGCTGGTCGCCGAGGAGATAAAGAATCAATTAGGCGTTCCATCGCTCAGGCTCGAAGGAGATGGATGGGACTCACGGATAACACCCATATCGGTTATAAAAGAACAGCTCTCTGAGTTTTTTGAAACCTTATATTAGCACCCCAATTGAGAGAAAACGCTCAATTGAGGGTTGCCGGTTGCCGGTTGGCAGGGCCCCTGGGAGTCCTCTAATTGAGCATCGAAATAATGCCTCCGGCTTTTTGGGCGGCAAGCATAAAGGAGTAAGAAACAAAATGATTGTAGCTGGATGTGACGTAGGTTCCCTCAGCGCTGAAGCCGTTTTTATGGAAAATGCGACAATCCTTGGATCAGAGATTATCAGGGTGAGACCAAAGGCCGAGCAATCGGCCAAGGATGTGATGGAAAAACTCCTGAAAAGACTGAATCTAACGCATGAAGATATAACCTTTACCGTTGCCACGGGATACGGTCGTGAAACAATTCCCTTTGCGAGCGACAATGTCAGCGAAATATCATGTCATGGTAGAGGCGCTCACTTTCTCATCCCCGGCATCAGAACGGTTATTGATGTTGGTGGCCAGGATTGCAAGGTGATCAGCGTAGATGAGGATGGTAATCTAAAAGATTTTGTGATGAATGACAAGTGTGCTGCTGGAACAGGGCGATCCCTGGAACTCCATGCCGAGGCCCTCGGTATTGATATCTCCCAGCTTGGCCCCCTCTCTCTGGAATCGGACGAAGCTATTGTAATTACCAGTCAATGCAGCATCTTCACCGAGCTTGAAATTATGCATCTGTTGATGGAAGATAAAGGTATTGCAAATATTGCTGCAGGGATTAATGAGGCCATGGCCCGCCGGGTAAAAATGTTGGTAGGTAAAGTAGGTGTCAAAAAGGAGATCGGGGTAACCGGGGGCGTCTCCAAAAATATTGGTGTGGTGAAATGCCTTGAAAAAATGCTGGCGACAAAATTTATTGAGTTCCCGGAAGACCCACAGGTTATTGGAGCCCTTGGGGCAGCCCTATTTGCGGCTGAAAGGGCCGAGCAGGGCCATAAATAATAAGATTCGGAAGGAGGATCCCCTTGATATACGCTGGTTGTGATTTAGGTACGGTTACGGCAAAGGTAGTTCTTATTAAGGAGGATAAAATTCTGGCCTATGATGCCATGGCCTATAAAAAGCATCCCAAAGAGATAGGCATTGAGGTGTTTTCGAACGCCCTTGCCAAGGCCCACCTGTCCCCGGAACAAATAGGTTACACTGTGGCCACCGGCTTTGGAAAAAAGGCGGTTAATTATGCCGATGCGTACAGCCCCGAGATTGTCTGCCTGAATCGGGCCTTCAGGATGCTACACCCAGATGTAAGAACTATCATTGATGCCGGCGGGCAAAGCATACGGGCAATAAATATAAGCAACAGGGGCAAGATAATAGATTCTACCACAAATGAGAAATGCGCCGCCGGAACAGGTAAATTTATCGAGGTCATGGCCAAGGCCCTTGAGCTGTCCCTCGAGGAGGTTGGCCGGCTGCCGTTTGATTCAAAAAAGCCTGTTACCATAACCAGCCAATGCGGGGTTTTTGCAGAAAGTGAAGTAATCACATATGTCAACGACGGCAAAGAGAGGGCGGATATCGTCGCAGGCATAGCAAGGTCTGTTGCCGGTAAGGTGTCGTCACTGGTGAGAAGAATCAGTCTGGATGAAAAAGTGGCCATGGTAGGTGGGGTGGCCTTAAACACCGGCGTGGTGCAATATATTGAAGAAGAATTGGGGATAAAACTCGCCGACCTTAAAGAAAAACCTCAGATCTACGCGGCGTTAGGTGCTGCGCTAATAGCAAGGGAAAAGCACGCCAGCCCCTCTCCCAAAACACATACTTAGGGGGCCATAAATATGTTTCCCTAAGACATACCTCAAAAGCTGATGATAGGGCCATAAGGTCTTATCTGATGTGACTACCCACTCCCATACCCTGCTCAAAAGCACTAACAACATTGACCACTTCGAACCGGGAAGGCTCACAGACGAAAAAACACTTGACAAATATTATAATAATAGTAAGATACCTTATAAGTAAGGTATCTTTATTGTCAAGTAACAATTTAGCTGTTTGAATACACCAACCAATTTATTTTGAAGAGATTCAAAATTTCATAATTGTTTAGCACTTTGAAACAGAAGTATTGCTAACATGCGGTGAGGGGTGTTTTTTGGCGTGTCAAAAAACACCCCTCACCACAGCATTTTTCAAACATCTAAAATGTTACAAAATTTCACATCGGGAGTTATGAGATGTCAGCAAAGAGCATGATTATGGGAGCGTTGATGGAATGCCCGCGGCACGGGTATGACATGAAGAAAAGCTTTTTTCAAAAGGCGTTCAGCGATTTCGGTATTAACGACGGTCAGCTTTATCCGCTGCTAAAAAAGCTGGAGAAAGAGGGCCTTATCCGTAAGAAGGTAGTACAGCAGGAGGGCATGCCCAACAGGCACAAATACTCCCTCACCAAGGACGGCCGCCGCGAGTTCATGGAATGGCTGGAGAGTTCCAAGGGTGAGGAGCGCTCTTTCAGGTATGAATTCATTAGAAATGATATCTTCTTCAATCGATGCAACTACATCAGGCACTTGGACAAGGACAGGGCAATCGAAAAGATGGAGAGCCAGATAAAAATTGTGGAGCGTACCATTGAGGATTTCCTGTGGGCGCGACAAAGAATGATCGAGAAGAAGGTTGACCCTTATAGAGTAAAAATCATCGAGTACGGGATCAAAAACCAGGAAGCGCGCCTCGAGTGGCTGCAGGAATTTCTTGAGGACATAAATAAGGATAAATCGTTTAATAATATACCGCGACGTAGTAGAGTCGATGACGAGCCAAGGGAGAAGAGAGATCATGGTATCAAAAAAAAATCCCGCTGAACCCAAAGAAAAAACATTGACAGGCATGTCCAGGATGGGATGGTTTTGTAGCTACACACCTTTGGAGATCATTCACGCTGCCTTGCTTTTTCCCGTTCGTATAACAGGGCATTCGGATCCCATCATAAAGGCCGACTCTTTTATGCATCCTAACATGTGCCAGTACGTGAGATCGTGCCTGGATACTGCCTTGGCAGGTGGTTACGATCACCTCGAAGGCGCGGTTTTTGTGAACTCCTGTGATGCCATGAGGCGCCTCCACGACGCGTGGCGAAAATATATTTCCCCGGGGTTTACTTTTATCATGGACCTGCCAAAAGGCCGCTCGGATGCAGACTACGGGTACTTTCGAAATGAGCTATTAAAATTGAAAAATGCCCTGGAAAAACATTTTTCCATAGAGATCACGGAAGGCGCTATAAAACAGGCGATCAATGTCATGGGCGAATCACGTTCGCTGTATCATAAGTTGAGCGACTTGCAAAAAGAGAACCCGCCGCTCATAACCGGGAAAGAGCTGATGCAACTTGCGTCTCTGTATTTCACTGTAGGACCCTACACGTGGAACAAAACGGCTGAGGCGCTTTTCAAACAGAAAAATGATGCAAAGCCTACTGCCGTGAACAGGCCGCGCATCCTGCTGTCCGGCAGCCCTATCCACAATCCGGATATCATCGGCTTCATCGAAGAGTGCGGGATGGATGTGGTATACGAGGACATGTGCACAGGGAGCCGGTTTTTCGACATGATAGTGGAGAACACAGCGGATACGCTGTTGGATTTGAGCCGGGCGTACCTAGACAAGTCGCCGTGCTCGAGGATGTTGATGATAAAAGAACGAACAAAAAACATTGTTGACCTTGCAAATGAGTTCGGCGCTCACGGAATTATCCATCACTCGCTGAAATTCTGCGACACGTACCTATACGATGTGCCGCAACTGAAAAGGCATCTGACTGAGTCCGGGCTGAAGGTCCTGTTAGTCGAAGGTGACTGCACCCTGGGCAGCTTCGGCCAGTTGAAGACTAGAATAGAAGCCTTCGCCGAGGTCCTAAATGATTAATAAAGGAGGATAAGGGTGATGTCCATGCTGGAAACCTATTTTGCTCAACTAGAAGAAGGACTGAAGAAAAAGCTCGAACGGAAAACGACCGCCCGCCGCAAGTTTATATATGAAATCAGTAGGATCGGAGGCAAGATGTTCGATGACAACTTGTCCTCGGCCTGGACCACAGTGTTCGTGCCCTTTGAAATCCTCAACGCCATGGGGGTGGCCGGGAATTTTATCGAATTCGTTGGTGCGATGATGGCGGGCGCGGGCATAGGAAGGCAGTATTTGGAGAAGGCGGAGGCAGCCGGATACTCCACGGATAGCTGCGCATATCACCGCACCATCGTCGGCGCGGCCCTGGAAGGAATTATGCCCGAACCGGACCTGCTCATTGGCGCCAGTTGCCCCTGCGATGGCGGCATCAAAGTGCTCAAACGAATCGGCGAGATCTATAAAAAGGACGTGTTTGTGATCAATACTCCATACGAATACACGCCCGAGTCGCTCGATTACCTCGTGAACCAGTTTAAGGCCATGATTGACTTCATAAAGGAGAGGACCGGCCGCGACATTGACTTCGACCTCCTGCGCCAATCCATACGGAACAATAACAAAGCAAGGGAGTATCTTGTGGAAGCGCTGGAGCTCTGTAAAAATGTGCCCAGCCCGGCCAGTTCCAATGATTGGAAGAACTTCATCATGTTCGTTTTATTGGCCGGGTCCGAGCCCGCAATAGAGGTCGCAAGAATTTATCGCGACGAGTTCAAAGAAAAAGTGGGCAAAGGGCTGGCCGGGCTGGCCGATGAAAAATACCGCCTGCTCTGGATTCAAAACAGGATACAGTTCAAGAACAATCTTATAAATATACTCGAAAGCAAGTTCGGGGCGAACGTGGTCATTGACGAGCTCAATTACATATACTGGGAGCCTATGGATGAGGAAGGCGACCCTTTGCGCGCCCTGGCGATTCGCCAGATAACACATCCCATAATCGGCAACATAGACCGCCGGCTCGATGTCCTTGCCATGCTGGGACGGGAATACAAGTGCCACGGTGCCATAAACCCGGCGCACTGGGGCTGCAGGCAGAGCGGCGGCGCAAGGTATATGTTCAAAGAAGCTCTTCGCGAAGTTGACGTACCCGTGATCCACCTGGATGTAGATTGCGTGGATGAGAGAAATTTTTCCGAAGGCCAGATCATAACAAGGCTCGAAGCCTTCATGGAAATGCTGTAAAGACAGGGGATAAGGAAGGAGGAAGATCCATGTATTACGCCGGTATAGACATCGGTTCGCTGAGCACGGAAACGGTGATCATTGATGACAACGAGAAATCCATTGCCTACAACATCTTCCCTACAGGTGCGAACAGCAAGATCGCAGCGCAGAAATCCTTCAATCTATCGCTGGAACTGGCCGGGATATCCCCTGATAACCTGCAATATATCGTGGCCACAGGTTACGGCAGGATCAGCGTACCCTTCGCCAGCAAGATGGTGACAGAAATCACCTGCCACGGCCGCGGCGCGTATCACCTGTTTCCTGGCACAAGGACCATCATCGACATCGGCGGGCAGGATAGCAAGGTGATCAAGCTCGAGGACAGCGGAAAGGTTATTGACTTTGCCATGAACGACAAGTGCGCGGCGGGCACGGGTAGGTTTCTAGAGGTCATGGCGCGTGCCATGGAGATCGACCTTGAAGAAATGGGACCAATGTCTTTAAAATCAGAAGAGGAAATTTCCATTAGCAGCATGTGCACGGTGTTTGCCGAGTCCGAGGTTATATCGCTTGTGGCCCAGGCCAGGCCTAAAGAGGACATCATCAACGGCATCCACAACGCCATCTGCAGCCGTATTTCAGCTATGATGGAACGGATTGGCATGGAGCCGGAAGTAAGCATGACCGGTGGCGTGGCAAAAAACTCGGGAATTGTAGCTAAAATCAAGCAAAGGGCGGGAGGAAAAATCAATGTGCCCGATGAACCACAGATTGTCGGCGCCCTGGGCGCTGCCCTGATTGCAAGAGACATAGCGAATAGAGAATAAGGAGGTAATTATGATGACAGTGGATGAAAACGTCTGGAAAGTGATGCAGCAGCATCTGGGTTATACGGATGAAGAGATGAAGTTATTCCGGGAAAATCCCAGAAATGAAGTGGTCCTGAACAATGTGCCTGAATTAATGAACAAGACCATCGTGCTGGAGGTCGTGGAATCGCACGGTTGCAATAGCCAGCATAAGGTGGGAGATAAATTCTATTTCGATGGCGCAGGCAATCTGCTCACAAAACTGAGCCCAAGCCGCATTTGCATCTATGCCATGAATGCCATAAGCGGCTTGATCTTCGCTTCAAACGAAATGATTTATGCCGGGCTCAACCCAAATAATATGTGCTTTAAAAGAAGTGGTTGCTTTGATGTTGGAGTGAAGTGCGGTGGCTGGGGTCGCATCGTCATGGAACTGAAAATGGAAGAACGAAAATAACTTTAGCCGTGCTGAGGTATCAAACAGACGGTCTCTTTTTTGGGTAGCTATTAAATAATTTTTTCCTATGCTATACGGGGGGGGCTGGCCTCTCAAGCTCCACTTCCCCGGTTTCCAGGGTCTTCTTGCGAAGTCATCCGCACCTTGAGCTCGCCGCTCCGCATATGCAGGTCCGTCTGCGGGAAGGGGATCTCGATGTTTGCCCGCTTCAGTTTGTACCAGATGGAGAAATAGAGGGTACTGCGGACAAAAGGAATCAACCATGGTTCATCGATCCAGACGCGAAGCTGAAAGTCGATCGAACTATTTCCATATTGATTGAAAAGGACATCGGAGGAAGGCTGATCCAGGACCCTGCTTTCTTCCCTGGCCGCATCGAGAAGGATATCCCGCACCTGGTTGGGGTCGGAACCATAGCTTACTCCCACGGGAATATCCACGCGAACGAGCCGGTCACGGTAACTGAAATTGGCCACCTGGGACCCCACCAGATCGCTGTTGGGGATGATGATGTCAAGGCCTGCTCTGGTGCGTACAACGCTGCTCCGAAGTCCGATGGTGATGACCTTTGCGTCCGTTTCCCCAATCCTGATAATATC
The DNA here is from genome assembly GCA_964473615.1 of uncultured Desulfobacteraceae bacterium. Lineage (GTDB taxonomy): Bacteria > Desulfobacterota > DSM-4660 > Desulfatiglandales > Desulfatiglandaceae > CAYYPQ01. Next base: position 41,700 of record CAYYPQ010000015.1, read on the forward strand.
AGCCTGCTTCACTCTTCGCTCAATAAGGATGATGAGGCCGCTGGCAAAATTGTTTACCACATTCTGCAGCCCGAACCCGACACCGATACCCAGGGCGCCAAGGACGATTTTCAATGTGGACAGATCAAAACCCAGAGAGCTGAGACCCACAAAGAATCCGATGACCACGAGACAATAGCGCACCAGGGTCTCGAGACTCGTACTCGTGGTGGGATCAACCCCGATACCGGGCAGAAAACGGGAGCCCAGAAGACCTGAAAAAACCCGCGCACCTATCACAAAGGTCGCCATCAGGCCCAAGGCCAGCAAGATGGAAAAGACGGATATATCGGTAGCACCGAATTTAAAGAACGGGTGTCCCAGCCAGACCGCAATGTTGCTGAGCAATCCAAGTTGCTGCAGGATGATCAGCGCAAAAACAATGGGGATAATCACCCTTCGAATCCTGCTGCGCCGCCTTCCCGGCGGAAGGAATTCCTTGCTCAGGGAGATGAGCAGTCGGTAGAGGAGGAAAAAAATGAGAATGGGAATGAGTCCGAAAGGGTGTCCTGCCGTCTTGGATATCCGGCTCCAAATCCCGAAAAGCGAGTAGAATAGAATGGCCCACAAGGGCCAGAAAGAGACGCCCAGAAGCTCCAAACCCATCTTCAGGCCGCGCGACTCTGTAACGCGCGGGGATTCGCGGTATCTGCGGAGGCTACGGACAGTGAGCAGTCCCGGCAGATAGGAAATCGTTGAAATGGCTATAAGAAGTGCAACGTTGCGCACCCAGGGCTGACCGGCCAGGATGTAAAGCTGATGTACAACTGTGCTAAAGACCTGATTCATGGTTTGGTCCAAAGGCGGATGAAGCGCAAAGCATGTTCATCCTCTCGGTTAGGCTAACTGACCGAAACCATAGAGCTTTAGCTTCGATGGTTTCATCATTCCGATCATGTGAGATTTGTGAATTCATAGATAAAATTTAGCAAATTATTTCATTATCTTCAACAAATAAACGCCCCAAATCACCCGTGATAAAAAGTAGAGCGAAGCGGCGCTTTTTGGGGTCCGAATGCATTTGCCTTGTTCGGACTTTTTTCATTTTTAAATTACCGTTTTACTCTATGAACCCCTTTTCTTTCATTTGCCCCGCGTTACGGAAGCGTGCCATGCCTGTTTTCATTTTTTTAAAATCTTGTTTTCTGTAAAAACCTTCTTTCCCAGGTGATGCATACAGAATTATATTACATGGAGGTAGTCGGGCCAGAATATTTTCCATAATTATATTTCCCAATCCCATTTTTTGAAAATCGGGAATAACTGCTACATCATAAATAGCTGCCTGATAGGCACCGTCGGAAATAGCTCTACCAAAACCGATCATCTGGTTGTTACGATATATAAAAACAGTGACGTAGCTGTTTTCAAACGCTTTTCTATGCAGACTCGGTTCATAATAGGCCATTCCAACACGTTTTAACGTCTCTGATACTATCTCCCAATCTACGCCCGAACAGTCGAATTTAACTTCTGCCTTCACCAAAGTCCTCCAGTTCAAAAAAGCTATGTATATATAAGCGCCTTGTGCTCATCCTTGGCAACGTCAATGCCTACAATTAAATGTTTCTCCGAACCTCGGATCTCTTTCTTCAATTGCCAAAACTCTTTAACACTGGTACAATCTCTTACTGTCATCTGAAACCTCCTTTTTAAGTTGAAAGTTTATTGTGTGAATTAAATTTCTTCTTAACAGGAGGTTTCTTTTTTGGGTAGCTATTAAATAATTTTTTTCTATGCTATACGGGGGACTAGAACCTCTTTATATTCTAATATATAACGACCTTAAACAATAAAATAATTACACTTTTGACTGAGGTTATTTGTTTATTTACGGTCCCCTTGCGCATAAAAACGTGTGAACGCTTATCCTATGTGAGCCCCCCTCTTTTTTGAATTCGAAAGACTTTATCTTGATTTTTCTAAAGAACTCTGTGATATATCAGATTAATTTCCCATTGCGTGGTGGGACAAATCATCTTCTCCGAGGAGTTTTTGCCATGTCGCGACATATCCTGGTGATCGAAGATAACAAGGACCTTGCCCATCTTCTGGAGCTGCACCTTCGCGACCTTTCTTACGAAGTGGATCTGGCATTCGATGGCGATGAAGGTCTTGCTAAAGCGGAATCCAACGATTTTGACCTTATTATTCTCGATCTCATGCTGCCGGGCCTTGATGGGCTGGAAATCTGTAAAAGATTACGCCAAAAACCTGCATACACGCCCATCCTGATATTGACTTCAAAATCTACGGAGCTTGACCGGGTGCTGGGGCTCGAAATGGGGGCGGATGATTATGTCACAAAGCCTTTTAGTATCAGGGAACTGATGGCCAGGGTGAAGGCCATCTTCCGGCGCATAGATGAGTTGAAACCTGAGCGCCGCGCAAGTGAGCAGGCCATCATACGCACCGAAGACCTGGTCATTGATCCGGAGAAGCGAAAGGTAAGCCTGAAGGGGAAGTGGATCGATCTCACTGCCAAGGAATTTGATTTGCTTTTGCATTTTTCGCAACACCCCGGGAGAGTCTTTACTCGGTCCCAGTTATTGGATGAGGTGTGGGGATATGGACATGATGGCTATGAACATACGGTCAATTCGCACATCAACCGTTTGCGGGCCAAGATAGAAGAAAATCCAGCTAAACCTGTTTATATTCTTACCGTCTGGGGTGTCGGCTACAAGTTCGCTGACTTCTAAGGAAAAGGGATGCAGTTGTTCAGATCTTTATATTCAAAATTGGCTGCTGTACTAACGGGACTGTTCTTTTTGGTGGGGCTATCTTTTGTGGCCCTTACTGTTTTTTCGACGGAGATGTACCAAGAGGAGGTGATTCAAAAATTGAATAGCCACTTGGCCGAACATATCGTCGGCCAGAAACTTCTGATGCAAGATCAACGCGTTAATGAGGAGGCCCTTGAGGAAGTCTTTCATATGCTCATGGTGATCAACCCGAGTATCGAAATCTACCTTCTTGATCCGGGAGGTAACATACTGGCGTTTTCGGCGCCCCCTGGAAAGGTAAAGCGAAGCCGGGTAGACTTGCGGCCTATAAAGAAATGGCTCTACGGAAATGCCACTTTACCCATCTTGGGTGATGATCCACGGAACCCTGAAGGCAAAAAGGTCTTTAGCGTAGCACCTGTTTCTAAGCTGGGAAAATTAGAAGGATACCTCTATGTGATTCTTGGTGGCGAAATCTACGACAGCGTAATACAAAAATTGAAGGGGAGCTTTATTCTTAAGTTGAGTATCGGGGTCATTTTTGGGAGCCTCTTGTTCGCGTTGATTGCAGGGTTACTATTGTTCGCCATGTTGACTGGAAGGCTTAGGCGCCTCGCGAATGTTATGGATGCCTTTGAAAAGGGCGAAATGCTCGACCAAAGGAGCTTGCTCCTACAAGGACGGAAATCTTCAGCCGACGAAATAGACCGACTGAGCACAACGTTCAGAGAGATGGTAGAGCGCATTCATGCGCAGATGAAGAAATTGCAGAAGTCCGATGCATTGCGGCGAGAGCTGGTGGCCAATGTGTCTCACGACCTGCGCACACCATTGGCGACCTTGCAGGGTTATATCGAAACGCTCATATTAAAGGATAAAAGCCTAAAAGACGAGGAACGGCGAAACTATCTTGAGACGGCCATCAAGCATTGTGAACGTCTGGGCCGGTTGGTGAGTGAGCTTTTGGAGTTGGCAAAACTCGATTCGAATGAAATACGCGTTCATTACGAACCCTTTAATTTAAGCGAGCTTGTTCAGGATGTAGTCCAGAAATTTCAATTAAAGGTAAAAGAAAAGGATCTTCATGTCGAGACAAATATTGAAAAGGATCTTCCCTTTGTGAATGCCGATATTGGTTTGATAGAGCGCGTCCTGGAAAACCTTATTGAAAATGCCATTCACTATACCCTTCAGGGCGGTTCCATCCGTCTTGGATTAACCCCTCAAAAGGAGGTTATCTCAGTCCAGATCAGCGATACGGGGTGCGGAATTCCTGAGCAAGAGCTTCCTCATATTTTCAATCGTTTTTATCAATCTGATGCAAGTCGAAAGGGAGGGCCGAAGCATACCGGCCTCGGCCTTGCCATCACAAAAAGGATCTTGGAATTACACGGCAGTTCCATAGAGCTCACCAGCGCCTTGAATTCAGGTACCACCTTCACCTTTAAACTTCCTGTCCATACCCCTGCCTAAGATTTTTTATCTTTTAAAATCCATATGACTGAAACGTTATGGTCTTGTGATGAAACCGTGACATTTCACACTTATTGTTAAAGGACTCAGCAACGGTATCTATAGGTATGCGTGCTGGGATCCATTCAAAAAATCTTAGCTTATGGGAGGTGTCCTATGAAAAAAATGAAATATGTTTGCACAGTGACGTTTTTTGTTATTTTAACCTTGGCAAGCGGGCTATGCTTTGCGGAACATGGACGAAGGGCAAGGACCTATGCGGTCACCATCACCAATCTTACCCGAGGGCAGATATTTAGCCCGCCCATAGTGATTAGCCATAACCGAAATTTCAGTCTCTTTACGCTGGGGGAACCCGCAAGTGATCAACTTTATCCACTGGCAGAAGATGGCGATACGGGCCCGTTGATAGACTCCTTCGACCCGTCCTCTGTTTTTGATCATATTGTGGGAACTAACATTCTTCCCGGTGATTCCTTAACATTGGAGATCACCACACGGCCAAGTTTCAAATACATCTCAGCAGCCGGTATGCTGGTCACAACAAATGATGCCTTCTTTGCCATTCGAGATGTTGAGGTCCCCCTAAGGGGAAAGGTAAAGGTTGAGGCGGAGGCCTATGATGCGGGAAGCGAGGCAAATTCGGAGGACTGCTCCTTTATCCCGGGTCCCCCTTGTGGGAACGTAGGGGTTCGCGATGAAGTTGGTGCGGAGGGATATGTCTATATTCATGCCGGAATCCATGATGGCGCTGGCCCCCCAGACGGGGTAGATCCGATGGAGCACGACTGGCGCAATCCCGTTGCTCAAATTACCATTCGTCGCATCCGTTGAAGGGCTTAGGGTTCTGAGCCGTTTTTATCGTGGCCATTTTGATTGCATTAAATAAAATAAAGGATGGATCTCAGCACATATTTTAACTCACACTGAAGACCGCTCGATTTCACGGCATCTTTAGTAAAATAAGCATGATCTCCAAAAGAGTTGCTCAATAATAAGGATTCAAGGAGTCGAGGATTCCAGTGAAATGCTTAAGGCACTAATAAAATCATTTTATGGGGTCGCATCGTCATGGAACTGAAAATGGAAGAACGAAAATAACTTTAGCCGTGCTGAGGTATCAAACAGACGGTCTCTTTTTTGGGTAGCTATTAAATAATTTTTTCCTATGCTATACGGGGGGGGCTAGAGCCTCTTGACATTCTAATATATAACGTCCGTCAATAAGTAACAAACTCAATCTATAGGCCTGCATTTTTTGTCTTTCCGATTCTTTCACCAACTTATTTTCTTATTTACGGACGTACCCTATCCAAATTTTTTTCACCAGAACCGTGTCCAGGCCGGCTGATTAGCCTTCAACGGTGAATCGAAAATCGCAGAAATCGGCACCTTCCATGATGGTCTGAGTGCGGCTCAATTTGATCTTGGGATTGAAACCTTCAATAAGGTCAAAATCACGGCCACAAGACAAAAGATAGCCGAACTCTTCTATCCCATGCTCTTTATACATCTCGGCAAAACGGCATCTGGTCACATTTGCGGCTGCTGTTTTTCCACTGGTCTCCAGTACCTCAAGCTCCAAGGCTCCACCCTGGCTAAAGAGGGGGATGGCCCTGGCCAAATGCTCAGGGCTGTTGCCTCCCACAAAGGCCGCGAGCACTTTGCCAGATTCGTGGGCTAGGTTTCGAATGACCTTCCGGCTGACCTCCAGGGCTTTTTCGCGGCCGAATTCTTCCACAAAGGCATTGATGAGCGGAGCGGCAATCAGGGCTTCAATCTCGCGCCGGATGAGTATGCTGACGCTGTTTATATCATGTTCCATAGCGACCTCTCCTTCTGTTGGGGTTTCATGTTCAAGCGCCTTTGACTTCGCCTTTATGGCAACAAGATCCTTGAGTACCTTGCCTTTAGAAAGTGGATCCAATGTAATTTCTCCTTGCACCTGGGTTTGGCATAAAAGCCCCGGCTTTCCGTTTACTTTTCCCGTGCATCGTCCGCAAATACCTAAACTGCAACCCGCATGATCATAATAAGCTAGAGTTCCGTCCAGGTTCTGATAGATATAATCGAGCGCGTCCATGGCACTCATGCCTCTTTCAAAGGGAACCTCATAGCTTTGATAATGGGGTTTGCTGTCCACGGCTGGATCGAACCTGAACACGTTAACTTTCATTGTTCCTTTCGACATGATCCTCACCTCGCTTTCAATTTAGTGTTTCCCGCCAGTATCCGAATGGGCTTCCATCATTTGCTTGATAAAATCCAAATATGGCACCTTTCCAGTGGGTGGTGTCATGGTAGTCACCGTTACCGGGCGTTTACTCACCTCAAATCCGCCATCTACATGCCTGACGACGCTTTCCTGGAGCCAGTGGTCGTTGTCCGTGTAAGGATGATCCTCCCGATAGTGAACTCCCCTGCTTTCAGTACGGGCCAGTGCGCAATTGGCCGCCATTTCAAGTAATTGGACAATATTAACCAGTTCAAGCGCATCAATCCATTCCTTATTGTAAATTCGACTCGGGGAAGCTACAGCTAATCTGGGAATCTCGTTCCCTTTAACCTCATCCAAAAAGTTTATGAAAAACTGGAGTTCATCCCGACTGCGAATCGGCCCGAGGTATTTGTGGGCCGCCTCTTGCACTTTTCTCCTGACCTGGGCGGGCCGCAGACCTTTTTGCCGTAGCAAGGGTAATTCCATTTTTTCCTGCAAAGTATTAAAAAGGCCCTCGTCAGATTCAGGCACTCGAGCGCTTTTGGCATATTTGCCCGCATTGGCTCCTGCGTCGCGACCATGAACCAGCATCTCAGTGATGGCGGCAAATACACGGTTTGCACCAAAGGCACCAAGGGTACATTCGCCGGCTGCATATAGTCCTGTTACGGTGGTCTCGAAACTATCGTTGACTAAGATACCGCCCTCAAAGTATTCTACGGCTAGCCCCACTTCAACAGGCTCATTGTCCTTCAGTTTTCGGCCCCATTCCCTCAAGTCAATGGCCTTATACCTCCACCTGGGAAAAACAATTGAAGCAATCAGCTCTATGTTTTCCCACGGTACATCCCCTCGGCTGTAATAGATCCCTCCGTGCGGCAGGCCCCTCCCCGCCCTGATCTCTTTCAAGGTAGCATAAGATATAAAACTCTTGTTCCATTCTGTGGAAGTGCCGGTTTGCACCACAACTGGGTCATACTTCTTTAGAAATTCTTCACCATCCCGGTTAGTAAGCCGGCCGCCCACCAGCAGGTTCAACATATAAGGAGCAATGCTGCCGCGCCAGATGGGCGGATCATAGAAGACATTGCAGCAAAAAGTGATAAATTCCATGTTCCCCAGTTCAGCCCCGGCCCGATGAGCCATGGCAATACCTTCACCAGACAGGTCTCGCATACCCGTGTTGGGCCAAAAAGCCTTGTGCCAACCCCCCGTGGCCATGACCACGGCCTTGGTCCGGAAATGGATGAACTCCCCGGAACGAACATCCAGCCCCACCGCCCCGATGATCACGCCATCTTTGACGAGCAGATCCAAAATGGCTGTATCATCCAGCAACTCAACCCCCACAGACTTAGCCTTTCTAAGTAATGCATCCATGATCCCGATACCGGAGGTAAAGATCATCCGCTCGTCAGAAGCTTTGATCTGTATTCCCCAATCGATCAACTCCCTCAAACATTGGGGGGCTGTCCGGATATATTGTTCCACGAGTTTTTGATTGTTAAGAAAGCACCCCTGTGTCACAATGTCATTAAAGACTTTCTCAGGGCTGTCATTGGGATCTCCGGTGAACCCCTCGATTTCACTCATACTGTGGCCATCCAGAGTAAAGTCGGCACCGGCCATCGGTGTAGCCCCGCACCGAGCTAGAGGGCCTTTGCTCACCAGCATGACCTTTGCCCCCGCCTCACGGGCGCCGATGGCCGCTCTGAAACCGGCACCGCCTCCACCGACCACCAAGACATCGGTTTCCACAACTTTTTTTGCCATTTTGCTCCTCCTCATCGTGGGGTCAAGTCTGCCTTTGACTCTTAGGATTAAAAGCAACAGTCAAAGGCAGACCCAATTCCTTTTTAGAAAGTACTCTCAAAGATTATTGGATTGAAGTAAAGCGCCTTCGCGAATGAATCGATCATCTTGTTCTTGCCTTATAACGCCCAGCATAACAGGCTGGTGTGGAGCTGCAGAGCGATAGCGGCGCAGCGTAATGCCAGTCCTTGTTCATGCTGTTATTCGAATCAGGGTTATTTGGAAACCTCTTTAAGTCTTTCGGCGATCCAGATTTTTATAATAGACTGCCGAGGCACACCAAGTCGTTTGGCTTCTTTATCCAAACTACGAATCATCCACACTGGAAAGTCCACGTTGACTCTTTTCTGATCTTGGCCAGGTCTCTTGGCGTTTGTAAAATCGAGGAACTCAGTAATATTTTCCCCGGAATCAAATTTCTTATCTAAATCTTTAGCTTTCATAAATCTCAACCTCCTCTTTCCGGGATCGGCGGACAGAAATGATCCTGACTTTTTCATTCCGGTATGTGATGATTGCAGACCAGCATTTATCAGCAATTTTACCGATTATAAAAAACCTATTTTCATCAATCGTTTTAGCGGGGATTTCAATCCGATCCGGATCATTCCATAAACCTTGGGCTTCAATAAAATCGACCCCATGTTTTTTCTTATTAATTTGGCTTTTTCGTTTATCGAATTCAAATTCCATGATGATATATATAATATACTATAATTATACCAAATGTCAACCCCTATCATTTCCCATTATGATTCGAACAAGTGATTATACGGCTTTTGAATAACTCTGGTAGGCAATTCTTGTCCAAAAACGGTTTGGCAAAACTGCAAATTTCACCGCCGACGCGCTGAGCACGCCGAGAAGTTTGTTCTTTTAAATTGTCGTGAGATGCGCCAATTTAAAGACTACTGCGTCTTATGTAAATGCACTACATCTTTGACTGATAATCATAGGGCGTTTCAAAACACCTTAAGCTTTGCGTTATCTGTGCCTTGAGTGAGCGTAGCGAACGGGCGGTGAATAAATATGACAACCTGATTTTTGAAACGATATATGTGTCAAGAAGTTTCAGGCAGTTAGCTAAGAAAATATCGCGATTTGAATTTATTTTGGACGGCAATGATACAGAATGTTGCCAAAATCAAAGAAAAAGGCCACTTCGAAAAAGTGGCCTAAGTCGTTGTTTTTATGTGGTAGGCACGAAGGGATTTGAACCCTTGACCCCTACCGTGTCAGGGTAGTGCTCTCCCCCTGAGCTACGTGCCTACATGTATTTTTCTTAGCAATCCAGATTCGGGTTGTCAAGACGGATTCTGCCGGTTTTCGTGATATATATACATTCAGAATAAACAATCGAAATGAACCCCTTTTCCTCAATCCGCCAAAGAGCCTTCGCCGATCATACGAAACCAATAGCGCATATAGTGCAGGCCAGATGCAATCGTAAAGACACCCGTAACCCAAAATACATAGATATTGACATGCAAAGAATAGTGAAAATGCCTTTGTGAAAGCACAATAAAGACGGTCAATAGCTGAAAGCAGGTAGTCATCTTGCTAAGAGATGACGGCCTGATAGTGATTTCGGTACTGCTTAGAAACAGGATCAACACTCCCAGCAAAATCATAAAGTCCCTGCTAATTACAATAACAGTCAGCCACGATGGCACAAGACCTCTGAGAGAAAGGGTCCCAAAGGCGGTGACCAGAAGGGTCTTATCTGCAAGCGGGTCGAGAAAGGCACCGACCTTACTCCTCTGGTCAAATAATCTGGCAACAAAGCCATCGGCCCCGTCGCTCAAACCAGCCAGCATGAATACAATCAACGCAGGCAAGAATCTATCATTAATAATATAGATGGTGAAGATTGGTACCAGAATGATTCTTATACTTGTAATTAGATTGGGTACAGTCATCTGAACCTACTCTTTACCATGGTTTACAATAAGCAGTATCCCACCGCTTTCCGTTTCATTAAGATCGACAGAAAACGGAAGGCCTCGATTATTTAGGACTCGATCCAAAAATAGGTCCCTGCCTCCTTGAAAATCAACCACAATAGAGATGGAATTCCTTCTCATCCTGGTTTGTGTCACAGATTTTACACCCTTTACCCCCTTAATCAAAAAGTTCTTAAAGGCACTGAAATCTCTGTAGCCACTTAAACCCTCCAAGGTAACATCCAGATGGCGGACCGTTTCAATATCCGACGCAGCAATTCTAATGATACTCGGGGTCAACCTCTCGGCCAGGCGATTGGCTATTATTTCAAGGGCCTCAATTAAACCTTCCTTGCCTTCAGTCCGCTTCACAATCGGCTCTGAATCCATGCCTTGGCAGATTTGGATACCATGGTTCATCTCCAGGGCCCTCAGAGTCATGGAAACCTCTTTTCCGTCGACAATCTCTGTCTGCCCGTATATAACCAAATCAGCAGAAAAAAGCTTTCCCCATGTCAAGATATCCGAGTCCTCAAGCTCTGAAGACCGCATATTCCTCGAGTATTCAAGCTCTGGAAGGCCCAACGACCTATTTATGGGAGCAAAACCCCTTTTCTGAAACATATTGTGGAGGACAACCTCTGTGGGAGTCAGGGCATATTGAACCTCAGGGTCTTTCCACCAGTAAGAGACAGCACTATCCTTCTTTTCAGAAACCAGAAAAAGAACTTTAATAGGAGGACCTTCTGCGAAAATAAGCCCTGCATCTCTAAACTTTTCATCTATAACCTCTTTGTTAATCCTGATTTTTACAAGGACAACGTACTCGTCGGCGATCTGCTCTTCTGTTAAGATATTAAAATTTTCAATTTCCTCTTTCGCCTTTGGAATTATATCCTGAACAAGCCGCTTGAAGTTATTCATCGTCCCCTGGCTGCCCAGTCGACGTATGAGGTAATTTTCCACGCCTTTCTTCAACGCCATAGAGATGGCACGCTCTTTTGCTGACGCCAAGTTCCCCTTCACAATAGAGCTCGTGCCAATTGCAAAGACTTCGTTTTTACCTGTACGTGCCTGGGCCTTGCCATATAATGTAAAAAACCCAAAAGAGAAAAAACAAAGCAAACAGGCAAAACACAATGGCTTCATGGCCCTCTTTACACCAATTTTTTCCTGGAAACGCTTCATTCCTTAAAATCCTGGTTCAATAGCATACCGGCTACCCTGATGTTCTAAGCATCTGCATGCCTTCTTGAAGTCCCTCCGCAATCTTGAAATAAAAAACGCCAAAGGTCAAGCGCTATCAGGCATAAGGCGTCAAACTGTTATGAAATCTCTTATCTTCCTTAGAACAACTTTAAAATCTGAAGGAGCAATCCAGATAACATCCGGGTCGGCCCTAAACCATGTGAGCTGTCTTTTTGCATATCTTCTAGTATCTCTTTGAAGATTTTGGATAGTCTCTGTAAGGCTCCACTCGCCATCAATATGTCTGATCATATGCCTGTATCCTATGGCCTTCATTGCTTTCAGATCGGGGGAATATCCTTTTCTCAATAGCGCCTTGGTTTCTTCTTTTAGTCCGGCCCTCACCATTTCGAGACATCGTTCGTTGATGAGTTCATAAAGTTCTTCTCTGCCAAGTCCTAGGCAAAACTTCAGGGCCTTCAAAGGACTGTCTCCAAAACCATGCTCCCTTATCAGATCAGAAGGCCTCCTATCCGTTAGATATACAACTTCCAGGGCCCTGATAATTCTTGTCCTATCATTTGGATGGATCTTGCTGGCCGACTCCGTGTCAAGACGCATGAGCCTCTTGTGAAGCCTCTCCGGACCGTAATGCTGATATTCCTCTAACAACGATTCCCTCAATACATGATCTGCAGGGGGGCATTTGAAAAACCCACCGAGCAGGCCTTTTATATACAGACCGGTACCACCTACCACCAGGCATATCTTCCCCCTTGCACAAACATCAATAACCAGCGGCCGTGCCATAGAATGGTAGATTGCGGCATTGAATTCCTCATCAGGCTTTACTACATCCAGTAGATGATGGGGAATCCCTTTTTGCTGTTCAAGGGTTGGCTTCGCCGTACCGATATCCATACCGCGGTAGACCTGCATGGAATCTGCATTGATAATCTCTCCTCCCAGGGTCAGGGCCAGCTCCACACCCAAAGACGTCTTGCCGCTCGCTGTTGGGCCCTCAATCACAATAACTTTTGGCCTTATATTGTCTGTCATTTCTCAAAGGCCTTGTGCCAAACGATTTATGGGCCATATATGATTCACACAACCCTCTTAAACATCTTTTCGATCTCATAATACGTGAACTGCTTGAAAATAGGCCTACCATGAGGGCAATTTGTGGGCAGGTCCATTTCCTCCAACTGGCTCAGGAGGTGAACCATTTCCTCACGGCTCATGTGACGGCCCGCCCTAATGGCACTGTGACATGCCATGACCGTCAATACCTTGTCCAATACCGCCTCATCTTCCAATTCACCCTCCTCCAGCCTTGATACGAGTTCGGACAAAAAAGGCTCCCATTTTACATCGCCTAAGAGGACCGGCACCGCCCTCAGCATAAAGCTATTCCCCCCAAAATGTTCAAGCTGGATACCGAAACGGGAAAGTTTTTCACCCTTTTTGAGCACAATCCCGCCCTCTTTCATAGTCAATTCTATCTTATGGGGAATTAGCAGGTTCTGAACCTCAATTTGTGAAGAGAGCAACCCATTCTTTAGGTGCTCATAGACGACCCTTTCGTGTGCCGCATGTTGATCGACCAGGAGCAACCCATCTTCTGTTTGACACAGGATATATGTATTTCCTAACTGGCCAATAATCTGAGGACCTTCCCTGAGCATAGGTTCTTCTCGTTTTTCTGTCCCGGCCGGGGGAGTTATCTCCCTAGTTCTCTTGGAATATTCCCAGGCCGGCTCGCTCACGTATCTATAAGGCGCTCTTTGCGCTAGGTTACTTTTCTCCTTGCCCTGAATAGAGGCGAAAAATGCGTGAGAAGATTGATCCATTGCCTTCTCAACCGTTGAAGCGATAGTATCAAACACGACATTACCATTGCGAAATCTGACCTCCTGTTTGGCAGGATGGACATTGACGTCAACCTCTGAAGGATTGATTTCTATAAATATAACGGCCTGGGGATAGCGCCCTTTCATGAGTCTTTGTCCATAGCCTTCCATAACGGCCTTTGTAATCAGCCGGTCCCTGATATTGCGTCCATTTACATAAAAAAACAGGCGATCTCCCCTGGATCTTGCAAGATCAGAGGGTGCCAAATAGGCCTTAATAGCCATACCATGGCCTTCCTCTTGAACATCTATCATGGACCTCGCTACTTTACGTCCCATCAAGGCGGAAAGCCTGGACAAATGCTGCGCCGACGGCGAGAGACTTATGACCGTTTTGCCTCCATCCTCAAGTTTGAAGCCTATGTCTGCAAGCGGTAGGGCAGCACGCGAGAGGACATCGATAATGTGACCTGCCTCAACCCTTTCACCACGCAAAAACTTCCGTCTGGCAGGAATATTATAGAAAATATCTCTGACTTCAATAATGGTGCCGGAAGGCGTGCCCGTCTCTTCTATTGAACCAAACTTTCCCCCTGAAATTGTTAGCTTGTGCCCCATCAGCTCATCCTTGGGCCTTGATATGATCCGCATACGGGATATGGAGGCAATGCTCGATAGGGCCTCCCCCCTAAACCCCATTGACCTCACTGACAAGAGATCATCGGCTGTCTCAATCTTACTGGTAGCGTGCCTTTCCACACACAATAGCAAATCATCTCGTGACATGCCCATGCCATTATCGCTCACCTTGATTAAACCCTTGCCCCCCCTCTCGAACCTCACAACAATTCTGTCTGCACCCGCGTCCACACTGTTATCGATCAGCTCCCTAACAACAGAGGCAGGTCTGTCAATGACCTCTCCTGCCGCGATCTGAGATACCACCCTCTCCGCTAGTATCCTTATAATAGAGTCCATGTCTCTCCTATATTCTTATTCTACCATGATATTTCTCTTTGCCTCAACATGTCAATTTTGCAAATAGTTCAGAGAGCAAGAAGACCCCTCCCTTCAAGACTCATATATCTCGTTCAGACTTGGCAATATCAATTTGGTCATTTTCAAAATAATTTGGTCTACTTCAAGCGAATGGGCATGTCTTTTCTTCGTTGCGGATTTTCAGACAGCGAAGGCTTAAGACTTGACACATTATTTTATTTTCTCATACCATGTTCTCTAAAAGTAGCAGCTCACGGGCTCACGCCCGTGCCACCAGAAACATGAGGCGAGGCCTCAATGACTCGCCGCCCCCTGAATACTTAAAGATAAAGCCATTCACCCATGGGCTCACGCGCATGGTCCACTGCCAATTTTAGATAGATTCCATTCACCACGACTGGAATATCACTCACTGAGATATGTCAAACATTTTTGTTGTATACGTCACATTTAAGGCAAGAAAAGCAGGCAAGACTCATGAAAATCGATGAATTGGGCGATAGGTTGTTTCCCGCGGCCATGGTTAACATCACGAACCGTTGTACGCTGAGATGCCGTCACTGTTTCGTGTTTCGCGAGGGCAACCCAAATCAACGTCCCAGGCATTTGACGGATGAAATGGACACCTCCATGATGCTTCAAACCCTTGAACAGCTAAGGGACAGGCACCAAATCCATACTATGGTCTGGATGGGCGGCGAGCCGCTTTTAAGAAAGGATGTATTGATCAAAGGTGTAAGGCTTTTTGAAGAGAATACTATTGTCACAAACGGGACTATCGACCTCCTCGATCTAGGAAATTGTGTCTATGTAGTCTCCCTGGATGGCCCCGAGGCTATCAACGACCACATACGCGGCAGGGACAGCTTTAGGCGTGTAATGCGCTCTTTGGGGCGTGTTCCTGATCAGTTCGCGCCTACTATCCAGGTTCAATGCGTGGTTAACAAGGAAAACGAGGCGCATTTGGAGGAACTCCTTCAAACAATCATCGGCACCAGGGTTGATGGATTAGTGTATTCGTTCTATATACCCCGGCGAAACGATACCTCTTCCTTGGCCTGGCATTCGCTTGAGGAACGCGAGCCTGCCGTCCGTCGAGTGATGGAATTAAAGGGCCAATACCCCGATTTTGTCTGGAATTCACTGGATAGCCTCGAACTTATGCTCCCGGCCAATTCGAAGGCAGTGACCGATAACTGCCTTCCCAAGAAATTTTTGCTCCCGCTCTATCTCAATGGCAAAGAATTCGAGGTCCCTTTCTGTTGCGCCGGCAACGACGCAGACTGTGACCTCTGTGGAATGTGGGGAGTCTTCCACCTTGCGGCAAAGAGAAACGCTGAGGCGCCTTCACGCTATATTCCAAATCAATTTTGCGGCTTTTAAACCGCTCCTTGATTTTTCCTCTAGCTCTGTTAATATCTCACGACTAAATTATATCCTAAAATGGATTTCCCTTGGAAATGACCAATAAAGATTTACAGACAAGGGGCAAGGGCCATAGAGAAAGGTTGCGTAAAAAGTTCCTGGAAGGGGGCCTCGAAAGATTCTCAGATGATGAGGTGATTGAATTTCTCCTCACATTGGGTACGCCCAGGAGCGACCTCAAAATCCCAGCTCGGGAGGCACTGAGACAGTTCGGCACACTTTCAGGGGTGTTGTCTGCGCCAATAGAAAAGTTGACCCAGATTAAGGGAATAGGCCCCAGAAACGTCCTATATCTCAAGCTCGTTCATCAGGTCGCAGGGAGGTACCTAAAGGACAGGGCCGCCTCAAAAACGTTTTTTGGTTCGTCTCGGGCTGTATTTGACTATCTTTTCCATTCTATGCGGGATTTGAAAAGGGAGGTTTTCAAAGTACTGTTTTTAAACAGGAAAAATGAATTAATCCTGGATAAGGACTTGTTTTATGGAAGCCTTACGGGGAGCGCGGTTTACCCGAGAGAGATCATGGGGATGGCCCTGGAACACAAGGCCGCGGGACTGGTCTTCGTGCACAATCACCCCTCAGGCGATCCCAACCCCTCCGCTGAAGACCAAAGACTTACAAGAGACCTTATCTTTGCCGCAAGGATGTTGATGATTCAGATCCTTGATCACATAATCATAGGGAATAACACATATTATAGCTTTGCTGATCAGGGCATTATTAAGCGATTTCAAAACGAATATGAAAAGATCTTTAACACCGCCTTAAATCATTGACACGCCGCCAAAATTGTGAATCATAACGCCAAGAATTATTGGAGGATCGCGAGAGTGGCGGAATTGGTAGACGCGCTGGACTTAGGATCCAGTGGAGTAATCCGTAGGGGTTCGAGTCCCCTCTCTCGCACCACAAAATCTTGATTTGCCCCTTTTGACCGGGCGGAGCGAAGACACTTCTTGCAATCTGGAATATGATCATTATCTTTTTTTGAGGTGTTTTAGAAAAAATTCTGCATTGTGTCCCTGTCATGGTATATTTTTTGCTAAAATTCTTGGTAACAAAGGCCCTGTGAGGAAAATCCTCGGCGGTTTGTTTTGTAGTAACAGTTTAGATGTTTGAAAATGGCCAAGCTCTTACATTTTATATGGTTATGGCCAGCCAGAGATAACATATGAACGAGGCTGATCATGAAGACCAACCTGGAAGACATTAGTACCGTAAAAAAGAGATTGCTGGTTGAAATTGAGCCTCAGGAGGTCGACGGTAAATTAAACGAGGCCTATAAGAAGCTGGGGAAAAAGGCTACCATACCCGGGTTTAGACCTGGCAAGGTGCCTAGAAAACTCCTGGAGACCTACTATGGCACCCAGGTAATAGATGATGTGACACGAGATCTCATTAGCGATACCCTTCCCAAGGCAATGGAGGATGTAAAGACCTTCCCCCTGACAACACCTTCCCTTGAAAAAGAGTCTCTAAAACAAGGCCAGAGCTTTAAATATTCTGCGGTCATGGAGGTCCTCCCCCACATTGAGGTAGGTGAGCACCTGGGCAGCGAGGTGCAGAGGGAAAAATGCTCTGTTACAGAAGAAGATGTGCGCAATCAGCTTGAGCGGATCCGGGAGGCCAATGGAAAGTTGACACCGGTTGAAGAAAAAAGGCCTGTAAAGAAAGGGGATTATGTCATCCTAGACTACGAGGCATTTGAAGGAAATCAACCGCTGGAAGGCATCAAGTCAGCGGATTTTCTCTTGAAGGTGGGGAGCAACGACTTTCACCCTAAATTCGAGGAATCCTTGATTGGGCTTAAGCAAGGGGAGGAGACAGAAATCAATGTCAATTTTGAAGAAACCTACTCTCATTCAATGCTCGCCGGAAAAAATATCGATTTCAAAGTAAAGATAGCTGGCGTCAGCGAGCTGGTTCTCCCTGAATTAGACGATGATTTCGCCAAAAATCTCGATCCCGAATTCAAAGACTTGGAGTATTTGAGGAAGAAGGTCATGGAGTCAATTACCGCCCGAGAGAAGTCAAGGATCGATAGAGAGACAAAGCAAAGGTTGCTCCAAAAAATTTCGGAAGGAATTGAATTTGAACTCCCGCAAGTCCTTGTGGAATCAGAGATTGAGTACTCCATCGAAAACATCAAACAGACCCTTGAAAGGAGCGGCTCAAACCTTGAAAAGGCGGGGCTTTCGAGACAAAGGCTCAAAAAGGATCTCAGGCCGGTTTCTGAAAAACGTGTCAAGGAAAGGCTGATTTTGGGCGAGATAGCGAAAAAAAATACGATCACCTTAGATGAAGAGGATCTAGTCAAAGGCTTTGAAGAAATGGCCTCGTCCACGGGAAAAGCCCCGGAAACGCTTAGAAGACATTATGAAGATAGAGATCTTATGGATTACCTTAGGGAACGGTGGCTAGAAGAAAAAACATTGAATTATTTGCTTGAATGTGCGAAAATTGTAGAAACAGACAAGGAGAACCTTGAAAAAACCGATTCTGAGGAGGAGACCAGTTAAATATCATGTTAATTCCAATGGTTATTGAGCAATCAAGCCGGGGTGAACGGGCCTATGACATATACTCCAGACTCTTGAAAGATCGAATAATTTTTATGGGAGAACAAGTATTAGACGGTGTGGCCAACACAATTATTGCCCAGATGCTCTTTTTGGAGTCCGAGGACCCGGATAAGGATATTAACCTTTACATGAATTCTCCAGGTGGGTCTGTCACGGCCGGATTGGCCATATATGATACCATGCAGTACATAAAACCGGATGTTGCTACCATTTGCATGGGACAAAGCACCAGTATGGCGGCACTGCTCCTCGCCGCCGGGGCAAAAGGGAAGAGATATGCACTCCCTCACGCCAGGATTATGATTCATCAACCCCTTGGGGGTGCCCAGGGCCAGGCCACAGATATAGATATCCACGCCAGAGAAATACTGAAAATCCGCGATACCCTGAACCATATTCTTGCAAAACACACCGGCCAAAGCATTGAAAGAGTTATTAACGACACTGAGCGTGATTTTTTTATGAGCAGTGAGGAGGCCAAAGAGTACGGAATCGTAGACAAGATTATCACTACACGAGAAATTCAAAACAAGATAGCCAAGAAATAGATTTCAACAGGACCAGGGTTCGCCCCGGCGCATATGCCCGCGATTTTTTATTAATCATTAATAAAGGGTAATATAACATGAGCAAAAAGAACGACTCCGGTGATGATTTACTGTGCTCTTTCTGCGGAAAGAGTCAGGATGAGGTCAAAAAACTTATCGCAGGTCCGTCAGTGTATATTTGCGATGAATGTATTCAACTTTGTAATGAGATTATAGCCGAAGAATACAGCCAAGACGGCGAAGACGACACTGCGAGTAAATTACTGAAGCCCTCTGAGATAAAAGAAACCCTTGACCAGTATGTGATTGAACAGGACAAACCAAAAAAAATTCTCTCAGTGGCTGTCCACAATCACTACAAACGGATCAGCACAAAGGTTGATATGGAAGGTGTTGAGATTGAGAAAAGCAATATTCTTTTGATCGGTCCAACAGGCTCAGGAAAGACACTCCTTGCTCAGACCCTGGCCAAAATCCTGAAGGTCCCATTTACCATTGCTGACGCCACCACTCTCACAGAGGCAGGGTATGTGGGTGAAGACGTGGAAAATATCATTCTGAATCTGGTCCAGATGGCCGATTATGACGTGGAGGCCGCTTGCAGCGGAATTGTATACATCGACGAAATCGACAAGATAGCCAGGAAATCAGACAGCCCTTCCATTACCCGAGATGTATCAGGTGAAGGTGTGCAGCAGGCATTGCTAAAAATTATAGAGGGAACCCTGGCCAACGTCCCGCCCAAGGGTGGAAGGAAGCACCCACAACAGGACTTTGTTAAAGTTAATACAAGTAACATCCTCTTTATTTGTGGCGGCACCTTCAATGGCCTAGACAAGATAATCAGGAATAGAATAGGTAGCAAAATCATTGGTTTTGAGGCCGATATTAAAGGCAACGGCCAGATGGATAACAACAAAATCATGCCTCTCGTGCAACCAGAGGACCTTATAAAATTTGGCTTGATACCTGAATTTATCGGGAGGATACCCATTATCGCCACACTGGATGAATTGAGTCTCGACGCCCTAGTAAGAATTCTGACAGAACCCAGGAACGCCCTAGTAAAACAATATCAGAAACTATTCGAATTTGAAGATGTCAACCTAAAATTCTCTGACGGTGCCCTTTTGGCGGTTGCCAAAAATGCAATAAACCGCAAATCCGGAGCCCGTGGGCTGAGGGCGATACTAGAGTCCGTCATGCTGGATATCATGTATGATATCCCGTCCACTCCAGGAATCAACGAATGCGTGATCGGCGAAGAAGTCATAACAAAAGGTGAATCCCCATTATTACTTTACGAAAATCAGGTAGAATATGCATAAACCAATGTTCAAGTTAACGAGGAAAGATCATCCGGTCGATCTCCAGGGAGATGAAAAATATTACTATCCCTTACTTCCATTAAGGGATGTAGTCGTTTTTCCTAACGTGGTTGTGCCCCTATTCGTAGGACGGGAAAATTCTATAAGGGCACTTGAGTACGCTATGTCCCATCAAAAACAAATCTTCTTATCGGCACAAAAAGACGCGAAGGCAGATGATCCCGCCCCAGCCGACATTTATTCCTTTGGCACCCTTGGCATTGTTCTTCAACTATTGAAGCTCCCCGATGGCACTGTCAAGACATTGATTGAAGGCAAGGAGAGGGGCAAGATCGACAATTTTTTGGACAAGCAGGATTTCTTCATGGTTGAGGTGAGCAAGCCTTCAAGCCGATACGAAATCAATACCGAAACCAATGCGTTGATGCGATCTATTAAGTCCAGTTTTGAAGAATACGCCAAACTGAACAACAAGATTGGCCAGGAAATTGTTTCCACAGTAATCTCCATGGATGATCCAGTACGATTAGGAGATACCATAGCGGGGCATCTTGTGCTCAGGGTCCAAGACAAACAGGAACTTCTTGAAATTGGAGATATAAACACTCGTCTGCAAAAACTCTTTGTAAAGCTTACCGGTGAAATCGATATCCTACGTCTTGAGCAGCGCCTGAGGACAAGGGTCAAGAAACAAATGGAAAAGACCCAAAAAGATTATTATCTCAATGAGCAGATGCGCGCCATCCAAAAGGAGATGGGCTCAAAGGATGACTTTAAGGCGGAGCTTAATGAACTAGAAAAGAAGATCAAACGAAAGAGGTTGTCAAAGGAAAGTCATTCTCGGGTGATGCAGGAATTTAAGAAGCTGAAGATGATGTCTCCCATGTCTGCAGAGGCTGCTGTAGTACGTAACTATATAGACTGGATTCTCACCCTTCCGTGGTACGAAAAAACAAAATCGAAATTGGACATTGATGAGGCTGAGACTATCCTGAATGAAGACCATTATGGCCTTGAGAAACCAAAAGAAAGAATACTTGAATATTTGGCGGTTCAGCACTTGGCCAAGAAAATTAAGGGACCTATTCTATGCCTGGTGGGCCCACCTGGTGTGGGCAAGACCTCTTTGGCCAAGTCAGTAGCCAGGGCTACCGGTCGAAATTTTGTCCGCCTTTCCCTCGGAGGTGTCAGGGATGAGGCCGAGATAAGAGGACACAGAAGGACATATATCGGCGCCCTGCCAGGAAAAATTATCCAATTCCTAAAAAAGGCAAAATCCAATAACCCGGTATTTTGCCTGGATGAAGTGGACAAAATGAGTACTGACTTCCGCGGCGATCCATCTGCTGCATTACTTGAAGTACTTGATCCAGAACAGAACTTTGCCTTTAACGACCATTATCTAGATTTGGATTATGATCTCTCCGACGTATTCTTTATCACCACTGCAAACAACCTACACAACATTCCCTTGCCCTTACAGGACAGGATGGAAATAATCAGGTTACCGGGGTACACTGAACTTGAAAAATTAAACATCGCGAAACAATTTCTCATTAAGAAACAGATCAAGCAAAACGGTCTTAAACCCGAGAACCTTTCTTTTTCTGATAACGCCATCCTTACTATCATCAGGAATTACACCAGGGAAGCCGGGGTAAGGAATTTAGAGAGGGAGATCTCCTCTGTGTGCCGCAAAGTGGCAAGGGAAGTGGTGAAGCGTGGTGAAGATGCGAATATAGTGGTCAAGGCCCAGTCCATCCACAAATACCTCGGTGTTCCAAAATACCGTTATGGACAGACAGAAGAAAAGGATACTATTGGCGTAGCCACCGGACTGGCGTGGACAGAGGTTGGCGGCGAACTGCTCCAAACAGAGGCAAGCATCATGCCCGGTAAAGGCAATCAGCTTCTGACAGGAAAGTTGGGAGAGGTAATGCAGGAATCCGCGCAGGCGGCTATCAGTTATGTGCGAGCCAGGGCAAGACAATTGAGACTTCCCGATAACTTCTATGAAAAGATCGACATCCATATCCATGTCCCCGAAGGAGCTATTCCTAAGGATGGCCCTTCTGCGGGAATTACCCTTGCCACGGCTATCGTATCGGCCCTCACCAGAAGGCCTGCCAATCGTGCTATCGCTATGACAGGCGAAATAACACTAAGAGGAAGAGTCCTTCCCATTGGTGGACTTAAGGAAAAAATATTGGCAGCCCACCGGGGGGGCATAACCAAGGTGCTCATTCCTTTTGAAAACAAAAAAGATATAGAGGAAATTCCGAAGAAAATCCTAAAAAAGGTTGAAATTGTTCTTGTGGAGCATATGGATGAAGTACTGCGCGAGGCACTAATCATCAAGGAAGGACAAGAGCTCTTTGCACCAGAAGAGGAATGTGAGCCCTTTTGCATCAATGAATCAGTCCCTCAGGCAGAACAGGCACCGGCACCAGTTTTAACAGCGCATTAACAATTCCCAATTATCTTGACAAAGATTCATAAAGCTGTTAGGTAGAATCCCCTTTGGTTTAGGCGGGTAGCTCAGTGGGAGAGCATCGGCCTTACAAGCCGGGGGTCACGGGTTCAAATCCCGTTCCGCCTACCACCTGTTTTAAAAGTCAGTTCCGTTCCGGTTAGA
>CAYYPQ010000016.1:0-59816 GCA_964473615.1 uncultured Desulfobacteraceae bacterium
CGGGACTCACTTCATGACCTTGATTTCTGGTACGGCATAGCCTAATTTCTATGACTCCCGCATGGCGGGGGGTTTTCAATTAACAATGAAGGGAGACAAAAATTGCAAATTTCAGCTTTACTTATAAAGGAGTTAAGAGAAAAAACAGGGGTGGGCATAATGGACTGCAAGGATGCCCTGCAAGAATCTGATGGGAATATCGACAAAGCCATTGATTACCTGAGAAAAAAGGGGATCGCAACCGCCAAGAAGCGTGGGGGACGAACTACCTCTCAAGGACAGGTGCAGTCTTATATCCATGCCGGGGGCAAGATAGGTGTCCTTGTGGAGGTAAACTGTGAAACCGATTTTACGGGCAAGACAGAGGATTTTGCAAACTTTGTCAAGGATATCGCTATCCAGATTGCCGCTACCAATCCCATTGCCATCAATCGGGAAAGGGTGGCCGATGATATCTTGGAAAAAGAGAGAGAGATCTATTACACCCAGGCAAAGGAATCGGGCAAACCTGAAAAAGTAATCGATAAAATCGTAGAAGGAAAGCTCAAAAAATTCTATTCTGAGGCCTGTCTTCTAGAGCAGCCCTTTGTTAAGACCCCCGAAATCACGGTCCAGGACCTGTTGAATGAGATGATCGCAAAGACGGGAGAAAATATTGTGGTCAGACGATTTATTCGGTTTCAGCTTGGAGAAGAAGCGGATGAGTGAAGACAGACCTCAATTCAGGCGGATCATGCTCAAATTGAGCGGGGAGGCCCTCATGAAGGACCAGTCATTTGGCATAGACCCGTCTGTTCTAAAAAATGTGGCCTCTGAAATATCGTCTATCCATAATCTCGGTGTCCAGGTTGCCATTGTCGTTGGAGGTGGAAACATATTCAGAGGATTGCAGTCTGCTGCTTACGGAGTGGGACGTGTGGCGGCCGACCACATGGGTATGCTGGCAACCATCATCAATGCCCTTGCCCTTGCAGAGGCCTTGCAACGAATCGGATTAAAGACAAGGATAATGACCGCCATTGACATGATCAAGATTGCCGAACCCTATGTAAGGGAAAGGGCCATCAGCCACCTCTCAAAAAACCGGATACTGCTTTTTGGCGCAGGAACCGGGAATCCCTATTTCACGACCGACACTGCTGCGGCCCTAAGGGCCATGGAAATTGATGCGGAGGTCCTCTTGAAGGCCACCAAAGTAGACGGGGTCTATGACTCAGATCCCGCAAAGGATGCCTCAGCCAGGCCTTTTTCCAAGCTGACCTACAATGAGGTTATAAAAAGGGGCCTGAAGGTGATGGACCTGACCGCAGTATCCCTGGCTATGGGCCAGAAATTACCCATCATTGTCTTTAATCTCAGGGAAAAAGGGAATATTATGAGAGTCATTTGTGGTAAAAAAACAGGGACGATAATAACGGGAGAAGAATAATGAAGGATGAAATCCTCTCTGAATTGCGGCAGAAAATGGCAAAGACAGGGGAAGCCCTTAGTAAAGAATTCAAAAGGATAAGGACGGGTCGAGCTTCCACCGCGTTGTTGGATGGAATTAAGGTGGATTGCTATGAAACTCAGATGCCACTAGAGCAAGTTGCGTCAATATCCGTGCCAGAGACCCGTCTTATCACGATTCAACCATGGGATCAGACCATAATCGGAGAAATAGAAAAAAGTATCCTGAAATCTGAGCTGGGTCTGACCCCTATGAACGACGGGAAGATTATCAGGATATCCATCCCCCCCTTGACCGAAGAGAGGCGAAAAGAACTGGCAAAACTGGCAAAAAAAATGGCTGAGGACAGCAAGGTCTCCATCCGGAACCTGAGGCGGGAAGCAAATGACATGTTCAAAGACCTGAAGAATGAGAAAGAGATCTCGGAGGACGAATTTTATAAATCGCAGGATGATGTACAAAAGATAACGGACGAATTTATTAAAAAGACAGATGAAATCGCCGCCAAAAAGGAGAAGGAGATCATAGAATTTTAGTTATGCCTTACGCGCTATTCTCACCGGCGGTTCGGCCTCCCCTATCCTATTAACCCACTGTTGATTTATCGCTTTGAGACAAGAATTCTAACAATCGCTGAGTCCCGCTAGGATTTTTTCTTATAAATTCAGGCACCTTTCCAGGTTTGGCATCTTCAAGTAGCTAAAATAATTCAAAATGGCTAATACAGACTCCGAAAAATTAATGGCCTTGATTGATCCAAAAAAATTACCAAGGCATGTGGCTATAATAATGGACGGCAATGGCAGGTGGGCGAAGAAAAGGGGCATGAATCGCGTCAGGGGTCATGAAGAGGGCGCTGAATCGGTTAGGACAATCGTCAGGACGAGTCGAAGGATCGGAATTCCATGGCTCACGCTCTATGCCTTTTCAGAAGAGAACTGGAAGAGATCAAGGTATGAAATCACAGCACTTATGAAGCTCCTTACAAGGTTTTTAAAGGGTGAACTACAGGAGATGCTGGAAAATGGAATAAGATTGCAGGCCATTGGAAGGATCGAAAAGCTCCCAAAAAAGACCCGAAAAACCCTACTCGATACCATTGATAAAACCGCGTCTAACAAAGAAATGGTCCTTACGCTCGCCCTCAGTTACGGCGGAAGGCAGGAAATTTTGGACGCCCTAAAAGAAATGGTTGCGGATATCGAAAATCGCAGGATAACTGCCGACGAGATCTCAGAAGAAATGATCTCAAAATATCTTTATACAGCGGGCATGCCAGATCCAGACCTACTCATAAGGACAAGTGGGGAATACCGAATCAGCAATTTCTTTTTATGGCAGCTTGCATATACTGAAATCCATATAACTCCCACCCTGTGGCCTGACTTCGGCAAAGACGAATATTTGGCGGCCATCCAAGATTTTCAAAATAGGGAAAGAAGATTCGGGGCTGCTGAAAATTAACAGGGGATTCGCCGTTGAAAGGAAAAATATCCAAATGCACTTGAAACGATGGCTTACCGGCATAATCGCCATACCCCTTTTGGTGATAATGATTGGTCCAGCGCCAAAATGGATCTTTCCTTCTTTCCTCTATGGTATCTCCACGGCCGGTCTAATAGAGTTCTATGGAATAAGCAAATCAGATCTACCCAAGTTTGTACGCGTTTCAAGTTACCTTCTCGCTCTTGTTCTATTTTTTGTGATCTACACCCGACAAATCCTGCTCGTACCTTTTATCATCCTCCTCTGGGCCTTTATACCCATGACCTTCTTCATGTTGACTCATCCCTCTCCCGCGGAGCAATGGACCACCGATATCAGCAAGGCATTGTTGGGCCCAATCTATGTTGTTATTCCCCTTGCAATGTTTTCTCACATTGACCACTTTTATCCAAAAGGAAATATCTGGGCCCTTTTTCTTATAACAGTCATCTTTATGAATGACATCGGTGCGTTCTATTTCGGAAAACTATTTGGCAATCACAAGCTCTATGAAGCTATCAGCCCTGGAAAGACCTGGGAAGGCGCCATTGGAGGGCTTTTGACCAGCCTAATGGCCGGCATAATCTATTTGAGGGTCACGGGCCTCCAAGCCCTAGATATTGATATCTTAATTGTTATACCTATCATAGCCATATTAGGACAAGTAGGCGACCTGGTAGAATCTATGCTAAAGAGAAACCACGGCGTAAAAGATTCAGGTCGTATGCTCCCCGGACATGGCGGGATACTTGACCGGATAGATGCCTTTCTCTTTGCTATCCCTGTACTTTATGTGTATCTTGCTGTATCCGTAATATAGAATTTATTGCAATAACTCAGTAAAGAATCCGGGTCCAGAGGGGGCCGAGTGACTAAAGTGATCTAAAATGCCCAAAGTGTCTAAAGTTAAGGAATTTTATGCCATTTTATCGAATAGAAGTGCGAAGCCCTACATTAATCCCGCCCGGGGCGGGACTCACTTCATGACCTTGATTTCTGGTAGGGCATAGGCCTATTTCTCTGGCTCTCGCAAAGCGGGGGGTTCCCAACTAACGATGAAAAAACTCGCCATATTAGGCTCTACAGGTTCTATTGGAGTAAATACCCTAAAGGTGGTCCAGGCCCGACCACAAGATTACAGGGTCATTGCCTTGGCCGCAGGCAGGAACATCGAACTCTTGTCGAAACAGATAGAAGACTTCCGGCCAATGGCCATTGCCGTTTTGGACGCAGGCCTGGCATCTGACCTAAAAGGCCTGCTTCCCAAGAGCTCACAGCCGGAGGTCTTTTTCGGAACCAAGGGATTCGTGCAGCTAGCCACCCTTGACGAGGTCGATACCGTTATTTCTGCTATGACAGGGGCCGTAGGACTTTTACCTACCTATAAAGCCATTAGGGCACGCAAGCACATCGCCCTCGCCAACAAAGAGACAATGGTGATGGCAGGCTCTCTTGTAATGGATGAGGCAGAAAGACAAGGCGTTTCGGTGCTTCCCATTGACAGCGAACACAGTGCAATTCTTCAGTCCCTCCAGGGCCATCCGAGGGAGGACTTGCGGCATGTGATCCTGACGGCATCGGGTGGCCCTTTCAGGCGTTCTACGCTCAAGGAAATGGCCAAGGTGGTCCCTGCCCAGGCCCTAAAGCACCCCAATTGGGATATGGGCCAGAAGATCAGTGTAGACTCGGCTACCATGATCAATAAGGGCCTTGAAGCCATTGAAGCAAAATGGTTTTTCAATTTGGCCATGGATCAAATCGAGATCCTTATTCACCCACAGAGCATTGTACATTCCATGGTGGAGTATAGGGATGGCTCTATCATCGCTCAAATGGGCATCCCTGACATGATTATTCCGATATCCTATGCCCTCTCTTTTCCACATCATGTGGAAAACAATCTCATCCCACTTCAACTTGACAAGGTAGGGCGTTTGACATTTGAAAGGCCTGACCTCAAGAAATTTCGGTGTCTCGCCCTTGCCCTCAGGGCGGCAGAGATAGGCGGTAGCATGCCTGCCATATTGAACGGCGCCAACGAGATTGCCGTCGAGGCCTTTCTTAAGGGTAAAATAGGATTTTTGGATATCCCTGACCTCATAGAAAAAACCATGGGCTCGCATAAGGCATGCACCATTAGTGACATTGATGACGTTATCGAGATTGATGCCTGGGCACGTGAGAACGTACAAGAATTGTTAAGGAATTGAGAGAAAATTATGAACTTTTTTCTTTATTACATACTACCGTTTGTCTTTGTCCTGAGTATTCTTATCTTTTTTCATGAACTCGGCCATTTTTTGGTTGCCAAATATTTTGGTGTAAAGGTCCTCAAATTTTCTCTGGGTTTTGGGCCCAAAGTGGTAGGGAGGAAAATTGGAGAAACGGAGTATCTCGTCTCTCTGGTCCCGCTAGGTGGGTACGTCAAGATGCTGGGGGAGAGCGATGACGAAGATGACACCCCTCTCAGCCCTGAAGATGAAAAAAGGTCTTTCAGTAATCTGCACGCCCTCAAGCGCATTGCTATCGTCAGCTCGGGTCCTTTTTTCAATCTTGTTTTGGCATTATTGATCTTTTGTGGCTTTTACTTGATCGCTGGGTATCAGGTGTTGACCCCGGAAATAGGTCAGGTCAGGGAAGACTCTCCTGCCCATAAGGCGGGTCTTTTGAAAGGAGACGTTATCACCTCTATTGGAGGCAGGCACATTGAGACCTGGTCAGAAATTAGAAAGGCAGTTCAGGATAATGGTGAGAAACCCCTGGAAATAACCTTTAACAGGGGAGCAAAGTCTTTGGCCTCCACCTTGGTCCCGGAAGTATCTGTGGTCAAAAATATTTTTGGGGAAGAGGTCAAAACGCCCCTTATCGGCATCGTCGCTTCAGGAAAAGTCGAGACAATCGAACTAAGTGCCCCAAATGCCATTATACAAGGTCTTTCAAAAACTTGGGAAATTATAGAATTGACATGCATGACCGTGGTCAAGCTCTTACAAAGGGTCGTTCCAATTAAGGCGGTAGGAGGTCCTATCTTGATTGGCCAGATGACAGGAGAACTTGCGCAAGAAAACTTGTCCTATCTGATACCCTTTATGGCCGTCATAAGCATCAATTTGGGCATCTTGAATCTCTTACCCGTACCAATCCTTGACGGTGGTTTTATTCTCTTTCTCTTAATAGAACTCGTCATTGGCAAACCTATCAGCATCAAAAAGAGAGATCTTGCGCAAAAGCTGGGACTGTTTCTTCTGATCACCCTGATGGCCGTGGTGATTTACAACGATGTGACAAGGATCTTGCAATGAATCTAGTTAAGAAAGGGTCCTAGCAGGTGATATTGGCCATAAATACGTCCACACTCCAATTCGGTCTGGCCCTCCTGGGAGAAGATGGTACAGTGTTTTCTGAATATATGAGCTCCGAACACAGTGGCCATTTCGGCAGTCTGATGCCGGCCCTCCATTTCCTGGTCAACACATCGGGACATGATATTCATGATCTCAAGGCACTAGTAATCGCGATAGGGCCAGGAAGCTTTACCGGCTTGAGGATAGGCCTTTCCACTGCCAAAGGTCTATGCGACTCTTTGGAGATACCTATCATTGGTATCTCCAGTCTTGAAGCCCTGGCGAGCCAGGTTCAATTCTCTGAACTGACCATAGCCCCCATTCTCGATTCAAGGAGAGGCGAATTTTTTGTTGCCCAGTTTACAAGGAGCGATAATAACGGCCTTATCAGAAACCAAGAGGATATCGCCCTAAGAATCGAGGACCTCCCCGACCTATTTTCAGAACAGACACTCTTTATCGGGAATGATTTTCCCAGTCAGGGGGAGGCTATTAAAAAGATCTTGGGGCCCCGGTGTCTACTGGCACCGCCTCACTGGTGGAACCTGAAGCCCTCTGCAGTTGGTGCATTAGGCATTGAGCGGTTTCGCGCCAGGGACTTTGACGACCCTCAGACACTCTCGCCCCTTTATCTTCGTCCGCCGGATATAAGACCAAATCCATATCTACTCTTAAATCGCCAAAATAATTGATAACTTAACATGTTATCTGAAAAAAGACCAAGCGAATAGTGAATGGTGATGTCTTTACCATTCGCTTGAAGCCGGCACTTTTTTGAAAAACGCCGAACTGCCAAAAATAAATATGGATATTGACAAGAAATTTCAATAGAATATAATATTGAAGAATATTAGTAACTATTCAGGTGGATAGACTGAAGGTAGAAGGCTAATAGGGGCAAATCATGTGTGATCATGTGCCTATGCGCCTGCCTCCCGTAACTGCGGCCCAGACAGATCATTGCAGGAGATGGTTGAAAAATACTTCGACCTTCAGCCTTCGACCTAAATAGCTGGGTAGTTACAAATATTAAAGTCTTTATTTGGGCCCTGTCTTCTGTGGTTTGTGGGCCGGTTTTCGATAGAAATCAAACAGTCATCAATCTCAAAAATTGGACGAGTCACATATTAATAATAAATGGCCACTGGCGAGGGAGGGCCTTCCTTTCGTATTTATTGGCCTCGTCTTGACCATCATTTTTTTATTTGTCGGCCACAACCTTTTCTCTATCTTGGCAGGTATCATTAGCGCCTTTGTTATCTTCTTCTTTAGAGATCCGGACCGCCAAAACTCCGCCTCCCATAAGGCGGTATTGACCCCGGCAGACGGTAAGATACTGGCAATTCAGCACCTCAAGGACAATAATAATACTTTGGATCAACCAGCTATAAAGATCAGTATATTCATGTCAATTTTTAACGTGCATGTAAACCGAATTCCCGTTGGAGGCGTCATCAAAAACATCACATATCACCCTGGCAAATTTTTCCCTGCCAATCTGGATAAGGCATCGAAATATAACGAAAACAATCTGATAACCTTAGAGACGGATGGTTCGCATAGGATCGCTTTTATCCAAATTGCGGGTATTATTGCAAGGCGCATTTCGTGCTGGGTCAGAGAGATAGAGCGCGTGGATGCAGGCCAGCGGTTCGGGCTCATTCGCTTTGGCTCTAGGGTAGAGGTCTACCTCCCTGAAAACTGCCGTATCACAGCTTACCCTGGTCAGAAAGTGAGGGCAGGAGAAACCATAATAGGATATTTGTCATGAGATCTAGACGAAAAAAGAAACGCAAGAAAGACAACAAAAGGGGCATCTATGTCTTGCCGAACTTGTTCACTTCCGCCAGTTTATTTAGTGGCTTTTATGCTATAATTTCCGCAATACAAGCGAGCTATGAGACAGCAGCCATCGCGATCCTTCTATCATGCGTATTTGACGCCCTTGATGGTAAGATAGCCCGATTTACCCACAGTACCAGCCATTTCGGCACCGAGTATGACTCCCTTTCAGACCTGGTCGCCTTTGGTGTGGCCCCTGGGATACTGGCCTTTCAGTGGGCTCTGGAACCATTTGGACGACTGGGCTGGCTGGCATCCTTTATGTATTTGACCTGTGGGGCACTGCGGCTAGCCAGATTTAACGTCCAAAAGGACACCGTGGAGCCCAACTATTTTAAGGGGCTGCCCATTCCTATGGGAGCCGCCTTTATATCATCGCTGATCCTCTTTTCAAACGCCCTTGGTGGCCTACCTGAATCACGACATATCCTAATCATCGTAATAATTTACGTCTTGTCCTTTTTGATGGTCAGCACTATAAAATACCCGAGTTTTAAGAACCTTGAACTAAAAAAACGGAAACCATTTAATGTATTGGTAAGTATAATTCTGATGCTGGTTGTGATTGCCTATAAGCCAAAAATTATGCTTTTTTTCATCCTCGTGCTTTATATTGCAGCAGGGCCTGTTGTTACTATCTATAGATCCAAGAAAAGGCGGGCCTTGGCCAAACTACTTTTGGAAGAGGCCCCGCCACTAAAAGAAAAGTAGCTACCCACGGCCTCCAGCCTCTATCAAGGCGCAAGTTCTTGACAAGGTGAAGGGTCGTTAATTAACTTAAAGGTATCTCAGATTTCATGGTATGAGGATTACAGGGGGTCAGGCCAAAGGCAGGATCTTGGCATCACTTAGAGGACGGGGCATCCGTCCCACTTCTGATAGAGTAAAGGAGGCAGTTTTTGACATCATCGGTCAAGACCTATCCGGGCAAATGGTGCTTGACCTATTTGCAGGAACAGGGGGTTTGGGGCTGGAGGCCTTGAGCAGGGGCGCCTTGCGTGCCGTCTTTATTGACAATTCACGAAAGTCCGTAGCCCTGATAAGGAAGAATCTTGGCCTTTGCGGGTACCTGGATTCCGGCAGCGTTCTGAGAAGGGACTTGACAAAGCCCTCCTTTAAAGGCTATGCCCTCTTTGGCAAAGAATTTGATTTAGTCTTTCTCGATCCGCCATACGGGAAAAATTTTCTACCTTCTCTGCTTGAGCGGCTTTCTACCAGCAACACCCTTTCATCTAGATCACACGTGGTTGCTGAATCATGGAAAACCGAGAGGCTGCCAGCCTCTTTTGGAAATCTCGAAATGGTAGATACACGCATATATGGCGATACCAGGATTAACATATACGCATACGAGGTAGACCAATGAAGGGTAGAACCGCTATCTATCCCGGCAGTTTTGATCCGATAACAAACGGGCATTTGGGCATTGTAAAACGCGCCCTGGAAATATTTGACAAAGTGATTATAACCATCCTGAGCAATCCTCAAAAGGCCCACCTATTTTCTATTAACGAGAGGGTCTCTATGATAACTCAGGCCCTCGAAGACACTCCCAATGTTGAGGTAGACACCTTTGACGGGTTACTAGTTGATTATGCAGTCAAGAAAGATTCAAATGTTATCTTGAGGGGACTACGGGCGCTCTCTGACTTTGAATATGAATTCCAGATGGCACTAATGAATCGAAAATTGAATCGAGATGTCCAGTCCATCTTTCTGATGACAGACTATAAGTGGTTCTATACCAGTTCTACGATCATCAAGGAGGCGGCAAGTCTGGGAGGTGATGTAAGTGGGCTTGTCCCCGAAATCGTAAACAAGAGCTTAAGGGAGAAATTCAAAAAGTCAAAAAATACTTGACACACGTTTTCCCATAGGCAATATTTCATGCGTAACTCTTATAAACTTGGTTTAACAGGGGCTATAATTTTTCGCCTTTCGGTGAACGCACGTCTATTTCCCTCGATTGCAGGTGTAAAAGGGGTTTCTCCCCTAGGTCAAGAGTAGACAAAAATCGCTAGTAGATTTTCACAACGTAACACTTTTTTGGATAGTGCTCTATTGTCGTTCCAAGGACGTAAAGTGTTATCCCACAACAAGCCCAAGATGAGGAGGAAAAGAGTTGGCACTGACCAAAGAAAAGATTATCAATAGTATATATCATCAGGTCGGACTCAGTAAAAGTCAGTCCCGTATGGTCGTCGAGAGGCTCCTCGAGACCATGAAACATACCATGGAAAATGGTGAGGATCTCTTAA
Source organism: uncultured Desulfobacteraceae bacterium (assembly GCA_964473615.1). Lineage (GTDB taxonomy): Bacteria > Desulfobacterota > DSM-4660 > Desulfatiglandales > Desulfatiglandaceae > CAYYPQ01. Next base: position 10,380 of record CAYYPQ010000016.1, read on the forward strand.
TCAGCGGGTTTGGCAAGTTCGTGGTAAAAAATAAGTCCGCAAGGAGAGGGAGAAACCCACAGACCACTGAAGACCTTCAATTGAGGGCGAGGAGAGTTGTGGTGTTCAAGATCTCTGGAGTGCTTCGAGAAAAGATCAATCAATCATCTAAAGCCTGATGATGAACGCCTCCTCAAAACCCATATTCTCTAGCCTCTTTTCGATTTCAGCGGCTTTTGTCAGGCTTTTTGATTTAGAAACGCTAACTCTATAAAGGTTGCCTTTGTCTTTTTGGTAAGAGGCACTAACATCCACAAACCCAAAAATGCCCTTTAGCCGATCAGCAAGCCGGAGGGCATTGTCTTTATTGCTGAATGCCCCCACCTGAACCGTAAATTGGCCGACATCGAGATCCTTAATTTCCACCACCGGTTTGATCCCCTCTGGCGATCTCAGGTTACCCACCTCTCTTCCGAGTGCAACGATTTTCACTTCAGCGACCCCCTGATCCACTATACCTATCTCCTTGGCCGCTGCATATGACAGATCAATGATTCTCCCCTTCACAAAAGGCCCGCGGTCGTTTATCCTGACAATAGTTCGCTTCTTGTTGGAAAGATTCAAGACCCTTACATATGTACCCAAGGGAAGGACCTTGTGCGCAGCGCTTTTCTTATGCATATCAAACACCTCGCCGCTCGCAGTAGGGTTCCCATGAAACCCTTCTCCATACCAAGAGGCCTTACCTACCTGCACAAAGCCCTGAGAATCAGGCAGGGGATAATACCTCTCTCCGTTTACCACGTAAGGTCTAAAAGAACCGTGTTCACCCCTTGCGGGCAATACAATTACCCTGCCGGGGGCATATTCATCAGGGCCGACATAAAGGCGTCTACCAGTACAGGCCGAAAATAATAGGACGACAAGCAGATTCAAGATGATGACGTTTTTCATGATAAATAAGGCTTCACGATATCTTGTTGCGAAATATTCGTTCTTGTAATAGCTTTTCACGGGGAACGATTTTTTTATATCACAAACCCTTTTTGTCCAGAAAGAAATTTTCATAGGCAGGTGTACTAAAGGCAACTTTTTTGACAGGAGGCAAAAATGCTTGATGTAGAAATTCCAGGGTTTGGCCCAGTCAAGCTGGAGCACCTTGTTTCTGATTTTACAGGTACGTTGTCTGTAGATGGAAGGCTCTTACCTGGAATGAAAGAGGGGCTAAACGAGATCGCAAAATTCCTAAAGGTCCATATATTGACAGCCGATACCTTTGGCATGGCCAAATCAGAGCTCAAGGGTATCGACTGTATCATACATATTCTCGCTGGTTCTTCCCACGATGTGCAAAAAGAGAACTATATTGAAGATCTTGGCGCGGCAAAGGTGGTGGCGCTGGGAAACGGCAACAATGACCGGAAGATGCTAAAGGCCGCAAGGGTCGGCATTGCCGTCTCTGAGGGGGAGGGCTGTTCCGTGGATGCCATAAAAGCGGCCAATATCCATGTGAATAGGGCCGCGGATGCCATCGATCTCTTACTCAAAACCAAAAGGTTAAAGGCGACCCTTCGTTTCTAGACCTATGACTCGAACTTTCATGGCCTTAGTATCTCACGAGCGGCAACAACCCTCATAATTTGATTGGTCCCTGTATAGATCTGGATGAGCTTTGCGTCACGCATCATCCTCTCTAAGGGATAATCCTTCATATAACCATAGCCGCCCATGACCTGGACCGCATCCGTAGTGACGCGCATTGCCGTATCTGAGGCAAAAAATTTGGCAATAGCGCAAAATTTGGTGGCCTGGTTCTTCTTCTGTTTGTCAAGGTATCTGGCTGCCTGATAGGTCAATAGACGCGCAGCCTCTGTGTTGGCTACCATATCTGATATCATAAACTGGATGGCCTGAATTTTTGAGATGGGCCGACCAAACTGAACCCTTTCCTTGGAATATTTGACCGCTTCGTCAATTGCTCCCTGTGCAAGTCCAACGGCCTGAGAGGCGGAAAACAGGCGGCTATTATCCAGGGCCTCCATCATATTTGGGAACCCATCTCCCTCCTCACCAATCCTGTTTTCTACCGGCACTGACAGGTCCTCAAAAAATAATTCTGAATTAATGGACCCCCTCATGCCCATCTTGTTCTCATTCTTGCCGTAAACGAGTCCCTCCGAGCCCCTCTCTACCACAAAAACACTCATGCCTTTGGCCTTTTTATCCGGATCTGTATACGCATACACACATAGTACGTCAGCCACACTTCCAGCGGTAATAAAACATTTCTGTCCATTAAGAATATATACATCGCCTTTACGGACTGCACGTGTCCTCATGGCCAGGACATCAGATCCGGCCCCAGGTTCGGTCGCCGCGAACGCGGATAGTCTTCCCTTGGCCAAACCGGGTAGATACTTATACTTAAGCTCTTCATCTCCACCGTTAAGCAATGGGAGCATGCCATCTGCCTGGGCAATCAAAATCAGTGCGGACGAGGCGCAAATCTTTGCGATCTCCTCCAGAATCATGGCGAAGAGCAGGTATTCTGCCCCGATCCCTCCGTACTTTTCAGGAAGAAGGGGCGTCAAGATACCGTTTTCGGCAAAGATCTTTACTGTGTCCCATGGAAATTCACCCCTCTCATCTATCTCCGCACTCCTGGGCTTTAGCCTCTCTTGGGCAATATCCTTGACAGTATTAAGAATCATCCTCTTCTCTTCACTAAGATCTATCATTGAATCCTACCTCCACTATCCCGTCCAGTACACTAACGACTGCAGACCTCGAAACCTCCTCCAGGCAGCCGGCCCCTGCTTTTTTAAAAGGAAATTCCTCGCTCCTCTAAAAGCTGACGTCCCACCACCATTCTCTGTATCTGGTTTGCCCCCTCAAATATCTGGGTCAATTTGGCGTCGCGAAACATCCTCTCAACAGGGAAATCCTTACAATAGCCATAACCTCCCAGGATCTGCACGGCATCGGTGGTAATACGTACTGCGGCATCACTGCAAAAATATTTTGCCATGGAAGACAACTTGGTATTCCGTTTTCCCCTATCCCTCAGACGAGCCGCCCTTATCATCAGGCCCCGCCCTGCTTCAATATAGGTCCATGCGTCGGCTACCATGAATTCAATGGCCTGATGTTTTATCAGAGGTTTCCCAAAGGTATATCTATGCGATGCATACTCCACCGCTGTTTCAATTGCCGATTCAGCGATCCCCAGGGCCAGGGCTGCGACACCAGGTCTGGACATATCAAAGTCTTTCATTGCAATCCTAAAGCCGTCACCCTCGTTACCCAAAAGATTTTCGGCAGGCACGTGAACATCTTCAAGTATAACGTCCTGCGTGTTACTGCCCCGGAAACCCAGCTTGTCTTCCTTTTTTCCCCGGCTCACGCCCTTACTGTTCATCTCGAGAACAAAAAAAGTGAATTTATCTTGACCCACTTTACATAGAACCGTTGCCAGAGAAGCAACCCCGCCATTCGTTGCAAATGATTTTCTGCCGTTTAAGACATACTCACCTGCCATCTTTGTGGCCTTGGTTCGAATCGCCGAGACGTCGGAGCCCGCAGAGGGCTCCGTTATCAAGTAAGCCACTAATTCTTTGCCAGTTCCCAGGCGCGGCAAGAAACGCCCTTTCTGTTCCGGCGAACCCGCTTCGAGTATGGGAAAACTTCCTACGGCCTGGATAATAATAGCAAGGGCTGAGGAAGCGCATGCCTTCGCGACCTCTTCCGTGCAAAGGCAAAACATCAGGCATGGGTCTTCGCCTATGCCTCCGTACTCCTTTGGAAGATAAATCTGGAAAAGGCCCATGTCGGCCAATATATTGGCGACATCCCATCGAAATTCTCCCTCACGGTCAATCTCGGCCGCTAAAGGGGCGATCTGTTCTCTGGCCATCCTTTTTACATTTTCTATAATAATCCTTTGTTCCTCTCTTAGCTCAAGCATAATTAAAAAATCCTTCCTTCATATTCGGTCAGCTCTGTTGCTATCTGCTTCACCATCTGACCATATTCGTAGCTCCTATTCTGCTCCTTTAACCTGAAGGAGGGGCAGACAATGGCAATACAGGCCTTAATCATACCTGATTTGTCATAAACGGGGGCGGCAATGCGAGATACCCCCTCCCTCATTTCCTCTATGTCCACCGCGTACCCATCTATCCTCACCTTCTCGATCTCCTTTTCCAACTGATCAAGGTCTTGAATGGTATGTCGCGTCAGTTTTGGGAAACCCAGCTTTTTCATGATCTCGCGAACCCTCTGCCTTTCAATATGTGCCAGATAGACCTTCCCTGGTGCAGTGGCATGAAAATAGGGCATAACGCTCCCTGGATGGGAATAAAGGTAAATTGCATCAGGGCCGCTCACCTGGTCAACTAGGACCAACTGGTCACGGATCCGCACATCCAGCTCGGCGGTTTCACCGGATACCTCGGCCAGTTTTTTGAGATATCCCCTGGCATGAGATCTAAAGTGACCGCCGCTAAACACGATATTCCCCATGTACATCAATTTGAAACCGAGGCGATAAGTGTGTCTCTTTTTGTCGAAAAGGGTATAGTTGTTTTCGGTTAAGACCTTAACTATGCGCCATAAAGAAGCGGGAGGTATATTGAGCTTTTCGGACAACTCAGACTGGGTCATTTCATATGGGTCTTCACTCAGGGCCTCAAGGACCTGTAAGGCCCTGCTCAAGGCCGGGACCCCAGATTTTCCTTTATCTATCATATATGGGAGTATCCTTTCAAATATGATATAATACCGCCATTACTGTGCATGTCAAGTCAAATATTAGGCCATGTACCTTTTGTGCCACCAGTTCCACATGGGGAGATTAATGTGGAGCTTCGCTCTTGTATTCTATAAAAAAGGGGCAGAAGGCTTTTTCTGACGCTCCGGGCGCTGACCCAAAAAAAGATTGACTTCCCGCATCGACATCTATATCATATATGGCAATTTATTTTCACATATAGTAACATCTTAGATATTTGAAAAATAGTCCGTAAGGGACATCCTTTTCCCTGCCAAAGGAAGAAAAACAATGATTTCCCAATATGCTTGACAAAAAGATAGGGTTCGCATAGCCTTCTATTTATAGTTATATTGTAACTATAATGTGATTATATGTGCGCCACCCCAATATTGACAGTCTAGTAAAAGATCACGAAACCGTCATGGCGGACTTGATCCGGCATCCACAACATGTTAAAATCACCGGATTCACGCTCCCCGATCAGGGTCGAGGACAAGCCTCGCGGGAATGACGAAAACGGGCACTTTCCGACTTTTTACGAGGCCATCAATATTCATACCCCATAGTACCTTTTAAATAGGTTTGGGTTCAAAACGGGCAGAAAATTTTGTGGATATGGTAAACGGAGCGAAGCGACACCTTAACTTTAGTCACTTCGAACCCTGGCCCAGACCTGGTTAATTGGTCCCTTTGTGTAAAATTTCCGGACGTAGTATTCCGCAGGATCGTGTCTAGAATGCTCATCAGGGCGCACCAGAGCGGGCTTTAGTTCAATTTAGGCACTTTTCCGGTTCATCCGGGTTAGGTATCAGATATGAGACTCCAAGGAAAGATAGCCCTGGTGACAGGGAGCAGCAGAGGCGTGGGTAGGGCAGTTGCCCTCGCCTTTGCCAGGGAAGGAGCAAAGGTCGTTGTTAACTATGCCTTGAATAAAGATGCCGCCGATAAGGTAGTTGAAGCCATTCACGCGGCCGGGAGCGAATCTGTCGCTATCAGGGCGGATGTGGCAAATAAACCAGAAGTTGAAACCCTTGTGGGTAACACTATCGAGGCGTTTGGGAAGATCGACATCTTGGTGAACAATGCCGGATTTACCAAACCCGCCCTGATGCTAAAAATGACCGAAGACCAGTGGGACCAGGTGGTTGACATTCACCTGAAGGGGGCCTTCCTGTGTTCCCAGACCGCTGGACGTCATATGAAAGGACAGAATTATGGGAAGATCATAAACGTCACCTCCGTGGCGGGCCTGGTGGGAACGGTGGGCCAGATCAATTACAGCGCGGCAAAGGGTGGCGTAATCAGCATGACAAAATCCACTGCCCGCGAGCTTGCTCGCTACAATGTCTGCGTAAACGCCATCTCCCTGGGTATTGTGGCTACAGACATGACAGAAAAGATAAGGACGGACGAAAGGCTTAAGGAAATCTATATGAATCGCATTCTTATGAAACGCTTTGCTGAGGCGAACGATATTTCTCCCGCCTTTGTATTCCTTGCCTCAGATGAAAGCAACTACATCACCGGACAAATACTGTGTGTTGACGGTGGATATGGCATGATTTAGATAAAGGAGGCAAAAAATGGGAACAGTGCCGGATAAGATCCTGACGTGGCAGATGGTAAGGCCCACGTCTTATGAAAAGGACAGTGATAAGAAAGTTCCAGGCAAGATAGAAAAGCGAGAGATTCCCGTGCCCAAGTTGATGTCCGATGAGGTCCTTGTTGAAGTGGCGGGTTGCGGGTTGTGTCATACAGATATGGGTTATTTTTATGACGGGGTCCCAACTGTTGAAAGCCCTCCCCTCACCCTTGGCCATGAGATCTCCGGAACGGTAGTGGCTGGTGATGAGAACTGGATTGGGAAAGAGGTGCTTATTCCTGCCGTAATGCCTTGCCGCCGGTGTCATCTTTGTAAAACCCGGCGCGGCAATCGTTGTCTTAATCAAAAAATGCCGGGGAACAGTCTGGGGATCTATGGGGGTTTCTCCAGCCACATCCCCGTGCCCAGCATAGATCTGTGCGAGATCAAAAAACGAGGAGAAATATCCCTGTCTCACCTTTCAGTTGTGGCAGATGCTGCTACCACCCCCTATCAGGCCGCAAAGAGGGCCTGCCTAGAAATAGGAGACCATGTGATTGTCATAGGGGTAGGGGGTGTTGGACAATATATGGTACAGGAGGCCAAGGCCCTTGGCGCCAGTACGGTCATTGCCATTGATATCGTTGAGCAGCGTCTGCAAAAAATGCTCTCTTTTGGCGCCGATTTTATCATAAACTGTACCGATAAGGGCCCCAGAGATGTCTCCAAGGATTTCAGGGCAATCCGGAAACAGAACCAATTCCCGAATTACGGCTGGAAGATCTTCGAGGCTACAGGCACAAAACCCGGGCAGGAAATCGCCCTGAATCTACTTGGATTCACTGGAAAATTGATCATTGTAGGTTTCGGGCTTCAAAAAGTAGAATATTCCATCAGCAGGCTTATGGCATTTGATGCTGAAATAATAGGCACCTGGGGATGTCTTCCTGAGTATTATCCGCAGGTCCTGGAGATGGTCCTTTCCGGGAAGATCAAAATAGGGCCCTTTGTGGAGACGCGGCCCATGAGCACAATTACCGAAACCTTTGAAGAGGTCCATAAGGCAGGGTCCCCGGATAGACGGATTGTATTTATTCCTGATTTTTAGGGAATGGCTGCCCGGCCCCGGATGCTTGGCCCCAAACCCCAGAAGAAAGAGGAGGAATACATTATGGCTTTGGAATGGATACCAAGGGATGATGAAAAGAAGGATCATCTATTACACACCGACGCACATTGGGGTTCAGAGGCACCATGTGCCGTTTACGAAAAGAGACCCTTAAAAGACCCGGATGGAAAGACGGTGGAGGGCCTTTACGTCGCCTGGATTCGCCTCAACAATCCTGACCAGTATAATTCTTATACAACTGAAATGGTCAAAGGAGTGATTGCCGCCTTTGAGAACGCCTCCCTGGATAGAAGCGTTATTGCAACCGTTTTCACCGGCACTGGACCGTATGCCTTTTGTTCCGGCGGGAATACAAAGGAATACAGTGAATTTTACAGTATGAGATGCGATGAATACGGCCAGTACATGGAGCTCTTTAATCACATGGTGGACGCCATTCTGGCCTGTAAAAAACCGGTGATCTGCAGGGCCAATGGAATGAGAGTGGCAGGGGGCCAGGAAATTGGTATGGCCTGTGATATTACCGTTTCCTCAGATCTGGCCATTTTTGGCCAGGCAGGTCCACGGCATGGCTCGGCGCCCGATGGCGGCTCATCAGATTTCCTGCCCTGGTTTCTAAGCATTGAAGACGCCATGTGGAACTGTATCTCTTGCGAAATGTGGTCTGCGTACAAAATGAAGGCCAAGGACCTCATCACTAAATGTGTCCCCGTCCTTAAAGTAGATGGAAAATGGGTCCGCAACCCAATGGTCATCACCGATCGATACATAGAGGATGGAGAGATTGTTTATGGAGAGCAAAAAAAAGGTGAGGAATTCAAAGACGCTCGCGCCTTTGTCAAAAAACATCAGCCCAATGCCGATTTTGAGCTTTTGGATGGAGAAGTCGATAAGATTGTCTGGACATTCGCCAACCTATTCCCCGGCTGTCTTATCAAGTCAATTGATAGCATACGGGCAAAGAAGAAATTCTTCTGGGATTATTCCAAAAACTATAACAGACACTGGCTTGCCGCCAATATGGGTGGTGAGGCCTTCCTGGGCTTCGGGGCCTTTAATACCAGAAAAATTACAGGTAAAGATACCATAGATTTCCTCAAATTTCGCCAAAACATTGCTGAATGCAAGAAATGGGATATGGATATGTTCGAGGAAGTGATGAGAAAACCCCGGGAGTAGCTACGAGCTTACGCCCGTGGCACTTTAAGATGAGGCGAGGCCTTGAGGCCTTTTCTGAATGACTGCCGGGAGGGGCAAAGGCCGGCAGACGGCCTATTTCTACGAAAGGAATACGTGACGCATGAACTACCAACACATCGAAGCCGAGGTCGGAGATGGTCTGGGGACCATAACACTGAATCGCCCACCGTTGAATGTCTTGAATATTGCAATGATGGAAGAGATCAACGACGTATTGCGCAAATGGCAGGATAGGCAGGATATGAAGGTCGTGCTATTTCGGGCAAGAGGGAAATGCTTTTCTGCCGGGGTGGACGTTAGTGAGCATATGGGAGACCTGGCCCCAATAATGATTGAAGTCTTTCACGGCATGTTCCGTCTCATGGACAAACTCGAAATTCCTACAGTGGCTTCAGTTCATGGGTCCTGTCTGGGAGGAGGGTGCGAACTGGCCATCTTTTGTGATATGGTAGTAGCAGCACAAAGTGCCACGTTCGGGCAGCCCGAAATCCTTGTAGGTGTCTTCCCCCCTATTGCCGCTCAAATCATGCCCAGAATCATAGGACGAAAGGCGGCAATGGATTTGATACTGTCTGGAAGAACCCTCTCGTCTGAAGAGGCAGGCCGAATCGGATTGGTCAATAAGGTATCCTCGGAAAAAGAACTGGAATCGACCACCAGTGAATTCCTAAAACCCTACCTGAAATTGAGTGCGGAGGTCTTGAGAAAGGCCAAGAAGGCAATTATGGCCGGGTTGAGGGACGACTTTGAGGATTCTCTGAAGGTCATAGAAGACATATACCTAAAAGAGCTAATGAAGACAGAGGACGCCCACGAGGGCCTAAGGGCCTTCGTGGAGAAAAGAAGGCCCGTGTGGAAAAATAGATGAATAGCCCAAAAAAAATGCTGATCGCGGCCCAAATAATTAATTTGAGCTTGACACCTAATAATCTTTTCCCCTAATATCCCGAGAAAAATGAATTTCAATCATAAAAAAAGGCCTAAACAGCCATTACATACATTCAATGCGGAAATGAAAAACGCACTTTATAAGATAGTAATCAACAACGTTACCGACTATTGCTATCAGAATTGCCTGGACTATTTTTCAAATGACGCCGCAATATTGGACGTGGGAATCGGCAACGGGGTGATGATGAAGCATTATCACCGCATTATCAAATCCAAGTGCCTCAAGATAACCGGAATCGATATCAACAAAAACTATCTGCATCACTGCGAAAATCTCATCAAGGCCTACGCTCTTGAAAGATTCGTAGAAATCTATCACAAATCAGTGGAATGCTATGAACCGCCGAAAAAAGGCTACTTCGATTTCGTTCTCTTTAGTATGAGCTTCATGCTGTTCAGTAATCAGGAACTGGTACTCGATCAGGCAAAGGATTGGATCAAACCTGGAGGCAAAATCGTATTCTTTCAAACCATGTTCAAAGACAGATTCCGCCTGATGGAGTTCATTAAACCAAAGCTCAAATATGTTACGACCGTTGATTTCGGCACGGTGACCTATGAGAAGGATTTTTTTTCACTATTGGAAGGAAAAAAGCTGTCAGTCTGTGAAGACAGGCTGATAAAAAAGGAATGGTTTAAGGGCGAGTATAGAATGATCGCGACACATATCGAGAATGGAAGAAAGAATACTAGCCCTGTCAGCCCTCACTAATCTTGTTTTTGATATAATCTATTATCTCTCCAGTCCTGGTTCCGGGACCAAATATCTCCGCAATGCCAGAGTCTTTCAAGGAAGGGATATCCTCCTTAGGTATAATCCCTCCACCAATGACAAGGATATCATCGACCCCCTTTTCCTTTAACAGTTCCATAACCTTTGGAAACAGATAATCATGGGCGCCGGAGAGGATACTCATGGCAATAACATCCACATCTTCCTGAATTGCAGATTCAACAATCTGGGCAGGGGTCTGCCTCAGCCCCGTATATACTACTTCCATGCCTGCATCCATCAGGGCGCTGGCCACCACCTTGATTCCCCTGTCATGCCCGTCAAGCCCCGGTTTTGCTGCCAACACTCTAATCTTCTTGCCTTTTCCCATGTCTAAAGCTCTCCTTCTTGAACTATTACTCACACCCCCAGGGTGCTAACCTGTTGGTATTCGCCGAATACACCTCTCAGGACATCACATATCTCTCCCAGGGTGGCATATGCCCTTACCGCCTTCAATATAGGGGGCAAAAGGTTCCCCCTGCCTTCTGCTGCAAGCATTAAACCGTCTAAGGTATTTTTCACATCTTCATTGTCCCTTTCAGACCTGAGCCTTTGAAGACTCTCGATCTGGGCAACCCGGACGGCAGGGTCCACTCTTAAGAGATTGCCGGGTTGCTCCTCTTCCACCTGGAAGCGATTTAGACCAACCACTGTCCTCTCCCCCTTTTCTACCTCGCGCTGATATTTATAGGCACTGTCCTGAATCTCTCGCTGGATATAACCCTTTTCAATGGACGCCACCGCACCTCCCATATCGTCTATTTTCCTGATATATTCCTCGGCCCTTTCACATATTTCGTTGGTCAGGCTCTCCAAATAATAAGATCCGGCAAGGGGATCCACCGTATCTGTAACTCCCGTCTCACATGCGATCAACTGTTGTGTGCGCAGGGCTATCTGAACGGCCTCCTCTGATGGCAGACACAGGGCCTCATCCATGGAATTTGTATGGAGAGACTGTGTGCCCCCGAGTACCGCGGCCAAGGCCTGAAAGGCAACCCTGACTATATTGTTCTTGGGCTGTTGCGCCGTTAGAGTACAGCCCGCCGTCTGGGTATGAAAGCGAATCATCATTGATTTGGGATTCGTGGCATTAAATCTCTCCTTCATAACCTTGGCCCATAACCGGCGCGCGGCCCTATACTTGGCTATTTCCTCAAAAAAGTCCTGATGGGCGTTGAAAAAGAAGGAGAGTCTAGGGGCGAAGCTATCTATATCTAGTCCTGCCTTAAGGGCCGCCTCCACATACGATATACCGTTGGCCAGTGTAAAGGCCACCTCTTGAACGGCGGTGGACCCAGCCTCTCTGATGTGATAACCACTGATACTGATTGTGTTCCATTGAGGTACCTTCTCAGCACAATAGGAAAATATGTCCGTGATAATCCTCATTGAAGGCTTTGGAGGAAATATATAGGTCCCTCGAGAGGAGTATTCCTTTAGGACATCATTTTGTATGGTACCCCTCAATCCTTGTGCCGGAATCCCCTGTTTTTCAGCCACGGCTATATACATGGCCAACAGGACCGCTGCAGGCGCATTGATGGTCATGGAAGTACTTACCTTATCAAGGGGTATCTCCCTGAACAAGACCTCCATGTCCTTAAGTGAATCAATGGCCACTCCTACTTTTCCCACCTCGCCGATAGCCATTTCATGGTCAGAATCATAGCCTATCTGAGTGGGAAGATCGAATGCCACAGACAACCCTGTCTGTCCTTGTTCCAATAGAAACCGATACCTCCTGTTAGATTCCTCGGCAGTGGCAAATCCAGCATACTGCCTCATCGTCCAGTACCTTCCCCTGTACATGGTAGGCTGAACGCCCCTGGTAAAAGGGTATTGCCCTGGAAAACCAATCCCTGTCAGATAATCGGTATCCATTACGTCAAGCGGGGTATAGAGTCTCTTTATGGGAACCCCTGAAGTATTGACAAACCCCTGCCTCCTTTCCGGCCGTTTGCTCAACTTTGACTTTACGTTCTCTGACCATTCCTCAAACGCCTTTGGCAAAAGTCCTTGGTCTTTTTTATCAGACATGCCACATATTCCTCCTATCATGATCTCATCAGAAGCAAAGAATCCGGGGCCTATTCAGGCACGCATCCTGTGAATGATTGATGGAGGGCAGGGCCATGCGGTCCTGCCGGATTTATTTTCAAATAGCGAGACGGTTGGTTATTGCGTTTTGATAATATATCACCAACCCCACGCTGTCAAATTGGGCCTTGACAAAGACCGCCAGCTTTATTATAGGTACGCATCCTTACCCCTTGTGGCAGGTCTTTAATTATATTAACACTTATGACTACTTAAGCCTCTACTGGGAGCAAAACCGGTATGACCGCCAACGAAATATTAGACATGTTATACGGCATCCTTTACACCACCGGTGTATTCAACTTCCACTGGAAGATTATTATCATGTGGGGGGTAGCCAGTCTATTCATTTACCTGGCCATTGGAAAAAAGTACGAACCACTCCTCCTGCTTCCCATCGGTTTCGGTATCTTTATCGTCAATTTTCCTCTTGTCCCTTTGATGGGACATTACCACGGTCATGGCCAACTCCTGAGGATATTTTATCACTATGGGTTAGAGTGGGAGGTAATCCCCTGTGTTATCTTTCTGGGTCTGGGCGCCATGACGGATTTCGGGCCTCTCATTGCCAATCCAAAGACCCTTTTGATCGGCGCTGGGGCACAACTAGGGGTTTTTATCACCTTTACCGGCACGATATTGGCCGGATTTACCCTCAAGGAAGCCGCGTCAGTGGGTATCATCGGTGGCGCCGATGGCCCTACAACCATCTATTTGACCCAGCACCTGGCCCCTCAGCTACTGGGTCCGAATGCCCTTGCCGCCTATTCTTACATGGCCATGGTCCCACTCATCCAACCCGCCATAATGAAGTTAATGACCAGCAAAAAGGAAAGAAAGATCCGCATGCGTCAGCTAAGGCCGGTCTCAAGGCAGGAAAAGATCCTTTTCCCCCTGGTAACAGCAGGCATAATTGCGCTTCTTGTACCTGCGGTCACCCCTCTTATGGGCATGTTCATGCTGGGTAACCTTATGAAGGAAAGTGGTGTGGTGGGCAGGCTAACTGATACGGCCCAGGGATCACTTATGAACATCGTGACTATTTTCTTGGGCGTTTCGGTGGGTGCCACCATGTACGCAGACAAATTCCTGAGCTGGAAGCCGCTCTTCATTTTCGGACTGGGCCTCATTGACTTTGCGGTCTGCACGATTGGTGGGATCTCAACTGTCAAAATCATGAACCTCTTTCTAAAGGAAAAAATTAACCCCCTGATCGGCTCAGCAGGCGTATCAGCAGTGCCTATGGCAGCGCGTGTCTCTCAGATGGAAGGGCAGCGCTATGATAAGACAAACCACCTTTTAATGCATGCAATGGGGCCGAATCTGGCCGGCGTAATTGGTTCAGCAGCAGCGGCTGGTATGTTTATCGCCATGTTTGACTGAGATTCGTCTGGTCCATCAAAAACAGGGTTTTCCGGTAATTTTGGGCGGCAATGAAGGAAGGTGAAAAATGAAGGCCTGTTCGCTTCTACTCTTGGTTTTATCGTTGCTCTTTCCCGCTCAATCGGGTGCAAGGGAGTTTCTCGGGGCTCCTGTTATCCCCCAAGGGCAGACCATCGAGAAAACGGCCACACGATTGAAATTATCCACCGGCTTATCGCATGATGATGTGCTCGCATTCTATAGGAATGCCTTAAAGGGTTATGAAAACATCAGGTTTCGAGAGTGGGAAGATACCACCTATATTGAAGACGATGGCAGCCGTGACTGGCACTCGATCACCATATCAAAAGGCAACCCGAAGGAGACGACCGTAATCATAGCCAAGGATAGCTGGACATGGATTATGGGGACACTTCTCCTCCGATTCGTGGGTGTCTTTGTGGTATTGCTCGTCGTGTTCCTGGGAATGTCACTATCCGGAAGCATTATATCCAGGTCTGTAAAAAGGATCGAGGCAAGAAACACCGCCCGCGATAAGCAGTGACCAAACTCCCTTAGAGGGGGATATTGCCATGCCTTCTCTCAGGGATGGAATCCTTTTTGTTTTGAAGCATCATCAAGGCATCGATCAGTCTGGGCCGCGTTTCCTCCGGAAGGATGACGTGATCAATATAGCCCAGTTCCGCCGCCCTATAGGGACTGGCGAAATTGTTTCTGTACTCTTCCACCAGTTTCTTTCTAATTGTGTCCGGGTCGTCTGACTCGGCGATCTCCTTCCTGAAGATAATGTTTACGGCGCCCTCAGGCCCCATTACAGCGATCTCGGCAGTAGGATAGGCATAGTTGATGTCCCCTCCATGGTGCTTGCTGGACATGACGTCGTATGCACCACCATAGGCCTTTCTTGTCACTACGGCAATCTTTGGCACCGTGGCCTCGCAATAGGCATAGATAACTTTTGCACCGTGCTTGATAATACCGCCATACTCCTGGTTGACCCCGGGCAAAAATCCAGGAACATCCACAAATGTCACCAGGGGCATATTGAATGAGTCACACATCCGAACAAATCTGGCACACTTTACAGAGGCGTTGACATCTAGGCATCCCGCAAGCGATCTGGGTTGATTGGCAACAACCCCAACTGCGATGCCGTTCAAACGGCCAAAACCGACAACCATATTTGTTGCATAACGTCTCTGGACCTCTAAGAACTGGTTATTGTCCAATACTGTCGTGATAATTTCCTTAATATCATAGGGAACCCTGGGGTTGACAGGCACCACCTTGTTCAACGACTTGTCTGTCCTGCCAGGATTATCGGTGCACTCCACAACCGGGGAGATTTCTCGGCAATTTTGGGGGAGGAATCCAAGGATCTCCCTTACCCTATCCAGGGCTGCTTGATCAGAATCCTCATCAAAGTGCGCAACTCCGCTTTTTGTATTATGGGTTAAAGCTCCACCAAGTTCCTCAGGAGACACCTCCTCGGAGGTGACCGCCTTTATGACCTGTGGGCCGGTGATAAACATGTTGCTGGTCTTTTTGACCATGATGATGAAATCTGTAAGCGCAGGTGAGTAAACAGCGCCCCCTGCACAGGGCCCCATAATGACGGATATCTGAGGGACCACACCGGAGGCCCAGACATTTCTCTTGAAAATTTCCCCATAGCTTCCCAGGCTCACAACGCCTTCCTGTATCCTTGCACCGCCCGAGTCATTCAATCCTATAATTGGTGCCCCATTCTTGAGCCCTAGGTCCATTATCTTGCAGACTTTCTCGCCAAAGGGCCCGCTCAGAGATCCTCCGAATACCGTGAAATCCTGGGAAAAGACGAATACATGTCTGCCGTTGATGGTGCCGTAGCCGGTCACAACTCCATCACCGGGAATCTTTTTCTTTTCCATTCCAAAATCGTGACACCTGTGGACAACAAATTTGTCGATTTCGCAAAAACTCCCTTCATCAAGGAGATAATCAATCCTTTCCCTTGCGCTCATCTTGCCCTTGGCGTGCTGCTGGTCAATGCGCGCTTGACCACCTCCGATCTCGGCCTCACGGTTTCTTCTTTCAAGCTCCTTGATTTTATCTTCAATGTCCATTAAGGGACCTCCAACCCTTGACCGACTGCGGAAAATCTTGTGATGAATACCACAGAGATTTCAAACTTATTTAGACCCGCAACTCTTTATTGGTAATGATCACTCAATTACTACCAGCACTGCATCCGCCTCAACGGCATCACCTTTTGCGCATCTCACCTCTTTAACTGTACCGGAGGTCTCAGAAACCACTGGGAGTTCCATCTTCATTGCCTCAAGGATTATGACCTCGTCCCCCTCATTTACGGTATCACCTGGTTTTACCTTGACATCGATTACCTTTCCCCCCATGGGGGCAGTAATTTCGCTCACAATCGATACCTCCTATTATGATTTTTTCACAGAGCACCTCTCGTCAATACCCTCTCGGAGAAAAACACTTTAAAAGGCCCGAAGTGTAGAGATTCCAAGGTCCTTTTCGTGAGAGGTTCATATAACATTTAGCGCATCCCTCTTGTCAAGAACAATATCTCCTATTCTGCTTGAGAAGGGCCCTGGGCAATCATTCAAGCCAAATTAAGCAACCACGCCATGGATGTGCATTTTTACGCCGAATTAAAATTCTAATCGCTGCACCAGATACAGATTTCTTGACACGAGATGCTAAATTATCTAGTCTTATCCCGGTATCACCCCTGGTCACGAAAATCAGGGCCAACACGCTTGAATTATTAAAAGACCTATAGCTTTAAGGGCCAAAGGAGGACCACTATGCCGGTCTACAAGTGGGTTGCACAAACCAAAAAGGGCAGAACAATCAAAGGCGAACTGGAAGCAGGTAACGAAAAAATAGCCTTGCTCCAGTTGAAGCGGCGTAACCTAACTGTCAAAAAAATAAAGCCCAAGCCTAAAGATCTATTTGCAAATGTTTCATTCATGCAACCCAAAATCACCACCAAGGATCTCGTTGTCTTTACCAGACAGTTTTCTACCATGATAGATGCAGGCCTCCCCCTCGTCCAAGGCCTTACTATCCTCTCTCAGCAAACTGAAAACAAGACTTTCAGGGCAATTCTCCAGCAGGTGACAAAGGATGTGGAAGGGGGCTCAAGCCTCGCTGATGCCCTTGGAAAACACCCCAAGGTATTTGACAACCTCTTTGTAAATTTGGTCGCTGCAGGAGAAGTCGGCGGAATATTGGATACAATTCTGCAGCGCCTTGCCAACTACATAGAAAAAGCGGAAAAACTCAAGACCCAGATCAAAAGCGCCCTGACTTATCCTATAGTTGTATTATGCATCGCGATTGTGGTTATAGGGGTTATTCTGGTTTTTGTGATCCCGGTTTTCGAGGATATGTTCTCAGGGATGGGCGCTGCGCTTCCGGCCCCTACCCAGTTAGTGGTCAACATGAGCCGCTTCCTGAAAGGGAACATCCACTATATCATTGGTGCTGTTATCGTCATGATCTTCCTGTTTAAAAAATACAGGAACTCACTTTCGGGAAGAAAAAAAATAGACGCCCTTTCGCTCAAATTACCCGTATTTGGAACTTTGCTGAAGAAGGTAGCCGTTGCCCGATTTACTCGTACATTAGGGACAATGATTACCAGTGGCGTACCTATTCTGGATGCCCTGGAGATCGTGGCCAAGACAGCGGGTAATGTTGTCCTTGAAGAGGTAATCTTTGAGGTCCGCGCAAATATTGCTGAAGGCCAGACTATTGCTGAGCCACTTTCTGAAACCGATATATTTCCAAGCATGGTGGTACAGATGATCTCCGTCGGCGAGGCGACGGGGGCACTTGATACTATGCTCGAAAAGATTGCCGATTTTTATGATGACGAGGTAGACGCCGCGGTCGATGCCCTCACATCCATGCTAGAACCCTTGCTCATGGTCTTCCTTGGCGGCTCCATAGGTGGGCTGGTGATATCCATGTATCTGCCTATCTTCAAGATGGCCGCTGCCGTGGGTTAGTCCTATCGGAATGGCCGAATCCAACGCAAAAATTCCCAGATCAGAACTCTCGGGACGTTTACAAACCCTGATGTTTGTGAGGGTCATCATTGTTTCACTTCTTCTGGGTGCCTCAATATTTACCCAGATCAAGGAAACACAGGCCTATTTTGGACACATTCAGACCTTCCATTGCCTCCTTTTCGTAGCGGTCTATTTTCTGACCTTTGCATATGTAATTATTTTCACTTATTCAGAGGACCTTTTTTGGCTTGCCTATTTACAGCTCCTTGTGGATACCTTTTTTGTAACAGCAATCATTTACGCCACAGGGGGCATTGAAAGTATATTCTCATTTCTCTACATTCTTACAATAATTAATGGGAGCATCATTCTATACCGCAAAGGCGGAATGGTCATTGCCTCCAGCAGCAGCATCCTCTATGGGCTCTTGATGGATCTCCATTATTATAATATAATCCATCCATTAGGCAGTCGGGGAATATACACGGCAGAAAACCAAAGCTTTCATCTATTCTACATAATTCTGGTAAATATTGCAGGTTTTTATTTGGTCGCCTATCTGAGCAGTTACCTCTCTGAACAGGCAAGAAGGAGCCGTGTTGAATTAGAGGCGAAACAAATAGATTTTGACAAACTGGAAGTAATAAACGAAAGCATTATAAATAGCATTACATCGGCCCTAATCGCCCTGGACGGCCATAACAAGATTATTCTCTTTAACCCTGCCGCAGATGACATTTTTGATCTCAGGGCCAATCGGGCCTCAGGTCGTAACATTGTTCAGGTTCTCCCATTTCTGAAAAATTTTTTAGGCGACTCGGTTTCGCCCCTAACCCTGACCACCAAGAGACTTCCTCCATTTATAGACCTTCCTTATTTGAAGCCGGATGGCGGCCAGGGATATCTTCGGCTTTCCATCTCCCCTCTTCGACTTATACTGGGGAACCAGAAGGGACATATCCTCATCTTTCAGGACATGACAGAGATAAAACAAATAGAAGAAGAGATGAAAAAAGTAGAGGGCCTGGCCCTGATCGGGGAGCTTGCAGCGGGCATCGCCCATGAGGTCAGAAACCCCATGGCATCTATCAGCGCATCTATCCAGATGCTCAGAGACGGAGTGGAAAAAGATGAT
Source organism: uncultured Desulfobacteraceae bacterium (assembly GCA_964473615.1). Lineage (GTDB taxonomy): Bacteria > Desulfobacterota > DSM-4660 > Desulfatiglandales > Desulfatiglandaceae > CAYYPQ01. Next base: position 29,413 of record CAYYPQ010000016.1, read on the forward strand.
GTCAACAGACGCCTTATGGATATTGTGTCCAGGGAAATCAGTCGTCTGAATAATCTGGTAAATGATTTCCTCCTTTTCGCAAGACCAAAAAAGGCCAATCTACAAAAATTCGACTTGAATGACCTGGTCCTCGAATCATTTGAGCTTTTCAAAAATAGCCAGCACTGGACCAATAAGATAGGATTCGCTACAGATTTTCCTCAACCCATAAGCCTCGAATCTGATCCTGAACAGGTCAAGCAGGTCTTGTGGAATCTTTTTTTGAATGCCCGCGACGCCATGCCTCATGGAGGCTTATTACACATCTCAACAAAACTCGTGACAGACGGCTCTCAATCAGGCCGGGAAAGGGTAAATATTGTTGTCCGTGATACAGGGGGGGGCTTTGAAGAGAAGACCCTGTCCCAGCTCTTTACACCTTTTTTCACGACCAAAGAAAAGGGGTCTGGTCTGGGATTGGCGATTGTAAGGCGTATAATAGAAGGCCTTAGGGGAGAAATCACTGGTAGCAATCATCCTGAAGGGGGTGCACAGATTGCCATATCACTGCCACTATCCCCTTCATTGTGATGCCTTTTTTATTCCAGAGATGTCTACTATGTCCATATTAGATCAGGAATGGTTTTCAAACATCATACGTCCCAGCCGTTACCTTGGGAACGAGATCAACTCCATAAGGAAAGACCTTGCACATATAGAGGTGTCTATTGCCCTTGCCTTTCCTGATGTGTATGAGGTTGGCATGTCCCACCTGGGCCTGAGGATACTCTATCACATATTAAACAGTCACCACTGGCTGGCGGCTGAACGGGTCTTCGCCCCATGGATCGACCTCGAAATGGACCTGAAGCGCCACAAAATCCCGCTGGCCAGCCTGGAATCTCGTAGGCCGTTATCGAAATTTGACATAGTAGGCTTCAGTCTTCAGTACGAGCTTTCCTACACCAATGTGTTGAACATGCTTGATCTCTCATCCATACCCATGGACGCGGCAGACAGAAGAGACGAAGACCCCCTGGTGATCGCAGGCGGTCCCTCATGTTTTAATCCCGAACCTGTTGCTGATTTCTTCGATGCCTTTGTCATAGGAGATGGTGAAGAGGTAGCCCTTGAGATATGCCGGGCCGTGCGAAGGGCAAAACAGGAAAAGGCAAAGGACAAGCAGTCCCTTTTGTCCCAATTGTGCCATATACAGGGTGTTTACGTTCCTTCCCGTTTCAAAATTTATTACAAAAATGGAGGGGCCATTGATACGATCCAACCAATAGTCGATGGTTATCAGGCAGTCAAAAAGGCCTTAATCCCTGACATCAATGATTACCCTTCTCCAAAATCTCCCATTGTGCCTTTCATTGAGCTTATTCATGATAGATTGGCCATAGAGATCACCCGTGGATGTACACGCGGCTGCAGATTCTGTCATGCAGGCATGATATATCGGCCGGTGCGAGAAAGGAGTCCCCTGGCTATCATTAGTAAGGCCCAGGAGGCGTTAATGCATACCGGCTATGAGGACCTTACCTTACTATCCCTCAGTTCAGGGGATTATTGCTGTATAGAACCCCTGCTCAAGGCCCTGATGGATAGGCTGTCCCATGAAAAGGTCGCCCTGAGCCTTCCATCCCTTAGAGTTGATACTCTAAGCCCTCAGTTGATCGAACAGATTAAGAGGGTAAGGAAAACAGGATTCACCCTGGCACCAGAGGCAGGAAGTGCTCGTCTGAGAAGAATCATTAATAAGGGATTAAAACAAGAGGACATCCTGGACACCGCGCGCTCAGTTTACAAGGCCGGTTGGGATCTGATCAAGCTTTACTTCATGATCGGCCTTCCCCTGGAGGAAGAACAAGATCTTCAGGCTATCATCCTCCTGGCCAGAGAGGTGGCCGGCCTGGCTGGAAAGAGAGGCAAGGGTCCCAAACTAAATGTGAGCATCTCTACCTTTGTCCCCAAGCCTCATACCCCATTTATGTGGGCACCACAAATCCCTATGGAAGAGAGCCGGAGGCGGATAGAATTTGTCCGGAAAGGACTTGAAGGCGGCCAGGTCCATGTTAAATGGAATCAACCTGAGCTGAGCTGGCTGGAAGGGATTTTTTCCCGGGGCGACAGGAAATTGAGCAGGGTTCTCAAAAAGGCCTGGAGACTCGGGGCCAAATTTGATGCCTGGGGAGAACACTTCCGGATGCCAATCTGGCAGGAATCCTTCAGGGTCACTGGCGTAGACCCACACTTCTACCTGCATCGGGAAAGGGGCCTGGATGAGGCACTGCCATGGGACCATATACTGTCTGGAGTCACGAAGGCATATCTGGCAAGAGAGTGGAAACGAGCGCAGAACGTAGAATTGACCTTAGACTGCAGAGAGAAATGCCTTGAATGCGGCGTATGCGATCACGAGGTGGTAGATCCGGTTCTTTTCGGGAAGGCAGATTTGCCGCCTAGTCCCGTTAAACATCTTGCGGCACATAACATATCCGCGCCGACAAGATATCGCCTGACCTTTAAAAAAATCAACCAGGCCAGATATCTTTCTCATCTTGAACTCGTGCGCGTATTTATAAGGGCCTTGAGGAGGACGGGGGTGAACCTCAACTACTCAAGAGGATATCACCCAATGGCTAAGGTATCATTTGCAGTGGCGTTGCCCGTGGGCACTGAAAGCCTGCAAGAGACAGCCGACATTAGAGTTGGGGAGACCTTGGACATATCAAGCTTCGAGGATAGAATAAACCGGGAATTACCTTTAGGGGTAACTGTAACGGCAGTCCAAGAAATTGCCCCTGATAAAAAAATAGAACGGCTGAAGGAAAGCCATTTTATTATTACATTTGATGCGGTTAGACTGGAAAGAGAGGAGATGGAAGGCTTTCTCAAGTCAGAGTATTTTCCTGTTGTAAAGGCAAACAAGAAAGGAAAACATGAGATTAATGCCAGACCCCTCGTCAAATCCATGGCACTTATTTCCCCGAACTGCATCGAGCTTGTCATGAGACACACCTCCGGCCCACAACTCAGGCCGGCTTTAATAGTAAAAGGCGTGTTTTGTTCACAGGACCTTCATGAGACTGACATGAAGATACTAAAAACTAACCAGGTGTTTACGTAGGTCGTTTGTAAGACGGACTCCCTCATCTAACTGGAAAGCGACGATCCAATGTCTAATGAACTAATTATTAATACCAGGCCTCATGAAACAAGGGTCGCACTTGTTGAAAACGGCGTTGTCGTGGAGCTTCATATCGAAAGAAAAACCGGTGATGAACTAATGGGGAATATCTATAAAGGAAGGGTCGTCAGAGTCCTGCCCGGCATGCAGGCTGCCTTTGTGGATATAGACATTGATAGAACGGCCTTTCTTTATGTCACTGATGTGCATGAGGACGTAAAAGATATTGAAAAGGTGCTGCTAGGAAACCATGAGGCAGATGAAGAAGCATATTCGGCGGATTTCGATCCATTAAATCCCAATCGACTTCAGGGCGTTTCGTTTCAGATTGAGGACTTACTACACGAGGGCCAGGAGATTATGGTCCAGGTCACCAAGGAACCCATCCATAACAAGGGGGCCAGGGTCACGTCTCACATTTCTCTTCCAGGGAGGCATCTGGTCCTTATGCCCACGGTTAAGCATATTGGCGTCTCCCGTAAGATCGAGGACCAAGAGGAAAAGGAAAGGCTAAGAGAAATTATCAAAGAAATCAGGCCAAGCAACTTCGGGTTCATCGTAAGGACCGTGAGCGAAGGCACATCAAAAGAAAAGTTACAATCGGAGATGGACTTTCTCTTGAAGCTATGGGCAAACATCCAGAAAAAAATGGAAAAGAGATCAGGTCGTCCTGGTCTCTTACACAAAGATTTGTCCATCTCTCTGAGGGCCGTCAGAGACCTATTTACGAGAGAAGTAAGCCGTCTGGTCATCGATTCCGGTGAAGAGTACGAAAACATAATGGAGTTCATCCGAACCTTCGCACCCATGTTAAGACACTCTATAGAGCTATATGAGGACCGTGATCCGATATTTGACGCCTTTGGCATCGAGGTGGAGATTTCCCGCGCCCTTAAAAACAAGATATGGCTGAAATCAGGGGGCTATATCGTGATCGAATCGACTGAAGCGCTGACGGCTATTGATGTCAATACAGGCAGCTATGTGGGCAAAGGCAATGTAGAGGAAACCATTTTGAAAACCAACCTGGAGGCACTCAAAGAAATCGCATATCAATTACGTTTTAGAAATATTGGCGGGCTCATAGTGATCGACTTCATTGATATGGAAAAAATTTCTAACCGGGAACGCATTTTTATGGCCCTTAAGGAGGCCCTAAGCAAAGACAGGGTCAAAACCAACGTCCTTCACATGTCCGATCTCGGACTCATTGAAATGACCCGAAAGAGAACACGTGCAAATCTGAGCAACCTTTTATCCAAACCGTGTTTTTACTGTGAAGGAAAGGGTATGCTTAAATCTCCAAAAACCATCTGCTATGAGATATTCAGGACCATCGAAAGAGAGTGCTCAGACTTTGGCGACCAAGTGGAGATCAGTATCCTGGTAAACCCGGAAATTGACTACGCACTCAGAGAGGAAGAACATGAATCAATCATAGACCTTGAAAAAAGGCTAAACAAGCGCATTCGTATTGTGATCAAGAAAGATTTTCACCTTGAACAATTTGAGATAAGCATCTAAAAATGCAGGGCTGTCTAATATAAGCATGAAATCAGACATGATCAAAGCCGCTGGCCTGACAGACGTGGGGCTTAAGAGAAAGGAAAATGAAGATTGTTTCTCAGCGGACGATGTCTTAGGTCTTTATGTCGTCGCCGATGGCATGGGCGGGCATTTGGCTGGAGAGGTAGCAAGTCAGATTGCCGTGGACTTGATCACCAAAAGTTTTAAAAAATGGATTGGTTCAGAGGTCTCTGAGGAGGTCATCTTTGGATCCCCCGACCCTTCCCTTTCCAAGGCAGGCAATTATGTCTTGAGCAGTATCCGGTTAGCCAACAGGGTCATACACGAAATGGCCACACAGAGTGAAAAATACCGCGGCATGGGAACAACAGTGGTAGTCCTGGCCGTTATGCCCGGCCTTATCATCTCTGCCAATGTAGGCGATAGCCGTATCTATTTGGTAAGGAATGGCGAAATTGAAAGGCTTTCTAAAGACCACACCATTGTCGCCGAGCAGGTCGAAATGGGTGTACTAAACAAGGAGGAGGCCGAGAATTCTCCACTAAAACATGTACTGACTAGAAATCTTGGTGCTTGTGCGGATATAGAGGCGGAAATTTTTGAGCTTGAGCCTACAAACAACGAGCGCTTCATCCTGTGCACCGATGGACTAACAGATCTGATGTCAGATGATGAAATATTGAATATGGTGGAAGAAGAGGACAGTCCGGAAACCCTGTGCGGGAATTTTATTGATAAGGCCCTGGAGAGGGGAGGGCACGATAACACGACGGTCATCTCGGTTTTCTTGCCCGGCAGGGAAGCAGTAAGAGTGGCACCGATGAGGAGATTTGGAGGATTTGTTGTGGACATATTAACGAGTTCACAGAAAATAATAAGAAAATTTAGGCCGTGACATTATTGTTGCTATTTTGTAATATAATAGAATAGTATTGAATAATTAGTAACACTTTAGTTCTTTGAAAATATTAAAAGTCTCGACCGATATGTTGACAGCACTGAGAGGGACATTAAGACATATTTTCAAACAGCTAAGGCGTTACAACAATTAATATAATGACAGAATTAGGGGGATGGATCATGGCCAGGCTTATTTTGATGTTTAAGGAGCAAGTAATCAAAGAGTTCCCTTTTCTCAAAGATAGTATGACCATTGGCCGGAAGCCCGATAATGACATAACAATCGACAACCTGGCCATATCTGGGCACCATGCCAGAATTGATAAGACAGGCTCTGCATTCGTCCTAAACGACCTGCAGAGCACAAATGGGACATTTGTAAACAATAAGAAAATCGCCTCGCACAGCCTGAATCATGGAGACAACATCCAAATAGGCAAGCATCTTGTCCTTTTTCTGGCATCTGAGAAAGAAAAGCCATCCGAAATTGACATGGACAAGACTATGGTGCTGGATCCTGTCAAACAGCGTGAGCTCCTAGCTAAACAGGCATCAGGTGCTCCTGAAACACAAAAACAAGAAAAGGTTGGAATAATAACCTTTATAGACGGGTCAGACTTGGGTGAGATCCAATTAACCAAGAAGCTTACTAGGATAGGGAAATCGGACAACTCTGAGGTGAAGCTCTCTGGCCTGTTTATGGGGGCCACTGCAGCCACAATCAGCAAGCGTCCATCTGGCTACACCATCACCTATACTGGGTCATTGACAAAATTGAGGGTTAATGGGCAGCTCATAAAGGATAGCGCCCGACTAAAGGACTTCGATACCATTGAGATAGGATCATACAAATTCCAATTTTACCAAAAGGAGCTCAAAAAATCTTAACTGAACCTCCGTCTCCTTATGAGCTCTGCCAATCCATCTTCTATTTCCTTTTTTGTAAAGGTTTTCTGGCACTTGGTGCACTGATAGATCTCGTCCATTAGTCTATCATAGATGAGCTCATCAGAAAAATTGACCTTATGGAACCGAAGAGAAAAATTATATATGAGTTTGAACTCCTTATTTTTACAGCTATCACATCTGAAATGTTCTCGGATGTCATCCATCAATATCTTCTCCCAAGATGTAAAGAATTCTCGTCCAGAGGGGGCTTGGTTACTAGCGTACCTCCAGAGTGACTAAAGTTAATCAATTCCGCTGGAGCCACCGCACGGATTTGAACCGTGGACATCCTCATTACGAGTGAGGTGCTCTGCCAGCTGAGCTACGGTGGCCCAATAGGGTGACTAAATATAGCGGCTTTTGGCCCTTATGTCTATGGTTTTTTATGCTCCCTGCCCCACCATATCCTGACGAGCCATTATAATCCATGGGGTGTCTTATGAAAAAAGAAGCCAAAGACTACATAATCTTTCCTCTTGATCTACACACCTATGACGAGGCCATGGCCTATGTTGAGCTTTTAAAGAAACATGTGGGCATCTTTAAGGTAGGCCTGGAACTTTTCATCAGTCAGGGCCCAAAAATACTCACGGCGATAAAGGATGCTGGATGTCCTGGTATTTTCCTTGACCTGAAGCTCCACGATATTCCAGCTACCGTAAAAAGGGCCTTTATAGCGGCAAGCAACTATCGGCCTAAATTTGTGACAATTCACTGTGACGAGGGAGAAAACTTTCTTAAGGGCATCGCAGAAGATAACCCGGGAGGAACAAAGATACTGGCGGTAACCTTACTTACGAGCCTGAATCAAAATAGGCTTAAAAGTCTAGGTTATGCAAAAAAATATACCAGTGACCCTTCAGCGTTAGTCCTTCAAAAGGCTCGCCTGGCCAAGGCGGCAGGCTGCCACGGTGTTGTATGTTCAGGGCTTGAGGTGGCAATGATAAAAAAGGAGCTAGGGCCTGAAATGATTGCCATCACGCCTGGCATACGTCCCGGCTGGTCTGTAATTAAGCAGGATGACCAGAAAAGGATCGTGACCCCGGCTGAGGCCATCAGAAATGGTGCTGATTATATAGTGGTGGGCCGTCCCATCCGGGATGCGGAAAATCCTGTAGATGCAGCCCAGAGGATTGCCGAAGAAATAGGGTCAGCGCTTTGAGGCCAGCTTTTCCTTGGGCACAGCCATAAGCGTTACAAGGGCCTTGGCAACAATGGTCTCGCCCGAATCCCGCAGGTCGTAGACCTCCGATTCAGATATGATGATCTTTGTGCCCTCCCTGATCACTCGGGAACGACAAACAAGCGTATCACCATAGGCCGGTCTCAGGAAATTGATCTTGAACTCGATGGTCAGTATCTGGAAATCTTCAGGAACAATGGTAAATGCCGCATAACCTGCAGAATGATCGGCCATAGTTGCAATCACACCTGCATGGATAAAGCCATCCTGCTGTCGATGATGCCCTTCAATTTTTACCTTTGATTCTAAATAAGCCCTTTTTATGTCAATGGCTTCAAACTGGCAATACTTGATGAATCCTTGGCTGAAATCATTTGCCAGGAAGCTCGCCCTCTCCTTTGAAATCCCTTTGGTCATACTTGACCCTGCCGGAATCCTCTTCACCTGAATCTTTCCTCCCACCTTACGGCACCCCAGCCTCCTCCAGGGCGATCTCACGAAGCCCGGGAAGTCCAGTAAGATCGTTGGTAAGATCCCTCCACTCCATGTCCTCCTTTGACATAAGGCTTATTCTGAACGTAATCATCCCCTGATCAATCTTACGGTCGAAACTCACAAACTGGATATTGGAAAAGGGATATCTTTCTATGACCTCTTCAATCCTCCTTAGCTGCCCTCCCACATCGTCAGAGACCAACACAAGTGTATTATATACATCTCTCCTGAAGAACCGTTTTGTGTAGCGCAACACGTATAGGCTAAACAGGCTGAAAACCGTAACTAAAATTGCTGGGATGAAATACCCGCATCCAACCGCAAGACCCACCGCGGTTATCATCCACATCCCCGCGGCTGTTGTTAATCCCCTTACGGTTCCCTTGCCCGTGATTATCGCGCCTGCGCCCAAAAAACCCATTCCGGCCAGGGCATAAGAGGCTATCCGGCCCGGGTCCAACCTCACCGCACTTTCTGCGCCCAGATATCGGTACATGGACTCCATCTGAAGCGAGATCATCATGATAAGACAAGAGCCCATAGATATCAGAATGTATGTTCGAAATCCTGCGGCCTGGCCATGCTCTTCTCGCTCAAATCCTGTCACACCACCAAGCAACCCGGCCAGGGCAATCTTCAGGCTTGCCTCAGGGATAATACCCACATTCAATAAGGTGTGCCAATCCAATCTTCCAACTCCCAGAAATGAGGGTTACCAAAACGTCCAAGTCAACACCTATGGATAAAAAAGTCGATAGGACAATAAAGACCATATCCAAGGAAGTTTGAGTCTAAACGAGGGATAATAGGCCGTCAAGGTTTTTGGAGGGACCGACAAAAAAACCTCCTGTCAGCAGATGAATCAACACGGGCCTAACAGGAGGTATGATCGTGGTTCTTATCTATTTTTGCCTATTTTAGTTTTACAACTACGAACTCTGTTGTAAGGGTTGCGGTAGTACCATCAAAAAGTCCTGTTGCAAATATTTTCTTCACAGCAAAATCATGTGCCATGCGGTCTGCCAGATGGTCAACAAAATCATCAAAACTGGTATAAAGCTGGGCCATTCCAGGCCAGGTAATCCAGAACAGGCCTTCACCTTCATCCGTAGGCCTTATAATTGGCGGCTGGGAAAGATCCTTAAGATCTACCACCATATGATCCCGGCCCACACGATGAAAATGCCCGACACCGTCCAGATTAATGGTTATCCTTTCAGTTGATAGTTCTTCAAAGGGATCGGTGGATGCCGGGTGCCAGTGAATATTCATGAAGGATTTCACGTTTGAAAAATCAACCACAGTCCGGGCATCAAAATCCGGGGAAGCCTGGCCAAAGGGCGTGACAATTCCGCGGACCTTGACCGGAGTATTATGCGCAAAAGACGAAATATCCAAGTTGCCTGTATAAATCTCATAGTTTTCCGGGTCCGCATCGTGGTCCGTATCCTCTCCTGTCCCCTCGAAGTCAAAGATGCCGATGCGACGTCTATCAATAGACTGGAGATCGATGACAAGTGGTGCCGTAACTTCTGCGCCGCTGACAGTTCCAACCACCATGCCACGGAGGGTGGTGAGCAGCATGCGCACTTGGCCGGCAGTGGCATCCAGCTCGAGCTGGGTGCGATCGGTGTTGGTCAATGTACCAAATACCCTGATGCGCTGGCCCACAGAGATGTCCCCGATATCAAACGTATCGGTGGAGAGCTGGCGCTTTACAACGGTATCCTCTCCTACCAAAACAGTTACCCTGTCATTAAATATGACACTGCCACCGCTGCGGATCAGGGATGCACCCCTTATAATGAGGGTATCTCCATCCCTGCTGATCACATTGCCTCTTACAACATCCATGGTGCCGCCAGGCACGCTGGAACCCGCACGGACCTCACTCGCCTCAAACCGGCAGGGCCTGAATTTCAAATCACCTATAACCACAACTGCCGATAATGTGGTCATTTGGTCCAGTGCTTCCAGCCCCTCCTGGCCCTGATACTGCTGGCCATCTATATCGTACAACGTGTCATCTGTTGTCTGTACCGCAAGGGTCCCGAAGTGTCCGCGGCCGACGTTAAAGATGTGGTAAAAGGGACGGATTATGACATCAAAGCTGCCATCCTCGACGGAAACATCCTTGAGCATCCCTCGAAGCCGGTGTATCTTAGGCGTCTGAGGGTCCACATCGGCCAACAGGACCGGCGCAACTGTCAGCAGTTTAGGTGAGCCGTCCTCGTCAAAATCCACCGTGTTCGATGCGGCCAGATCAAAATCAAGGGTGAGGTGCACCGGGATACCCGGGGCAATCAGGACCGAATTTGCGTCCTTTAGATGTACAGATACCTCAAAGGTGGTTATTGGGTTGCCATCCTCATCCTTGATAGCATCTACATCCACCTTCTTTGCATCACCATCCTCGTTTTCCACCCAGATATCCGCATTCTGATAATCTAGCCTTAGGACGGCCTTGGTATATACCCCTGAAGGGACGGTAGCCGCAGTCAGAAACTCTGTCATCTCAGTATACTGGGCAAAATCGACACGGGTGGAGAGAGGCAGCGTTTCGATTTCCGCTCCGTTTTTCTTGGTCAGCTTGAGAGAAAGAATATCCACCGTATAGCTTGTAAAATCGCCCGTGGCATCAGTGAGACCAATCACAATGTCGCCACTCTCCGGGACCAAGCCATCTGCCTCAGTCGATCCACCGCCGCATCCCGATAGTCCGAGAGTGAAAAAAATAAGTCCGAGAGAGGCCAAAAAAAGGACCAGATTTGGAAAAATTCGCTTTTTCATGTCTATCCTCCATTCATTTTTTTATGGGCACATGCCCGCCATGTATGTATTACCTGCTGTAATTTTTCCTATCGCCTGTACCGATGTTTATCCATTTAAACACATGCCTTTTAAAAAAGTCTCACATGGATCAAAAAAAGAAATCCTTGACCCGATCTCGTTTTTGTTGTTAGAGCAAACCTGAACCTTGGCCCTTTGACGCAACCCCAAATAGACCTTTTTTTTCGCTGATCCGAAACCTTTTCCCTTAATTGGTGTTAAATAAGGCAGATGGAAATAACAGATCCGGATGTTCAACATATGCTGCAATTTAAGGAAGGTAACCAGAATGCCTTCCGGAAGCTGTTTACAAGATACAAGAAAAACATTGTCAATTTTTGTTACCGCTTTTGTGCTGACCGAGAGCTGGCTGAAGATCTGGCACAAGAGGTCTTTTTGAGGGTCTTTAAGGCGGCCCCCAGATACCGACCAGATGCCAGATTTTCTACATGGATTTTCAAGATTGCAACAAATGTCTGCCTGAATGAAATGAGGAAAAAGAGATACCGCTTCAAAAGAGAATCTCTTGATATTCCGGTAAATACAGACACTGGGGAGATCCCGAGGGAAATCGAAGACAGGGTTCAACCTCAGCCCCAGGACCTGTTGGTTTCCAGGGAGAGGGAACGCTTTATTAGAGAGGCCATTTCGGATCTTCCAGGAAAACAGCGGGCGGCCATTTTACTCCGAGTGGTCCACGGCTTTTCATATCAGGAGATCGGGAAACAGATCCGTCACTCAGAAAAGAGTGTGAAATCCTTAATATACCGGGGTAGACAGCATCTGAGGCAGGCCCTTGAGGCCAAGGTGCGGGGAGAATAAATGGGAACAAAATGTCATTACAAGACTTTACTGTCATTATTCATGGATGGCGAATTGCCTGAAAAGGACTCCATAAAGGTCAATGAACACCTTAAGACATGTACGGCCTGCAGAAAAGAGATCGAGTCCCTTCAGGCCACGGACAGACTCCTAACGGGAATGAAGGAAATCGAGCCATCAGTAAGATTCGAACGATCCTTCTGGCATAAGATTGCTGATATTGAGGAAAAAAAGAGGGCCTGGTCTCTTTCGAATTTCTTTCTTTTCGGGTGGCGTCCGTATCTTGCCACAGGGCTTATGACATTCCTGATTGCTGCATTTCTCATTTTCCACGGCAGGCCCTCTCCCGCACCAGGCCCGGAAGAGATTGTAATAGCCCAACACTTGGAACTCTTAACAAATCTTGACATTATCAATCACTTAGACCTGCTGGAAAACTGGGAGGCCGTCAAGACACTCAAAGAGGACTCCTGATGGTAAACCTATTATTATCCTCAATCTTTTTTGTGTTTGTGGCCGCTGGAGTCGCATTCGCAGACGAAAAGGGAGATGTTCCAGGTTCGACAGAAATCTCCCAGGAAGACATGAATATCATCAAGGTCATGGATATCTTGAAGATGATGGACCTGATGGAAAACTTGGATATGATGAAAGACTGGGATGTCTTGGTGGAGGACGACAAAAATGAGAAGGAAGATTAAAAATTTGATTGTATTTGCTCTGCTAGTCTTCTGTGGCCTGGCATGGGGGCATTGTGCCTATTGTGAAACCAATACGGCCATTGAAAGATGGAAAAATCTGAGCCCCCAGGAAAAGGAGGCCTTGAGAAACCGTTACAATATATGGAAGGCCCTCTCCGCTGATCAAAAGGCAGAGCTAGAAAAGAAGATTAAGTACTTCCAGTCTCTCCCCCCTGAAGAGCGGCAACGAATCAGAAAAAATTTCTCCCGTTTCCAAAAGTTGACACCTGAGGCTCGGCAAAGGCTCAAGAGGAAGTTTTCAAGATGGCAAGAAATGCCTGCTGGCGAAAAAGAAAAGATAAGAGAAAGATACAGAAAATTCAATCAGTTAAGCCCGGACAGAAAAAGGCAACTGATCAGGCAGTACAATCATTGGCAAAGACTGGCCCCAATGCAACGACAGAGGATATTGCAGAGATCAAGGAGGACGAGGTGATAGAAATCAAAGGCCCCGAAACCACCTCTTATATTCCGGTATCCTTGTAAACCCCCAGGTATTAGTTACATCATCAAAACGCAATTCCTCAAGGCCTCTTGATTCCATTCCCGATCTTCTTAATATATGACCTAAATATAGCGCCCCAATGCCTGCCATTACAATGAACACGGCCACCAAAGCGACTAGAATTTCGGGTACGGCCATAATCATGATCGCCATTACAATCAATATGGTACCAGGAAGGTAATATTTTATATCTCGCATAGTGGACATCTCCCTATAGAAAGGTTATGCTTTGTCACTGTTTCTTAATATTTAATCACGAATCCCGCGAGGTCAACCCGGGAAATAAGAAGGGATGTGTAAGGAGCTGATGGATTCAGATATCTTCAAGGTTGAAATTAAAGATCACGTAGCCCGCTGCAGCATGAACAGCCCAAAAAATATGAACGCCCTCAGTAGAGATTTGGGGTTCCCCATGATAGAAAAGATTAGGCAACTGCTCATTGATGATTCTGTGAGAGTACTTGTAATACGCGGCGAAGGGGGCAACTTTTGCACTGGCTCAGATATAGGGCTACTTGGCGATAATATGGACCCATCCTTCTTGAGCGAGGCCATGAATTTGATGAATTCTCTCCTTTATGAACTGCATGAAGGACCCAAACCCGTCATAACCGAGGTAGACGGTAATGTCTTTGGCGGAGGTCTGGGACTGGCACTGGCATCAGACATCACATACGCTACAGAACGAGCACGATTTTGCACCGGATTTATTCATATCGCCGCCGTCCTGGACATGGGGACATCATATTTTCTGGCGGAAAGAATGGGCCTGGCAAAGGCCAAGGAGTTTGCCTATACAGGAGATATCATGGACCCTGAGGAGGCATTTCGCACAGGTCTTATCAATAGGATTGTCCATCATGACGATATCTCAAAAGAGGTCATGAAACTCGCAGCAAAACTGGCAGAGAAGGCACCGGCTGCCCTTGCATGGACCAAACGAGCACTGAACAAGGCCCATCATCTGGACCTCCAGACCGTCTTAGACCTTGAGGCCCATGTCCAGCCGATAATCCTGCTATCAAAGGAACACAAAGGGGCCATAAAAAAATTCCTTCTAAAACACGGAGTCAAACCCTAAGAATTAGGAATTCACCGCATTCAAAGATGCCCATTGACAAAGCCATAGAAACAGGTATTTATTTTTTACTTGCTAATCTAATTTCTTGAGGGGCCGGATATCAATGATAGTCATGAGATTTACCAGAGTGTCTGCTGTTCTCGCAGCCACAATATTACTCTTATGTTTGAGCGGCTGCAAAGGGGCGGAAGGAAGATATGTAGGTAAAAGAGGTCAAGTTGTCGAACTCAACCGTGATATGACATTTGATGCAAGTATAGGCAATATTAAGATTCATGGGACGTACAAGATTGAAGGCAGTGAAATAACATTGACACCCAACGACAAGAAACTTCCACCAAGAACAGGAAAAATAATGGGAGACCAATTAACCAACAGTAAAGGAGTCATCCTAAAAAGAGAGAGGCACATCTTTTGAATCCCTAATTTTTAAGATGTTACCACAAGCCATGCTTCATACAGCCAATGCTCAACAGATAAGAGACGGGCTTGTTACGGACGTATATTTCGAGAGGACCCGGAAAATCCTTAAGGCCAAGGGGATCGATAAGGATGTCCGGGCAGAATTTATGACAAAAGGTCTGCCGGCAAATTGGCCATGGGCCGTATTTGCCGGGGTTGAAGAATGCGTATCCCTCTTAAAGGACCTTCCCGTAGAGGTGCGCATGATGAAAGAGGGCACCATTATTGGACCTGACCAGCCTGTTATGGAAATCCATGGCAAATACCTGGATTTTGGAAGATATGAAACCACCTTGCTGGGGTTTATCTGCCAGGCCTCGGGCATAGCGACCATGGCAGCGCGGTGCCGTAAGGCAGCAGAACAGCGACAGGTAATAAGCTTTGGCGCCCGCCGCATGCACCCTGCCGTCGCCCCTCTTGTGGAAAGAAATGCCTATATTGGTGGTTGCGATGGAGTAGCAGTGGGCCTGGGTGCAAGCCTGGTGGGCATTGAGCCAGTTGGGACTATGCCCCATGCGCTGATCCTGATTATAGGCAGTACCGTGGAGGCTACAAGGGCATTCAATGAGGTGATCGAATCCCATGTAAAACGGGTGAGCCTTGTAGACACATTTAATGATGAAAAGATTGAGGCCCTCAATGTGGCAAAGGCATTAGGCCAGGACCTATATGCAGTTCGCCTGGACACACCGGGGTCCAGAAGAGGAGATTTCAACAAAATCATGGAGGAAGTGCGCTGGGAACTCGATCTCAGGGGTTACGGCCATGTAAAGATTTTCTTGAGCGGCGGACTGGATGAATACCAAATCAGGCAGTATAATAAATTTGCCGATGCCTATGGTGTAGGGACTGCCATTAGTAACGCCCCTGTCATTGATTTTTCCATGGATATTGTCGAAGTGGAGGGCCAGCCGGTTGCCAAGAGAGGAAAAATGTCGGGATCAAAAGGCGTGTTCCGTTGCCCGAATTGTTTTGAAACCGAAATAGTGCCTATCGTTGAAAGGCCCTCTATTTGCAAATGCGGTGGTAGAAAAGTGGAACTCTTGAAAGCCTTGCTCTCTTCAGGCAAGATAAAAAAAGCCCTGGCCAAACCGAAAGAGATCCGCGAATTTGTAGTCAAACAATTACAAAAATTTGAGCTTTAGAGGAGTCCCGTCCTGGGCAAACGTAGCCATCAGATTAAGGTTGACGACCTTAGCCGCCTCCTGGTGTATATACTTGGCCATCGACCGTATGAATTCGGGCTTGTTCCTGACACGGATGGTTTTGTAACTTACAAGGAATTGATCCAGGCCATTCATGAAGAACCTGATTGGCATTATGTGAGGAAATCCCACATCAACGAGGTGCTCGTAAGTAAGAACCGGTCCCTCTTTCAATATGATGAAAACAAGATCAGATCCACTGAAAGGCTTTGGCAGCTAGAACTTGATGAACTTTCTCAGGGCCTCCCAAAGGTGCTGTATATTTCAGTAAGGAGAAAGGCGCACGCTGTGGTATTTGAAAAAGGGTTAAAATCCTTTGGGACAAGATATCTTGTCCTATCCCCCAACCAGGACATGGCCCTGCGAATGGGAAAAAGGCGAGATCAATGGCCCGTGATGCTTGAAATTATGGCTGAGAAGGCCGCAGATCAAGGCGTATCGTTTTACGGGTTTGGCAATCTTTTCTTAAGCCCCCAAATACCACCCAGTTTCGTCTCAGGCCCTCCCGTTCCCAAGGAGGTCCTGGAGGGCCATAAGGATGTCAAAAAGACAAAAGAGGAAATTAGGCCAAGGCCTATCGAATTTACCCCTGGATCTTTTCATCTGGACGTATCCAGAGACCCTGATCTTAGTCGACGAGTAAAGGGTAAGAAGCACAAAGGCTGGAAAGAAGAGGCCAGGAAGATAAGAAGAGGCAGGTAAAAAGGCCCACGTGGAGGGCACCGCCACTGCGTGGAAAAGGAATCTTCAAATATCAGTTTTAAGCGCCAAACCCATAACCTTGTCCTTTTCCAGCCTCTCTAGGCGTACGGGAATAAGTTCGGAGGTTGAATCCTGTGATGCAGGAAAAAAGACAGGCACATAGTTGTCACTCATGCCGCTCATCATCTTCTCTTCTTTTGAATACCATCCCTCCACGAGCACATAAAATTCCTTCTTCAAGCAACTACTATAAAACGCAGACCTCTTATTCCTGCCAAGACCCCTCAACTCTGAGGCCCTCTTTTTGATAACATTCGGCATTATCTGCCTGTCAAGGGCCGCAGCAGCCGTCCCGGGGCGGGGTGAAAAAGGAAAGACATGGAGATAAGATACAGGCAGATCTCTGATCAGGGAGCATGTGCTCTGATGGGCAGCGGCATCTTCTCCAGGGAATCCGGCCATAATATCGACACCAATGGCCGCAAGGGGTATTTTCGCATGGATCGATTCAATAAGTTTATAAAAATCTCGAACCCTGTAGCCCCTGTTCATCCTTTTTAATATCCGGTCGGCACCGCTCTGCAGAGGGACGTGAAAATGCTTGCAGATCCACCTTTCAGAGGCTGCCATTTCTATGATGTCGGGCCCTATTTCGTTGGGCTCAAGAGAACTCAGCCTGATGCGAGTGGGCAAATCCTCTCTTCCGATGGCCGCTAGCAGGTGACCGAGATTCATCCCATCCTCTAAATCCATGCCATATTTCCCAAGATGTATACCCGTCAGGACAATCTCTTTGTAACCTTCTTTGGCCAGGGACTCCAGCATGGATAAGACCTTACTTGATGAAAGGCTTCTACAAGGGCCCCTGGCAAAAGGGACTATGCAATAGCTACAAAAGGACTGGCATCCGTCTTGGATCTTTAAGTATGCCCTGGTCCGGTCCGGGAAATGTCTTATGGGTAAGACATCAAAGGACATACCAGGGTCAAAATCTCTTAAGACCACATGTTTCTCACCTGATTCCGCGGCCCTTATGACAAGTTCGGGTAGTTGGCCTTTTGCCGTGTTGCCCGCAATCAGTCCAAGCCCTTGTATATCGGAGAGTTCGTCGGGAAAAACCTGCGGATAGCAACCAATGGCAGCAATCAAGCCATGGGGGTTCTCTCTTATGGCCTTTCGGATTGCCTGTCTGGATTGATGTGCCGCCTTTTGAGTTACGATACATGTATTAATGATGGCCACATCTGATCTCTCGCCGATTTCGCTCTGGCGCCATCCAGCATGAGCGAGCGCCTCTTTTAGATAGGCCGATTCATACTGGTTAACTTTGCAGCCAAGAGTTATAATCTTGAACGATCTGAGCATAAGAATAACTGGACTTGTTGGCTGGATGGGAAGGAAAAAAATAGGTTACAGGAAACTCTTATCGAATCTTACCTTCATCGCCCTGGCTGGGCAGGCTATCACGCACATTTCGCACGCACTACACTTGTCCTTATCAAAAAAAACCTCCATCTCCGGCCTCTTGATGTAGAGCGCCCCCGTCGGGCAAACAGCAGTACAGGCACCACACTGGAAGCATTTATCATCATCCCGTTTAACATCTTGTGCAATGCTCTCCACCTTGATCCCAAGGCTCTTTAAATAACGAACGCCTCTTTGAAAATTCTTACGATGCCCTCTCAATTCGAGGACCATGAGCCCTTCCTTTCTCGGGTAGATGGTGGCCTTGAGAATGTTAAAGGAAAGGTCAAACTTCTTAACAAGGGTCACGGCAATGGGCTCATTAACCACCTTTTTTGGAAACCGCAGTGAGAGTATTTTTGAGTACATAATTTAGTTCCTTAGCCACAAATCGTAATTGTTTAGCACTTTGAAACAGACGTATTCCAAACATGGGGTGAGGGATGTTTTTCTGCACGCCGAAATCCTTCGCGTACTGCGCCTATTATACTTTGTAAGGGGCAGACTGCCAAAAGCTAAGCGCACGTCACACGCCCGCATCAAGACATGCAAATGTCTGGATGGATACATCTAAAGTGTTGCCACAAATCTAATATTTTTTCATGACCCTTTCAAACCCCGGCAGTGCCCCTTTTATCCTTTCATCAGATACGCAAAAGGCGATCCTGAAATGACCCGGCCCGCCAAAGCCGCTACCTGGAACCGTGAGGATGTTCTCCGCCTGAAGAGCATTCACAAACGCCACGTCATCTTCGATCGGGGTCTTTGGAAATAGGTAAA
This sequence comes from uncultured Desulfobacteraceae bacterium, assembly GCA_964473615.1. Lineage (GTDB taxonomy): Bacteria > Desulfobacterota > DSM-4660 > Desulfatiglandales > Desulfatiglandaceae > CAYYPQ01. The sequence goes on from CAYYPQ010000016.1 coordinate 48,225, forward strand.
AGGCCCCTTCCGGTCTTATAAACTGATATCCAAAAGATGCAAGCCCCTCACAGAGCATATCTCTTTTTTTCTGATAGAGAGAAACATCCACGCTCTCTTCCAGCAGGTGGGGGATGGCCCTCTGCATAAGCGCCGGGGCATTTACATAGCCCAGAATCCGATTGCAAAGGATCATACCTTCCACGATCAGCTTCCTGTCCGACATTTCAGGACAGGTAGCCGCATAACCGATCCTTTCACCTGGCAGAGAAAGATCTTTCGAAAAAGAGGTCACCACGAAACTTTCCTTATACGCATCAAAGACACTTGGGACAACTATATCATCGTAAATGATCTTTCGGTAAGGCTCATCCGAGATCAGATAGATCGGGTGTCCAAGTGTCTTGCTGTAATCACTAAGAAGGTCGGCCAGTTCCTCCATGCCCTTTTTTCTATAAACCCGACCGGTCGGATTATTTGGAGAATTAATCAGAATGGCCCTTGTGTTTTCTGTGACAGCCGATGCGATAGCATCCAAATCGAGCGAAAAATCCGCCTTCGTGTCTACCACACGGGGTACTCCCTGATGATTATCGATATAATAATTATATTCTACAAAATAGGGCCTGGGAATAATCACCTCATCACCCGGATCAAGAACTGTCTTAAGGACCACATTAAGGGCGCCGCCGGCACCCACGGTCATCACGATTTCATCTGCCGAAAACTTTGGCGCGTTAAACCTGGTTAGATAATCGGCAACTGCCTGGCGGGTTTGCACAAAACCGGCATTGGGCATGTAGGCATGCAGGCCTTTCGTCTTGTCATGTATAAGCTCATCAAGGACCTGATTGAACCTGACCGGCGGCTCCAGGTTTGGGTTCCCCAGGCTGAAGTCAAAGACGTTCTCGGCGCCATATTTTGCCTTCCTCTCATTACCCTCTTCAAACATTTTTCTGATCCATGAGGACCTTTCGATAGATCCCAGGATCTTCCGGGAAACGGGCATAACCAATCCTCCCCAAAGTAAATTAGACTAGTCCTTATCCATCAAAACTTCTTAGGCACCAGTGATTTTCCGATCCCGTCCTGCTGCAGCGGAATGAAAAAAGGCCATCATTATATCGAGTTCTTCTCCCAATTAATTGGCAGAAAGTGGTCAAGGGTTCGAGGATTCAGGGGTTCAAGCGTTTGTTTTCCAAAGATTTTATCAATGCCTTAAGCATCCTTTCAATCTCTTGAATCTCGTCCTTAATTCCCTCAAGTAGGGAACCGCCAATGTAACCTAAGTCTCCAGATAGCTGTATCTGGGTTTCCAGTTCACAGTTCGAGCCATAGGCAATATATAACGACCTGATATAATCTGCTGTTGTCTTGCGTCCATAGCCTTCTGCAATGTTGGAAGGCACGCTCACCACAGCGCGTCTGATCTGTGACGTCAAACCGAATCTCTCTTCCTTGGGAAATCTTGCAGTTACTTTGTAGATCTTCAAACATAGCTGATAGGACTTTTGCCAGACCTTCAGTTCTTTGTAATTCTTAAGCACTTCACTCGAATCCTTGAATCCTTGACCCCTAGAATCCTTAGAGTATCACCAGCTCTTTTGGAAAGGACCCACAAATGGAAACAGGCCTATAGCCTTAACTTTTTACCTGCACATGTCAACAAAAAACCCCGTGGAATTCATCTTGACAGGATCTCAATGTTCTTTTAACTTTAAGGCAGGTGCATAATCTAGCGGTTTGCCCTCACCCGCATTACGAGTACGTCTGTTTCAAAGGGCTATATTGTTACCTATATTCTATTAAGCAAACAAGGAGAGACCTTTAATGAGAAAAAAGACCAGGCAAAAATCGACCATAGCAATTTTGACCGGTGGCGGGGACGTACCAGGGCTCAATCCCTGCATCAAGACGCTTGTCTATAGGGCAGTGAGTGAAGGCATACGGGTGCTGGGAATCAAACGCGGGTGGGCAGGCTTGTTACAATACAACCCTGATGATCCAAAGACGGCAAAGCATTGCCTTCAAGAGCTTGATCCGCCTCAAGTTCGTACCATTGACCGATATGGGGGCACCTATCTTCATACCTCTCGAACCAACCCAAGCAACGCCAGGAAAAAGGATATCCCTGGGTTCTTGAAAAAGGGACTCAAAAATGGGGATAACGCTATCGATTTGACGTCCCATGTCTTAAAAAACCTGGAGCGTCTGAAGGTGGATGCCATAATCCCAATAGGAGGAGATGACACCCTTAGCTTTGGAGAAAGGTTGCACCGTGAAGGATTTCCCGTAATCGCCATCCCCAAGACCATGGATAATGATGTCTTCGGTACGGATTATTGCATTGGCTTTTCCACTGCCATTACAAGGGGGGTAAATTTTATACATGCGCTCAGGACCTGCACTGGTTCACACGAGAGGATTGCGGTCATAGAACTTTTTGGTCGTTATTGTGGCGAGACGTCATTGATCTCCGCTTACCTTTCCGGTGTCGACCGTGCCATCATTTCTGAGGTCCCATTTGACCCAAAGAGGCTCGCTGAGCTCATAATGAAGGATAAGGCATCTAACCCCAAGAACTATGCGATGATCACAATTTCTGAAGGCGCCAAGATGATCGGCGGTGATCTCCTAGTCTCTGGGGAATTGGACGCATATGGCCATCGGAGGCTTGGCGGAATAGGCGAGAACACAGGAACTGTTCTTAAGGAACTGACGGGCGAAGACGTTCTCAATCAGAGGTTATCCTATCTAATGAGGAGCGGTGCTCCAGATTCCCTTGATCTCATGGTGGCCGTTAACTTTGCCAACATGGCCATCGACCTTTTCTTGAGGGGAGTCTTCGGACGTCTTGTGGCCCTGAGCAGGGGTATTTATGGTGATATATCACTTAGCACTATTACCACAGGGCAAAAAAGGGTGGATGTGAGAGAACTCTATGATGTTGAACAGTACCGTCCCACGGTTATGCACGTAGGTGGGAAGCCGATGTTTCTCTACTGATGGACCTTCGTCTAAAACCGCCTGCTTTTCAGCTTCTTATGCTGAAAAGTGGTTTGATGGCACACGGGTGGATAGCTCAAATCCATTGCCATTCCCGTGAACCACCCCACGCCAGGATCAAGTAAATTTTGCCCCCCTTAAGAGTTATGCCTTAAGCCGTGCCCATAAGGTAACACCAGGAAAATACATGGGGGCCCCTCTCTAAGGTGTTTCTCGCGGTGAAGCCTTGACTCAGGGAAGGCATATCTGTGGGGGTTATATCAACATTTTTGGATATCCCTATGTTCACACACGTCAACAGAAGAACCACGCGCAGGATAAACGTCGGCCCGGTCCCTATCGGTGGAGGGGCGCCTATTGCGGTCCAGTCCATGACCAACACGGATACTCGTGATGTCTCATCGACCGTTCACCAGATTGAACGTCTGGCCGGTGCAGGCTGTGAGATTGTCCGATTGGCAGTTCCCGACAAAGAGGCGATTACTTCATTTGAGAAAATAAAATCAAGAACCAAGATGCCCCTTATCGCAGACATCCACTTTGATCACCGTCTTGCCCTCTCCGCCCTTGATGCCGGTGCAGACGGGCTAAGAATTAATCCAGGTAATATAGGTGATAAGAGAGCGGTCACTCAGGTCGTCCAGGCGGCTACACGATGTGGCATTCCAATCAGAATCGGGGTCAACGCGGGCTCTCTGCATAAAGAGATCCTCCAAAAATACGGCCATCCCTCACCTGAGGCCATGGTGGAAAGCGCATTGATACATGTAAAATTCATGGAAGACCTGGGATTTGACCAGATTAAGATATCATTGAAATCCTCACACGTAATGAATACCATTAAGGCATATGAGCTTATCAGTGAGAGGCTGGATTATCCGTTGCACCTTGGAGTGACTGAGGCAGGTACGCTCATATCCGGCACTGTAAAGAATGCCATCGGAATCGGGTATCTGCTGACTAAAGGCATTGGTGACACATTTCGCGTGTCTCTCACAAGGGATCCTGTCGATGAGGTAAGGGTCGCATATGAAATCTTGAGGGCACTGGATCTCAGACACAGGGGTCCTGAGATAATATCTTGTCCAACTTGTGGTAGATGTGAATTAGATCTTTTTTCCCTTGTCGAAAAAGTGGAAACGGCCTTATCGGGTATTGAGGCCTCGCCAAAGGTAGCGATAATGGGCTGCGTGGTCAATGGCCCAGGAGAGGCCAAAGAGGCCGATATAGGCATTGCAGGAGGTCGCGGCCAGGGCATTCTTTTTAAAAAGGGAAAGTTTATAAAAAAAATACCCGAGCACAAGCTGGCAGATGCCCTTGTAAATGAAGTCAAGAGACTGGTAGAGGGATAAGGAGCTGAGTCTAAATATGCGCTATTCTACATACTTTATACCCACATACAAAGAGGTGCCATCGGAGGCAGAGATAATTAGTCATCAATTGATGCTCAGGGCAGGCCTGATCAGAAAGCTCACCTCAGGGATCTACACCTATCTTCCGGCCGGGCTGCGGGCGATCAAAAAGGTGGAAAATATTATCAGAGAAGAAATGAACAGGGCCGGAGCGATAGAGATCTTAATGCCCGCCGTACAGCCTGCGGAGCTCTGGCAGGAAAGCGGCAGATGGGATTATTATGGCCGAGAGCTATTGAGATTCAAAGATCGCCACAATAGGGATGCCTGTCTTGGACCCACTCATGAGGAAGTCATAACCGATCTGGTGAGAAAGGAGATTCATTCATATAGGCAAATGCCCATCAATTTTTATCAGATTCAGACAAAATTCAGAGACGAAATTCGGCCCAGGTTCGGTCTAATGCGTTGCCGCGAGTTTATCATGAAAGATGCATACAGCTTTGATATGGACGAAGAAGGTTGTAACCGCAGCTATAAGATCATGTCAGACGCCTACTCCAGGATATTTCAAAGGTGTGGTCTTAAGTTCCGTGCAGTAGAGGCGGACACCGGGGCTATAGGCGGAAGTTATTCCCATGAATTTATGGTGCTGGCAGAGACTGGGGAAGATCAGATCATAAACTGTACAAGCTGCAATTACGCCGCGAACATTGAGAGGGCGGAAATTAAACCCGCCGGAAATCCACCCCAATCCGCTGATGATCAAATGATGCCCATAGAGGAAATAGACACTCCCGACATAAGGACCGTCGATGAATTGACCTCCTTTCTATCAATCTCGCCGGATATGCTCATTAAGACCCTTATCCTTGTTGCGGACGGAAAACAGATCGCCGCCTTGATCAGGGGTGATCATGAGCTAAATGAGGCCAAGCTCAAAAAACTCCTTGATGCCCAAGACGTAGAAATGGCCGATGCCGCCGTGGTGGCGGAGACCACTGGTGCGCCCATGGGTTTCGCAGGCCCTGTGGGCCTCAAGATCAAGGTAGTGGCCGACGAGGCTGTCAGGGCCATGAAAAACTTTGTCACCGGAGGAAACAAGAAAGACCTTCATCTAAGAAACGTGAATCTGGGGAGAGATTTTGATGTAAATCGTTTCGGCGACCTTCGCCTAATCACAACCAGTGATTTTTGCCCAAGGTGTGGAGGAGAGATAAGTTTTGGTAAGGGCATTGAAGTCGGACATATCTTTAAATTGGGGACCAAATATAGCCAGGCACTAAGAGGGGTGTATCTCGACGACTCTGGAGAGGAAAGGCCCATTTTCATGGGGTGTTATGGTATCGGAGTTGGAAGGACCCTTGCCGCAGCCATCGAACAAAATCATGACGAAAATGGCATCATCTTCCCTATCCCCATCTCCCCATTTGAGGTAGCCATCTTGCCGCTCCAAATGCATGAAACTATGGTTGTCGAAACCGCTGAAAAGATCTATTCCGAGCTCCTAGAACATAATATCGACGTCCTCATCGATGACAGGGATGAGCGTCCTGGCTTCAAATTCAACGATGCTGACCTGCTTGGAATCCCGGTGTGCGTCACTGTTGGTCTCCGGGGCGTCAATAATGGTCAGGTGGAAGTCAAGCTGCGCACACAACCCGAGAGAATCCTTGTGCCAGTAAGTCAAGCCTCACAAGTTATCAGGGAAAAAGTGAAGGCCCTTTATGATTCGGTTAAATGACATCACATCACAGATTCTCAGCTATCACCCGAATGCAAACATAGGTCTGGTTGAAAAGGCCTATGTTTACTCAGCCAAGGTCCATCAAGGCCAAATCAGACTTTCTGGTGAGGCCTATCTCTCCCACCCGCTTGAGGTAGCCCATATCCTTACCCAAATGAAGATGGACACCATCTGTATAGTGGCAGGTTTTCTTCATGATACCATAGAGGACACCCCCGCCAGCCTGGATGAAATAAGCAGGCTTTTTGGTAATGAGGCAGCCAACATCGTCGAGGGGGTCACGAAAATCAGTCAGGTCAACTTTGCCTCACATAAACATCGTCAGGCCGAGAATGTCCGGAAGATGATTCTGGCTATGTCTTCTGATATACGTGTAATCCTTGTTAAACTGGCCGACCGTCTCCACAATATGAGGACACTTGGTTTCCAGCCGATGGAAAAGCAAAGGCTCATAGCCTCGGAGACATTGGACATTTACGCACCACTTGCAGGCAGGATGGGGATCAACTGGATCAAATCCAGCCTGGAAGATCTCTGTCTGTATTACCTGGAATCGGAGATATACAAAGAGATCAACGCCCAAATCGCCCAGAGGAAAAGCGAAAGGGAAAGATTTATTAGTGAAGTTCAAGATCTACTTTCAAAAAAACTAGAGGAAAATGGCATCCATGCCAAGATAATGGGCAGGCACAAGCACTTCTATAGCATCTACAAAAAGATGGTTGATCAAAATATCTCGGTTAATCAGGTCTACGATGTCATAGCCTTCCGGGTCATCGTCAATAGTATCAAAGAGTGCTATGAGGCCCTCGGTCACATACATTCTGAATGGACACCCGTCCCCGGCCGTTTTAAGGACTATATCTCCGTGCCAAAGGCAAACATGTATCAATCACTACACAGCACAATGATCGGACCCCTGGCTCAAAGGATGGAGGTGCAGATCCGGACCTGGGAAATGGACAGGGTTGCAGAAGAAGGTATCGCAGCGCACTGGAAATATAAAGAAAGGGCCATTGCAAGCAAGACCGATGAAAAACAGTTTGCCTGGCTCAGACAATTACTTGAGTGGCAGAAAAACCTTGAAGACCCCGTAGAATTTCTGGAAACCATCAGGATGGACCTCTTTCCCAACGATGTTTATGTCTTTACCCCAAAAGGCGAGGTGAGGGAATTCCCAAAGGGCGCAACGCCGGTCGACTTCGCTTACAGCGTCCACTCCGAGGTAGGCGAAAAATGTATGGGGGCAAAGATCAATGGAAAGATGGTTCCCCTCCGTTACCAGCTAAAAAACGGGGACATGGTGAAAATCATAACATCCCCAAAACAGCATCCCAGTAAGGACTGGCTGGAATTTGTAAGAACCCCCCGGGCAAAGACCAAAATCAGAAACTGGATTAAAAGGCAGGGAAAGGAAGAAAGCATCAATTTAGGCAGGCACATACTTGAAAAGGCCCTTAGACAAAGCCACATTGCCCTCCCCAATGTCATCAAGAGCGAACAAATGTCGGTCGTGGCAAAGGAACTTTCTTTCCAGTCGGCAGAGGAACTGATCGCCCGAATAGGCTTTGGTGAACTGTCTCCAAGACAGGTAATAGGCCGCCTCAAGCCCAAGCTAGGCATTGAAAGTGAAAGGCATCCTGGTATTGTAAGTAAAATGGTCGGTAGGATAAGACGGCACGCAGGCTCCCATGGTATCGAGGTAAAAGGCATAAACGATATGTTGATCCGTTTCGCCAACTGCTGTCATCCGCTTCCAGGGGAAAAGGTCATCGGATTCATTACCAGGGGACGTGGTATCACGATCCACCATCAGGAATGCACGCACATAATTAACGCCGATCCAGAAAGATTGGTGGAGGTAACCTGGAAACCCTCTGATGATGACACATATCTTGCCAGACTAAGGATAACCAGCGTGGACAAAAAGGGGGTGCTTGCTGGTATAAGCTCTGTTATCGCCCACCAGGATGCCAACATCATCCAGGCCGAGATCAAAACAACGACAGACAAAAAAGGGATTGCCCTTTTTAGTATTGAAGTGGGGAACTATAACCAGCTACAGGGTATTATCGAGGCGATAAAAAAGGTAAAAAATGTCCTTATCGTAGAAAGGGTCTGAGACATTGAAGCCATGCCCTTCTGTAACCGTATCATGGTTTCACAACACGGCCGGACTTGATACATTTTGTACAGGCCTTTATTCTTTTGATCTGACCATCCTGAATACACCTGACCTTCTGTAGGTTGGGATACCAGCGAGTCTTGGTTTTGTTGTGTGCATGGCTGACATTATAGCCAACCAGAGGCCTTTTACCGCAAATATCACAGACTTTCGACATCTTAGAACTCCTTTTTCCAGATTCTGCCTCCCAACGATGACCCTGGGAAGATCAGACTTCCTCAACATAATCTTTTAATATATACATCTAATCTATAATTGCCAAGAACTTTTTTCTTACGACCGGGCAAACCCTTGACATAGGATATCTTGGAAAACGGTGACTGATGATTTTTAAATCCCCATTTTTCATATCAAACATCAAGGGTTTCTAAGCCTCCCGTGTGCGATTGCGGCACGACCTTAAATAGTAAAATAATTATACTCTTGGCTGAGGTTATTTGATTATTTAAGGTCCCTCTTGCCCCCACACAATTGATTCCAATGTTGAATCCAACAACTGAATGATCGTTTTTCAGGATGTCATCTTTCAACCGGCAGAGAAGGGCCTCAGTGTCCCTTCTTTCCTGGGTTGTCATGGTGAAAAAATAGGTGTGAACCCTTTTCCTCCACAAGAGGCCGAGAGTGTCCAGGCGCTCTATTCTGGGCATCCCCCAAAAATACTTGATGTCAATTTATTTTACTATTTAAGGACGTCCCTCTGGCCCCCGCCCAGGTCAGTCATAAGTTTCTGAAAACACTGGATTCCGGCTTTCGCTGGAATTACGGAAATTATTTAGGATGTCCACTTCCCGACACTTCCAGAAAGGACTTCGATCAACGGGTTTCAATCACTCTATTACTGTATCCAATTCGTGCTTTATACCTTCTGCAAGCCAGTGCCTGATGAGTGTTTGATAGGGAATTGATTTCATGGTTGAGAGCTTCTTAATAGCCATGACTTGAAGAGGATCAATCTTAATCGTAACGTTTTTCAAATTCCTCTTGCGTTTGCCTGAAAGAACTTCCCGGCGCAGGCCTTCATCAAGTACCAGATCGGTCGGGTCATCAGTGACCTCATTTAGAATATCCCGGTCATCATAATACTTGATCCAGTCCTTTTGTGTCTTTGCCTTTTTCATATCCTATCCTTTTTGCTTCTTGTAATATCTGATTTCTGCTCGACCCATGTCCCACCCTGTGATGGGCCTGGCAACACCCCCTGGTTTGAGTTCAAAAACAATAGTCAGATATCTCCCCTCCAGGGTTTGCCCAAAGACGGCATAGTGCCCCTTTTTCGTTTTTCTAAAAAGCGGCTTATTGGCAAAGACTTCTTCTGCCTCTTCAGGCTGAATACCGTGACCGAGTTGAATATGTAAAGCATTCCCCTCGTCCCATTCAAAATCAGAAATCCTCACCATTGCGCTCCTGGGTAAAAGTCCTACATAGTATGACTAAGGCGTTCAAAAATGTCAACCTTAAATAATTCTTTTCAGTATTTATGCCCTAACGCTGCCGCGGTCGTCAGTTAGATTTTTATCTTTATACCGATCATACAAACCTTCAAGGTTGAGGCCGAACATATCTCAAGAATCCATGCCTTGCCAGTGATAGGCTTCTTCATTGGAAGAACACATACATGATTCCCCCGCACAAGTGGGTTTAGTATTTCTGAAATCCCGTAATAAGTTTGTTTATAGTTTCTTTCCAGCTCTCTTGCTCGACCAAGACATATGGTAAACCAAAAGGAAAATCCAGGCCGAGCGCCGCATCTTGATTCTCCTTTATGAAATCCTTTGACGCGGGTAGACATATGTCCAGTTCATTTCCCGAATTAGGTAAGTCTCCTGCCCCGGAGCAATCTTCGATCAGGAGCGAGTCTGTCTTTATAAGGCCTTCGGCAATCCAGATTTTCTTCCCTGCGTCTTGAGCCACACTGAAATCAATACCATAGATGTGATGTAGTGGGGGTATTGTTTGCCCGGCTAATTCCATCAAAGAATCGAATCAATGCTGGATGTGTTGAGTTATTTACTTATTTACGGACGTGCCCTTGGCCATCATCACATGGTACCATGCGTCTGGATATTGTATTCTTAATGGCCTGCTCATAAAACCCAATTATCATACATCAGAATAACAGCCAACAGCAGACTTGACCCGTAGACAATCAATTCTCCTCTTTTGGTTTAATCAATTCAAAGGTAAAAATCCATGCCATAAGCTTCACAACTGGGATCCTAGTCAAAAACTTATCTATCCAATTTAGAGCTGGCAACGCAAACATCATATAAGGAGCAAGTATACTTGCGATATGCCAATACCTTATCTCCCCAATTTCAAAAAATCTCTTGGCAAATCGTATATCCCGCAAACTTAAAATATGAGCTTTTTCCCAATCCGTACGCATCTGCGGTGTAAGATATCGATATAATTTAATCGCCGGATTGTAGTTTAAGGCCTCATCGGCAAGTATTTTCCCTCCAGGCCTTAATATACGACGTAATTCAGGAAAAGCATAGGATAGATCAAGATGGTGCAAGACGCCGCTGCAAATAATAGCGTCAATAGAATTATCTGGAAGCATCGTATTCTCAGCATCTACTTGAATAAAACGTGTATTTTTATCAACTGTTTGTTTTTTAGCTTCCCTTTTTGCATTTTCAACAGAAACACTACTTATATCCAATCCAATTGCTAACGTTGCCCCGTATTTAGCCGCTTTTATTGCATTTGATCCATTACCACACGCATAATCCAAAAAACCTTTGTTCTTAACATTTTCTCGAATCCAATTGCTTGTATAAGCATGTGATAGCCCCACACCCTTATAGTATTTCGTGTTTCCACGAAGTTTTTCATATGTATTCTTGTCCAATGAGTCTCTTTGGGTAATGTCATGATTTACATCAGAGAATTCAAGTTCTTTTCTTTTCCTTTTGTCTAGGCCCTCCAACCACTCCGTGGTTATTATTTTTTCATTCTCTTCCAAACGTTTTCTCAAAATCGAAATATCTGTCATATCCTCCTCCCACTATCAATCTTCCACTTCAATGTTAGCACACCGCTTATGCTCAACCAACCGTTCGATATGGTCCGCATAATCATTGCAAATTTTATTGGCGTCAAACGAGGCTTTAAACAGACCCATAGACCTGCGGGGCATGTTCTCCTAAAACACACTATCCTGATAAAACCTGTAAACATAAGCAACAAGACGGTTAGCGTCATTGGGGGGATAGAAAAATCCACCATGGGGTCAAATCTGCTTTTGACTGTTATACAATGTTTCTTCAATGTTTTTTACGCGCACCCTTAGCTTCCGTTCCGCCGACATGTCTCTTTTC
>CAYYPQ010000017.1:0-59558 GCA_964473615.1 uncultured Desulfobacteraceae bacterium
CGGAATTTGTGTGGGAGGCAAAGAATGCGACCGGGTGATTGGGAGGCAACAGGGGACAGATTATTGGGCTCTCGCAAAGGTGTAAAGGTGGACCTTTTGCTAAAATTTCAGTCTTTTATCCGTGGCATCTCTTTTTTTCTGGATTTTTTCAAAATAAGTTGTATCTTTATCCTTCAACCAGAGTATCAGGCGAGGGCATGAAGAATAAATTGTTGCAAAAGAACTTCCTGATCGTCATAGGTGTGGATGCCTTGCTTCTAAGCGCTGCGTGGTATGCCTCTTTCTTGCTCCGCTTCAATTTTGAAATCCCTGTGGAAAGCCTGCAGGTGATGAGCCGTCTCCTTCCTCTTATCCTACTGATCAAGATTATCACATTTTATCTCTTTGACCTTTACAGGGGCATGTGGCGCTATACGAGTATCAGCGATGTCTTGTCCATAATCAAAGCGACCAGTGTGGGCTCGCTGCTCGTTGTATCCCTTGTCCTTTTTAGCCATTCCTTCACCGGTTTTGCCCGTTCTGTTTTTGTTATCGATTGGGTCCTGACAGTTACATTCATTTGCGGATACCGGGTCGCCATACGTCTCTATTTCTCATTTGGCTATGAAGGTGATTCCCCTCAAAAAGTTACGTCGCGACTCCTTTTGCGACGGCGGGATAGAAAAAATTGCTCGAAGAATCTCTTGATTATTGGGGCAGGCAACTGCGGGGAAAAAATATACAGGGAGATCCGCGATAATGCCCGTCTCAGTTACTGGATTGTAGGCTTCATCGATGATGACCCTGATAAGATAGGCTTGAAAATCCATGACATTCCAGTGCTGGGGGCCACCGAGGACCTTAAGACGGTCGTGGCGAGAGTAGAGGCGGATGAGGCCCTTATCGCCATCCCTTCTGCGACATCCGAACAAATGAGGGCCATTGTGGGGCATTGCAAGGAAAGCGGAGTACGCTTCAAGACGCTCCCCAGCATGGGGGAGCTGATCGACGGCAAAGTGACTGTGAAGGCTATCAGAGATGTTGCTTACCGTGATTTGTTGGGCCGTGAAGACGTCCGCCTTGAACAGGATCGTATCGGTTCTTATCTCAAAGACTCACGAGTGCTGGTCACTGGTGCCGGCGGTTCTATCGGCTCCGAGCTTTGCCGGCAGATTTGTCGCTTCAGGCCCGATAGCGTTATTCTTTACGAACGAGGGGAAAGTGTCCTTTACGAGATCGAACTGGAGCTGAAGAGCAATTTCCCGGATGTCAAGGTGATTCCTTTGCTTGCTGACATACGCGACCGCACCCAGCTTTACTACGCCTTTTCTGCCTTTCGGCCCCAGGTGGTATTTCACGCCGCTGCCTACAAGCACGTTCCCATGCTAGAATTACATCCCTGGAAGGCGGTGAAGAATAATATACTCGGTACACGTAACATGATAGACATCTCCAGACGCCATTCTGTGGAGCGCTTTGTCTTTGTTTCTACGGATAAAGCGGTTCGTCCTGCAAATATCATGGGCGCTACCAAGAGGGTGGCGGAGTTGCTCGTCCAGGGCCAGAACGGCCTTGGACATACTGATACTCGATTCATGGTAGTTCGCTTCGGCAACGTAGTGGGAAGTGCCGGGAGCGTGGCCCCCCTATTCAAAAAACAGATAGAGAGGGGGGGGCCGGTCACGGTCACTCACCCGGAGGTTGCGCGTTATTTCATGACAATTCCCGAGGCCTGCCAACTTATCTTACAGGCTGGGGCCATGGGCAAAGGGGGCGAAACTTTTCTCCTTGATATGGGCACCCCGATCAAGATTCTCCAGATGGCCCGGGATCTCATCCGTCTTTCGGGATTTGAGCCGGATGTTGATATCAAGATTGATTACATAGGCCTCAGACCCGGGGAAAAGCTCTACGAAGAACTCATAACTGATGGTGAAGACATTGTACCCACGAGCCACGAAAAGATCATGGTGCTGCGGGGCGTGGGTAGAGATCAAACGCCTCTAAATGGAGAGATCGATGAGCTTCGCCGTTTGGCCCACGAGCAAAATGGGGCGTCCATCAAATTGAAACTCCAGGAGATCTTACCTGAGTATTCGTCCGGCAATGGGGAGCGCCAGGCAAGGGTTTCTTACGGTTAATGTGTTACCCTGCCCAGCGATGGTAACTCCAATTTGGCCAGGAACAGTAGTATATCGGAGATGGCCCATGACGGGAGAAAAAACATACTTTGGCGTTGGGCTGGTTGTCGGCATTTTTGCTGCTGCGCTGTTTCTTCATTATTTTGCCCCACGATATAGCATAGTAAAAGCCGAGGACGGGCTGATTAAGCACGACAGTTGGTCAGGGCGGTCGTGGAGATTTGTTGATAAGGAATGGAAAAAAATGGCAAGCGTGGACAGGGATTGGGGTGCAATCGATCATGCTATCGGTGAGGCCCTTCATGTCCCCACTGGTGGAGCAAGCAGGGCCAATGCCTTGAGTTTGTTAAAAAAGAGGTACCCAATATTAAAAGATGTTGCCGATGATGAGCTCTTGGAAAGGATTAAGGTCGTTTATTCAAAAGAGATCCTATGCAATCTGTATTTGACCAATTTGCTCAAGGTAGAAGGGGACCTTAATAATAGTGAAAAGCAAGAGAAAATAGGAGGCACAGAACGAACACCATAATCGCCATCGATCCCGCCCCAATAACCTCCTGAATATCCGCCTTACGCCATTCTGATCTATCTACCCGTAACACTAAATCCACCTATCGCGTGTCAACTCAGTCCTGCCGTTTCACCTAATTAGAGCCATTATCCTCAAGGAATGTCCTGAACTCAAAGTGCTTGGGACCAATTGTAAACTGCACTGCGCCGGATTCCTGGATTTTTATGATCCTGCAGCCGATGTCTCGAAGTCTTCTTAGGGTCTGTTCATGCGGGAACCCGAAAAAGTTGCCCGCTCCAGAAGATATAACACATATTCGAGGCCGCACCATGAGGAGGAATGACTTGGAACTGGAGCTTCGACTTCCATGATGAGGGGAGAGGAGGACATCACTCTCAAGTTCCTCACCTACCCTTGAAACCAGTTCCTCTTCAGCAGGTTGCTCGATGTCTCCAGGGAAGAGGATGGACCTCCCTGCATAAGAGATTTTTACCACCAGCGAATTGTTATTTAGGCTGGAAGAGCTATCAAAGACGTCCCGTGAACGGGTGTCTGGCACTGGGTGCAAAACCTCGACCTTGGCACCGTTGAACTGCCTGCCAAGTACCAGGATTTTTGGAGGGAGCCTCTTTATCCCCTTTTTTTCAGTAATAGCCATCAATTCCCTGAAAGAGCGGGTCTTGACCCGGTCCCCGTTATACCAGAATTCTTTAGGATGAAACGTCCGGGCAATAAAACGAAGGCCATTCATATGATCCGCCTGGGGATGGCTGAGTACCAGATAATCAATGCGCCAAATCTTGGAATGCCAGAGGCATGGGGCGACTACCATTTTGCCTACATCAAAATAATCCCGGGGAAAGCCTCCACCATCTATCAACATCTTTTTTCCTTTGGGGAATTCTACAAGAGCGGCATTCCCTTGCCCCACATCAAGGAAGGTTACCTTAAGATACTTGTTAAATAGCACCCTATGTGCCCAGTAGCCTGCATCAGCCAAGACAAGAACGGCGAGGATCAAGAGGCCCAACTTTGCCCACCGCCACCGTTTGAGAAGGAATATGAAAAATATGAATGTGTAGAACATTAATATCTCATATGAATTTGGGGTGATCATCCAGAGGCTGGACCAGGAAAAGTGGGCCCAATACTGGATTAGTTCCATCATTCTATCCACGCCCCATGAACCGAGCCGAAGGAAAAAGCCTGCCGCAGGATGCGAGAACGGCAATGTTGCAGCAGATACTAGGCCCAAGGGAATGACCCATATGCCTAAAATAGGCGTGACAGTTATGGTTGCCGGGATACCGACGATTGAAATTCTATGAAAGTAATAAGATATAATCGGAAGGAGAAAGATCATGGCTGACAGCGTGCCTGCAACCAGGCCCCATATATAGAAACATGCACGGTTGAGGATCACAGGCCTATCTTGTTTTTTGGTATTATGAAGGGGAAAGGCCTTCATTAAAGCAGGTGTAAGCCATAAGATCCCTATCACGGCAAGAAATGAGAGCTGAAATGAGAGGGTGTAGATGGCGAGGGGGCCTAATCCCAATATGATTAAGCCTGCCAGGGCAAGCGTAGACCAGACCTCCTTTTCCTGTCTAAGTATAAGAGACCATAGAAAGACCAGGACCATAATCATTGCCCGCTGGCTGGAAACATGAAATCCTGCAAGGAAGGTATATGCCACAACGGGTAGGCATGTCAAAAGGGCGGCAAGTTTTTGAACTTCTGTTCTAAGGGACAGGGCGTATGACCGGGACAAGATGCCTTTGAAAAGAAAGAATGTGACCCAGGCCACCAGACCGATATGTAACCCCGAAACAGCGAGGATGTGCCCCAGTCCGGTCCGATTAAAGGACTCTCTTAGGTTATCACTGATACCCTGGCGCTCTCCCAAGATCAGTGCCCGGTAAAGGGCACAGTCCCTTGGCGTAAGTTCCTTCTTGAAGAAGTCCCTCACTGGTCGTTGAACCCTTTCCAGAAGACCTTGAAAAAATGGCAGATAACCTTGCCCCATAGGCACCACGTACCTGCCATCGGAGACCGATGCAGCACAGCAGAGGCCCTTCAATTTCATGGCAAACTCATAGTCATACCTGCCCGGATTGTTGAAATTCTGGAAGGGCCGCAGGCGGGCCGGGAAGCGAATCCTTTCACCAGGTATAAGAGGGGGAATGTGATCATATATGGTCACAAGAAGATTGTCGCTAACCGAGATGCATTTGCCATGGAGGAACAATGCGTCTGCCCTCACCTTGAGTCTTGCTATCCCCTTGAAAATCCTGGCAGGCTCAAGCACTGTCCCGTCAATGGTGGCCTTTGTGTGCTGGGTTGCAAAGGACGAGATACGGTGTGGCCGGCCTCCTTCCATGACAAAAAGGGTACCGGCAAGGAAGAATGAGATAAGCAATAAGAAAATCCTAAGGCGGGTAGATAGGAGGATAATGGCCAACAGACAAAATGACGCAGACACGAATATAGGCAGTATAAGTGCCTGGCAGGAGGAAAGTGCCCTGTGACCTATCAGTATGCCCCCTGTAAATGCCAAAACCGCTGGTATGAGGGGGCGATCAAACATTTTGGTTACTCTTGCGGTTTAACCCGGATTAACACTTTAAGGTGTGTGTCCCGTTTTTACTACTGTGAATAGGCCCTGAGTTTCTATTCTTCTTCTCGCCATATGCTGGCTCCCAGGTCCTTGAACTTGTTTTCCAAGGCCTCATATCCCCTGTCGAGGTGATAAATTCTGTGTACTTCGGTTCTTCCGCCTTGGGCCACTAATCCTGCAAGGACCAAAGAGGCGCTGGCCCTCAGATCTGTGGCCATAACCGGAGCTGCAAAAAGACTCTTTTTCCCCCTGACAAGGGCCTGGCTGCCATTGATTTCGATATCCGCCCCCATCCTTTGGAGCTCACTTACGTGAATGAACCTGTTTTCGAATACGGTTTCTCTTATCATGCTCCACCCCCTTGCGACGCACATGAGGGCCATGAACTGGGCCTGTAGATCTGTGGGAAATCCAGGGAAAGGCATAGTCTTGATGTCAACGCTTTCGATGATATCCGGCCCCTTGATTATGAGGGCGTCATCAGATACATCTATGGCCGCGCCAGCAGACTCCAGTTTTTCGATAAGTGCCCCAAGGTGTTCTGGGCAGGCACCTTTGATTGTTATCTCGCCCTTGGTCATGGCCGCTGCAATCATAAAGGTCCCGGCCTCGATCCTATCAGGGACGATAGAGTGTCGGGCGGCCTTGAGAGCCTTTACCCCATTTATAATAATCGTATCCGTCCCATCACCTTCTATATCTGCGCCCATCAAACGCAGGACGTTGGCGAGATCCTGGATTTCGGGTTCCTTGGCGGCGTTTCTGAGAGTCGTATGGCCGTTGGCCGTGACAGCGGCCATCATGACATTTTCCGTGCCTGTCACGGTAGGTATATCAAAGAAAATATCCGCACCTTTCAACTGATCAACTTGTGCACTGATATAACCGTGGTCCAAATACATATCGACTCCCATGTCGGTCAGGGCCTTGAGGTGTAAATTAATCGGCCGTGCCCCGATGGCACAGCCGCCAGGCAGCGAGATTTTGGCCTCGCCATATCGAGCCAGAAGAGGCCCCAAAAGGAGGATAGATGCCCTCATAGTTTTCACTAGGTCATACGGGGTCTCAAAACTGTTTAGGTTATCAGAGTTTATCTCGAGGCTCTTTCCGTTGTCGCGAAATATTACTCCCAGTTTTGACATTATGCGCTTTATAGTCTCAATATCCCTCAGACGTGGCACGTTGTCCAGTCTATGCCAGCCACCGGTTAAAAGACAGGCTGCTATTATGGGCAGGGAGGCATTTTTGGCCCCACTGACATACACAGTTCCCTTTATGGGTTTACCGCCTTCAATGACAATTTTGTCCATTTTTATCCGCCTTCATCCAGTATCCTGCCCTCAGCCGATCATTCTTTCTTTAAGACAACTAAACTGTAATGTAATTTGTTGTCTTGCCCTCTGGTGTCTCTGAGTAGAATATGTCCACTCTGGTCCTTCTATACTACTTATGAAGAATCGTCAATATTACCCTAACCAGGATAAACCGGAAAAGTGCCAAAAATTAAGGTCAAAATTTTCTGCCCGTTTTGAAGCTAAATCTATATTATAAGGTACTAATCGAGACATGCCCAATTAGGGGGCTGACAGGAGCCGGGATTCAGCGATCAGCAGGTGATTCAAGGACAATTTTTGGCTATGGAAAGGAGCAGGGAGGAACTGAGGAAATGAGGTTTGTGGCTGATTCAATGCTGGGTAAACTCGCCAAGTGGCTTAGACTGCTCGGATATGATACACACTACCAATCCTATTATGGCCCAGGCGTTATTGATGAACTCATGAGTCACGGCCGGAACCTGTTGTCCCGGCACCAGGATACGATCGATCGATATCCAAACGCGATCTTATTACGCAGCAACAATGTTGGAGATCAATTGGCTGAACTAAGAGAGGGGCTCCATCTCGCACCGGACCGGGCACAATGCTTTACCAGATGCTTGATCTGTAATGTCTCATTGGAACGTGCTCAGGCAGATTTAGCCAGGGAAAACGTGCCTGACTATATCTATTATAGAGACATGCAACAGATTCACTTCTGCCCGGCGTGTCGACGCTATTATTGGCCGGGGAGTCATCGCACAAGGATGCTGAGGCAACTGGAACTATGGGGTATTTTAGAAGACAGCTAACCTTATGGCACGGAGTCTCCCCTCCCAGCTCTAACCAGAAAAATAGGAGAAAAAGATTTATTTTTTCTTGGTGGCCGGTTTCTTCCTGGCAACGGGTTTCTTTTTTTTGGCCTTTTTGGCCTGTTCTGCAGCCTTGGTTTTCTTGAGTTGGGCCTCTAATTTTTTGACGTTAGTCTTTGCCGCTGTGAGTTCTTTGTTAAGCCTGGTCAATGTTTTTTTTGCGAGCCGCAGTCTGTTTTGAATTTGTTTGACAGTTGTCATACGCCCTCCTTTCTTTTGAGGTTAATAATAGGTATTTTTGGAGGCTGAGAATAGGCAAAAAATAAATACAAGTCAAGAAAATATCTACAATGAATAAAAGATTAATGCATCTTTATTCCTTTTATCGCTCTTTGTAACGCATTAATCCCTTAACAATGAAATTTTTATCTTTCCCATTTTCTGCTGGCCCCGTGGAGGAATAGGCCCTGTGGCTTTTCGGTGAAATAATATGCGCTCCGACTAATCAAATAATGATTTGCTTGACTCTGGCTTGCGCCGGCCTAGGTGTTTGAAAAATGTGTAGGGTAAGTGGCGATCGTCAGACACAAAGGCCCACATATGGGCGTAGTTATAGATAAATATCTTTGCAAGCCGTTTATGATTTGCTATGCTACAAGGGAATATAGATTGTGAAATAAATCATTATTTGAAAGGGGGTGAAATCCTGGCTAGGTCCTGAGCTATTGGCTTATAACCTTAAAATTTAAAAGGAGGTCAAAGATGGCTGGAAGCACTTACAAGATTATCGAACTCGTGGGGACAAGTGATAAGTCCTGGGAAGACGCGGCCAAGCGTGCCGTGGAAACTGCTGGTGAGAGCGTGAAGGATTTGAGGATTGCTGAAATTACCAAGCTCGATCTTACCATTGAAAATGGCAAGGTAACCTCTTACAGGGCGAGGGTAAACGTTTCTTTTAAGTATGGGAAATAGGATGGGTGAACAAGGCCCCCTGTTCCATCACCGAATTCCCGATCTTTGAGCTTAAAGGACAAAATGGACAAGAACGGAACCAAATTAACAGTGCTGGATCAGATCAGCGCCTCAGACAAGGTGCGGAGAAAGATCGTAGATGTGGCTAGTGCCTTGTATGCCAAAAAGGGCTTTACGGCTACTTCCATTCAAGAGATTTCCGAAAAGGCCGGGGTAAGCCTCCCGGTTACTTATCATTATGTCAAAAAGAAGTCAGAGATCATGGGAATGATTATGGAGGATGTCCTGAACATCTTCCAGCAAAGCCTCATCAAGGAAATACGGGATATTGATGATCCAGAGGAGAAGCTGGCAATCGCAGTGAGACTTTATTTTAGAGTGGTTGATGAGCATAGAGAGAAGGCGATTTTGATCTATCAGAAATCTAATTCTCTTGACAAAATGTCCAGATCTCGCGTGATGCAGCTTGAAGTTGAGGTGAGCAATATTTTCGGGAAAATTATCAACGAAGGGATGGAACAGGGTGCCTTTACAGCGGTTGATGTGGATTTGATGGCCTATAATATTATTATGATGGCCCATATGTGGATCCTAAAGAGATGGCATTTCAAAGACCGCCTCAGCATAGAAGACTATATCGATCTTCAGTTAGTGACAATCAAGAGTGCTTTGATCAAGTGATTTTGACGGCTTCCCTAGCTTTTCTTGAAAATGACGATATGTCTTTGGGAAACTTTCCCTGGTAATGCGTAGGAGATGGTCTTATGGATGTTGAGGTTTAGCTCCTCAATTACTGAAGTGCTTTCCTTGATGGTCTTGTCGCGCTGGCTTCCCTGAAAACTCACGATCATCCCACCCGATGCAAGATGAGGGGCACAGTATGCCAATGCCTTGGGTAAATGAGCAAATGCCCGAGCAGTAATGGCATGGTAGCCTTGGGGGTCGAGGATGCCCCCGTCCTTTTCTATACGCCCTCTGATGACTTCGATTTCAGGTAACCTGGTAAGGCGGAGCACCTGCCTTAGAAAATTCACTCTTTTGGTCCTGGATTCCAAAAGGTGTGCCTTAAGTCCCGGCCTGCATATCTTTAGGGGTATTGCTGGGAAACCCGCGCCTGAGCCTACATCCAGAAGCCTGCCTTCATTGGGAAGGAAGAAGGCGGGAATTAAGGAGTCTAATAAGAGATCTTTGATAATCCCTTGGCGGGAAGAGAGGCCGGTCAAGTTTATTTTCTTGTTCCATCTCAGCAATTCAGCCAGATAAATGCCCAGGAGATGGACCTGAGATTGTGACAAACTTATTTTGAAGTTTTGGGCCCATTGGCCAAGGAGGTTTTTTTCTTCTTGCGACAGGTCAGACAATAACTCTTCTCTTTATTATGGCCATGGCCTCTTCAGGCCTATCTACCACGTTAAAGATCTCCAGGTCAGATTCGGATATGGTCTTTTTCTTTTTCAGTGTCTCCTCGAGCCAGTCTTTGAGGCCACTCCAGAATTGTGTGTCGATGAGGATGACGGGAAAAGATCTGATCCTCTCTGTCTGAATCAGTGTCAGGGCCTCAAAGAGCTCATCCAGGGTTCCAAGGCCCCCGGGCATGATGATGTATGCCACTGCATATTTCACGAACATGACCTTCCTGATAAAGAAGTATCTAAATGCCAGCCGCACATTAGCATATTTGTTAGGTTTCTGCTCTTTGGGCAGTTCAATGTTAAGGCCTACAGATTTGCCTCCTGCCTCGGCGGCCCCCCTGTTGGCTGCTTCCATAACCCCCGCACCGCCTCCTGAAATGACATTAAAACCGTTTTCAACCAATAAACGGGCCATTTTGACGGTAGTTTTGTAAACAGCGCTTTGTGGTTTGGCCCGCGATGAACCGAAGATGGTGACTGCGGGATGAACATCTGGCAATACCTCAAAGCCTTCCACAAATTCTGCCATAAAGTGGAATATCCTCCAGGTGTCCTTGGATGTGAGATCGTCTACAACATATTGTTTTTCAACCATGGCTGAGGTCCTTTCTCCGCTAAGTTAATGTCTTATCTTGCAATACTAAAGCTAAACAGCAGGTCCCAAATGAAAAGCAATTTATGTAATAATTCCTTTTTATCCTCTTGAAAGGTCCTTGATAATAGGTGCAGGTCCTCTGTAAGGGTCCACATTCAGGCTTTGTCACAGGAAAAATTCATTGATTTTTATAATTTTATTGTTTAGCTTTCAGGCAAAACTTGGGTAACAAAATAACTTTTGGGAAGAATGGTGTCAAGGGACACGTTGTGCTCTGGTCCTGGAGTTTTTTATTGTAGGCCGGTCATGAAGATTCGAAAGATTACCAGAGAGAACTTTTTTTCGAGTTTGAAAGAAAGGGAAAGGCCCTGGCAGGAAGACTATTTGGGCATGTATTCCAGCCAGTGGAATGGTATTACCACTGACCCTGATTTGATGATGGTCCCCATTGATGATCATCTGGTCCATAGGGGTGACGGCGTGTTTGATGTTATGCGCTGTGTCCGTGGGAAGATCTACCAACTTGAGGCGCATTTTCAAAGACTCAGTCGCTCGGCAAAGAGTATTTCTCTCAATTTTCCCCCGGATTTTGGGGATATTAGGGAGGTGATCAAGGACCTGGTATTAGTGGGAGGTGAAAGGGACTGCCTGATTCGCGTTATTGTATCTAGGGGGCCGGGCAGTTTCAGTACAAATCCTTTTGACTGCCCTTCAAGTCAGATCTATGTCGTTTTAGTCCGGTTCAAAGGTCTATCAGAGGCATACTACCAGGAGGGGATTTCACTGATCACCAGTGATATCCCCATAAAGAAATCCTTTTTCGCCAATATAAAATCTTGCAATTATCTGCCAAATGTCTTGATGAAAAAGGAGGCCGTTGAGGCCGGTAGCCTGTTTTCCGTGGGGCTAGACGAGGAGGGTTTTCTCGCAGAAGGGTCTACCGAGAACATAGGTGTGTTAGCCGCAGATGGGATTTTGAGATTTCCAGGATTTGAAAGGACCTTATCGGGTATAACCGCGAAGCGTGTTTTTGAGCTGTCAGGGGAATTGGTCAAGCAGCGGATTATCAAGGATGTAAGATTCGCCAGGATATCTCCTGATAAGGCATACGAGGCCAAGGAGGTATTCCTTACTGGAACATCCTTAAACATCCTGCCCGTGGTCAGATATGACGACAGACCCATCGGTAGTGGCTCTCCCGGCCCTGTCTATTCCAGACTGTCATCTCTTCTATGGGAGGATATGACTCAGAATCAGGAGTTGCTCACAGAGATAGATTGGGAATCAAAATAATCGCCGGTGCGGTATTCCACGTGGTTAAAACGGCCGAATGACGTAGAAAGTTCTTATGTCGGGTAGTTTCCTGATTGAGAATGGACTCAATTAGAATTATAGAATTTCCAAATCTATAGCGAGGAGGTCAAATCATGGAACGTGTCGCAAGGGTCTCAGAGATTATCGCTGCCTCGCCCGTGAGCTTTGAAGAGGCCATTAAGGCCGGTTTTGAAAGGGCTAACAGCACGCTGAGGGGAATTACCGGCCTAAGGGTCCTTGAACAAAGGGTCTCTGTTGAAGATGGTAAGATTAGTGAGTATCGAGTGAGAATGGAGGTAATTTTTGTTCTTGAGGGCTAATACACTAATTCTTTCAGGTTAGAAGGTCATGGCGATGGTAAAGATAAGACAGGCGCGTTGTAAGGGATGTGGTTTGTGTGTGATCTCATGTCCTAAACAGCTTCTTAAGGTGAGCCCGAAGATAAACCGGGCAGGGTATCCCGTGGTACAGATTGATGATGTGGAGTCGTGTACAGGCTGCGCGCTTTGTGCAGAAATGTGTCCGGACGTGGTTATTTCGGTATTTATATAATATGCTTATGCTTTCAAGAGATGTCAACAAGATTCGATAGGAGAAACAGGATTGTCAGACATGGAGTTTATTAAGGGGAACGAAGCTATAGCCATGGGGGCTATTGAGGCGGGGTGCCGTTTCTATTTCGGTTATCCGATCACGCCTCAAAATGATATTCCGGAATATATGGCCAGGCATCTTCCTGAGGTAGGCGGGACATTTATCCAGGCAGAAAGCGAGATCGCCTCCATCAACATGCTTCTGGGGGCGGGTGCAACAGGGGCCAGGGCCATGACCTCTTCATCCAGTCCGGGGATTTCACTTAAACAGGAAGGCATCTCATATATGTGTGGTAGCCAAATCCCCGGTGTCATCGTGAACATGAGCAGGAGCGGGCCAGGCCTGGGTGGTATTTCCCCTTCACAGGGGGATTATTTTCAGGCAACCCGTGGCGGCGGACATGGTGACTATCGGACCATTGTTCTGGCGCCTCATTCGGTCCAGGAGAATTATGATTTGACCATGAGGGCATTTGATCTGGCAGATAAATACAGGAATCCGGTTGTGTTATTGGGGGATGCCCTTTTGGGACAGATGAAGGAGCCATTAAGGAAGAAAAAATACAAAGAAAAAGAGTTTCCGAAAAATTGGGTCATGTCAGGTGCGAAGGGCAGAAAGCCGAGACTTTTGAAGTCCCTTTATCTTTCTGAAGGCGAGCTTACTGAGCACAACTGGATGCTTTATAAAAAATACCAGCGTATGAAGCGGGAGATCAGGTACGAGGCCCAGCTGCTTGATGATGCTTTCCTGGTGGTCGTGGGCTTCGGCTCTGTTGCGAGGATCTTGAAGACATCTGTTCAGATGGCGCGTGAGAAGGATATGAAGGTGGGGCTTTTCCGGCCGATCACCCTCTTTCCATTCCCTTACGCTGCATTGGAAAAGGTTTCTCTTGCAGTAAGAAATTTTATGGCAGTAGAGTTGAATACTGGCCAGATGGTGGAAGACATAAAGCTGGCCGTTGGGCACAAGAAGAACCAGGTGGATTTTTATGGCCGTCCGCCCGGTTCTATTCCTTCTCCTGACGAACTTTTTTGGGAGATAAAGAAGGTCTATAAAAAGAGGGTAGGATAAATGAAACATGTTTTTAAGAGGCCGAAGGCCTTAATCGATGTCGCTTTTCATTTTTGCCCCGGATGCCACCATGGGATCATCCATAGACTGGTCGCTGAATGCATAGATAAATACGGGTTGATGAAAGAGACCATTGGCGTAGCTTCTGTAGGTTGTTCTGTCTTTCTCTACGACTATATTAATGTGGATGTGGTGGAAGCCCCCCACGGAAGGGCAGCGGCCGTAGCAACAGGGGTGAAAAGGTCACGGCCTGGCAATTTCGTATTTACCTACCAGGGTGATGGTGACCTGGCGGCTATAGGAACGGCGGAGATTATACATGCGGCCAATCGTGGCGAGCACATCACGGTTATCTTTGTTAACAACACAGTTTTTGGGATGACTGGGGGGCAGATGGCCCCTACGACCATGGTTGGACAGGAGACGACAACAACTCCTTTTGGGCGTGACCCTGATATGAATGGGTTCCCCATCAGGATGGCCGAGCTCTTGGGAGATCTGCCCGGTACTACCTTTGTGGCAAGGACGGCGGTGAATAATCCAAAGAATCTTATGAGGGCAAAAAAGCTGTTAAGGAAGGCATTCGAGGTCCAAATCAATAATGAAGGGTTTGGCTTTATAGAATTTCTCTCCGCCTGTCCTACCAACTGGAAGATATCCCCCGAGCGGGCTGCCAAGCGGGTTCAAGAAGAGATGATCCCTTACTTCCCTCTGGGGGTCTTTAAGGAGGGGCGTGAGTGATGTATTTCGACTGTATAATAGCAGGCTTCGGTGGCCAGGGCGTTATGCTGATGGGCAATATCCTCGCATATGCCGCTATTGCTGAAAAGAAAAAGGTTACGTATATGCCTGTTTATGGTGTGGAAATGAGAGGTGGCACAGCCAATTGTACGGTCGTGATTTCAGACAGAGAGATAGGGTCTCCCATCATACAAAGTCCTGTATCGGCCATAGTAATGAACCGTCCATCCCTTGAGAAATTTGGTCCCAGGGTCAGGAAGGGTGGCCTTCTTGTTGTGAATGCCTCTTTGATATCAAAGACAGAGGCCCATTTCAAGGGTATTGAATGTCTCATGGTACCTAGCAGAGAATTGGCCTTGGAGGTAGGGAATGAAAAATTGTCTAACATGATCGTTTTGGGTGCTGCCGCTAAAAAGAGCGGTGTGGTGAGTTTTGAGGCGTTAGAAAAGGCCCTTTATCGTGGCCTTGACCCAAGGTATCATAAGATGATAAATATTAATCTCACGGCCCTTGAAAGGGGAGGTCGGTTCATAGAGGAAGGATGACCAAGGCGGAGTGAATCGAACAAATGTAATAGAGGCATGGGTTTCGATGAGCAAAGATAATAAAGACCATCCAACAGGCAGAGATAGTTACGAAGATTTTTTGAGTGACATAAGCACCCGGTTTGGCAGAAGAGATGAAGAAAAGGCCTTTATGGATGGCATTAGTGCCGAGCGCCCAACCGAGGACATACAGGTCAACGTGGGGGAACGGGTTAGATCGGTCAGGGAAACTCGTGGTCTGAGCCTTCAGGATATCTCCCTCAGGACGGATATCGATGTCTCTGTTCTGGGGCAAATCGAGGACGGTACTGTGGCACCTCCTTTGGGGACGATAATTAGATTGGCCAAGGCCCTGGACATGAAGATGGGCTATTTTATATCTGGAGAGGAGGATAGGCCTTACACCATAGTTCATCGGAATGATAGAAAGATGGTATCCCGGTATGACTCCAAGAAGGTGAAATCTTATGGCTATGAATATGAGTCATTGGCTCCCCATAAGAAAGATAGGCATATGGAGCCGTTCCTCGTGACGCTTGAACCTGCGGATACCGAGGAAGAAAGGTCTGCCCATGATGGGCAGGAATTCATATATGTACTGGAGGGAATAATGGAGGTGCGTCTTGGGGAAGAAATCCATGTGCTTGAGCCTGGAGACGCTATTTATTACGATTCAACCGTCCCCCACCTTGTAAAATGCCGTGGTAATAGTCCCACAAAAATCCTGGCCGTCATCTATGCTGAAAGGTGATCATGAGAGGAATATGCTATAAATGATAGTTTATGATCTAGAGTGCTCCATGGGACACGTATTTGAAGGGTGGTTTGACAGCCTCC
Source organism: uncultured Desulfobacteraceae bacterium (assembly GCA_964473615.1). Taxonomy (GTDB): domain Bacteria; phylum Desulfobacterota; class DSM-4660; order Desulfatiglandales; family Desulfatiglandaceae; genus CAYYPQ01. The sequence continues at coordinate 15,458 of CAYYPQ010000017.1, forward strand.
AATCCTTTGAAGACCAGAATAGGAAAAAAATGGTACGTTGCCCAAATTGTGATGACTTTAATATCAAGCGGGTTCTTTCTCCTGTAACCGTGAAGATGTCGAATCCTGATCCTTTGCCCGATTCTCCTGGTTCTATTGATTACCAGAGGCTTGCAAAAGAAGTTGTGGATTATGTCCACAAGAGTTTTGAAGATGTGGGGACCGGGTTTGCCGCAGAGGCATTGAAGATTCATTATGGTGTGGCCGAAAAGAGAAATATCAGGGGATCGGCTACTTCAGATGAGGAAAAGACCCTGAAAGATGAAGGGGTGGAGTTTTTTAAGATTCCCTTGCCCAAGACCGATGATGACAGAGAAAACTAAGACGCTGGGAGTGAAAAATGAGTAAGATAGAGAGGGCTATCATAAGTGTGACTGATAAGGCGGGTATTGTGGATTTTGCGCGATCACTTTCCAAATTTGGGGTGGATATCCTTTCGACAGGAGGGACTGCCAAGGCGTTACGTGAAGGCGGAGTTACAGTGACCGATATCTCAGATTATACAGGCTTTCCTGAGATGATGGACGGCCGAGTCAAGACTCTTCATCCAAAGGTGCATGGGGGCCTCCTTGGACTCCGCGAAAACCCTGAGCATGTCAAGATGATGAAAAAATATGGTATCATGCCCATTGACATGGTGGTGGTTAATCTCTACCAGTTCGAAAAGACTGTGGCTAAGCAAGGTGTATCATTGGACCAGGCCATCGAGAACATAGATATCGGGGGGCCGTCCATGCTTCGATCGTCAGCAAAGAACTTCAAATATGTGACGGTTATTGTAGACCCCGGTGACTATAAGGTCGTCTTAAGAGAGATGGAGGAAACCGATGGTGAAACCAAACTCGAGACGCGACTTCGATTGGCTGAGAAGGTGTTCCGGCTGACCCACGAGTATGATGGCGCTATTATGCGGTATTTGGAGAAGATAGAACTCTAGTTGACTTCGTCCTCTCGCCTTTTTGATTTTTCATCGCATGGCATGTTTTTATGAACATGACGGCCTTTCTTGCGGCAGTATATTGCCTGAAACGTCCTGCAGCTACCTGATCCATCAAGAGATTGCCCCTCGGGCCAGTCGGCATATTCGCAGTTTATGTCGCAGAATTCCATTTTCCCTATGTCCAAAGACCAGATCTATTGCAAAGTTACCTTCCCTTTTGGTTCTTCCGAAGTTTGGATACTGCCAAATTTTTGCTCATATCTAGAAATATTTTCCTGAAGGGCCATGACGATCCTTTTTACATGCCCGGGACTGACAATTATCCTGGCTGTCACGGCCCCAGATGGAGGGGCCACCATCAAAAAGTCCATGATGAATTCTTCTTTCGTATGGGATACCCCCATGCTATTTGAATAGACACCGCCGTACAACTCCTTTGGAAAGTTCACAGTGATTTCTTTTGGATTGTTTTGCATCCCCTTCCTCCTCTGAATAATTTAACGATAATGCCTTTTATAACCCCAATTGAGCGAAAACGCTCAATTGTTAGTTGTCGGTTGTCAGTTGGCATATTTGCCCCTGACATCTCCCTAATTGAGCATCGGCTCAATTAGAGTATAACATATACAGAAAGAATTCCCTAAATGATACCCTAAAAAAGACAGGCGTTTGAGTAATCCAAAACTCATTGCAACGATGTCCTTCACCCCAGCATTTTTCAAACATCTAAAGAGTTACGATTTTTATTGTTTTATCGTTAGCTTTGTTATATTAGAGGCAAAAAACTGCTAAGTCTTCATGCGCTACGAATTTATTGTTAATTGGGAAACTTGGTCCTCAGGGCCAGGTCAGAGAAATTAGGCTATGCCGTACTAGAAATCAAGGCTGTGAAGTGAACTAAAGTTCGAAGTGAACTAAAGTGAACTAAAGTTGTGACATGAAATTCCTTAACTTTAGGCACTTTAGACATTTTAGATCACTTTAGTCACTCTGGAGATACGCGAGTAAACAAGCCCCCACTGGGGGCAAGCAAAAGCCGGGCTCTCTGGACCCGGATTCTTTACTTAAGGAAGGGGGTGAAAAAGGAACATTGGGGAAGGTCTAGTATGGCATAGCTCTTGATTCCAGCTTTTTGGTAAGGAGGATATTTCAATGAAGGAAAAAATTTTTTGGTCTCTTTTGATCTTCTTTGTAGGATTCGCTTTTATGATTTTTGGACCGGCCAACGTCCAGGCCGCGCCAACAAAACTCACCTTTAGCATTTTTTTTCCTCCCTCCCATGCCCAGGCCAAGGCGGCAATGGACTTTGCTAAAGAAATCGAAAAACGCACCAATGGAAAGGTTCAAATCACCTGTTTTCCAGGTGGAACCCTTACAAAGGCCCCTCAAGTCTATGACGGCGTGGTAAAGGATATATCCGATATGGGGAATTCCTGTTTTGCATATACCAGAGGAAGATTCCCGGTAATGGAGGCAGTGGATCTCCCCATGGGTTATCCAAGCGGAATGGTAGCCAGCCGGGTGGCAAACGCCTTTGCAAAATCTGTAAACCCAATAGAATTACAGGATGTCAAGGTCCTGTATGTTCATGCCCATGGCCCTGGTCTCCTGCACACAAAAAAGCCGGTTCGGACCTTAGAGGATCTCAAAGGCATGAAAATCAGGGCTACCGGACTTAGTGCCAAAGTAGTTCAAGCATTGGGTGGCGTTCCGGTGGCTATGCCCCAGGGAGGCACATATGAGGCCCTTCAGAAAGGTGTTGTGGAAGGGACATTTGGCCCTATGGAGGTTCTCAAAGGCTGGAAACAGGCCGAGGTAATTAAGTACACTACCGAATGCTACAGCGTAGGGTACACTACCGGAATGTTCGTTATAATGAATCTCAACAAATGGAATTCACTTCCCGCTGATGTGAAAAAGGTCGTTGAAGATCTCAGCGATGAGTGGGTGGACGTCCATGGGAAGGCATGGGACACCACGGATAAGGAGGGCCGGGAATTTACCCTGAGCCTGGGTAATAAGCTGATCCCTCTCTCTGAATCAGAAAGTACGAGATGGCGAAAGGCCGTTGAACCTGTCATCAACCACTACATTGCAAATACGCCGAATGGTCTGACGTATGTGAACAAGGTTAGGGAATTGATCGCCAAGTACTCAAAGTAATGTTCAGATCCTTGTTATTAATTCGTGATGTGCCTCGATGTGACCTTGTGGTGGGCTTCGGTTTGACATGGCTTTTTTAGAAAGTATAGGAAAGCGTCTAGCCAGATGGCTCTTCTGGATAGCCGGAATGGCCATCGTTTTGATGATGCTCCTAACATGTGCCGATATCGTACTGCGCTTTTTGCGTCGGCCTATCCCTGGTACCTATGAATTGGTGCGCTTCCTGGGGGCCATGGCAGTGGCTTTTGCCATGGCCCACACTTCTGTGCAGCAAGGCCATGTGGCTGTAAGCCTGGTCATTCGCCTTTTCCCACAAAGTGTTCAGGGTGTTATTGAAAGTATCACCAGTAGTATGGCCTTTGTCCTTTTTGCCTTGATTGCATGGCAGTCTATACTGTATGCAAGCGACCTCCATGCCTCGGGAGAGGTCTCGCTTACCTTACAATTGCCCTTCTACCCCTTCGTGTTTGGTATGGGCTTTTCAGCGGCTGCAGTCTGTCTCATATTGCTTGCGGATATCCTCAAGAATCTGAAAAGGGCCTTTGATAAATGAGCCTAACAGGTATAGGCGTCTTAGGGATCGTAATCCTTGTTATACTTTTGTTTTCCAAGATGCCTGTGGGCTTTGTAATGGCATTTTTGGGGTTTTTGGGATTCAGCTATGTGGTGCATTTTGAGGCAGGACTGAGTCTCTTGGCCAGGGACGTATGGAATGTATTTTCGTCTTATAGCCTGACCGTGATCCCCCTCTTCGTGTTTATGGGGCAGATCGCCTTTCACGCCGGCATTAGCAGAAGACTCTATGATTCGGCCTACGTATTGCTGGGACATCGTCGAGGGGGGCTTGCCATGGCCACTGTGGGTGCATGCGCAGCTTTTTCGGCCATATCGGGCTCTACCAATGCTACCGCAGCCACCATGGCTACCGTGACACTCCCCGAGATGAAGCGGTATAAATACGATATGAGCCTGGCTACTGGGACAGTGGCCGCTGCAGGGAGTCTCGGCATACTAATTCCTCCCAGCGTGATTTTTATTGTATATGGCATCCTGACCGAGCAGTCCATAGGCAAGCTTTTCGCGGCAGGTATCCTCCCCGGCATCCTCCTATGCCTTCTCTTCCTGATTACAATTCATCTGCGCGTCATGAAAAACCCATCGCTTGCGCCCCCTGGTCCCAAGACCAGTTTTAAAGAGAAGGTTTGGTCCTTCGCCGGTGTGATCGAAACCCTGCTATTGTTTTTGATGGTAATGGGCGGAATGTTTTTCGGGATCTTCACCCCTACCGAGGCTGCCGCTGCTGGTGCATTTTTGGCGCTAGCCATGGCCATCGTGAGGAAACAGCTAACATGGGAGGGCTTTGTCAAATCTCTCGCCGATACCACGAGGATTAGCTGTATGGTCATGGTGATTGTGACTGGGGCCGTTATATTTGGCCATTTTATGGCCATTACAAGGGTGCCCTATTCCCTGGCCAATTGGGTCAGCTCCCTCCCTCTTCCAAACTATGCCATTATGGGGATGATTATTATTGTCTACCTCGTTGGCGGCTGTTTTATGGATGCCCTGGCCATGATTATGCTGACCATACCCATATTTTTCCCCGTGGCCCAGAGTCTGGGCTATGACCCTATCTGGTTCGGGGTGGTAATTGTACTGATCACGGAAATGGGAGTGATTACCCCCCCTGTGGGGGTAAATGTCTATGTGGTCTATGGAGTGGCCAAAGATGTCCCCCTGGAGGCCATATTCAGAGGGGTTTTTCCTATGCTTTTGGCCTTGCTGCTGTGTAATTTGATCTTGTTGTTGTTCCCTCAAATTGCCCTTTTTTTACCGGGCCTCATGCACTGAGGCGATGATAATATCCCCTGAGCGTTTCTGGAGGCTAATTTAAGGAGGATTGTCATGAAACCGTTTGAAACCAAAGATGAGTTTGTAACGGTCCTGTCTGAGCTTTGGGATAGAATACTTAATACGCCAGAAATTGTGAATGCCGTTTCGGGTGTCAAGATTATTACAAAGTTCCACTTTACCGATTTTGATACAGACCTATACATCGATAATAGGGAAGAGGCACCGAGATATTACTGGGACCCAGATGAAAAGGTTTCATTTGACGTTGAAATGATCCAGTCATCGGAGACGAGCCATAAGTTCTGGATGGAGGACCTGAATATTCCGCTGGCCATTGCAAGCAGAAAGGTTATAGCAAAAGGGTCCGTGCAAAAGGCACTCAAACTGATCCCTGCATTGAAACCCGCCTTTGCAGTCTACCCCGTGGTTCTCAAGGATATGGGAAGGGATGACCTTCTCCAAAAACCGGCGAAGCGGAAGAAAAAACGCAGGATATCCTTTTTCAAGGGGAGAAAGAAGAGACATTACAGCCTTGATGTCCTACCTGAATTTCCTATGGAATTTCTGGAGGAAAAATCTCAAGAAGAAAGAAAAAGGGGATCGAAAGACGTTAAAGAGGTTTCAGACAGTGAGTTCTTAAGGACTATGTGTAAGATCCGTGCATTTGAAGAGCACCTATCAGGGGCCTTTAGTAAGGGGAATTTGCCTACAGAGGCAATACACCTTTCAATCGGGCAGGAGGCCGTGGCTGCCGGGGTGTGCATGAATTTGAGGGAGACCGATTACCTGAACACTACGCATCGTGGTCACGGGCACATTATCTCTAAAGGGGCGGATTTGAAGAGGATGATGGCAGAGATATATGGTAAATCAGATGGCCTCTGTGAAGGAAAGGGAGGCTCAATGCATGTTACCGATGGGAATAAGGGAATACTTGGCGCAAATGGTATTGTGGGGGCAGGGTACCTCCTGGCAATGGGTGCCGGGTTTACAATAAAAAACGAAAAAAGAGATGATATTTCTGTGGTGATAGCGGGTGACGGCTCGGTAAATCAGGGCATGTTTCACGAGGCAATGAACATGATCTCTGTTTTTGGGCTACCGGTGCTTGTTGTTGTTGAAAACAACCTTTATGGAGAGTTCACCCATATAGATAATCATTCGGCTGTTACTGAGATCTATAAAAGGGCACACGCGTATAATCTAGAATCACAGCGGCTCGATGGCAACGATGTGAAGCAGGTATACGAGGGAATCAGAAAGGTCATAGAAAAGATGAGAAAGGATGGCAGGCCGCGCCTTGTGGAGCTAATGACCTATCGCTGGCATGGGCATATGGAGGGTGATCCTGAGCTCTACCGGACTGATGATGAGAAGGCGAGTTATAAAAAAGGGGATCCTATCTCGCTGCTTAAAAATGAGATGCTCAAGAGTGGGGAGATTGAAGAGGATGAGATTGGGCAGATAGAAAAGGAGGCGGAGGAGGAGGTGAATGAGGCAGTTGATTTTGCAGAAAGCTCGGATCTCCCGAAGCCCAGGACGCTACTTACCAATGTCTATTCCCCTGATGATAAGTCTCTCTACCAGGGGGAGTATGAGAGATTAAGCGGCGACGGCCTAAAACAGGCATCAATTGCGCAGGCCATTAATGAGGCTATATCAGAGGAGATGGAAAGAGATGACAGGGTCTTTATGTGGGGTGAAGATGTCGCCCTCGGAGGATATTTTAATGTTGCCGAGGGACTGGTAGATCGCTTCGGTAAAGAGCGAGTTATTGATACGCCAATTAGTGAGAATGGAATTATTGGTGGGGCCGTGGGCGCCGCCATGACTGGCATGAGGCCGATCGCTGAAATACTTTTTTCTGATTTTCTGACCTGTTGCATGGATCCGATTCTAAATCAGGCCGCCAAGCTCAGATATATGACCGGGGGACAGCTAACGATACCCCTCACAATCAGGACACCGCTCGGGAGCGGCATTGGCGTGGCGGCCCAGCATTCTCAGTCAATGGAAAAATATTTTTTCGGGATCCCCGGTCTTATTGTTGTCGCTCCTTCGGATGCCTATACGGCAAAAGGCCTGCTAAAGTCTGCGATTCGTTCCGAGAATCCAGTCCTGTTTTTTGAGCACAAGCTCCTTTATGCCAATGCGGGAAAGATCCCTGTTGGCGATTATACCCTTCCTTTAGGAAAGGCAAGGAAGGTACGAGAGGGCCAGGACGTGACCATTGTATCCCATTTGCTGGGGGTTGGCGTATCCCTGGATGCTGCCGATATCCTTGCTTCGGAGGGTATTAACGCAGATGTTATAGACCTTGCTACCCTTTACCCTATGGACACACGCACGATACTAGAATCGGTCTCAAGGACAGGTTATCTGGTAACCGTGGAAGAGGGTACTTCTACGGGTGGCATAGGCTCCGAGGTTATTGCCCGAATTGTACTTGCCGGATTTGACCTCCTGAGGGCTGCGCCTATTAGAATTGCTGCTCCGGAATGTCCTATCCCCTATGCGAGAAATCTGGAAAACGCAATGCTACCAAGTCCTGAGCTTGTTGCAGAAAAGGTCAGAAAGGCCTTGATGTGATCTGTGGGGATATTATGCTACGCCTGAGAACCCGGTAAATTGATCTTTATCAGGGTCCATTTCCAACCCATAGAAATCTTTACCGGTAAACTTGAATTCTATATGTGAGGGGTCAACAGTACCGTCGGCAGATGAATTTTGTCGTATACTAAATTTAACAGTCGCTACCATCATGTCTGAATGATAAAGGATGCTTACAGGAACAGGCGCAAGCTTAACCTCCGTCGAGGGTATGGGCATACTAAGATTATAACTTTGTCCTGCTCCCCTTCCGATGGCCCTGCTGATTCTCCAGTTGAGGATATTTTCAACAGAGGCTCTGTCCATCTGTTTGTCAAACTGAAAGTCTATGGTGAAGACCTTTGATGTATTGGCATCTGTCAGGTCGTCATCCAGGCTGGACACCGTTGTATTAATTGACCTGGTGTAAGGAAAGGTCCCGGAGCCCCAGGCGAACATGATTTTCGGCGGGTCAACTTTATACATATAACGACTCACCAAGTCTGCTAAATCGGGGCTTCTTTCGTCAAGATAGTCAACCATCTCCTGTGCCTTGTCCATCTGGCCTGAGTCGGCATACGTATATCCCATTTCAGCATATGCATCATAGAAATCCGGTTTAAGCATTACTGCCTCTTTCAATTTACTAATCGCTTCCTCATATCGCCCCATCTTGCCGTAGGTAAGACCCAGGCCATAAGACCCATCCGGCTTTTTGGGGCTCAGTCTCTTGACCCCGGCGAACTGGAGCTCGGCCTCAGTATAGCGTCCCGTATTAAGATATACCTGGCCCAGATAGTAGCGATTAATGGCATCTGGATATATTCTTACCGCTGCCTTGTACTCACCTTCTGCCTCCTGGTATCGTTTATTAGCAAAGTAGAGATTCCCGAGCTTGATGTGAATATCGTCGCGGGTGGGATTCATGCGGATAGATGTCTTGTAAGTATCAATCGCCTTTTCGGTTTCATTAAGCTGGAGATAGGCCTGGGCCATATAGTCTGATACCTTAACCGAGTTCTGCGACGCCGGCGCCAGGCCGAGTGCCCTCTTGAATTCCTTGATTGCCGCCTCATAATTTCTTTTCATATATAGATCAATCCCATTAACTAGGGCCTTGTTCGCCATAGGCTCTAACTGGTATTGTTGCTGGACAATAGGTGCAAATAAGGCGTCTGCGATAGGGTTAGTTACTGAATCCATTTCAGAGAATCCTCATCTGGATAAATTACCTCAGTGATAGTAATACGTTAGCCCTTAAAAAAAAGATGTCTCTGGCAAGGGGTTATTCCCGCGGAATTTTTGACGAGGGAAAGATTGCACATGAGTGTTTATCGGCAAGACAACACGATTTCTTGAGTGTTTTTTTGATGCGGCTGAGCCTGCGCAGAAGGCATTAAACTCATCTCAGGGTTCGGATAAAATCTCCTATAGAGCTGATTCCCTCTTTTTCCATTATCCGGATCGTTTGACTCCCAATGACCGCGATCTCTGCCTTCCCCTTCAAAAAGTCTATATCCTTTTTCTCTTTGATCCCAAAGCCGAGTGCCAGGGGCAGGGTAGTGGCCTTATGGCATCCGGCGAGATAGGCTGTTAGTTCTTCCGAAAAACTTGTCTCTTGCCCGGTGACCCCCTTTCTGGCAACGCAGTAAATAAACCCGCTGGCAAAGGTTGCCAGATATTTCATGCGTTCAAATGTGGTGGTGGGAGAGAAGATGAGAATGGGGGAGAGGCCGTGACCCTGCATGGCCCGCAGGTATTCCTGGCCTTCTTCCGGGGGAAGGTCAGGGATGATAGCGCCGCGCAAGGCGCTTTTTGCCATGGCAGACACGAAACGATCTGTGCCATAGGTAAAGGGGATATTGTAGTAGCTCATTATGAGGAAGGGGACATCAAAGGTTCGGGTAATTCTTTGGGCGAAGTCGAGACAGGCTTGTACGGTAGCGCCTTTTTCAATGGCCTTTTGATTGGCGCGAAGGATGACCGGGCCATCAGCTATGGGTTCGGAAAAAGGGAACTGTAACTCCATCAGATCGACCCCGGCATTTACCATCGCCTCTATGACCTTGAATGAATCTCCAAAGGAGGGATATCCGATGACGATATGGGTCATCAGCAGGATATCTTTTTCATTTAGTCTGCCTCGAAGATAAGACTCAAGCAATATAACCCTCCGCTTTATTCTTAATGAATTTTTGCCATTCAGGGTCGGCAAATGCATCGGCTATGGTGAAGATGTCCTTATCCCCTCTCCCCGACTGATTTATCAAAATGATGTCATTCTCTGATAGACTGGATGCCTCTTTGAATGCCTGTGCAAAAGCATGAGCAGACTCGAGGGCAGGTACCAGACCCTCCTTTTTTAGTGAAAGTGAGAGGGCGTCTAAGACCTCACGGTCGGTGGTTGCCTCGAATCTGACCCTACCCTCTTCTCTGAGCGAGGCAAGTATAGGCGATACCCCAACATAATCCAACCCTGCCGCGACGCTGTGTGTTTCTTTCATCTGGCCATCTTCGTCTTGGAGAAAATAGGTCTTATATCCCTGGGCCACCCCTACATGCCCGTCTTTTGAGGCAAGCCTCGCGGCGTGATGACCGCTGTCCAACCCTTCGCCTCCAGCCTCAACGCCAACGAGTTCTACCTGGTCATCCAAAAATTCGCTGAATATCCCCAGGGCATTGGAGCCACCCCCTACACACGCATAAACACGAGTCGGGAGCCGGTCCTCACGTTCCATGATCTGCCTGCGGGCCTCTTTACCAATGATCGACTGGAAATAGGCGACCATCTCGGGAAAGGGGTGGGGCCCGCATGCAGTGCCTAGGACATAGTGGGTGTCATCCATGTGGGTGACCCAGTCACGGAACGCCTCATTAATGGCGTCTTTCAACATTTTGGTCCCCTCCTTCACCGGAACTACCTCGGCACCCAATCGTTTCATCCAAAAGACATTGGGCCTTTGTCTGGCAATGTCTACTTCACCCATGTAGATGGTACACCTAAACCCAAACTTTGCGGCCATGGTGGCCGTGGCCACGCCATGCTGGCCCGCACCGGTTTCAGCAATCACACGGGATTTTCCCATGCGCCTCACCAGTAGTCCCTGACCCATGACATTGTTAGCCTTATGGGCACCAGTGTGATTCAGGTCTTCCCTCTTGATATAGATTCGTGCGCCGCCAAAGTGACGTGTCAGGTTTTCGGCAAAGGTGAGGGGGGTGGGTCTGCAAGAATAGGTGGACATGATATCTGTATATTCCTGCCAGAAAGAGGGATCGTCCCTGGCCTCCTGAAAGGCCATAACAAGCTCATGAAAGGTGGAAACGAGAATCTCAGGTATGTATGCCCCTCCAAATTCTCCGTAATAGCGACGATCAATCAAGGCTAATCCTCCTTTCTAATTGGTGCAGCGGTTCCACTTTCTTTATGGTATCCATCAACCTTTTCATAAGGGTGGGACTCTTTTTCCCTGGACCGTCTTCAATTCCGCTGTTTACGTCCACAGCGTATGGCCTTACTGCCAGAATGGCCCTTTCAATATTTGATGGGGTAAGTCCGCCTGATAGAATAATCGGGACTCCCTGTTCTTTACCAGCAAGCGCCAGATCCCAGTCAAATGTCTTTCCAGTACCGCCTCTCTTATCTCTTGAGTAGGCGTCCAATAGAAAGGCCCGAACCATTCCACAGTATGGTCTGATACGCTGGAGGCTCGATTTGTCTCTAAGCTGAAATGCCTTGATTGTAAGGGGCATGAATTCACCGCAGACATCCGGTGTTTCATCGCCATGGAGTTGGATTAGATCAAGCCCACAAAATTGCACTGTCTTTTTTATGGTAATGGGGTCCTCGTTGACGAATACCCCCACTGTGTGAACAAAAGGAGGGAGCAACGTGATAATATCGCGGGCCTTTTCAGGGTCAATCTGCCTGGGGCTGGGTGCAAAAATAAAACCCAGGGCATCTGCTCCTAGCTCAACGGCCAGGAATGCGTCCTGATCATTTGTTATCCCACAAACCTTGACCTTTACGATCATTGGCCTCTCACCCTATTCCCCGCCTCGACGAACTTAGAGGCCTTATTCAATATATCATCACTTTTCATAATTGAAGAGCCTATAAGGATAGCATTAATATCACATCTGCTCAACAATCGTATGTCTTTCTCATCATTGATGCCGCTTTCGCTCACAAGGGCGCATTTTTTGGGCACCAGGGGGGCCAGTTCAAGGGTTTTATGGAGATTAATCTCAAAGGTGTCAAGATCGCGATTATTGATTCCAATGATTTTTGCCCCACATTGCAGGGCCTTTTCAAGGTCCTGCCTGTCGTGGACCTCGACAAGGGCAGACATACCTAGCTCCATGCAGACCCGGTGTAATTCGTTTAGCTGCTCCTGTGAAAGGAGCCGAGTGATTAAGAGGATTGCGTCTGCCCCAAATAGGAAAGCCTCTCTTACCTGAATCTCATCTATGACAAAGTCTTTGCGCAATATGGGTAAGGAGACGGCTTTCTTCAAGACGGGCAGGTGATTCAAGTGGCCCCCAAAAAATTTTTCGTCAGTAAGAAGGGAGATCGCCGCGGCCCCGGCCGCCTGATACATCAGTCCAATCCTGATAGGATCAGCCTTCTGGCGGATGAGGCCTGCCGAGGGAGAGGCGAACTTTATCTCTGTAATGATGTTAACACGGTTTTCTGAAATAATGGCCCTATTAAAGTCACGGATTGGAGGCATATCAACATTCCGGACATGAGGGAGGCCTCTTTTTCTCAACTTAGCTACTTCATTGCGTTTTTCTGCCAGAATTTCTACCAAACGAGAATGCATTGAAGGATCCCTTTGAGCACACGTTGCGTTTAAAAAATCAGCATACCCGGGTAAAGGACACCATGGCTTTGAGCTTTTCCCTTGCATTACCAGAGTCGATAGATTCTTTTGCCCTCGGTATGCCTTCCTTGAGATCAGAATCAAGTCCTACCGCCACAAAGGCGGCGGCCGCATTTAGCAAGACCATATCCCTCTTGGGGCCTTTTTCACCGTCCAAGAGCTTCCTAATTATTTCGGAATTTTCTTTTGCGTCCCCGCCTTTTATCGCATCAATTTCTGCCCTTTCAAAACCGTACTCTTCCGGCGTCACCTTGTAGGTGGAGACCTGTCCCCCATCCAGCCTGGAAATTCTGGTTGGCCCGCATATACTGATTTCATCAAAGGTCCCTTCTCCACAGACGACAAAGGCCCTTTTGGTCCCGAGTCTACCAAGGACATTGGCTATTATTTCTGTTAGATTAGGATCATAGACACCTAGTACCTGGACTGTCGCCCCGGCGGGATTTGTCAAAGGGCCCAGGAGATTGAAAATGGTACGGAGCCCTATCTCACGCCTGGGGCCGGCGGCGTATTTCATGGCACCATGAAAAAGGGGGGCGTAAAGAAAGCCAATCCCCACCTCCTTTATGCATTTCTCTACATCAGCGTGATCAATATCCAATTTGACTCCAAGACTCTCGATCACGTCAGCACTTCCGCAAAGGCTGGATACGGCGCGGTTTCCATGTTTGGCAACGCGGACTCCGCCACCAGCGGCTACAAATGCCGTAGCGGTTGAAACATTGAACGTATTTGTCCCATCCCCGCCGGTTCCGCAAGTGTCAAGGATGGTTTCCTCATCAATATTGATTTCGTCTCTATCAATGTTGACCAGATTATTGGCAAGCCCTATTTTCGTCGCCTTGGCCCTCATCACCCTGGCCGCCCCGGTAATCTCATCCACGGTTTCCCCCTTTATTCTCAGGGCCGTGATGAAGGAGCCGATCTGGGCGGGTGTCGCCTCGCCAGACATAATTTCATCCATGGCCTGCACCATCTCGTTTTCTGCAAGGTCTTCCCCTCTGACCAATTTCGCAATGCCCTCCTTTATCATGGTTCAGTTCCTCCTTTTTGATTTTAGAACAAAATTCTTGATTATGTGGAGGCCAAAACCCGTCAAAATGGACTCCGGATGAAATTGGACTCCTTCCACCCCATATTCCTGGTGCCTAATACCCATAATTTCCCCTTGATCTGTCCAGGCACTTATCTCCAGGCATTCCGGTAAATCGTCCCTATTTACAATGAGGGAGTGATATCGGGTGGCCTCAAAGGGGTTGGGCACTCCTTGGAATATCGTTTTTCCATCGTGAAAGATGAGAGACGTCTTTCCGTGCATGATCCTATCGGCCTTAACGACCTTTCCGTCAAAGGCCGCGGCCGCGGCTTGATGTCCCAGACAGACTCCCAGGATAGGCATCTTGGGGCCGAAATGACGAATGGCATCCACTGAGATCCCTGCCTCTTTAGGGGTACATGGTCCGGGGGAGATCACGAGGGCTGATGGGTCTAATTCTCTGATGTGCCGGATTTCTATCTTGTCGTTGCGAAAGACCTTAACCTCTTCACCCTCACTCTCAAACATCTGTACAAGATTGTAAGTAAAGGAGTCATAGTTATCAATAAGGAGAATCATTGCTCTTCACCTTTTCGATTGCCTTTAACATGGCAGCGGCCTTCCTCAAGGTCTCTTCGTATTCTCCTTCAGGGGAAGAATCGGCCACTATGCCGGCACCGACCTGAACGGATAGGCTGTTTTTGATGACAGCGATGGTGCGAATGGTGATACAAAAGTCCATATTGCCATTAAAACCGAAGTAACCCACGGCTCCCGCATAAGGGCCCCTCGCTGATGGTTCCAGTTCGCTGATGATTTCCATGGCCCTGATCTTGGGCGCGCCCGACACGGTTCCTGCCGGGAAGGTAGACATGAACACATCAAAGCAATCCATATCCGGCTTCAATAGTCCTTCCACCCGTGAGACTATGTGCATGACATGGGAATAACGTTCTACCTCCATGAGCCTTGGGACTATTACAGAGCCTGGAACTGCAACCCTACCAACGTCATTTCTCCCAAGATCTACCAGCATAATATGCTCGGCCCGTTCCTTAGGGTCATTCATGAGGTCTTCTTCCAGGTCCCTATCGGCATCAGGATCTTCACCCCTCGGCCTGGTGCCGGCAATTGGGCGAAGTTCAATCTTTTTATCCGTCAGACGAACGAGGATTTCGGGCGAGGAACCTATCAACTTTATTTTTCCAAAATTGAGATAAAACATGTAGGGCGAGGGATTCACGCTTCTCAGATTTCGGTAAAGGCCGAAGACATCCGCGGATACATTCCCTGAAAATTTTTGAGAAAGGACCACCTGAATGACATCCCCGTCCACTATATAATCTTTGGCCTTTTGGACGGCCTCCTCGAAGTCCTCTTTCTTGAAATTGGGCTCAAGGTGGGAGAGAAAGAACGCTTCTTCCGCTGCCACGGAGGACAACGGGCGTTGCAGTTCCTCGATGGTCTGATCTACCTCCCTGGTGGCGATTTCATAAAGCTCTTTCAAATCTCTATTTTCCCGTACCCACACGAAGGCCACGGCCTTGATCTGGTGAGTAAGGTGGTCAAAAATGATCAGGCGCTTTGAGACTGTGAACAGGGCCTCGCCCACATCGGTATCTTCAGGGGAAATTCCGGGGATGTATTCCCATTTCCTTATAAGATCATAATTAAAATATCCGACAAGTCCTCCTTGAAAAGGAGGTAGATCCTCTGATGTCACTGGTGTAAATTTGCGGCAAATCTCTCTCAAGGAATTCAGGGGATTCCGGGTATCTCTTAATAGCCTCTTATCCCCTTCCTCTACCAATTCTATGCCTGAGTTACGGCACAGGACCGTAAGGTATGGCATATATCCAATAAAGCTATAGCGGCCCCACCTTTCGCCGCCTTCAGCACTTTCAAGGAGATAGGAGAAGGACTTGTCCTTGATCTTTAGATAGGCCGTGACGGGGGTCTCGGTGTCACACAGGAATTCCTTATAGACAGGGATCAGATTTCCGCGTTCCGCCATTGACACAAATTCGGGAAATGATGGTTTTATATTCAATTCTAAGCTCCAGACAAAAAAAGGCCCCAAGGATTATTGCCCCACGGCCTTAAAATTGTTCCAAAATAAAAAACCGCGGGACCTCCAGGAAATGACCCCACGGTTTTATTGCACTTGAATTATCTTGGTGGGCCCACCTCCCGGAAAGAGCTGCGCCACCACCAGTTGCTTAATGAGCAGATTAATCTATTTTTTAGTTTACTATCCATCGGTTTTAGTTTAACAATACCTGGAAAAATTGTCAAGGGAAAATTCGGGATTGATACCCTTTCAAAGACATTGCATCAATGCCGGGATTGTCGCTTACATTAAGTCTAGAGATGTTGAAGCGATGAAGGTGTGGGTGACCAGAAAAGGAGGTGTGATATGGCTATTGCCAAGAATGTAACAAGGGGTGAAAGCGTTATCCGGATTATTCTGGGTATCATTCTTATCGCCTTGGGTCTCTCCCTGACGGGTCTTTGGAAACCCATATTTATCCTCGTCGGGGCGATCTTGATCCTTACCGCCTTTGTTGGTTACTGACCGTGAAAGGGATTTGTGCTGAAGGTCTTCAGCAAAAAAAAGCTTGACAAAAATATGTGATTAGACTAGTATATTCTAAATAAAAAAAATTGGTCATTAATTGTAATGAAAGATATGCGAGAAAATCAATCCAGTCAGGACTATTACTTTTTTTATTTTTGGGGGACACGTCTGCCCATGGGTTGATTCACATTCTCTTTTTGATTCAAGGCCGTGGGCAAAAAACCCACGGCCTTTTTTGTTTTATGGGCAGGTATTTATCTGATGGACTTTCTTGAACCAGGAGATGTGCCTTGCGAGATCATCAGACGAATATAGTGCTCATTGGCTATAGATGCAGCGGAAAGACGGCCGTTGGCAAGATCCTTGCTGGGGAACTTAAACGGGATTTTCTGGATACGGACGCGGTGATCGAGGAAACTGCGCATCAACCCATTGAGACGATAATCTCAAGAAGCGGATGGGACCATTTCAGGGAGCTAGAAAGGATGGTGATCCAAGACATATCCAAAAAGAGGTTGCTCGTGATTGCGACCGGCGGAGGTGTGGTGACGCAGGAAGAGAACATGAAAAATCTCAAGAGAAACGGCTGGATCGTGTGGCTCAATGGTAGCCCAGAGGTTTTAAAGGCGAGGATGGCTGAAGAACAGGGGTCAGGAAAGATGAGGCCTTCTCTTACAGGGAAAGATCCATTGGAGGAGATCAGGCATGTGTTGGATGTAAGGATGCCGTTTTATGAACAGGCCGCGGACCTTATAGTGGATACCACGGAGTGTACCCCCAGAGATGTGGCGGATGTGGTCATAAAGGGTCTGCCCAAGGGTTTGCAGGGATAAGAAGATGGCCGGAAATTCTTTTGGGTATGTGTTAAGGGTAACCACATTTGGCGAATCACATGGAGAGGGAGTAGGGGTGATAATTGACGGTTGCCCTCCCCGCATCAGTCTGTCTCCGGAAGACTTTGTTCATGACATGAGACGAAGAAGATCCGGAAGACATAACTTTGACTCGCCGCGTAAGGAGGAGGATCAGGTTGAGATCCTCTCCGGTGTCTTTGAAGGACAGACTACTGGGGCTCCGCTAGCCCTGTTTATCAGAAACAGAGATGCGGACAGCAGGCCCTACGACGTCCTCCGCCAGCTTTTCAGACCCGGTCACGCAGACTATACCTATTTCAAGAAATTTGGGCACTTCGATTTCAGGGGTGGTGGGAGGTCGTCGGCGAGGGAGACGGCAGCGAGGGTTGCAGCAGGAGTTGTGGCCGGCAAGATCCTGGGGCCTTTAGGGGTAGAGGTCACTGCGCACACTGTTGAGCTGGGGGGCATTAAGGCAGAGGCCATTGACCCGGGTTTTGTAAAAAAAAGCCCGTTTTATTGTGCTGATCCGGCCGCGTCAGAACGGATGAAAGAGGCGATAAACAATGCCAAGGAGCAAGGAGATTCCTTGGGTGGCGTTGTGGAGATTCGTGTCACAGGCTGTCCCGCAGGGCTTGGCGAACCCGTATTTGACAAATTGGACGCCGATTTGGCAAAGGCTGTTATGTCCGTGGGCTCGGTCAAGGGCGTTGAGATTGGTGCAGGCTTTGAGGCTGCCAGGCTTAAGGGCTCGGAGAATAATGACCCAATTGCCCCTGATGGATTTGAGGCCAATCGGGCAGGTGGAATCTTGGGTGGTATTTCAAATGGAGACGAGATCGTTTTGAGGGCCGCCATGAAGCCGATCCCCTCCATATACATGGAACAGGATACGGTTGACCGTGAGGGAAGCGCTGCCAAGATAAAACTCACTGGAAGATTTGACGTCTGCACAATTCCAAGAATTATTCCGGTGCTTGAGGCCATGGTGCTGCTGGTCCTGGCCGATCACTATTTGAGGTCCAGGGCGATTCGATAGGCCATTCAAAGGGGGAGGAGACAGGATGCTGGGAAAAAGGATTCGGATGGAAAGGGTCATGGACCGTAACACGAGAAAAACAGTAATGGTGCCATTGATCCATGGTGTTGGAATGGGGCCTATAGAGGGGATTAAAGACATCATGAATACGGTAGACACGGTATCACTGGGCGGGGCCAATGCCGTGATTTTACATAAGGGGATTGTGGCTGCGGCCCACCGGCGCTCCGGGAAAGACATCGGCTTGATTATCCACTTAAGCGCCACCTCCAGGAGTCAAAAACAGATACTTGTCACGGATGTAGAAGAGGCCCTCAGGATAGGAGCGGATGCGGTGTCAATCAGGATAGAGATTGGAGGGGCCGATGAAGACGTCATGCTGAGGTTATTGGGTGAGGTGGCCAGGGATGCCTCCAGGTGGGGCATGCCGCTTTTTACCTTAATGCACACGGCCTTTGAGGACGATAGCCAAAAACAACTCAAGAATTTGACAAGGGCCGCGAGGATCGGCGCTGAAATGGGAGCGGATTTGGTGCGAGTCCCTTATGCCGGGTCGGCAGAAACATTCAAGGAAGTGGTTTCTGTGTGTCCTGTTCCCTTGGTAGCGATAGGTGGTGAAAAAAGGGTCAAAGAAAGACAGGTCTTGGAAATGGTCAAAGGGGTTATGGAGGCCGGGGCCTACGGCGTTTCTGTGGGAAGAAACATCTTTCAGTATAGGAAGCCCGGGAATATGATTAAGGCCATCGGTCAGATCGTGCACAAGGGTTTTCCCGTTTCCACGGCGATGAAGGCGCTTCAAGAAGAGCCAATTGAAAGCCCGGTTTTCAGTGGTACTGTGATCTGGTAGAAAAAAGAGGGAATCGAAATCATGATTTTGGCGGCAAACAGTGTCAAGGGTGCATTTGCGGAGGTTTTTTTCTACGCCTATTGGCGTGGTTTTTATTTTTATGCCTGGAGAGATCCGCCTGTGTCCCTTCGTCTGAAGCAAGAAAAGAAGGCCGTGGGTGGATCGATTCCCACGGCCTTCTTTTTGGTGTGTATGAGGGCCATAACGATTGGTCTTATAGAATTTTATCTTTAAAGGAGGTAAAAGAAAAATGAGCGGAAAAGAGATTAGGCTGGAGAGAATCATTGATCGCGATACCAAGAAGGCGGTTATTGTACCCATGGATCACGGTGTCAGTTTGGGACCTATCCTGGGCATTACCAACATGAAGGAGGCCATGAGCCAGGTGGCGAATGGGGGGGCCAATGCCGTGGTTGTACACAAGGGCATTGTTGCCAAGGGGCACCGAAAGAGTGGTCCGGATATGGGTTTGATTGTCCATCTGTCAGGCAGTACGTCGCTTTCTCCAGAGCCAAACGCCAAGACCCTCGTCTGCACGGTGGAAGAGGCAATCAAGCTCGGAGCCGACGGCGTTTCAGTACATGTCAATATTGGAAACGGTCATGAAAAGGAAATGCTAACGGACTTGGGCAATGTCGCTTATTCTACCTCGCAGTGGGGTATACCACTGCTCGCCATGATATATCCGAGGGGTGAGAAGATTAAAGACGAATACGACCCGGGGGCGATCAAACACGCCGCCCGTTTGGGGGCTGAGCTGGGAGCGGATGTTGTCAAGGTCTCTTATACAGGTGACCCAGATTCGTTTAGTGAGGTGGTACAGGGGTGTCACGTCCCTGTCATTATTGCTGGTGGGCCAAAGATGGGGTCGGACCGTGCTATTCTGGAAATGGTCAGGGGTGCCATAGATGCCGGTGCAGCGGGAACGTCCATTGGACGCAATGTATTTCAGCATAAGAATCCTACGAAGATTGTGAAGGCCCTCTGTATGATCGTCCACGAAAATGCTACAGTGGATGAGGCCTTAGATTTTATGAATAATGATTAGAGGAGAAGAAAGTGAAAAAGGACACTGACAAGGAGACCGATTGGCGGTCTCTTGAAAGGATTAGAGAAGATATTGACGGCCTAGACGGGGAAATAATTTCTCTGTTGTCCAAGCGGCAGGAATTGGCCGCCGTGATCGGAAAACTCAAGCGGAAGCTGGGAAATGAGATAACTGACCCAGCTCGAGAGCAAAAGGTCCTGAGGCGATTAGTCTCAAGGGGCAACAAGGAGTTGACCACCCAGGCCATCAGATGCATTTTTTCAGAGATTATCTCTGCCGCCCGTTCTGTCCAGCAGGAACTCACGGCAGCCTACTTGGGACCTGATGCAACTTTTAGTCATCAGGCCGCCGTTTATCTTTATGGCAAGTCGGCGTCATTTCGCCCGGCGGAAAGCATAGAGGAGGTCTTTGCGTTGGTGGAAAAGGGCGTGTGCCAGCAGGGGGTGGTCCCAATTGAAAACTCATATGAGGGCTCTGTAAACACGACTCAGGATCTCTTTTATAAATATGACCTCAAGATTGGTGCTGAAATTTTTCTCAGAATAAGGCATCATCTCCTGAGCAAGGCAGGAGACATTGAAAAGGTCTCCAGGCTCTATTCTCATCCCATGCCCGTCGCTCAATGCCGATCGTGGATTAAGAGGCATTTGCCAGATATTCCAATCACAGAGGTGGCAAGTACGTCGGTAGCGGCAAGAATGGCGGCTAGTGAACCGGACGCGGCCGCAGTGGGGGGCCGATTCTGTGCTCTGACTTATGGCCTGAATGTACTTGAGGAGAATATTGAGGACCGCCCCGACAATGTCACGCGCTTTCTGGCCATAGGTAAGAATCAGTCAGAACCCACGGGTAGGGATAAGACCTCTCTTTTGTTTTTTCTCAGTCATAAACCGGGGGCCCTCTATAGGGCACTGGAGGCACTGGCAAAGAGAAACGTCAATATGACTAGGATCGAATCAAGACCCATGAAGATAAAAAACTGGGAGTATCTCTTTTTTGTTGACCTGGAAGGCCATGAACAAGATGAGAATCTACGTGAGGCGATCAGGGAAATGGAAGGGCGATGTGCGTTCATGAAAAGACTCGGTTCGTTTCCAGCAGGTGATGAGCCATGGGACTAGACCGGCCTGAAATTGGCATTATAGGCGGTACCGGAAGAATGGGTTCTTGGTTTGCCCGTCTATTTGAAGGGCAAGGACTGAAAGTTTTTTGCGCTGGGCGGAGGACAGACCTTACGCCGAGGGATCTGGCAGAGAGCTGCGATGTCGTTGTTATTTGCGTGGACATGGCCCATACAACTCAGGTAATAGAAGAGATAGGTCCTCTTGTGCCAGAAGACAGGCTCCTGATGGACCTTACATCGATAAAGAGGGTGCCCTTGGATGCGATGCTTAAACATTCTAAGGCGGAGGTGGTGGGGGCCCACCCCCTCTTTGGACCTGAGGCCGATCCATTATCAGGGCTCAAGACCGTTATTTGCCGTGGGAGGGGGGATAATGGCCTGACCTGGCTTAGGAGTACCTTGGAAGGGACGGGGATCAAGACCATGACCCTGGACCCAGAGGAACATGATCGTATGATGGGGATTATCCAAGGAGTCAACCATTTTGTTTCTATAACCACGGCGCTTTGCCTGTCTCGGTCGGAAATTGGACTTGAGAAACTGATGAACTGTTCTACTAAGACGTTTGAAAGCAGGATAGAGCGTATAAAGGTGCTTTTTAATCAGCCGGAACACCTTTTCGAAGGGCTTTTGATGGGGAATGAGCAATCATCTGTTTTTATAGAGGACTATGTGAGTGCCGCCCAGGAAGTCAGGGGAATTATTGACAAGAGGGACCGAAAGACGTTTAAGATATTGTTTGAGTCACTTGAATCCTTTTTCGGGAATGATAAGGACGTCGAGGTTATTAAATCATGAAACAGGTATGGGTGAATGCAGATCCGTGGGATAAGAAACTGGTTACCACTGCCTTGGAGGCCGGGGCCGATGCAGTAATTGTCCCACAGGATAAGGTAAAAAAGGTTAAGGATCTCGGTCTGATAACGACCGTTTCCGACGATGGAGACCTGAGGTGGGAAAAAGATCTGGTGCTTATGGAGATTAAATCGGCAGAGGATGAAGAGGAGATCGTAAGGATAAGCCGCAATAAGAGGGTGGTGGTAAGGACAACAGACTGGAGTATCATCCCGCTGGAGAATTTGGTGGCCCGGACAGGCAATATCTTTGTGGAGACGGATAACCTGGAGGGCGCAAGAACAGCAATGGGTGTTTTGGAAAAGGGCGTGGATGGCCTGATAATTACCCATCGAGACCCGGCAAAGGTCCGCGAGATAATCAATGAAATCAAATCGGATTACAGGGATATGGATCTTGTAAGGCTCAAGATCGATACCGTGCTCCCCCTAGGTATGGGTGACAGGGTCTGCGTGGATACGTGCACTATGATGAAACAGGGCGAAGGTCTTCTGGTGGGAAACAGCAGCCAGGGCCTTTTCTTGATCCATGCGGAAAGCATTGAGAACCCATATGTGTCTCCCAGGCCTTTTCGGGTAAATGCAGGGCCTGTTCATGCCTATGTATTGGTCCCAGGAGGGAAGACCCGCTATCTTTCGGAACTCAAGGCAGGAGATGAGGTCTTGGCTGTCAATTTCAAAGGACAGACTATGGCGCTTCTGGTGGGGAGGATAAAGGTCGAGCGCAGGCCCTTGCTCCTTCTTAGGGCGACAGGGCCAAATGGCCCGGTATCAACCATTCTTCAAAATGCGGAGACGATCCGATTGGTTGGGCCTGAAGGAGAGGCCATTTCTGTGGTCAAGGTCAAACCCGGTGACCAGGTTATGGGCTATGTAGAAGAGGCGGGAAGACATTTTGGTCATAAGATCAAAGAGACGATTACCGAAAAATGATCTGCATTCCCATAATGGCCCGGAATAATGCCGAGGCGTTGAATAAGATAGAAGCCGCCACGCCCCTGGCGGATATGATAGAGGTCCGTCTGGACGTTATGGAGACCTTTGATCTTAAAGGTTTGATCACTGCTACCTCAAAACCTCTTATTGTGACTTACCGTTCCAAACGTGAAGGAGGTAAGGGGTCGGCGGATTATGGGACCCGTACTCGTTACCTGATGGATGCTATTGAGGCAGGGGCGGATTTTGTGGATGTGGAATTCTGTTGGCCTCTGGAGTTTAGGCGCGAACTTTTCCAATTCAAGGGCTCATCTGGGATTATCATCTCTGCACACATGTTAAAAGGCACCCCCTCGCAGGAGAGGCTCCAGGAAATTTTCAGGAAGATGGCCGCCACGGGTGCGGATATCGTAAAGATTATCACCCTTGCAAAGAGGCCGGAAGACAACCTTCGGATCTTGGATTTGATTCCTTTTGCCAAGGAGATTGGAGTCAAAATCATAGCCTTCTGCATGGGGCGGGAAGGCCGTATCAGCAGAATTGCCTGTCCCCTCTTAGGAGGATATCTGACCTTTGCTTCCTTAGACGAAGGTGATGAGTCCGCTGCCGGACAACTTCCCGCCGAAAAGTTGAAAACGCTCCTAGATTTTTTGTAACAATTTAGATATTTGAAAAACGGTGAGGTGAGGGACATTTTTTTCCACGCCAAAAAATGAGGGGATCGGCAGAAACTAGGGCGCACAAAGCGACGCAGTTATAGGACATGGCATATCCACCCAGACATTTGTATGTCCTGATGCTGATGTGTGACGTGCGCTTGGGTTTTGGCGACCTACCCCTTAAAATTATAATAAGCGCAGTACGCGAAGGATTTTGGCGTGTCGAAAAACACCCCTCACCCCACCTTAGCAATACCTCTGTTTCAAAGCGCTAAACAATTACGATTTTTTAACGTTATGAAGATTGATCAACACACTGTTCTTTATGGGGTCGTGGGATCTCCCTTAGGTCACACGTTAAGCCCTGTTATGCATAATACCGCCTTTGAGGTTACCGGGCTCAATTCGGTGTATCTGGCCTTCGAGACAAGGGATCTTGAGGGGTGCATGCACGCTATGAGGGCCCTTTGTATCAGGGGGATGAGCGTGACCCTGCCTTTCAAATCCACAGTAATCCCCTATCTTGATGAACTTGATCCTTTGGCCGAGGACATAGGCGCGGTTAATACCATTGTAAATGATGAGGGAGGTCTTACCGGGTACAATACCGATGCCAGTGGGGCACTGAAGGCAATAGAAGAGTCCACATCCCTTTCCGGGAGACGTTGCTTGCTGATTGGTGCCGGAGGAGCGGCGCACGCAATAGGCTTTGTCCTCAAAGAACGGGGCCTTTCTATTGCCGTCGCCAATCGTTCCTCCGAGCGTGGAGAGGCACTTGCCGGATCTCTCGGTTGTCCCTTCGTGCCTTTAAAAGACCTCGAGGCGACTCAAGCCGACATCCTGATCCAGACTACACCCCTGGGAATGTATCCAGGCGAAGACGAGTGCATTGTCCCTACAGGGATGTTGAAGGAAGGCATGGTGGTTATGGACATCATCTATAATCCTATTGAAACCAAGCTCTTGAAAGAGGCCAGGTCCCGCGGATGCAAGACCATAAGCGGACTCAGCATGTTTGTGTATCAGGGCGCACAACAATTTAAGCTGTGGACAGGCCTCGATGCGCCGATCGGTGCAATGACAAATGCGGTGAAGAGGGCACTGACGGGCACGGACATACATTGTTTGGCGGAGTCAATTCCTGACAAGACAAAATGAGAGAAGTCAAACCCAAGTTTCGAATCAACTCAGTCGTGAGATTGCCGGGATCCAAGAGCATAACGCACCGGGCACTTATCGCTTCAAGCCTGGCCCGGGGGGAAAGCCTGCTCAATGGTTTTTTAGGCTGTGAGGATACCGAGTTCACCACTCTGGCCCTCAGGATCCTTGGGGCCAGAGTCTCGATTCAAGGGGACCAGGCGAGGATCATTGGCACGGGTGGAGAGCTGAGGCCTGCCCCGGCAAAGGCAAGTATTTTTCTTGGGAATTCCGGGACCTCTATGCGTTTTATCCTGTCCGTGGCAGCCCTCTCAAGGGGAGAGTTTATCCTTGATGGGAGTCCTCGGATGAGGCAGAGGCCGATTGAACCCCTGGTGAAGGCCTTGAATCAATTAGGTTCTGAGGCATTGTGTCTAAGAAAGAATGGATGTCCTCCTGTTCTAATAAGGACAAGAGGAGTTAAAGGCGGCAGAGTCGAGATATCGGGAAAAAAGAGCAGCCAGTTTGTCTCTTCGCTCCTTCTTGCTGGCCCTTATGCCAAAAAAGATATGCAAATAGTGGTGGTTGGAGATCTGGTATCACGGCCTTATGTGGATATGACCCTTGATGTAATGAGGGGTTTCGGGGTGGAGGTGTCCCGCGATGGGTATCGGTTTTTTGGAATTAAGGCGGGACAGGGATATCGTCCTTGCCAATTCTCCGTGGAAGGTGATGTCTCGAACGCTTCATATTTTTGGGCCGGCGCAGCGGTTAACGGCGGCACAGTTGTTACTGAAAATATCTGTCCTCTTTCAACACGTCAGGGCGATATCCGTTTTCTGGATATCCTTGAAAGGATGGGATGCGACATAATAAGAGAAGAGTCTCGCGTGACAGTCCGTGGCGGCAAACTCTCCGGGGTTGAGGCCGACATGAGTACCATGCCGGATTTGGTCCCAACGTTGGCCGCTGTTGCATTATTCGCAGAGGGAGAGACAATTATAAGGGGGGTACCGCACCTTCGACACAAAGAGAGCGATCGATTGCATTGCGTTGCAACCGAATGGCAGCGACTCGGGGGACAGATAGAGGAGCTCTCAGACGGGTTGATTATCCATGGAGGGGGTTCTCTTTCAGGGGCGCTGGTGGACCCGCATGACGATCATCGCCTTGCCATGAGCCTGGCCGTCGTGGGTTCAAGGGTGCCTGGGGTGAAGATCAAGGATGAGGATTGTGTAAGGAAATCTTTGCCCCAATTCTGGGACCTGTGGGATCGGCTTTGACATCCTCAGCAGTTCGTGTTATTGAAAAAAACTTGGTTTTTTTCTATTACTTGGTAGGAGGACGCACTGAATGTTACTGGGTCTTATGAGAAGGCAGGCCAAGTCCTGGCTGATAAAATTCTTGATAGGCATCATTGCCATAGTCTTTGTCTTTTATTTTGGCTATTCCTTCTCCTCTCGACGGGGAGTGAAAATAGCTTATGTTAATGGCGAGGTGATTAGCGGCCTGGAATATCAAAAAGAGTACCGTGACCTCCTCGAGTCATTTCGAAAGCAATATAAAGGGTTCTGGAATGATAGTCTTATTAAGACGTTGAATTTAAAAAACAGGGCATTAGACAATCTTATAGACCAGAAGTTAATCAGCCAGGAAGCCAGGAGATTGGGGATGGATGTAACGGAGAGTGAGATCCAGGACGCCATTATGGATTATCCGGCATTTCAGATAAATGGGCAATTTGACATCAGGCGGTATAGGGCCCTTTTGAGCAATAATCGTATGAAGGCTGAGGACTTTGAGTCTGCTATTGGCAGGGAATTGCTTGAGAAAAAGCTGAAGGAATTCTTGCTTGCCTTTATGGAGGTAACTGACCAAGAGGTGCGGGATCAGTACACCTTCACCAATAAAAAGACCAAGATAAGTTTTATGGAGTTCAAACCCGATAAATTCAAGGAGTCGGTAAAGGTGGACCAGCCCGGCATGAAAGACTTTTTCAAGGAACACAAGGAGGATTACCGGGTCCCAGAAAAAATAAAGGTGGCCTACATCGTGATCGATCCTGCTGCGTTTAGAGACCAGACAAAGGTGACGGATCCGGAGATCAAAGATTATTATGAAAACCACCAGAGTGCCTATTCCGAGTCAAAGCAGGTGAGGGCCAGACATATCTTATTCAAACTCAACCGGGACGCAACCGAGGAAGAGGTGAAAAAGGTTAGAGAAAGGGCTGAAAAGGTCCTGAAAGAAGCGCGTCAGGGCAAGGATTTTGCGGCCTTGGCAAGAAAATATTCAGAGGGTCCTACCAAGAGCAAGGGAGGTGACCTGGGTTATTTTCCTAAGGGCCGTATGGTCAAGCCGTTTGAGGATGCGGCCTTTAAATTAAAAAGGGGTGAAGTCAGCAATCTTGTCCGAACACGCTTCGGGTATCATATCATTAAGGTAGAGGACATACGGCCGGCGAGGACAAAGACACTCGACGAGGTCCGTGACAAGATTGTAGACACTCTGATGACAAGTGCCGCCACGGATCTCGCTTATGAAAAGGGCCTGTCCCTTATCGATCAGATGCCCTATGACGTGGACCTTGCGCAGTATGCGGCAGAACATGATCTCAAGACAGAACACACGGGGTATTTCTCCCAACTTGAGGCAATCCCTGGTGTTGGTGGCGCTGATACATTACATGAGTCTCTGTTTTCCCTTGAGAAGAAAGAGGGAAGTGATCTGGTCGAGGTGAATAAGAAATATTATATCTTTCAGGTGACTGACAAGAAGGGCTCTTATGTTCCTGAGATGGAAGAGGTTGCTGATAAGGTGAAGAAAGATTTTGCTGAATATCTTGCGGCAAAAAAGGCAAGGGCGGTCGCTGAAGGCTGTTTGTCGGAACTGCAGAAAGGGAAGTCCTGGGATGAACTCGCCAAGGAAAGGGATTTGCGGCCAGAGGAAACCGATTTTTTCACCCGCAGGGATCCGATACGCAAGATAGGCAATGAGCCGGAATTAAAGGAGATGGCCTTCGGACTGAGCAAGGCCAAGAGATACCCGGATAAGATCTTCGAAAACGATAGGGGCGTCTTTATTATAAGATGGGAGGCAGATAAAGACATCGATCAAAAGAAATACGAAGAAGAAAAGGAAAAATATCGCTTTTCTCTGATGCAAAGAAAGCAGATGAGGGCATTCGAGAACTGGCTTGAAAGCTTGAAAAGGAATGCCGAGATAAAAGTTGTCACCCCAGTAACGGGCGAGTAATCTTGGACAAAGGCCTGTTATGGGTGCTTGCTGAACGATAAGATATATCTTTTTCCGTTAATCGGAAGATAATAAGTTTCATCATCCTCCTCAATGTATTCCGCTAATTGATAATAGGCTGGCCGGTTGAAACGGGCTGGAAAAGAGCGGTTTTTTACTTTACAGTAGAGCACATTATCCTTTCCCACATAAAGGGTCTCAGGCGATAGGTCTTCCTTGGCGTCATCATTTATGTACAAGATAAATCGAGGTTGAGCATGGTTTTCATGCCGAAAGACAACCCTTCTGACCACAAAGGCGGTATCCTCTACCTCCACATAACAGCGCGTCTCGTTCCAGGCTATCACATAACGATTTTGTGAATCCAGCACTATATTCTGATAGAACAATCTTATAATGTCTCTGCGAATAATCTCCGTGCCCTTGTGGTACCAACGTCCTTCTTTGTCTATATATATGAGGCATGGAGGCAAATCGCCCTTACTGTTTGTCATGAGTCCTTCATTCTCCTTCCTTCCGTCCATCTAGTGATCTGCCCTACAAGGGTCCTGATTTCCGGGAACTATCCCAAACCGCAGATCGCGTCTTCACAATATTATCGGCCTTTTTTGGACGGTGGTAGGTAAGGGCCTGTGCCAGGGCTACTCGAGTGCCGCTGGAATCTTGGACCTCTACCTGCCAGAGACCCAATTTGCGCTTTAAATCCAAAGGCGTGGCCTCCGCTGTTATGATATCCCCTGGAGAAACGGCGTTTAAGAAATTGATCTTCAACTCCATCACCAGGGCCTGGTACTCTGTGGCATTGGATGCAACGGCAACGGCCTGGTCGATAACTGAAGATATGGCGATGCCATGGGCCCTATCCAAGGCATTAAGGTATTGGGGTCCAATACGAAGCGATAATCTCGCATAGGCCTGTCGGATCTCTTCTACCTGTATACCCAGATAAACGGCCATTGGGTCCTTGGCCACTACTTCTCTGGCATATCTTATGTCTTTATCGATTGTCATCTCATCTACATATAACTTAAAGCGTTCAGGTTTGCCGATCGTTTAAAATTGGCAGTACAAACCCCCCAAGGTATCTTTCCTCCTGACAACCCATTACCTCATCACGATAGCGCAATTTGTCAAAATCTTCAATAGAATTGACACGGGTTCCCGTCGATGGGATCATAACCGGCCCACTTCCGCTGTAAATGCGTATACAAGCCCGGAATTAGATCCCCCTTGACAACACCCTGCGGCTGGAATAAAGATTAATATTCGTTGGTAGTTAGCGAGGCTTAAATTGTAAATAGGACAATTTTAAGGGAGGGCGTTACCATGGCAGATGCAGAACGGCTATTGGATGCAAGAGACGTAAATGAGATGCCCCCAGAGGGGCGTAGTACAGCAAGGAAATGGATTAAGGGGTCGGACAACCTTGGATGGGGCATGAGTAACAGGCTGTCTCGTCTGATTCAACCGGACGGACACTGCCAGTTTCTTCCCATAGACCATGGCTATTTCCAGGGACCTACCCGCTGTCTCGAGAGACCACAAGACACCGTTCGGGATCTCCTGCCTTATGCGGACGGACTGTTTGTCACGCGTGGTGTTCTCAGGGCCTCTATCGGGCCGAATGTCCAGACCCCTATTATTCTGAGGGTATCAGGGGGTACCAGCGTGGTGGGAAAGGACCTGTCGAATGAGATCATTACCACTTCTGTTGATGAAATGCTGCGGCTAAACGTGGCGGCGGTGGGCCTTTCCATCTTTGTGGGGAGCGACTACGAAAAGGAGACGCTTGAAAATCTGGCCTTTTTGGTCGATGAATGTGAGGAATATGGTATCCCGGTCATGGCTGTTACGGCCGTCGGCAAGGAGCTGGAAAAGAGGACGGCACGATACTTGGCCCTTTCATGCCGCATTGCCGCTGAACTTGGGGCCAAGATTGTAAAGACCTATTACTGTGAAGACGGCTTTGACAAGGTGACCAATGGTTGCCCGGTGCCGGTTGTTATTGCAGGTGGCCCCAAATGCGAGACAGAGTTGGAGGTATTCAGTTTTGTCTATGACGGCATGCAGAAGGGGGCCATTGGCGTCAACTTGGGGAGAAATGTCTGGCAGAACCCTCATCCAGTAGCCATCATGAGGGCCTTGAATGCCGTTATCCATGACGGTGCCACCCCAAAACAGGCACTGGATCTTTTTGAAGGCATAAAGGGCCAGTAAGATGTTTGAACCCGGAATGGTAGGAGATGGAGTGAGTTCTTAGAATAACCATGCGAGTCTTGATGTATTACAGCAATAAGGATGTCCGCCTTGAAGAGATGCCTGTTCCCGAAATAGGGCCGGGGGAATTGCTTATGAAGATTTTTGCCTCTGGGATATGCGGCAGTGATGTGATGGAGTGGTACAGGCGCGATAAGGTCCCGTTGGTCCTCGGTCATGAGGTTGCAGGAGAGGTAGTTGAAGCGGGAGAAGGGGTAGATAAATTTAAGGTGGGAGATAAGATAGCCGTTACCCATCATGTTCCGTGCAACACTTGCCATTATTGCCTGAACGGTCATCACACGATGTGTGAGACCCTATTGAAGGGGACCCATTTTTATCCGGGTGGCTTTGCAGAGTTTGTCAGGGTCCCCGCCATTAACGTCGACAGGGGGGCCTTTAAGATCCCTGAAGGGGTATCTTACGAAGCGGCCTCCTTCATGGAACCGCTTGCCTGTGTATTGAGGGGCCAAAGAAACGCGAGATTGAGTCTTGGGCAGTGTGTGTTGGTGTTGGGAAGCGGGATATCTGGTTTGCTCCATGTAGGCCTGGCGCGTGCTCTGGGGGCCGGTCTGGTGGTAGCGGCAGATACCATTCCTTTTCGCCTGAAGAGGGCCGAACAAATGGGGGCCCATCTTGCCCTGATGGCAGACGATAAGATAATTGAAGCCCTTCGTGATGTCAATGAGGGTCGCCTGGCAGATATGGTGATCATATGTTTTGAGGGTTTTATTCCCATAGCGCTTAGGTCTGTTGAGAGGGGAGGTACCGTACTGTTTTTTGCCGGGGCCTCGGAGGGTGCGACCATTCCGGCAACCATAAACGATCTCTTCTGGAGAACCGAGATAACCTTGACAAGCACCTATGCGGGGGCCCCTTTAGATTGTGTTACCGCGCTTAAATTGATCAAGGCAGGGGCGGTTAAAGTTGAGAAAAGCGTGACCCACAGATTGTCTATGCAAGAGGCACCTATGGGTTTTCAGGCGGTTTGCTCTCCCATGGAACATGAGTGCCTTAAGGTTATAGTGCAACCACATGGGAGTTGACTATAAACGGTAAACCGGTAAAGGAGGAACTGATTATGGCAAATGCGTCTCCAGAATTTAAAAAGGCCCTTGAGGTTGGGCGTCCGCCCAATATCGTAAAACTCTTCCCCGATTCCAGTGCCCTGATTGTGAGTGGCAAGGTGATAGACCGGGCTATGATAGAGAAGAAAAAGGCCATGACCATTGCTGCGAACGGCCGGAATCACTTTGTAATAAGAGGTGCCCTTAGAGCTGCCCAGCGGGCAAATGCCGCCATAATAATTGAAATCGCCAAATCCGAAGGAGGCGCGAACGCCTATTGTGCGGTGAATTTCTGGAACCTGGCGAGACAGGTAAATGCCGTAATAAATGAGCTGGGCATTTCCATCCCTGTAGCCATCCACGCAGACCATTATGGTATTAAGGGCGCCCAGGATGTTGAGGCGGCCAAAGTGGAGATCCCCTCGCTCTTTGATGCGGGCATCACCTCCATTGCTATTGATGCCTCTCATTTGCCTGATGAGGAGAACCTTCTTGCCAGTATAACCCTTAATCCCTATGTGCCCAAATGGGCAGGCTTTGAAACTGAAGTGGGGGAGATAAAGGGAAAGGAAGGCCTTTCCACTGTCGAAGAGGCACTCTTTTTGATACAGGGCCTTAATGCACACGATATCTTCCCTGATTGGATAGCCCTAAATAATGGGACCACCCATGGAATCGAAGAAAGCGATAAGGGCATCCGGGTCCCATTAACGACAGAGATACATGATGCCCTGGCAAAATATAGGGTGTCAGGGGCCCAGCATGGGACCTCGGGCAACAATTCAGATCGTCTCCGGCGCATCGTACGGGAGACACGTACCACCAAAGCCAATGTGGCTACTGCCCTACAAATGATTTCCTGGGGAGTGAAGGTGAATGACTATGGGAACGCCCAGCTCGATGAAAAGGGGGAATTTATTAAGGTCCATGACCAGGGGATGACGGAAGCGCAATGGGCGGAGATGGTAGCATATGCCAATTCAAAAGAGATCAAAGGCGGTAATTACAAGAAGCTGAACCTTCCGTTTGAGAACAAGCTCTTGGGCCTCCCACGTGATGTGCGCGAGAGGATGGCAAAAGGGGTAGAGGATTTCGTGTATGAGCTGTTGACCAGTGTCTTTAATGCACAGGACACAGCCCCCCTGGCCATTGAAGCCATCCTCAAGGCCGGCTCATACGACCTCGGCCCGAAGGGGTCCCGTATTGAAGACGCTGCCGAGTGGACAGAGGCAAAGATTCGTGAACGTGCAAGCAGATTGAACTCAGGGAAAGGCCAGTCAGGGGATTTTGATGACTGAACATGGCGAACCTGACGGTGCCGTTGTGCCTGTGCCCTTGTGAACCCGAGTAGTTAAAACATTTTTGCGTATGCCATCAAATAGTGCAAACGACCATCCATCCCACCTCTGGGTCAAGGATATCAAAGAGGATGAGGCCGTTCGGGGTTCTTACCTTGTCAAGGAGAAAAGGGTGGGAACAACCCGGAGGGGAGAGCCTTTTTTGACCCTCATTCTGGCCGATCGAAGTGGAGAGATTGAGGCAAAGGTTTGGGAAGGGGCAAAAGAGCTCTCGCCCCTTTTTAACCAAGGGGATGTCCTTGAAATGGAGGGGACCGCCGGGTCCTATCGGGGCCGTGTCCAGATTACGGTTTCCAGACTGCGGGTCCAGAAGGGCAAAGTAGACCCGCGCATTTTTGTGGAATCAGCCCCTTGTGATGCCTCGGAAATGATGGGTAACCTCAGGGAGATCTTGAGGGGGATAGAGGATGTCCATCTGAGGGCCCTGATCGACAGATTCCTGAGTGACCAGGGGTTTATTTCTCTTTTTAAAAAGGCCCCCGCGGCAAAGAACTTTCACCACAGCTACCTGGGAGGGCTTTTAGAGCACACCCTCTCCATATGCCTGCTGGCGGTAAAAGTTGCCGAGCACTATCCACAACTGGACCGGGACCTCCTGTTGACCGGCGCTTTTTTGCACGACATAGGAAAGGTGAGGGAACTGAAGTTTGATCATAGCATAGATTATACGGATGAAGGAAGGCTACTCGGGCATGTGGTCCTGGGCGCGGCAATAGTGGATGAAAAACTTCGTGAAATGAAAAAATTCCCCAAGGAGAAAGCGGTTCGACTGAAACACCTGATACTGAGCCACCATGGCGAGTACGAATTCGGTTCCCCCAAGAGGCCAAAATTCCTGGAGGCATTTGCCCTTCATCTGATAGACGATCTGGACGCAAAAATAAACGGTTTGGGTCGCTTTATGGAAAGGGACCGACAAGACGGGGCCTGGACTGATTTCAATAGGCTGTTTGAAAGATATTTTTTGAAGGGAGATATCCTTCCTGTTCAGTCGGTGTCGCATGCTAAGAGGGAGTCTGACGATAGACAGGAGTCATTATTTTCACCTAGCTTTGATGAATAGTTTTTAGCAATTTAATGGCGTCATATCTTGGATCGTAGAATGCTTACGTATGATTAGTGGCCACTAATCACCATTCAAGATGTGACGCTCTTCACTGGAGTCTCCATGCCCTTGAAACATTTGCCCGAACCGGACAGCAGACTTGAACGCCTCTTGGGGTTTTTCCGTGGCACTATCGTTTCCACCTTTCTTTTCTCTACCTTGCTGGCATTTAACGCACTTCAGACGGTCAGTCTGGTGGTCAGGCTGTTTTCCCAAACGGCCTTCCGCAGGGCCAACCGCTGGATGGCTAACCTGTGGTGGGGCTGGTGCGCCCTGGTGGCCGAAAAAGGCTACCGCATCAAGTTTTTTATGAGCGGAGACAATCTCCCGGCACAAGAGAACGCTATTGTTGTTTTGAACCATCAGGACATGGCAGACATTACCGTCATGTTCACGGTTGCACGCTCCAAGGGGCGGCTTGGCGACTTGAAATGGTTTGTAAAGGACATGCTCAAGTATGTGCCGGGCGTCGGCTGGGGGATGCTCTTCCTCGACTGTCTTTTTGTAAAGCGCAACTGGACCGATGACCGCGACTACATTCACCATGTCTTTGGCAAGATCCTGGCATTTCGCGTTCCATTGTGGCTCATGATTTTTGGGGAGGGTACTCGTGTGAGCCCATCAAAAATCGCCCGCGGCCAGGAGTATGCCATGAAATGCGGCTTTGCACCTTTACATCATTTGCTCTTTCCTCGCACAAAAGGATTTGTGGCCTCGGTAGTTGCCTTACGGGGGCATGTCCAAGCAGTCTATGACGTTACTATCGGCTATGTTGACGGTGTGCCGACACTGTGGCAGTGGATCAAGGGCTACGTACACGGGGTGAACGTGCATGTGCGACGTTTCCTCATTGAAGACCTGCCCGGAGAGAGCGATGCCATTTCTGCCTGGCTTA
Organism: uncultured Desulfobacteraceae bacterium; assembly: GCA_964473615.1. GTDB lineage: Bacteria > Desulfobacterota > DSM-4660 > Desulfatiglandales > Desulfatiglandaceae > CAYYPQ01. The sequence goes on from CAYYPQ010000017.1 coordinate 49,973, forward strand.
TGAATCTTTACAAAGAAAAAGATGCCCTGCTCGATTCCTATTACCGCACTGGTGTCTTCCCTCGCCACCTGCCAGGATAATGCCCATGCCCATAACGCTAAGGGTGAACTGATTTGGCACATGACTTGCTGTGGCGTATTTCTATTTGCGAAAAGGTATTGATCCGGAAAATGAGTTCTTTTAGTCACAAGATGTTAGGAGGGCATTGCTGATTTGAAAGGGGGATCAAAAGAAATTGCTGGATATGAAGACCAAGGTTAACTATATATACCGGATTGGCGAGACAGGTGAGTATAACGGCATCACGGAGACCCAAATTGGATTTTATATCGACCCACCCACATCCTGGAGGAGGCCAAAAAGAAGACTTCCAACTGGGTCCTCTCCTTTTTATGACGGCAATCTTCCTGTTAAACTTCACCTCAAGGATTATCCTGGCCCCTTTGATGCCTGCCATCATAAAGGACCTTGGCCTGACTAATTCAGAGGCAGGACGTTTATTCTTCGTAATTTCTCTGGGGTACTTCGTAGCATTACTGGGTTCTGGATTCTTCTCATCTCGCTTTTTTCACAGAAAGACAATCATCATATCTGCAACCACAGTGGGCCTGGCCCTGGAGCTAATCTCCTTCAGCAAAAATCTCTGGGAGGTTCGATCGGGACTTCTGCTTTTGGGTATGGCCGCAGGTCTCTATCTGCCATCTGGTATTGCGACGCTCACCTCTCTTATTAGTCCCAGGCACTGGGGGAAGGCCATTGCCGTTCATGAGCTGGCCCCTAACTTGGGTTTTGTCGCGGCACCGTTGGCGTCCGAGGCCCTCTTATTATGGTTTTCATGGCGAGGTGTCCTTATGATCCTGGGGGCAATCTCTCTGATGATAGGCATGGCCTTTGCGTGTTTCGGCAGGGGTGGGGAGTTTCCAGGGCAAACGCCAAATTTTACGGCCATTAAGACGCTTTTTGTTGAACCTTCCTTTTGGATCATGATGGCCTTGTTTAGCTTGGCCATTGCAGGTTCTCTGGGAATATACACTATGCTGCCCCTTTACCTGGTGGCTGAAAGGGGGATAGATCGGAACAGGGCAAATACCCTTATCGCACTCTCACGAATCTCGGGCCTGGGCATGTCATTTGTATCAGGCTGGATGTCCGATAAGGTGGGGATGCGCTTCACAATGGCTGGGGTCCTTCTGGTAACAGGGTTAATGACAGTACTGCTTGGGATATTTCCGGCGCCATGGGTGGTATTGTTTGTCTTTATTCAACCGTTGGTTGCCGTCTGCTTTTTCCCTCCAGGTTTTGCGGCACTTTCATCCATTGGGCCTGCAGAGTCGCGAAATGTGGCTGTCTCACTAGCAATTCCAGTGGCCTTTATTTTTGGAGGTGGTGCAATCCCGGCAGGAATAGGTTTTATGGGTGACGCCGCTTCCTTTGCCTCAGGGATCTCCGCGGCGGGCGGCGTCATACTTATTGGTTTTGTATTATCGTGGTATCTGAAATTCCCCAAGAGATCTCAAAATAGTTTCTGCTGAATCAGGGCCTCTTGTTCCTTTATCTGAATTCCGAAGTGGAGGTAGGCGCGTTTGGTGGCAACCCTTCCACGTGGCGTCCTCTTGATATAACCTTTTTGGATCAGGAAGGGTTCGTATACATCTTCTAGGGTATCCTTTTCTTCGCTTACGGCCGCCGAGAGGCTATCTAACCCTATAGGACCGCCATCGAATTTTTCAATGATGGTCAGCATAATATGTCTGTCCATCTTGTCCAGGCCCTGGTCGTCTACCTCAAGCATGTCCAGTGCATGACCCGCCACCTCCCCGGTGATGATTCCATCCGCCTCAACCTCGGCAAAGTCCCTGACCCTTCGAAGAAGCCTGTTGGCTACCCTTGGGGTGCCCCGTGCACGCCTGGCAATCTCAAAGGCCCCTCCCTTCTTGATAGGGATTTTGAGCAGACGGGCCGATCGGACAACAATGGTTTGAAGGTCCTCCGGCTTGTAAAAATCTACGCGCAGAACCACCCCAAAGCGGTCTCTTAAGGGCGGCGTCAAGAGACCGGCACGGGTAGTTGCACCAACCAGTGTGAAAGGTGGGAGGGGGATCTTCATGGTTCGGGCTGAAGGACCTTGGCCGATAATAATGTCGAGCTCATTGTCTTCCATGGCTGGATAAAGAATTTCTTCAACCACATGATTAAGACGGTGAATTTCGTCAATGAAAAGGACATCTCTTGGTTGCAGGGCGGTCAGTATAGCTGCAAGGTCACCTGGTTTTTCAATTACCGGGCCCGATGTGCCCTTGATATCTACCTTCAGCTCATTCGCGATGATATGGGCAAGGGAGGTCTTTCCTAATCCAGGGCTTCCATGAAACAGGACATGATCAAGCGCTTCTGAACGTCCTTTGGCGGCCTCTATAAAGACCCGGAGCTTTCTTTTCATCTTTTCCTGGCCCACATATTCTTCAAGCGTCTTGGGGCGGAGGCTTATCTCTTCCGGAATTTCGTCTGTCTGCTGTTGGGGGTCTATGATTCTCTCTTCCACAAGTTTTCCTTCAGGCCAAGGCCTTTAAGGCCTCTTTAATTAGACCTTCAAGGGTAATGTCTTTGAGCACGGATTGTGCTCTCCTAATGGCCTGTGTGGCCGGTTTGGAGGAATAACCAAGGTTTATAAGTGCTGAGAGGGCATCATCAAGAAGCCTATCTTCTCCTTGCATGGCCGGTGGAGGAGAAATATCCTGTTGTCCGAGGACCTGCAAGGCCCGGTCTTTCAGTTCCAAGGCTATCCTTTCCGATGTTTTTTTGCCCACACCGGGGATTGCCTGCAACCGCACTGCATCACCACCTGCTATGGCCTTTAGTAGCTCATGGGGTCCTATACCTGAAAGGATATTTACGGATAGCCTGGGACCTATGCCGGATACAGATATCAACATAAGAAAAAGGGTCTTTTCGAGTTTGGTGTGGAAGCCAAACAGTGCCAGTGCATCTTCTCTCACATAGGTATAGATGTGAAGGCCTACCCTCTCGTTCTTTTCCGGGAGGGCATAAAAGGTTGAAAGGGGCACAAAGATCTCATACCCGACACCGTCGGCATCAATGATCACCGACTGTGTTGTCTTCTTAAATAGGAGGCCGCTTAGATGCGCGATCATTTTCTACCTCAAATCTGGACCAGTTGAGATGGCATATTGCAGCAGCTAATGCATCGGATGTGTCTAGGGTGAGTCTCGCCCTAAGCCCTAAAATAATCTGCACCATGGATCGAACCTGCTCCTTGGTTGCCCTTCCATAGCCCACGACTGATTTCTTGATAACGAGTGGTGTATATTCAAATATCCGAACATCACACTGAACTGCTGCAATCAGAACGGCGCCCCTGGCATGGCCAAGTTTTAACATGCTTTTTACGTTTTTGGCGTAGAACAGGTCTTCTATGGCCATCTCATGGGGGTGATAGTGATTCATGATTTCTACCATACCCTGAAAAATTTTATGGATCCTATGGTAAAAAGGGGTTCTGCCGGGAGAGATGATCGTACCGAAATGAACACAGGTTAGATTGTTTTCTTTTTTTTCTACCAGACCATATCCTGTGGCCTGGGAGCCGGGGTCCACGCCCAGCACAAGCATCAGCTTAATGCCTCCAAGACCTCATCAGATATATCGAAGTTGGCATAAATATGGTTTACGTCATCATTATCCTCAAGTGCCTGCATAAGATTCAACATCTGCTGGGCCTTTTTTCCTTCCACTTTTACCGTATTTTTGGGGATCATGGTGATTTCTGAAAGCACATAAGTCAGCCCCGCATCATCAATGGCGTTTTTTACGGATTCAAAGTCAGAAGGATCAGTAATTACTTCAAACTGGGTCTCTTCTTCTTTCACATCTTCTGCTCCGGCCTCGAGGGCCAGATCGAGGAGCTGCTCTTCATCCACCTGATCCTTTTCAAAAACAAGTAGGCCTTTCTGATCGAAAATCCATGCAACACATCCAGGTTCACCTAGGTTTCCACCATTACGTTCAAAGAGGTGTTTTACGTCGGCCACAGCCCTGTTTTTATTGTCGGTCAGACAGTCGACAAGTACTGCCACACCGCCCGGACCGTAACCTTCATAATTCGTTTCTTCATAAGATGTCCCCTCCAGTTCGCCTGTCCCCTTTTTGATGGCCCTTTCGATATTATCTTTTGGCATGTTCTCCGCTTTGGCAGCGGAAATGGCAGACCTCAGACGCGCATTCCCCTCCGCGTCTCCGCCTCCCAAACGGGCCGCGACGGTTATTTCTTTTATAAGCTTGGTGAAGACCTTGCCTCTTTTGGCATCTGCAACTCCCTTTTTATGCTTGATCGAACTCCACTTTGAATGCCCTGACATTATTAACTCCCTCCTTTTAAGACGGCATTTTTTGGTATTAAATGATTCAGTGGTCAAATGAAACTAAAAAAATCTCTCTTCAATACCTGAAGTTTTGTGTGATCACGCATGATTTGTCCATATCAGCCTTTTACCTTCAGTCTATCCACCTGAGAAGTTACTTTAGAGTAACACTTTAGAGGAATTCAACCATTTGACTGTTCTATTAGTTCCAGCCCCACAATATAGACCTCACTACTCCGTTTACGCGTCGCCTTTGGTCTCAATAGCCGAATCTGACGAAAATAGACCGACATCTCAGACTTGAAGGGCCTAAAATCTTCCCCCTCCAATACCTTGCATAGGAAATGCCCTTTTTTCTTAAGCAATGCCAAGGAGATTTCAGCGGCCTTCCTTGCAAGGGACAAGGATCGACTCGTGTCGGTTGAACGTATGCCGGTAGTTTGAGGTGCAAGATCACTCATCACTAGATCCCTGGGGCTAAGTTCTCTAACAAGGCGCTTAATGTCAAAGGTAAATATATCTGCCTGAATGAACCTGAAATTAGGAGACGAAATGCCAATGGGGCAGTTAATGTCTATTCCCACTACGTCTCCCTCAGGTCCAACCTCATTTATCCCGTACTGCGACCAGGACCCCGGGTAACAGCCCAAATCCAGCAGTCGATGTCCTTTTCCAATTAACTTGAATTTACAATCAATTTCTTGAAGCTTATAGACCGATCGGGCAAGCCACTTTTCATCTTTGGCCCGGCGGGTATAATGGTCATCCCACCTATTTGTTCTCATTCTTTCATTATTATCATACCTATACCCGGTTTGCAAAAAAAATGTCTAACAGTTTATGGGTTCAAGGTTCAGGTGTTGCAGAAAACCAGGCTGCCATCCGTCTGGCAGGGGTGAAGCGTGAGCCTGTGAAACATGACAAAGCATGTCACTCAAGTTTCTCAGCCCCGTGGAACAAGTTTTATCTCGATTGTCCTTGACTTTTCATGGGGCTGTTTGGTAGGAAACTATATTAAGACCAAATTAAATATATTCTAGGCATTTTTGGTAATTGGAGATAATTTTGGTGTAATAGCTCAATAATGAGGGTAACTTATGGTAGTAGAAGGCCAAGGCCGACAGTGGGGCCTTTTTGCGGCCTTCTATCCTGCCTGAAGCATTTACAGGGGCGGCGTCAGCGAATGTGGCTTGAGGCTCGTTGCGTGGTTCCAATATAGACTTTGTTCTGGGAGAATTCTAAGCGCATATCGCCGCGCGATGATAGTGATGACATTGGGTAGTAATGATACGTCTGTCTTGGTTTTTGGCCGAAAAAAGGTCCCACTGCCGGCCCTGGCCTATTCATCCTCTGGTGATTAACCCCTATTTATTGAGCTAATACATTTTGACAAAATGGATGCGGTAGGCCTTTGATGAGGGAGTATGGATAATCCGATCGTACATTATTGGAAGGCCCGGTTGAGCCATCTCAAGAAGACACTGGAAGGAAACAACTTTGAAGTGTTTCTTGCAGATGATGTGGAAAAGGCCAAGGATATAGTATTAGGCGAAATTATTCCAAAGTGTGCTTCAAAGAGCGTCTCGTGGGGTGGTTCCCTTACATTCACGGCGACCGGGCTTTACAGTGCGCTCAAGGACAGTGGGGGCCTGAAGGTTCTGGATACCTTCGACAAAAATATCTCCCGAGAACAGGCACTGGAATTGCGAAGACAGGCGCTTTTAGTGGATCTCTTTATTACAGGGACCAATTCAGTGACAGAGACAGGTAAGCTCGTCAATCTCGATATGTATGGTAACCGCATCGCGGCCATCACGTTTGGCCCAAAATATGTGGTCATTCTTGTGGGCCGTAACAAGATTGTCCCAGATATAAAGGAGGCTATGTACCGTGTCAGAAACTACACGGCGCCGATCAATGCAATGCGCTTGGAGAAGGATACGCCCTGCGCCAAGGTTTCGCGTTGCGAGGACTGTAAGACCCCGGAACGTATCTGTAACTCTTGGACAATTACTGAAAAATCATTTCCCAAGGGGAGGGTAAAGGTCGTTTTGATCAATGAAGACATAGGTCTGTAAAATAGTTTGATTTATAGCCGACCGGTTTATTATGATAAGGGTCATTATTCCATGCGTGAGGCAAAATCACTATGTCTCAATAAATATTCATAATTTCGAGAAGTTATAGGAATTCCGAAACGTTTAATTCCGTTAATACCAATACCAGGCGTATGACACAGATCGGGGCAAAGCAGGGGACAAAGAAGAAGATCCTGAGAGCAGGGGCGGAGATTATCCACCAGAAAGGGTTTAACAACACGGGTATCCAGGAGATCTTGAAATCCGCGGGGGTTCCAAAAGGGTCTTTCTATTTCTATTTTGAGAGCAAAGAGGATTTTGGTCTCCATTTGATCGATTTTTTTTCGGATTTCTTTTTTTTGAGGTGTGATGAATATCTAAAAGACGCCAGTATGCCACCCATTCAAAGGCTCAGGGCCTTTTTCCATGAGTTTTTGGTCTACTTTGAGGAAAACGAATTTAAGGGTGGGTGACCGATTGGTAATCTCGCCCAGGAGATGGGTGACCTCAACGAGGCATTTCGGAAAAAACTGAACGATGTCCTTGATAGAGTGAGGATTAAGATAGGGGCATTTCTCATTGATTCACAAGCTGACAAGGAGTTATCACCATCACTCAATATTAGTGAGATATCCGATTTTATTTTGAGTAGCTGGCAGGGCGCCTTGCTACAAATGAAGGTCACAAAGAGTGTCGCACCGCTTCAAGTTTTTGATAGGATGATCTTCGAATCTGTTTTGAAACAATAATACACTCACGGCGGTAGGTGTTTAGCCGATATCCACCGGGGGGCGTACCTCTGTGATCCGGAAACGGATCGCTGCATGAATCATATCTGCGGCCTGGCTGCCAGCTGCCTTGGCAATATTTTCTTTGATCTGGTCGTAGAATCCACCGCCGGTCTCAATGTCCAAGGTCTCAAGGTATACCCTTGCTCCTCCCCAATCCATAACGGTTTCGCCAGGTTCCAGGATAATGAAAACTGCCTTGGGATTCTCTTGAAGGTTTCGAAAGGTCCTGTTTTTTCCTATTCCCATGACCACGGTGTTTTCATCTATCATTTGAGGAGAACCGAAAACAGCTACGTTCACGTCTCCAGCACCATTGGCCGTGCTCAGCGTACCGATTCGGGGTTTTTTATTGAACAATGCGAGCAATTCCTGTCGATTCATGGTAATTCCTCCTTTTTTTAAGTTTGAAGGTAAACCCACAAATAAATTCCAGGTAACTAACTGTTTGAAAATGTCTAACTCGTTACAATCTCAGAAAATTATTCGGGCTGATGCTCTTTTCGGAGCAGGTCATTAACGGTTTTTACCGGGTTGAATGTACTTAACGGTACTTCCACAAACTGGGTGATCCATCGAGCCATGGAGCCATTCCAGAGCCCTGGATGTTCAAGGGCCTTCAGGTCTTTTCCATCCTTTGATTTTTTCGAGATCAGCACGGACTTTGGGTCTGAAAATCCTCTAAGGTCGAAGGGTATTCCTTGCCAATCCCTTACTCCGCATACAAGATCCACCGGACTGAAATGGGTGGAAGCCCCCAAGATTTGCTGCTGCTCATTCGAGTCGGGATCGACCTGGGCCTTCTCAACGATCTGCATGGAGGTTTCCCCATCCATGTCCCTCACCCAAAAGGGGCCGCCGCCCGGTTCCCCTTTGTTTTCAACCATGCCACAGACCCTGATGGGGCGATTCAGCCTTTCCATGAGGTATCTTCTCTTTTCATCCCCGGATGACGCCAGTATCGAAACAGGAAGGGGAAGTGTGAGCGCATCTCTCATAAAGGCTGTCACCTGCGAAATTACTTCCCCGTCCGTGGCCCCTGCTGATAGCTTCTCCATAAAGTCGAAGATCTGACCTTGTATGGTAATCAGATAGCCTCCCAGAATTTTTTTCCACTTTGATGTCTCTGATTTAAGGCGTTCATGGGCGACGTTGTCTATGTTTTTTATGAACAGGATATCTCCCCTGAGATCCCTCAGGTTTTCTATTAACGCACCGTGGCCCCCAGGTCGAAATAACAGGCTGCCATCCCTTCGGCGAAAAGGCGTGTTATCCAGTGATACCGCTATGGTATCAGTAGATCTCTTTTGTACGGAAAAGTCTACGTGAAACGAGACATGGTATTTGTCTTCATAAAGGGTTTTTACCTTTCTCAAAAGGGAGTCAAATTGGGCCATGTGTTCCTGTGAGACAGTAAAGTGAAGGAAACATTGCCTGCTCTGGCTACACACACAAGAGGCAGCTTCAGCCAGGTGTTCTTCGAAGGCGGTGCGGTTCCCGTCTGCGTATTCATGAAACTTTAACAGGCCCTTAGGCAGGCTGGCATAGCCGAGGCCTTCTCCGGTTAAGAGAAAGGTTAGAATATCAGTAAATTCACCCTGTTTGATTAAATAGGCAATATCAAGCCCCTTTTTTTTCATTATGGATTTTAGGTCCTTGAAGAAGGCAAATCTTTTGAGCCCATTTATAAATTCAAGAAGCTCCCTGGCCCGCGTTTGGCCCGATTGTGCCCGCCTGGTAACGGTATCCCTCCGGATTTCTTTCTCCTCGTTTAAAAACCACAGGAGTGTTTTGAACATCCGTGATGCGGCGCCTGAGGCAGGAACGAACTTGAGGCAGGCCCGTTTGGGGGATTCGTGCTCATATTTTGCTGGCAGTAGATGGACCTCTTCTTTATCAATCACCTTGATGCCATCCCCGGGCGTACAAGGCCGAAGGAGGTGCAAGTAGAATGGAGGTTTCTGGAATAGGTCGAGTTGCCTTTGCACCTCTTCGGAGGAAAGTCCGTGCTGTCTCATCTGGCCGAGGTCATCATGGGTGAAGATGTCCTGATTCATGAGTGTCTCCTTGGATGGTGATTATCTAGGAGTAAGATTTTTGGTTTCCCATCAACCGTGAACCCTGAACGGTGAACCTGACATCCCGAGTAGTTACGATTTTTATAGAATTTTGATAAAATGTATTTATAATAGTATGGATAACTACCCAGGTATTTAGGTTGAAGACTGAAGTCAGCCTTCTACCTTCAGTCTGTTCACCTGCGTTGTTACTAGTATAGTAAAAAATTTATATAATAATCTATCCCTGTTCTCAACCAGAACTTCATTGTTAATTGGGAAAC
>CAYYPQ010000018.1:0-58637 GCA_964473615.1 uncultured Desulfobacteraceae bacterium
CCAGCAGGGTTGTAAACCGCGCCATCCGCAGAGTCGGTCGATCCATTTCTGTTCATAGTCCTGACAAACTCCGCGCTCCACGCGTCCTTGTGTTCCAGATTACCTGCTAAAAGAGGAGAAGTTAGGCAGAGAATCATGCCCACTACACAAACAAAGACAAAAAGATTTTTCATTATAAATCCTCCTTTTTAGATTTGATGACCCATTTCTAAAAAATTTTCCATACATCGTTAAGTGGTTGAATCGTCAAGTAGTTAACCGGTTATAGTTCAACCTACTGAATTTATTACCAATGGTTATTTACTTAACCTTTCGCCCACTCAACGATTTGACGAAGTTTTTTACAAAACCTCCGCGGCATTTTTAAAGAAAACAACCTTAATTTCTCTATCGGCAACTGGCAGGAAAAACTTTAGCGGAATTTTTTGTATCGGATGGGGTCACGTCTTAAAAATTAAGTTTTGACAACCATAAGTCCCCCAAGCTTGATGGAATCGTAAGCAGTCAGAAAGTGCGCGCTTTCGTCATTCTCGTGAAAGCGGGAATCCAGTTATTTCAACATGTTGCGGATGCCGGATCAAATCCGGCATGACGGTTTCGTGACTTTTTACGATTCCATCAAACTTGTTATGGGCCTATTCCTTCTCGTATTACTCGATACCAAATACCTCTTCAGCAGTCCCGTGCATAAGCATCTCTATTTCTTCGTCTGCAAACTGGATATCGGTCTCAGGCTCGGTGAAGACCTTCACATACTGATCCGTCGGCAATATAGCAGTAGGCAGGGGAGTATCCGTCGCCCACATGAGCTTACTGGCCCCGCATTCATCTATTAAGATCCTTACCCATTCATAGAACTTTTGAGGACCCCAGGTTACGTATGAAAACTGATGATATGAAAGATCGAAATAGAGGTTGGGAATGAGCTTCCCGTACATCACCGCCTCCTGCCACATGTCCATGGCCACATGAGCCATAATAAACTTTGTATCGGGAAATCGGGTCGCCGCCTCTGCCAGGAAGAGAGACCTCTGAGTGTCCAGAGAAACAGGCGCGGCAGGCTGCGCCCCTGTGTGAAATACAAGCGGGACATTCCAGTCTGCACACTTTTCGTATAGCCAGTAACAGCATTCATCCGTAGGATAGAAACCCGCAGCCGGGTGAAGCTTGAATCCCTTCATGCCCCATTCCTCAATACACTGCTCGGCATGTTTTATTGCCCCGGGCCGGCGTGGGTCTATCGAACAGAGTGCTATGTATCTATCCTGGTGTTCCCTGGCTATATCTGCATAGACCTTGTTCGCATCAAAAGGGTGAATTTCCGGATCGCCGATAGCAGAGCCAAAGTCTGAACCGAAAATGACCGCCTTATCAATACCCGCATTATCCATAACCTGGAGAAGATTCATTCCCTCTGGATCCCACCACGGCCCGACAAGTTGCGACATGACATCTTCCGTGGAAAGATCCATCTTGAATTTATTCTTCACAACAAGTTTCATAGTTCTTATAATCCCGTCCATATAGGCCTTTGGTATTCCTTCCTTTTTGAAAAATATGTGTGCATGCGAATCGATAATCTTCATCTTGAATCCTCCTTTTCGTTACAAATCTTCGGGCCTTACTCCTTCTATGGGTGTGCTTGGTTCCTTTCCAACCTCGCTCGTCGTCTGCCATACCCGATTCTTTATAGGTATGATAGGCCTCTTCATATACTCATCCATGAATTCTTCTTGACCCACAGTAGAATTCAAGATGCACCTACAGCGAAGGGCCATCACAAAACGACCGATACATCCCTTATTACAACGGACACATTTTATAATGTCTTTTAATCTTCCCTCCTTGACCTTGTTCACCCACTCAGGGTCGGCAATCTGTTGACGGCCCTGAGAAACCATATCGGCCTTACCGGTTGCGAGTACCTCAACAACATTCTTGGGATCATGAACAGAGGGGCAAATTAAGGGTATGCCAAGCCCCTCATTAATAATTGCAGCCTTAGGAATTACCTGACCTTCCTTATTAGGCAAAAAATCATTCATCTTTTCATATGAGCCATCAGATAGGTGGATATAGTCTGCCCCTTCTTCCTCACAGCGTTTTGCAACCCGCTTGGCAAAATGCGGATCAAAGCCTTCCGGGACATTATCAGAGGCACTTATCCTGACTCCCACAACATAGTCAGGTCCTACATATTTTCTACATGAATGAATGCACTCAAGGAGGAACCGAATTCTGTTTTCAAATGAGCCACCATATTGATCATTCCTTTTATTTGACCTGGCACAGAAAAAGGAGTGGATCAGATATCCATGGGGGGCATGGATCTCCACTCCATCAAAACCACAACGCTTTGCAAGTTTTGTACTGACGCCTATATCATGAACCAGCTCTTGAATTTCTTCCACTTTGATCTCCCTGGGTGTCTCGCCATTCATATGGGTCCCGGGAATCTTGTTCGCAAAGCTGAGCAATTCATCAATATCATCCGTTTCAGGCAACTTTCCTTGATATCCCCCAATACGAACCATCTCAACCAGGTCCAGGCCATTGATCGCGTTTTCCGGGTATGTCTTATATGGTATGGGTGATGCCGATACAGGCTGGACTGCCCCTGCCTCACTGGTACCCTGTCTTCCAGGACCCAGGCCCAGTTGCACAAAAAATTTCGCACCGAATGAGTGAACATGTTCGACTAGTTCCGCCATCTTCGGGACATATAGTTCACTGGCCAAACTGGCATTATTGTATTTTCTATAGGTGTCACCCGTGGGATGCTCAGTGGCACCCACTGCCTCCATGATGATAAGACCGGTCCCACCCTTTGCCCTGGCCGCATAATAGGCCATTTGTTGTCTGCTCACATAACGATTGGGATCCGTATAGTTCATGTTCATGGGGGCCATGGCAATACGGTTCTTCATCTCAACATTTCCGATTGTTATTGGCTCAAAGATCGGGCTGTAATCTATTCCTTCCTTACTCATAATAAAAAATCTCCTTTCACTTTTGTGTTTGATTTATACCTATTATCAGTCAGCCTTTATCCCGACCGCAGAAAAGCATGCCTTTAGCCTTGGGGCTCCACCGGCCTGAACCTGGGCAGTGTTATTTCCACGGTTACAGGGTCAAAGACAACCTCAACCGGCATCTCACAGGTTAATTTGTCAAAGTCACATTCGACTATATTGCTCATCATGCTAAATCCTTCATCCAGATTTATTATGGCCAGGGCATAGGGCACATCCTCCATGAATTCAGGAGGCGCGAAGTCATAGGTGACTGTAAAAGTGTATATCTTTCCCTTTCCCTTTGATTCTTTCCACGCTAGATTGTGACCCATACATTTGGGGCACAATTCTTTGGGAAAAAATATGATCTCATTACAATCCTCGCACTTTTGGAAAAGCAACTTGTTCTCTTTACATCCGTCATAGAAAACCCTACTCAATTTGGTAATCAACGGAAGTGGCTTCTTGTATTCACCCATATCACTATACCTCCCTTCCCAGGATACCTACGTGAAAGTCCATCCCAACTCCCCCGGAGGCAGTTTCGATTACAATGTTCGCATCTTTCACCTGTCTTTTTCCGGCCTTACCCATTACTTGACGTGCCGCTTCTACCAGGATGGCTACACCTCCTCCAGCTCCTGTATGTCCCTGGGCCATCATGGCACCATTCGTAGAAACGGGGAGCTTTCCACCTGGGGAGGTATGCCCCTGTTCGACAAAGCTCCCGGCCTTTCCTCTTTCCACTAGACGCAGGAGTTCCATGGAAATGAGGATAAAGGTGGGGAACGCATCATATATTTCTGCGACATCTACATCTTCTGGGACAATTCCAGCCATTTCATAGGCATCATCTGCGGCAGGGCCCCACGCCTTGCGGATGTCCTGAGGTTGGGAAGTTACGGTAAAATTTGTGCACCTAGAGCCCATTCCAAGGACATATGCAGGGCAATCTGTCAGATCCCGGGCACGTTCAGCACCTGTGACGATAAAGGCGGCCGCACCATCGCAAAGTATGTTCATCATGCGTTTTCTCACTGGACTAGAAATTACCTTTGAATCGAGTATCTCATCAACCGTCTTTGTTTTTTTCAGGAATGCGTTTGGGTTTAAGGCAGCCCATTTCCTGAGGGATTCCACGACCGCGGCAATCTGCCTTTCCGTTGTTCCCGTATCGTACATGTACCTCTGCTGAAGGAAGCCTGCAAGGGCAAGTTGACTGAAGCCGTAAGGAGTTTCATATTCCTGGCTGATGGATGCCTTAGAGAACATGGTAATTGCCGTGGCCAAATCGAGACCAGTCCCCATGCGGTCGCAGTGTATAACGAGCACCCCCTTGGATAGGCCTGTTAGCACGAGTGAAATTGCTGTCTTAAGGGAGTTTGCTGAACTCGATCCTCCGGACATGATCTGGAAATTGCTCTTGGCCGTGGGGCCCATTCCCAATTCTTCAACCATCCAGGAGCAGATCATGTTGGCGTTATCAAGGGCATTACTAACTACTCCAATAGGAATTATAGTATCGATCTCTTCTTTGGGTATTCCTGCGTCCTTAATGGCCATCTCTGAGGCACTCACCGCCGCCTCAATGAATGACCTTTCTGGGTACATCCCGGTTGGCACTTCACCAATACCCACAATTGCCGCTTTACCGCGTATAGTTTTCATGTAATAAATCTTCCTCCTTCTGTTGCCAGTGACTTCTCTGAAAAATTTTTCCTAGAGTCCAGTCAACATTTTTCCTATAACCACACGTTGAATCTGTGACGTGCCTCCGCCGATGGTCCCCATTTTGCCGCCCCAAAGGCTCCGGCCAATTGGGTATTCGCGCATGCATCCATATCCACCAAATATCTGCACCGCCTTTCTGGCCGATCGCTCAGCGGCCTCGGTCACAAATGTCTTGGCAATGGCCGCATCCAGACCGATAAATTCATTTCGATCTTTTTTCCACGCAAGGTTATAAACGAGATATCTGGACGCCTCGAGATCCATCTTCATTTCAGCAAGCATTGCCTGGACAAGCTGAAATTTACCAATAGGCTTGCCGAATTGCTTTCTCTCTTTCGCATATTCAATACAAATATCTAAATCTGCCTCCATAATGCCTACTGCCGGGGCAAAGGCTATCCGCTCCCAACCTAATGACATGAGCATTGCCGTGAAGCCTTCACCTTCTTTTCCAAGCAAATTCTCCACTGGCACCTTACAATCATCAAAAAACACCTCCCCAGTGGGTGCACTATAACACTCGTACTTCTTCAGCGGCTTACCCCTTGTCAAACCAGGAAAGTCTTTTTCCGCTATAAACATGGTGATTCCGCCCGCCCTTTTTGAAAGATCAATCGAGGCTACTACCACAAATACGTCTGCTACCGGTGCATTGGAGATAAATGTCTTGCTGCCGTTTAAAATGTAATGACTGCCTTCCTTTTTGGCCGTGGTCTTTAGTCCAGTAGCATCTGATCCTGCCTCGGGTTCGGTCAGGCCAAAGGCGCCGATCCATTCCCCTTTTGCCAACTTAGGGAGATACCTTTCTTTTTGCTCTTTATTGCCAAGGTCTGCGATCGGCATGGCGCAAATACACAAGTGAGAACCCCACACGACACAAAGACCGAGATCGCGGCTACCACGAGCAAAGGCCTCCATGGCAATGACTGTTGTTATCGCATCAGCTCCACCACCACCATACTCGGTTGGCACACACAGGCCGGCCAGGCCAAATTCTGAAATCTTTTTCCAGATCTCAAGGGAAAAGCCTTCTGATTCCTCCCTCTGGTCCACGCCGGGGGCTATTTCTTTACGCGCGAACTTCTCAACAGAATCCCTGAACATCACCTGTTCTTCGGTTAAACTAAAATCCATTTGGTATACTCTCCTTATTGTTCCTTCCTTGTTGGAAGCGAAACAGTAGATTCACCCTCTATGGCCTGTTCCCCGTTTTGGTTAATAACAAACAACTTGCAATCAACAAGGTTTTCACCGTCTTCTTGGTACTTGCGGACAACATGACCCTTGCATGTAAGGGTGTCGTTGGGCCAGACAATGGCCTTAAACCTTAATTTATATCTTTTCACCTTTCCGTCACCGGCCCAGTCTGTCACCACCCTTGTCAAAAACCCTCCATGCATCAGGCCCATGGCAAAGATTGACGGAAGGCCTGCTGCCCTTGCGAATTCTTCATCATGATGGATAGGTTGAAGATCGCCACTGGCACCTCCATATTTAATTATGTGTGCCCGGGTCACGGTTATATCAAATGATGGGAGTTCCTCATCACCTTTGATATCCTCGAAATAGAGTTTTTCATCTGCCATGCTAACTCCTCCGCATGAGATAGATTTTTTGGTAACTATCCAGCCATTTAGTCAGCCTTCTACCTTCCGTCTATTCACCTGAGTAGTTACAATTATTGTACAAAAAACGATGCACTAACCTCGTTCGATAAAGATATTACGGCAAAGAGCAACCGGCTTATCGTTTTCATCGAAATACTCCACTTCCATCTCAACAAAGGTCATTTTACCTCCTCGCTTTCCCTCCTTTTCGTAAATATTACCTACTCGCATTTCTCCTTTCAGGGTCTCTCCCGCGCATACATGCCTTTGGTATATTATTTCCGTTTCACCATGGACGCTTTTGGCGACATCCATGCCCAGTTTCAGTGTCGTCTCCAGGACAAAATTGTCCGATGGCAGGTGCAATGCAAACGTTGCTGGAAATGTTACGGGCATCAGGACATCATCAAATCCTTTGTTCCTGGCGTATTCCCTGTCCCTGTATATGGGGTTAGGATCACAGATTGCGTTGGCGAATTCCTTTATCTTTCCCCTTTCAACCGGAAACTCAAAATCAACGAACTTGGTTCCAGCCATGTCTTTGTTGGCCATAAGTCAATTCCTCCTTGCCTTGATATTTAAGGTCTTTCTAGGAGTATAATTTCTCTATCTCTTTTGCGAACTTTTCTTGAACGACATTTCGTTTTATCTTGAGAATATGTGTCAATTCACCAGTTTCTATTGAGAAGGGCTCGGATAGGATCTTGTATTTCTTTATTTGTTCCACTCGAGACAATTTTTCGTTAACTTCTTTTACATGCCTTTCGACTTTCTCCTTAACCACCCCAAGCCTGAGAAGATCCTCACGGTGCTTCACATGAGTTCCTTCGCGTTCAGTAATTTTTTTCACCTCTTCCTCATTAATAGTAAGAAGGGCCGTGAGATATTTTCTGCCATCACCTACAACCACAGCGTGCTCGATAAGGGGCAGACCCATAAGTGCTGTTTCGATCTTAGAAGGTGTAATGTTCTTTCCGCCTGATGTGATGATGATGTCCTTCTTGCGGCCCGTGATCCATAAGAAGCCATCCTCGTCCAGATAACCCAGATCACCGGAATAAAGCCAGCCATCCCTAAAGGTCTCTTTGGTAAGTTCTGGATCTTTATAATAACCAGGGGAAACCGAATCACCTCTCACAAGGATCTCTCCATCACCGGCGATACGAACCTGGACAAGTGGAAATGGTCTGCCAGCAGAACCAAAGCGTATTGCATCCTTTGTGTTATAGCTGGTGGTCCCGTGGCCTTCTGTTTGACCATATACATCCTGAAGCCAAAGGCCTATTGCCATGTAGAAATCAAGGATTTCTTTAGACGTAGGGGCGCCGCCTGTGGCATTTATTACGACCCGATCCAATCCTATAGCCTTCAAAATCTTTTTGATGACGAGCGCCCTTGCAGCCGCATACTCTGCCCTTAAAACAAAAGATTTTCTTTTCCCTTCATATTTTCGCCAATTGAATTCACGGCCAATTCGGAGGGACCAATCAATGATCCTTTGTTCTCTCACTTTTAATGAGCTACGATAATTCATAACCCCTTCATAAAGCTTTTCCCAGACCCTGGGGACACCTGCCCAAAAGGTAGGCCTTATTTCTTTAAGGTATTCCCCAAACTGCTCATAACCCCCCATGAAATACACGGTCGTTCCTGAAAGCAGTGTTGCAAAGAGATTTATACATCTTTCTGCCACGTGAGAAAGGGGTAGGTAAGAACAGGAAATTGTTTCTTTTATGCCAACTCGTGTGGTCATGTAAACATTACGTGCAGCAGCAACACTGTTTTTGTGTGTGAGGATAACCGCCTTGGGGGGACCTGTGGTTCCGGAGGTATAGATGAAGGTGCCAGGCGTGTCAGGGGTAATGGCAGACCTGATTTCCTCTAATTTCTCATCGTTAGTGTTTTCCCCTGATTCTAGAAAGGTGTCCAGATCCATTAAAACATTTCTATCTGGAGGCGCGTTCCCTTTCACTACAACAATTCGTTCAAGTTGAGGAATCTTATCAATCAGATTCTCAATCCTTTGAAAATAGGCGACGTCCTCTACCACAAATATTCTGCTGTCCGAGTGGTTAAGTATGTAACGGATCTGTTCTCCACTGCTGGTGGCGTACACAGGAACCGTAGTAGCCCCCATCGTCATTATAGCCATGTCAGCAATGAACCAGTCGGGAGTGTTGGAACCTATAAGGGCCACCTTATCCCCACTCATCACTCCCTGGAAAATAAGTGCCTTAGCGAATTTATCTACCCTTTCACTATAATCCTGCCATGAGAGAGTCTTCCATTGGCCGGACTCTTCATAGCACATGGCGTTATTATTGGGGGTTTCGCAAACACGCGTTAGGAAAATATCCCTTATGGTTTCATCTATTTTTTCCATGAAATGATCTGCGTGGTCACTCAATCTTCAGCATATTCTTCATCTGTTGAAAAAATGTATCACTGGTAAAATCTCTTGGATTTATGAACTCCTTTAAGGCAACTATAGTGAAGCACTGATTTACGAACATAGAGGCCAATAGGCGGGTGTTAAATTTATTTTTTATTTTACCCTTGTTTTTTGCTGCATCCAGGACCTTCTGGACCGCAACGATGTTCTTTTCCATAAAGGCTTTCAATACGGACTCGATCTCTTTGTCGTCTTTGTAACTGAGCAAGTGAATAATAAACATGGATTTATGGGGGTTCTGTATGACAAAATCTACATAGACCTCTGTAACCTGCTTCAAATAACCTATTTCATTATCAACGTTTTTCTTGTATGCATCTCTATAGCCTGAAAGCAATTGCTCTGCAATTGAACCAAAACACGCAAGGAACAAATCTTTCTTATTTTGAAAATGCTTGTACATAGTGGGCTCGGATATCTTGGCCTTTTTGGCAATTTCTGCGGTCGTAGTGGCCATATAACCCTTTTCATTGAACAGCCGGATAGATGCATCCAATATTTTTTTGTGTCGCTTTTCGTATGCCAGATATTTTTCTTTTGATTTTTCTACTATGTTTGAGGTCATGGTTATCTTTCTCCTAATGTGGTTCCATGGAAATCCACTTTTAACCTCATTATGGCGTAAATATTCAAAGTGATCACTAACATAAAAATAGTGCATACTAGCACTTACCCAGTTTGTCAAGAAAAAAAATCGTGCCCAAAAAGCTATCGTTGTTTGAAAAAAAAATGTATGTTACAAGAATAGCCATCTGTGAAGCTTTGGCGATGGGTAGAGAGATGAAAGATGAATAAGGTTTAGCGTATGGCGGCGGCTAAAGGCATATAGCAGCGGATGTATAAAGCCAGGACAGGCAAGAGAGTATTACGAGATACAGCCACAATATTAACGGTATGCCTTTGCATATTGTCTTTTTATGGTTGTTTTTGGCCTGCTCCGCCCAGACAAACTGATGACATCTGTGAAATCTTCCGCCAAAACATAAAATGGTATAGGAGCGCACAGCGGTCTTACAAGAGATGGGGCATCTCCGTGCCTATTTTGATGGCCATCATGCACCAGGAATCACGATTCGTGGCAAATGCAAAGCCCCCACGCACGTCTTGTCTATGGGTCTTCCCAGGCCCCAGGCCTTCTTCTGCCTATGGGTATGCACAGGCAAGCAATGAGACATGGGATCTATACCGCAAAAGCACTGGTAATACTTGGGCAGACAGGGATGATTTTGGAGACGCAGTTGACTTTATTGGCTGGTATGGTAACGTTAGTTTCAAGAAGTGCCGGATCCCAAAAAGTGATGCATATCACCTGTACTTGGCCTATCACGAGGGTCACGGCGGTTTTAATAGAAAGACTTATAAAAAAAAGTCATGGCTATTACAGGTAGCTCGCAAGGTCCAGAAAAGGGCAAACAGGTATAAGGTTCAGCTCGCTTCTTGTGAAAAGGAGTTTATCAAAACAGGATTTTGCCTCTGGCCCTTTTAAGCAAACTGCCCTGCATGGTTCAACCGGGAGGAGAGGAGGAGAATGAAGTGTATGAATTGATATATGACGAGGAAATTTGTGAAAGGTGTGAAACGCTGGATTGTCTGACAAAATGCCGGTATATGGAGCTGGATCTTGAATCGGCCAAAAGGGAGCGGGGGCATATCCTAAGAGGGGAAGACTCTGCCGTATTAACGGATTGCGTCACTTGTTATGCCTGCGAGGAGTATTGTCCCCATGGGAATCACCCTTTTTATCTGATCGTTGACCGTCAGGAGCAAAAGGGTGTGTGGCCTGTTCCGATCCCTTTGACCAAACAACAGGTCGTTATGATGGCCCCAAAGGGGCAGATCCAACCACAGACGGTCAAGGCCCCTGTCATAAACATGTGTTACTTCCCAATGTTGATGGGATCTATTCAAGGGAAGCTATTTGATGGGGCATCAATCATTGTAGGAAGTGATATCTTTTGCAATATCATGTGGCTCCATTTTGCCAAGAACTCTGTTATTCGTGAGCGCCTTCCCCAGATGATTGATAATATCTGGACAAATTATCTAAAGGATAGCGGAGTGGAAGAGGTAATCTGCTTTCACGACGAATGCTATGGGACATATACTCAGCTCGCTCCGGCCTTTGGCATCGAGGTACCCTTCAAGCCGATACATTTGTTTGAGTATCTAACAAAAAGGCTTGACGAACTGAGCGATCAAATCAATCCCCTCGGCCTGAAGGTCGCCTACCAGCGCCCTTGCTCCAACAGACTGGTCCCGGAGACCCAACACTGGGTGGACGATATCTTCCAGAGGATAGGGGTGGAACGAGTGGAGAGAGAATATGACCGCGAAAATGCCCTTTGTTGTGGAGGTGTCCTTAGGGCCCAACAGCGGGAAGACATGGCCGATGATGTGCAGAAAAAAAATCTGGATGACATGGTCTCCGCTGGGGCAAACGTATGCGTGTTCAATTGCCCGTTTTGTCTTTTTACTCTTGGGGAAGCCGTGGCGGAGCGTGGAATCATGCCGATGCTCATGAGCGACCTATGTCGGTCTGCATTGGGCGAGAAATGATAGGGGGAACTTATGGAGGAAATTTACAAAGAACTCGAGAAGATTGTTGGGCCTGAATACGTCTCAAATCAGCCCGAGGAGAGATTCATCTATTCACGGGATCCCGGTACGATGGAGCCCTGCAACCCTGATTTCGTTGTCATGCCGAATTCTACCGAGGAGGTGCAAAAGATTGTCATTCTGGCCAATCGTAAAGAGGTGCCTATCGTACCAATGGGAGGCGGCCTTGTCTTGTCAGGTCTCACCAGACCACTAAAGGGTGGTATAGTGCTCGATATGAAAAGGATGAATCGGATCCTGGAAGTTAATGAGACCAGCCGTTACGCCGTTGTTGAGGCCGGGGCCTCCCAGGGCATGCTTCAGGCCCATCTGAAGAAGCACCATCCAAGCCTCAAACACTCTATTCCTGACTCGCCACCTATTGCCACAATGGCCGGGAATGTGCTTATACACGGGTCTGGACATCTCTCACATGCTGGGGGCTTCCATTCAGAAATGCTAAACGGATTAGAAGCCGTTCTGCCTACCGGTGAGATAGTAAGGCTTGGTTCATGCTCTATATCACCCTATTGGTTCTCCAGGGCCCCACTTCCGGACCTGGCCGGGCTCTTTGTTGGATGGGCTGGTACCACGGGTGTAGTGACCAAGCTGGCAATAAGGCTCTTTCCCAA
The DNA here is from genome assembly GCA_964473615.1 of uncultured Desulfobacteraceae bacterium. GTDB lineage: Bacteria > Desulfobacterota > DSM-4660 > Desulfatiglandales > Desulfatiglandaceae > CAYYPQ01. The sequence continues at coordinate 12,032 of CAYYPQ010000018.1, forward strand.
TCGGCCTTTCAATGATGTTGGGATATTTGTGGTCGAGGACCCGGAGCTGGTACCAGACGTTATCCATCGTGTCACGGGTGTGGGGGTTGGTGAAGACGTTACCGCATGGATGTCCCCAAAGCCGCTGTGGGCCCGTGGATTTCAGCACATCAATATCAATTACTCGGCGGATACCAAGGAAGAGTTGATCTGGAAGAGGAATCTCATTAGATCCTCTGTCTTGAAATATATAAACGACAAGATCGGTGGTTTCATGCCTCTTCCCCCTCCAATGAAGAAGATGTTTCTGGAGGCCCCTGCTTCGGCTCTTGTGCGTTTTGCCGATGTGAGAAAGGGCGGGGGGTTTGAATATGTAGGGGCCATTATGCCAATCGAGCTTTTCCCTAAGGCGTACAGGATGGGAGAGGAGATTGGTGAGCGTTATGACGCGGCCTATTCAACAGGTGCCCGGGTTATGGGGCTGGGCCACTGTATGATGTTTTTTTATGCCTATGCCTTCAACAGAGCGGATGCATCTGACGTGGAGCGTGCCCAAAGGGCCTTGGAGGAGACTAATCAGGTAGCCCTCGAAATGGGAGGTATCCCATGGAAGGCCGAGGCCCCGGCCCAAAAGCAGATTATCCAGCGGATGGACCCAAACACTTATGGGCTCATGAATCGTCTGCGGTCACTGCTCGACCCAAAGGGAATTATGAACCCGGGAAATTGGGAGGTAGATTGATGAAATACGAGGAGATTCTTCACAGATGTTTTCGATGTGGATATTGCAAATTGCCAAGTGATTATTTGGACATTAATTGTCCATCCTATTTGAGGTTCAGGTTTGAGACCTATTCGCCTGGGGGGCGAATGTGGCTTTTGAGGGCATGGCTGGATGGCGAGATCAAGACGAGCCCACGACTGGCTGAAATTTTATATTCCTGTGCCACCTGCGCCAACTGTGTTGAACACTGTGTCTTTCCAAAGTTTAAAGATGATCTGCTCAATGCCTTTATCGCAGGAAGGGAGGAGCTGGTCAATGAGGGAGCTGTGCCACCTCAGGTGAGGGACTATTTCAAGGCCATAAACATTCAAGGAAATCCCTATAAGCTTCCTCAAGACGAACGCGGGAAGTGGGCCGAAGGTTTGGATGTAGAGCCATACGCTGGGCAAGAATATCTCTTTTATGTGGGATGCGTTGGGTCTTATGACGAGCGCGGGAAGAAGATGGCCCAGTCCGTGGCCCTTCTGCTAGGAAATTTAGGGGTGACTTTCGGTATCTTGGGTTCCCGGGAGTTCTGTGACGGGAACGAGGTCAGGTCTATGGGCGAAAGAGGGCTGTTCGAGCACATTGCCAAACAGAATATTGAGCAATTCAAAGACCTGGGAGTAAAAAAGATGATCACTCTCTCACCTCATGCCTACAATGCAATAAGGAACGATTACCCCGAATTAGGCGGAGACTTTGATGTCTATCACTATAGCCAAATCCTGAAACAGATGCTCAAGAATGCGGAACTCAAGGCATCGGGCAGGCCCTTGCGGGTTACCTTCCATGATCCATGCTATCTTGGAAGGCATAACAAGGAGTTCAACTCACCCAGGAAGGTCCTATTGTCACTTCCTGATGTGGAATTTATAGAAATGGACCGGAGCAGAGATAATGCCCTGTGCTGTGGTGGTGGAGGGGGTAACTTTTTTACGGATATCTTGGGTCCGGGTAGTGATAGTCCTGCGCGTGCGAGGGTTCGTGAGGCCTTGGATACTGGCGCTGAAGTTATTGCGGTGGCTTGTCCCAACTGTGCAAAGATGCTTGAGGATGCTATTAAGACAGAGGATATCGAAGATTCAATTCGTGTGATGGACTTGGCCGAAATTGTTTTGACAAGATGCGATTGAATCCGAGAAGTGTTTTAATATGGGCCCGAAATGAGGCCTAAGCTCGCGCATGACATCATGAAAGGATGTATATACTAATTACCCTGTCGGGGTTTATCTCCATTGCCAACCTGGCAGGTAGGTCTCACTCAGGTAGATATTCCAAATTTGGGTAGGATGTAGGCCTGTAATACGAGCCAGACCGCAATAATCAATAGAAAAATCCATATGCCCATCCGATTTCCCCTTTCTTTTGCCTTCACGTCTGCCAATTAATTTATCCATTTACCGGTTTGGGCGAAGCCCTGAGGCAGAGAATAGGTGAGATACTTACAGCACACGGCTGTTAACCGATCAGCCTCAAGAGAATCCACCCCTTGGGGAGCAAGATGTGGAGCCCACACTACTGCTTATGCTATGACCCGCGCTGGAAGAACAGGAGGAAAATGCTGATAATAGACGCTCTGTCTCTTTACCCCCACAGGAAGGGCATGAAATATCATCTTCTCTATCACTGGCAAAACATAGAGATTCAAAGACGTTACCACATTTCTTGCACTTGAATTCGTAAATCGGCATTGCCTTCTCCTTCAAATCTGTGATACACTTTTATATTTAAAAGTCTCTGGTTTTTTAGGCTGTTCGTCTCCTGGCAACATACATCGGGCTTTATATCAACCCTCTTTTTAATATAACATACATATTATAATAAGCCTTGATAAAAAAATTGCAACAAAATTTCCGGTAATACCTTATCTTTGAAACCATAAAGGAGGATTTGTACATGCCCTTGTCAGATATCGTGAAGGCCCTTAGGGGAGGCAGGGTTCCCCCGATGAAGCAAATACCCACCCCTTTACTCAATGCTGTAGCTACAATGGGGAGCATTCGAGGGAAATTCAGCAAATTGTCTTCTATTGAAAGGGTCCTGACCGCGTTTCAGCACAAGGAACCAGATCGTGTCCCTGTTACACCGCTTGTAAATGGTGCCGCCAGGCAGATTACAGGCATATCATTTCCAGAGTATTCACTGAATGCCGATAAGACCGCCGAGGCATTTACGGCCGGGTTCGAATTTGTGGGGGGAGATCTTGTTATCCTTATGCTGGACCTTTCTGTTGAAGCAGCCGATTTTGGCCAGAGCATGGTTTATCCCGAAAATTCAACCGCCTACCCAGATTATAGTGAGCCCGTTGTAAGGGACACAGAGGGCTACGTAAAAATTAGGCCTGTACGCCTAAGTGATGCCCCAAGGATGAAGGAATTCGTACGCCTATGCGAGATTATGGCCGAGCGAACAGGGCTACGGGCCTTGGTGAGCGGATTTGTCTTCGGTCCCCTTGGTGTCCTAAGTATGATGAGAGGTGCGGAACACCTTTTTAAGGATTGTGTCAACTACCCCAAAAAGGTAATTAAGGCATGCGAGACAATCACGGAGACATTGCTGGAATTTGTACAGGCACAATGCGTTACCGGTGTATCGGCAATTGCTATTGATACCCTTTTTGCCTCCTGGAATGGACTCTCCAGAGAATTATGGGAGACCATTGAAGGCCCGTTTGCCGGAGAGATCTGTCAGCTGGTCAAAAAAAATGGGCTGGTTGTGGGGGTCCACAATTGCGGGCATGGGCTCTACTTTGATTCCCAGATAAAGTTTATGGAGCCAGAAGTGATTAGCTTTGCCCATCTTCCTGATGACTGTAAATCACCCAAAGAACTGAAAGAGCGATATGGTGAACAGGTCACCTTATTGGGGTATGTGCCTACTCCATTATTGGTCCATGGAACTCCTCAAGAGGTGATGGATGAATGCCGAAGGCAGATCGAGGTGTTGGGAAGGGACGGCGGCTACATTCTTGCGCCGGGCTGTGAATATCCACCCAACATTCCCTTGACTAACGCTATCGCAATGGTAAAAGCGGCAGAGCGATTTTGCTGAATCATAATAAAGAATCCAGTTCCAAAGGGCCCGGCTTTGGCTGAGCCCCAAAAAGGGGCTTGTTTAAAGGAGAAAAAGATGAAGTCCCAAACAGACATCTTGAGAGATTTTGAAGACGCGGTTATGTCACGTGATCCCAATATCCTGGATAAGGCCTTTCAAAAGGCAACGGCATCTGGCCTGGCGATGGATCTTGTCTTGAAGGCCTTGACAGATGGTCTGAATTCGGCCCGCATGAAACTTCAAGACCATTCCAGTTCTATTCCGGAATTCTTGCTCTCTGTTGATGTGATGAGACAAGGCCTCGATATGCTAAAGACTTTACAACCAACAAATAAAGATGACGGCAAGGCATCACGTATTATTATAGGTGTTGTGGAGGGGGATGTTCATGATCTGGGCAAGAACATTGTAGCAGGCGTGTTACAGGCTTGTGGCTATGATGTCATCGACCTTGGCAGGAATGTTCCACCCAGCGTCTTTATTGAAGAGGCAAAAAAGACACGGGCTGCCCTTGTAGCGGTCTCTACCATGATGTCCACCCCTCTGGAAAATATGCGAGAGGTCGTTGCCTGGTGTAAAAGAGATCTTCCTCATGTCGCTGTTCTTGTGGGTGGGGCCCCGCTAGATGAGGAGATTGCCCGCAGCTTTGGCGCCGATGGATACGCGGAGTCCGCTGTTAATGTCCCAGAAGAGACGCGAAGAGTCCTGGAGGGTCTTTAAAGTAAATACCCAGCTATTTATCAGCCATCTCGAGCAATGACCTGTCTGCGCCGCAGTTACGGCAGGCAGTTGAACTAAAGGTGATAGTTATCTTAAATTACATCAAAAATACGCCATGTCTATCCGGCACGATAAATATGAAACACATCCAGACTATTAAGCCCCCTGTTCCTTCAGTAGAGTTGATCCGGCCGGGCCTTTACAAGAGGCTGGGTTATACCGATGCACAACAAAAAATTCCAAGGGATATAGAAAAGCAAATCCAAAAGGCCCTTGAGTTGGCAATGAAGTTGGCGAATCCCAAGGGCATTTTTTTGATTACCCCGTTAGAAGAGATTGGGGGAAAGATGATCCAGGGCAAGGGCATCCGCATAGAGAGTAAAAAATGGGCAAAGGTCGCAGGGCTGATGGAGTCAGCGGAAATCATGCTCGTATATGCGGTGACACTTGGCAGGAGTCTTGATATCAAGGTTACGTCAGTCCAGAAACAGTCTCTCTCATTGGGCTATATCCTTGATGCAGCGGGCTCGGAGATTGTGGAAAGGGTTTCAGAGGGCCTTGGAAAAAAACTGTGGAAAGAACTGAACCTGGATAAATACAAGAGGTCAGCCCGATTCAGCCCTGGATACTGTGATTGGCCGCTTTATGGCCAGGAGGCAATTTTTGCCCTTCTTATGCCTGAAAAGATAGGAATTCACCACACAAAGGCATGGGCAATGTTACCGAGCAAATCCATTACCTCGGTTATGTTAGGGGCCAGAAAAATGCAATTACGTTCGCCTTGCCCTTTGTGCAGTCAAAAGACGTGCCCTTACAGGAGGGAGCACGTTTAGCCGCCATTCCTGAGCTACCGCCATATTTTTGACGATCTGTCAAGGCACCAACCCTAAAGATATCTCCACCATACAGTCGTTCCTTAAAATACCTTTAATTATAAACATGTTGGGCCAGTATTTTCTATTCATTGTGATTGGCACAAAAGATGCCTATTTATTGGGCATGAAAATCCAGAAAAAATGTGTTTTGAGAAACGCCTCTAAAATTCAACGGGTTACTCCAATTCCTCTATAGGGGGGTGTATAACGCGAAAAATCCCGTAAGTTATAGGCAACATTTAAGGGTATAAATATGGATATTGCAACAATTATAGGGCTTTTTGGCGGAACGTTTCTTGTTGTTTCCGCCATTCTGATGGGTAGCGGTGCCCTTGTGTTTATCAATATCCCAGGGATATTGATTGTCCTGGGCGGCACCTTTGCAACTAGCTTTATCAAGTTCTCCATGGGGGATATTATCAATTCTTTTAAAGTGGCAATGAAGGCCTTTATCGTCAAACTGGAAGAGCCGGATGAACTCTTGGAGAAAATGACCTCTCTCGCAAAACTCGCCAAGCGTGAGGGGTTAATGGCGTTGGAAAGGGAAAAATCAAAAGACGCATTTACGGCCAAGGCGCTACAGTACTTGGTTGACGGCTTTGACGAGGAACGGGTAGTAGAATTACTTACAAAGGATATCCGTATGACCATACAGCGTCATACAGTGGGTCAAAATATATTTAAGGGCATGGGGACATCTGCTCCAGCCTTTGGCATGATTGGCACCCTTATTGGACTTGTTCAGATGCTTTCCAGCATGGCAAGTCCCGCAAGCATTGGGCCGGCCATGGCCGTGGCACTCCTCACCACGCTCTATGGTGCGCTCCTGGCCAATCTCGTCTGCTTACCTCTGGCAGACAAACTTGCATTGAGGAGCCAGCAGGAACAAGAGATCAAGCAGATTGTCCTTGATGCCGCCATCGAAATAAGTCGTGGTACATCAGGAATGGTCCTGGAAGAGTCTTTGAAAGTTCACTTGGCGCCAAAAATCCGCGAGAAAGTGGTAGCCAAGAAAGATGCTGCGCGGGATGCTGCGCGGGCAAAGAATGAGTGAAGAGCCTGTCCAAAATAACGTTTCAAAGGAAGAAGGTGCCCCCCTTTGGGTTGTAACCTTTGGTGATCTCATGAGCCTCCTCCTTTGTTTTTTTGTGCTCATGCTATCATTTTCCGAGATGGATCGTAAGAAATACAGGGTAGTCTCAGGATCAATTGCGGAAGCATTTGGGATCAAGCGAAAGACACCTGTTTTTGATTCTCCCAAGGGGGAAAAAATTATCGCAAAGGACTTTGATCAGGCTGTCATTTTAACCCTGTTGGAAAAAGAGATTGTAAAACCGATTGTGCAGGAAATCGAAAAAGATTACCAGGACCTGGAAAATCTTATCAAGGTAGAGGTTGGAGAAAAACAGACCACAATCCGTATGATGGGGGAGACCACTTTTGATTCGGGAAAGGCCGTTATTCGACAACGAATGAAACCCCTTCTCCTAAAGATTGGCTCAGTTTTAAAAGATGTAAAAGGGGATATCATAATTGCCGGCCACACAGACAACTTAGCGGTTAGGGGAGGCAAATTCAAGTCCAATCTGGAATTATCAATGGCTAGGGCGGCCTCTGTGGCGGAATTCCTTTTGGCCAGGACATCTATTGATCCAGAGAGAATTTCCACTATGGGCTTTGGCGAATTTCGCCCTCTGGAATCCAATGATACACCGGAGGGAAGAGAAAAGAATCGAAGAGTAGAGATAATTATTGTCCCATACAAGAAATAGTCCCCATCTCTATAGCCTTTTGGAAAAAGGTTTTGGCTTAGTGAACACATCTATAGTAATATATCTTTCAATGATCTTGTTGCCCATGATTGTCTATGCAGATACCGTGGTTCTTAAAGGCGGGACAACAATTCAGACAAAGAGGGCATGGCAGGAAGAAGGAAAGATCAAATTCTACATTAATGGCCTTGTCGTCAGCTTGCCCAAAAAAGATGTGAGGGAGATTAAATACTCGCAAGGCGATATCATTGAGATCGAAAAGACAAAAGACAATATATTCATGCCAGACGGATTCCGCGGACTGCGTTGGGGAAACAAACTCTCCCATTTAAGGGATATGGAATACCTGGAAACGGATACGAGTTTGCCAGGGATAGAGAAATATGTGCGGGTGGGGGATATATCTGAAATCGGTAAGGCAAAGCTCGAAACAGTTGTATATGCGTTTTGGCATGGCAGGTTATATACAGTAACAATTTGGACCCAAGATTATGCCAATTATGAGGCGCTTCGCGAGGTCGTCTTTCATGTATTTGGAAAGGGTCATCAAGCCGATAAGTCATTGGATCGGTATATATGGTCCAAAAAATCAACTGATATGATGTTGGAATATATCGAAAAGGGCCAGTATGGAATGTTCTGGATGAGATCGAAAGAATTATATGCGCGGCTCAAATTGTCGGAATATAGTGGTCCTATTTCATATGTAAGGTCTCTGAGATCGGAGCACAAGAATTAGATGTATGGGAACACGTCTGTTTCAAAGGGATAAAATGGTAATAGTTCACAGGGGCCGGGGATCAGGGGAATGTTATGATGCCTGCAAATTCGCCTAAGGGAAGTATGTAATATTTTGCCAATAAGTGGCATTTAGTTTCCTAAAATTTAGTATTTATTTGCGTCTTTTTTATCATGTCTTTTATCGTGAGCGATGGCAACTATATGAAATTAAAATCAATATGATATCCAATCCATGCCTTGCATACATTTTGCATAAGATCGAACAATAGATTAAAAAGTAGAGCAATTTTGCACTTCCACTCCATCAATAACCCCTTCCCTACCACTCAAGAGAGGCTGTCTGTTTTTTTGTGCCTAGGCCTAAGATATCCAAATCTTATTTTTGAAACTCTAAAAAGGCTCTACTGATCTAGTATTATTTTAAGAGGAACATAAAATGAAAAATGAAGAGAAGACCAAAGAACAACTAGCCGATGAATTGATACAGATCCGCAGAAAAGCAGGTGATTTGGAGGCGTCCTACACCGATTGTAAGCGTTCAGAGAAGGTTTTGCGAGAGAGCAGGGAACGACTCACGGCCTTGTTTGAATTTGCCCCTGATGCCTATTACTTAACTGATATGAGCGGCAATTTCGTGGATTGCAATCGAGCGGCAGAGGAAATAACCGGTTACAAGAAAAATGAGCTGATCGGAAAGAATTTTTTGACCTCCAGACTATTACCTTCGGAGCAAATTCAAAAGGCTGCCGAATTCTTGGCAAAAAGTGAATTGTGGAAACCCAGTGGACCTGAGGTTTTCAATCTGAAACGAAAAGACGGCACTTTTGTCTCAGTGGAAATAAGCACTTCTCCCGCAAAGATTAAAGATCAGGGCGTAATATTGGGCATTGCCCGTGACATTACTGTACGGTGCCGGGCTGACGAGGCCTTGCAGAGGTTAAGGCAAAAGCTGGAAGATCGGCTCGAAGAGCGAACCGCTGCGGTCACAAATGCCAATGAGCTTTTAAATCATGAGATATCCGAGCGGAAACGAGCGCAAGAGGAGCTCAACGGCATTCTTGAAGAACTGGAAGGTCGTGTAGAAGAACGAACCGCCGAGCTCTCGATCGCCAATGAGTTGCTAAATAGGGAGCTTTCTGAACGTAAAGAGGCGGAGGAGGTCCTAAGAAAGGCCAACGAGGAACTGGAAGGACGGCTTAAAGACCAGACGACTGAGCTTTCAAACACCGATAGACTTCTAAGACAGGAGAGAGATGAACGGAAAAAGGCGGAAGAGTCGCTGGGAAAAACTCGTGAAGAGCTGGAGACACGACTCAAAGATCATGCCGCCGAACTTTCAGATACAAGGGAACTCCTAAATGGCGAGAGGGCTGAACGTGCACAATCAGGGGAATCGCTTCAAGCCGTTCTTGCGGCCATAGAGGAGGGCTATTATGAGGTCGACATTTCAGGAAACTTGACCTTTTTCAACGATTCATTTCGCAAGATATGGGGATACTCCAGGAATGAATTGCAGGGAATGAACAACAGGGAATACATGGATGAAGAACAAGGGAAGAAAATCTATGAGACCTTCAATCAGGTATATGCGAATGGAGGGCCCGCCAGGGAATTTGAAGCCCAAATTGAACGTAAAGATGGCACCAAAAGACATATCGAGGCCTCTGTATCTTTGATGAAGGATGCCAAAGGTAATCCCTCCGGATTTCGAGGTGCCGTCAGGGATATCACCGAAAGGAGTCAGCTAGAGTCCCAAAAAGATTATCTGCAAAATATCCTTGAAAGCTCCCCAGATTGTATAACGACTACTGATCTTGATGGAATGGCCATTTATGCCTCATCCAAGGTAACAAAAATCCTTGGCTATGAGAAAAAGGAGCTTGTGGGGGAGAAGATACATGTCTTGTACGATAATGGAGGAAACGATGCAGAAAAGATTATGGAGGAAATATCCGAAAAAGGTGAGATAGAAGACCGGGAGATAAAGTTGAAAAAGAAGGATGGAACATATGTAGACGTCCAGCTATCAGCATTGTCCTTGAAAAATGGAAGAGGGGATGATGTTGGATTTCTATGGACCTATCGGGATGTCAGTGAAAAAAAGAAACAGGAGGTCCTGCTTCAACAGGCCGAGAAAATGGAGGCAATAGGCACATTGGCGGGGGGTATTGCCCACGACTTTAACAACCTCCTTATGGGGGTCCAGGGCAATGCCTCTCTAGTGCTTTTAGATATCAATTCATCGCATCCCCATTATGAAAAGATAAAAAACATCGAGGAGCACGTTCAGAGTGCAGCAGACCTCACAAAACAGTTGTTGGGCTTCGCGGGCGGCGGCAGGTACGATGTCAGAACGACAGACCTAAACGATCTTATCAAAGATACCTCCGAAACATTTGCCCAAGGCAAAAAGGGAATAAAAATCCATAGAAAATATCAGGAAGATTTGTGGGCAGTAGAGGCGGATCAGGATCAGATTGAGCAGGTACTGGTGAATCTTTATGAAAATGCCCGTCATGCCATGCCAAATGGCGGGGATTTATTTCTTGAAACCGAGAACGTGATACTTGACGAAAGATATTATATCGACGCATACGGGATAGAACCGGGCAGATATGTCAAGATGTCTATCACTGATACCGGAATAGGCATGGATGAAGCCATCAAACAGCGGATCTTTGAGCCATTTTTCACTACTAAAGAGATGGGTAGGGGGGCAGGTTTAGGACTGGCCTTTGTTTACGGCATCATAAGAAATCATGGTGGTCTTATCAATGTGCAGAGTGAAAAGGAAAAAGGAAGCACCTTTAACATTTACCTGCCCATCTCGAAGGATGTGGTTCCCCATCCATAAGAGCCCCATTTGAAGCCACCTTCAAGAACTGTGACAGTTTGCAGGTTCAACTCCTAAATGGATCTTTTCATTTTCCCCTTCCAATAAGAATGTCTTATCCATCCTAATTCTGGCTACTTATCCCCTTCAACCAGAAAATGACTCTCACCGGCCACTCAAAAAAGGTCCGCAAAACCCTTGATCCTTGACCCTCTATCGAAAATTGGCTGATGACCACGGGCGTAAGTCGCTGTATTTTGTGGTTGCACAAATTGATTTTCCGGATTGGAGCTTTTTTCAAATAGAGCGGCACTTAACTCATAAGAACCAAAAATTTTCGATGTCATCTAACTCAAAATAGGCACAAAGATTTTGTGGATTTTTTTTATTTATGTGCTATGTTATAAAATTTAAGTTTTTGATTTGGGGGCAGTTAGGAATGAAAATACTTATTTTGGGCAGTACAGGCATGTTGGGACGCGAATGCAAGGCATTGCTTTCTCAAGATCATGAGGTAATAGCCCCAGATAAGAAAGAGATGGACATTGTCAGTTGGGATGGTGTCATAGAAAACCTTGAAAAGCATTTACCTGATGTAGTCCTAAATTGTGCAGGCTTTACTGATGTTGACGCATGTGAAAAAGAGAGTTTTGCCGTCAGAAAAATAAATGTCGAAGGCCCAAGGAATCTGGCCCAATGCTCGGCAAGATTTGAGTGCAAAGTAGTCCATATTTCAACAGATTACGTGTTTGACGGTCACAAGACAATTCCTCAACCCTATTTTGAAGATGATGCCCCGAACCCACTTTCTGCTTACGGAAAAAGCAAAATGGAGAGTGAGACCGCTGTGCGGGAAAATTCTCCAAATTACGTTATCCTTCGCACAGGATGGCTGTACGGTATTAACGGAAGCAATTTTATCAGATCTATTGTGAACCAGGCAATTCAAAAAAAGCCCAGGGTACTGAAGGTCGCTAATGACCAATTTGGTTCACCAACATGGGCCTATCAGCTTGCCGTCCAGATTGGGGTCCTCTTGAATAATGGGGGAAGGGGGACGTACCATGCCACGGCAGAGGGCTATTGTAACAGATTTGAATTTGCGAAATATATACTCAAAAAGCTGGGGCTAAAGACCTCTTTAGAACCTTGTAGCATGAGAGATTTCCGGGAAATAGCCCGCAGGCCGGTCAATTGTATTCTGGAAAATAGGCTATTAAAGAAATACGGCATCAATGTGATGCAAGACTGGAAAGAAGACCTAGATATATTTCTAGACAAATTCGGAAAAGAGCTTATTAGACAGGCAAAGGCAAAGAAATCTTAATCAAGCAGTTAGATAGAGCGACCTGAGTTTACTTTGGGCCTATGCAAATATATTTACTCTACTTGGATCATTCAAATCATTGTTCATATAATCTTTTACCAGATGCAACATAGCGCTTATCTTAAAGGGCTTTGAGAGAGCACAATATCCATATCTCAAGACTTCGCTATCCAGTTTGCGCCTCAGTTTCTTGATTCCAAGAAAGCCACTAATATATACTACTTTGATTTGCGGATTTAGGCCTCTGATTTTTTCCACAAGTTCTATACCATTCATCTTTGGCATTATAATATCAGTAAAAACGAGTTCCGGTTCAAATTTACAATAGAGTTTAAAGCCATTTTGCCCATCAATAGCCACCCTGACATCATACCCCTCCATGACAAAGACGTCCTTGAATATCTCCTGCAGGCTGGCCTCATCTTCTACAACTAATATCTTTTTTTTACTCTTAGCAGATCTTCTACTGCTGCTTTTGATCAACTCAACAAGTTCTTCATCACTCATTTGGCCAATTAGGCGATTAACCTTGTTAAGCCTTTGCTGGGTCATCTCTGCCTTCACTCTATTGTCCGGATTTACATCCGGATGGTAGACCTTACTCAATAGGCGGTAGCTGGACTTTATATAAGACAGGACTGCCCTCTCTCCCAGCTCAAAATAGATCTCTATTGCCTTATCAAGTAAGCCCAAAAAGCTGAGTTCTTCTTCTAGATCTTTTTTGCTTTTCAATGATTAGACCCTCAAATGCATTACTTGCATTTCGTCCTCGCCCGAAATTACCAGAACTGACAGGCCTCCTCTTTAGCGTTGAGTCAACCTCTGCAAACTAAAACAATGAAAAAACTATGCCATGGCGGCAGGTCATTGAATTTCTATAGAATAAACAAGATGTTATATGACATTGAGATGAGATAAAAAAAGAAGACAATGGGAAATAGAATTCCATTTTTAGGTAATAAATTACATAGGCATGATTTTTTTAAAGAAACGTATAAAGGTAATTTTCCGAAGGGCAGACTATCTTGTCACTTTTTGGTAAACGGTTTGAGAAGGGTGGTAGGCTAGTTTTGTCTCGACAACTTTAGGGCGTTATATGAAAAAAGAAGGGCGAGCAAAGATAAGACAACAGGTGATAGTCTCAGAATAAGCCTGATCAAAACACTAATCCTTTGCTGGTCAGGATAGTTCTCTCTATTGGTTACTTTCGGAGATTTTTGTCTCTCTGTTTCTCTTACGATAGGAAAGGGACCTCCTCTGTCTTGTTTAACCACGAAGGAGACATCAGATGCTTGTGCTGCCTCTGTTCCTTGAGCTATTTTATCAATTTCTTGCTTCAGGGCCTCTATTTCTTGGTCTTGCGCCTTTTTTTCAACGAGTGGTTTAACCTCCTCGTGGGACGTGTCTTGTGGCACATTTTTTTGTGATTTGGCCGAAAGATCCAGCTCTTGTGCTCCCTGTTTGCCTTCTGAGGCCACCTCTGCCCGGGAGGCCTCCTTAGGGATTTCGGCCACTTCCGCACTCTTATTTATAGGTGTTCGCGGTTTTTCTTCATCATTTTCTATCTTCTCTACGAATTTTCCATAGACCCATCCTCTGTACCCATACGCATCTGTTTCGTGGACGATATTATACCAGTCATTGTGTTTATCCTTCACTAATATCTTTTCACCCTTTCTAAGGCAAGTTATAACCCTGCTATCAATTCCAGGAGATATCCTTAGTTTTACATTTCCGGTCACTTCACCATTCCACTGCTCGAAAGCATTTCCGGTTCCCGGGCAAAGCACTACAAAAGACATGAGAAAAGTCAATAGGGGCGTTATTAGCTTCTTGGCTCTATTTTTCATGCCATCTCCTTACTCGTCTGTCGCCAAAGGCCTTTTTGCATCACTGATATTGACCGCAACAATTGAAACATAGTCCTACACCTTATGAATGTGTGTTAGCAGGAAATATGCCGGAATGGAGCCTAAAATCATTTTCAATATGATTTCAACTGATTAAACTTTATTGGCAAGGAATTTGAATATAAGAGTGGAAACCGGATTTACTTTTAACCTTTGAGATCGTCAAAATATTGACTCAACATAGGATCATTTAAATTTTCCAAGGTTACCACCTCTTGAGCGTCCTCTCCAAAAGAGTTGGTGATAACCTAAGGGTTCTAGGGGCCAAGGATTCAAGGATTCCAGTGAAGTGCCAATGAGGGAGGAATGATTATCTTGGGAGACAGATTTCAACTATATTCCCACCGCCATTTGTCTCTTTAAGGTCAATGCGGCCATTGTGGGCATCTATAATTTTTCGCGCCATGGGGAGCCCCAATCCGCCATCAAATGTCTTTGTGGAAAGATTTGACTCCAATAATGCATTGCGCACATCACCCGGAATCAGTTGCCCGTTGTCAGAAATGCGGATGGATAGCTCTTTTGTTTCCGTCAGGGGCTGAATCGACACTTTCACCTCGCCATCGGTATTCTTTATCATGCCCACAGAGTTATTTAAGAACTGCCGTAGCACCGATGTGATCCCTTTCGTGTCAAGACATACACGGACGTCCTTTTGAGAAAAATCTCTGATAACATCGATGCCTTTTTTCTTAAAAACATCACCAAATTCGTCAATCACCCCTTCAACGAGCGAGACCACATCTTCTTCAACAAAGGCAGGTTCGTAGGCCTGGGAATATGCCATAATCTCATTCAGAATACGCTCAAGACGCATGGCCTCTTTCGCAATGATATTGGCGTACTGCCCGCCACGATCATCTTTCTTGGTCTCACGCGCAAGCCTTTTGGCAAAGCCGCCTATGGCAAGGAGGGGGTTACGAATTTCATGGGCTACCGCATCCAGGGTATTTTGAAGGATAACCTTGCGTCTCTGCGCCATTTCAACCGAAATCTCAGTCAAAGAGCGATCATACTCGCTTACGTGATCGAGAAGACCCTGTAAAGAGGTCTCCATAGAGAAGTTAATCCTGGCAAGCGCCTTGTTGGCGTTTTCCAAGACTTCTATTCTTTCAGTCTGAGAATCCACCCTGAAACGAAGTTGATCTGCAAAGGCTTCAACCTTATTAAAGGCGTCCGATAGGATTTTGTTGACCGTCTCATGATCCCTTTTTATGAGACCCTGGGCGAGTTCTTGGAGATCATATAGTTCATTGGTGTGGATGAATATAGTTTCTGTCGCCCTTCTTGCCAGCTCTACAACCCTGCAGAGGATGGGTTTATCTGGTTCCATGGCTTCAACGCCAAAATGCCTTTGAGTCTTCACCAGATCCTCAGGAAATCTCCAGCGCTGAAGGGTAAGATTTCCCACTTCCCTGTGATTGATTCCCAGAATTTGTTCCTCTAATGAAATGGCCTCTTCGAGGGTCAAATTCCATCCAGGAAAATTTTCTTTCTTGCCCTCGGGATAAACCTCATATAGCATTAGCATTCCGATTTCTAGAATCAGTCCACCAATAAAGGCCTCGTCCGGATTCATATCAGGCTGATCTGAGGCCCGGGCAAACTCCTGCGCGACCAGTGCACGATAAAGGGAGGTCTTCCAAAAATGATCGTAGTCTATGCCCTTGGCCTTACCCATGGGAAATGTATCTCGCAAAGATAGGCTTAATGCCATGATGCGAAGTCTCTTAAAGCCTAAAAGGACAATGGCCTGGGCGATGGAAGTGACTTGTTTTGGCCTCGCAAAAAAGGCACTGCCGACTAACTTTAGAAGCCTCGTGGTCAGGCCAGGGTCTTTTTCTATAATGTCGGCTAGGTCCTGGGCAGAAATACTATCGTCAGCGGCGAGTTCGACGAGCTGAATCGCGAGGGGGGAGAGGGAAGGGATACCCTCACCCTCACCAATTTTCTTAAGCAATTTTTCTTTCTGTAAATTTTCCATGGCTCATAACTTGCGAGGGTACTATTTATTATAATGGTTTCTTTATCAGAAAGCACCGAGATTTACAATGGGCTAAATGCACAAACTTTTTTCCTGACCCCTTTCCTTGACCCGGCGAAAATCATAGGTTAAGATTTTGTAACCTGCCCGCATAGTTTTGGTAATAGAGGATATTCTATGGACGAGTCCCCAGTGACGGAAGAAAGAGGTTTTAAGCTGATCAAGGCTTATATATCCAAAATGCCTAGTCTCTCCACCACGCTTTCAAAGGTCTTGGAAGTGTGTAATGCTCCGGATGCCTCTCCCAACGATCTCAATCGTGTCATTTCACTTGACCCCGTGCTCACAGGCAGTGTACTAAGGCTTATCAATTCGGCATACTATTCTCTACCTTGCAAGGTAACATCCTCGACCCGCGCTATTATTCTGCTTGGTCTTAATACCGTAAAAAACCTTGCCCTTAGCACCTCTGTCCTGGAAAGTCTGGGGTCAAGAAAGGTATTTAAGGTTCTCTCAATGGATGATTTTTGGGCGCATTCCATCTGTGTGGCTGTAACTGCCAAGTCGCTGGCCGCTATCAAGGATGTTCCACGCACGCAACGAGAAGAGTATTTTGTATGTGGATTGTTGCATGATCTTGGTAAGATCCCCCTCAATAACTACCTCTCTGATGGGTATCTCCGTGCGTTAGAGTCCTGTAGGAGTGAGCAAGGTCCACCGCTTAACGAAGCCGAAAATGCAGTCTTTGGCTTTGACCATTGTTTGGTGGGAAAAATGATCACGGAAAAATGGGGCCTGGGCCAGACAATAATTGATTCACTAGCCTACCACCATAATCCGGATGATGCAAACGAGGAGAGCAGCGAATTTGTAACCATTGTATCACTGGCGAACACATTTGCCAATAGCCTTGCAATAGGATCTGCAGGTGATCATGTTCCCGAGGACTCATTGATTACTTATCTTCTCGACAAGGCCGGAGTAAGTCAATCTTCACTCACAGATCTTCGCGAGAACGTATTGGATGATATAGAAAAGGCCAAGGTTTTCTTACAGTTTGGCAAAAGAGGTTAGGCGCATGAAAATCAAATTCTGGGGAGTAAGGGGCGCAATACCATGTCCCGGCCCCCATACGACGAAATATGGCGGAAACACACCCTGCCTTGAAGTTCGGTTTATCGAGGCAAACAGGTTAATAATCATCGATGCGGGCACCGGCATTAGAGAACTAGGCAACTCCCTCGTAGCGAATGAGCTTCATAAAGGCCCAATAAAAACGCAAATATTTCTTACGCATACACACTGGGACCATATTATTGGCTTTCCTTTTTTTACCCCAATTTATCTCCGGGAGACAAAACTTACGGTCTATGGACCCTTTACCCATGAAGACGACAACCTCGAAAATGTGGTTGGCGGTCAGTTGAAATATCGCTACTTTCCTGTTCGTCGCGCAGAGCTATGCTCTGAAATTGAATATGTTGATCTGAAAGAGGAGCGCCTTGATATCGGCGACGGCATTATGGTCACCTCCAAGTTTTTGAACCACCCCCTATATTGCATGGGCTATCGTTTTGAGTATCGTGGCAAGGTCTTCTGTACCGCCTTCGATACCGAGCCATACCGAAATGTCTTTTGTAATGACCCGGACGATCCATCCTATGACGAGTCAATGGCCATGGAAGGTGAACAGGTGGCCAGGGAGGAAAACCAGCGACTGGAAGATTTCTTTTCCGGTGCCGACTTACTCATTCACGACGCACAATACACCCAGGATGAATACGAGTCATCCAAGCTTGGTTGGGGCCATTCTTCGGTTGAGTATGCCATTGCCGCCGCCAGACGAGCTAATGTACGGCGTTTGGCCTTGTTTCACCACGAGCCTGTACGCACAGATTCCGAGTTAGACGAACTGAGCAAGAAATATTGTGATACAGAATATTCGGGCAACATAGAAGTCTTTTTTGCCCGTGAAGGAATGGAGGTTACCTTCTGAGCCTCTCTCTAAATCTTGCATAGGCAAATCCTGCAGGTCTAAACGTCAATAAATTGACTTTTTTCCCTACCCTCGATTTCCCCTTCTCTCATATCTCATTTAAATAATAACAAAAATTGCAAAAAACAATGTGGCATATCTCTTGCCATAATCTTTCTCAAGGTCAAATTTTGACCGGAAAAAGGCTATCTCTATACATGGTGGCGCGAAAAAAAGCCCTAAGATTGGGGTGTGTTATTCAACTGGATAGGGTGTAACCCAAGGGGCGGAGCCTTGCGTCTCGGCTTCTCTACAGTAAGACCTTTACAGAACCTGCAAAAAATTATCATTTTAGATGAGCTAAGAAAAAAAAGAACTCAGTAGAAGTGCAGAAAATCATAGGTGGTGACAAACACTGAATTAACGCAATGTGCCGCAATGGTTTAACATACTGAAATTGATTGATAAGTATCTATATTTATGATAGAACCTCTCCCAAGAAAAGAGAGCATAAAGGAAGGGATGGAATGCCTGCCCCGTGAAATGCGAAGAATATTTCACTGGGGGGATATAAAGATTTTTGAAGCAGGCTCAATTTTGTCTATGACCTAGAGTGTTCTTTGCGGAGAGGCTGATCTATCTCGTGAGAGCCTCAAGGTTGAGCAATCGGTGAGAGTGAATCGTTGGAACACAGTTGGAGATTAGCCTGAAAGACGTCGTCATGCACGCAAAAAATTAGTCGACAGTTCAAAGTCTATTCCCGTTTGTATGCAAAACAGACCAACAGACCAGACCAACCAAATAGACCCGCTAGACCCACCACAAGACCGGCGGGCAAGCCAAACCAACCAAACAGATCAGAAAAGGCAGGCAGACCGAAGCGACCAGAGGGGGCCAGAATTTCTCAAAAACTCATTTGAGTAGGACCCTGTCGGCTCTAATCCCGAAAATTCGAAAGTCTTAGGATGTCCTGGCATATACCAAATAGAATCTATGGAAAGGGCGATCTTTAAAAGGTCACAATGTTGATGGACTCGTAAAAAGTCAAAATCTCGTCACTCCCGCGAAAGCGGGAGCCCATAATTCTTTGAAATCGGTGGATTCCTGCTTTCGCAGGAATGAAAGATAAGGTCAAATTGGACTTTTTATGACCTCATCAATGTTTGAAACCGACAAAAATAAAATTTTTATGTCACCTTACTTAATGCGTTTACCATAATAACCATGAAAGCTGCTCTTGAGTGATAATCAAGATAAGTAGGGAAGACAAAAACTCATCATGCAAAAAGTATTGATTATTAAATTAGGGTATTCAGAGACCCTCGATCCAGAGATATGCAATATCCCTAGCCTAGGAGATGTAATGCGTACCACTGTAATCCTTCACTGCTATAAGGATTACCATGTCACCTGGCTTACAGATAATAAAGCATATGCCCTTCTCAAAGATAATCCGAATATCAATCGGATTCTCATATATAACCTTACCACGGTGCTTCAATTACAGGCAGAACGTTTTGATGTGGTTGTAAATCTTGAAAAGTCCCCTGGAATATGCGCATTGGCCGATTCCATAAATGCCTGGAGCAAATATGGCTTCAGGTTTGATCCCATGGCAGGAGAAGCAAAATCGTATGAAAACAGTCACGAGGCCTTTAAAATTTACACCGATCTGAAAAGTAAAAGGAAGGCGAAACGTGTTTGGCAGGATGTGCTGTTTGAGATGCTTGGCAAAAAATGGAAAAGGGAAGGGTATCTTCTGGGGTATAAGCCAACATCAAATCTGAGATATGAAATAGGGCTCAATTTCCTTGTAGGGAAAAAGTGGCCCAATAAGGTCTGGCCCAAAGAGAATTGGGATGATCTCTACGAAATGTTGATACAGAAACGGTACAATGTATCATTCCAGCAAGGGCGAACTGACATCGAAGAATATATTGAATGGATACATAGTTGCAAATCGATTGTGACTCACGACAGCTTAGGCTTGCATATTGGTATAGCGCTTAAGAAAAAAATAATTGTACTCTATGGGCCAACAGCATCGCATGAGACATTTCTTTATAATCTTGGCAGCAAGGTAGAACCTGAAGGAGAGTATGACTGTGTGCCATGCTTAAGACCTGTGTGCTACAGGAATATAAGCTGCATGCAAACCATAACAGTGAATAGGGTTTGTTCAGAGATAGAGAAGGTGTTGGAAAAATGAAAGAGGCATATGTTCCTGATGAATTGACCTATATTGGGGCCTTTCTTACGTTCCGATGCCATTTTGGATGTTCTTATTGTATTAACCGGCATAACCTCTTGAAACCAAGGGATGAATTAACCCCCGAAGAGTGGATTAAAGGTCTGAACAGGTTAGAGATGAAAAGGAAATTAATGGTCCCGATCACATTGCAGGGTGGAGAGCCTTCTGCCTATACTGGGTTTATTGAATTGATCAAAGGGCTGAAAGAAGAGTTCTATATTGATATGCTCACCAACCTTGACTTTGATACTGAAGAGTTCATGAGAGAAATCCCTCCTGAGAGATTACAACGGAATGTTCCATATGCCTCCATTAGGGTCAGTTACCACCATGAGTTCTCCGAACTTGAATCCCTGCTCGAAAGGGTTGTAAGGATGCAAGACAACGGGTACTCTTCCGGCCTTTTTGGAGTGGACCATCTCGAGACAAATATCGATTATGTCAGGGACAAAGCGTTTGCCTGTGGAATTGATTTCAGGACAAAAGAGCTTCTTGGAATCTATAAAGGCAAATTTTATGGTCTATATAAGTATCCAGATGCTGTAAATAGCAGTGAATTGAAGAGTGTGGAGTGTAAAACAACAGAACTGATTATTGCACCTGACGGATATATTCACAGATGTCACAGGGACCTCTATCATGGAGAAAATCCTGTGGGGCATATTCTGGATGAAAACTTATCAATCTCATTTGCTTTCAGAAAATGCACCCGATATGGAGAGTGCAATCCCTGCGACATCAAAGTAAAAAACAATCGCTTTCAGCAGTTTGGACATTGTTCGGTGACTATAAGGTAGGGGCTGGTTATGGAACTGCGGATCAATACAAACAACATGACACAGGATAGCCGGATCAAGACTGCGCAGAATCTGAACAAAAAAGGAGAAGAGCTCTTCAATGAAGGAAAGATCCAGGAGGCATATGATGCATTTATTAAGGCTGTTGAATTAAACCCCGACTATGCATTAGCAAAAAATAACCTTGGGGTCTTTTACAAACATACAGGTCAACTCCACAAGGCAGTGAAATATTTTTTGGATGCCCTGAATTTGGACCCAGATAACCCTACAATTGTTTTTAACTGTGGCAAACTTTTAGAAGTGTTTGGAAGATTTAAGGAGGCAAAGGAGATTTACCTGTCATATTTAAATAAGAGATATGACAGCGACATATCTAGTTCACTTTCAGATCTGGAGAAGGATGTTTTATCCCTCGCAGCTGGAAAATTGATTAGAAAAAAACCCGCGCAAAATCAGGTTGTTTTTGTCTCTGACCTGCCCCGAGCTCGTGAAGCCAAGCTTGCCTACGGACTCAAATATGCAGGATGGAAAGTCATACTTTTGTATAATAAGACTCCAACCTTCGACGCTGATAAATATTGCGCAGAGGCCCATCAATACAAGGATGTCCAACAACTTTTGAGACTGGCGTTCTTATATAGCCCAATGGTTTATCATGTGTTCTCTTGTTGGCATTTTGACATGGCAGCAGCCCTTATTCGCAACAAACCTGGCAAAATTGTTTTTGACGACTACGATGTGTTGGCCGGAATGGTAAGAGAAGAAATTGTTCGCTCTCAGTATCCAGTACAAATGGAATTGGAACGCTTTTGTCTAGAAAATGCAGATGGACTATGTTGTAGAAGCATGGAGACTCGATATGCCAAACAAAAGAAAGGGTATATGTATTCTGGAAAAAGCATTTTCTTCCCAGAATACGTTTGGAATACCTATCATTCTATTCAGAAAAATACGTCTGGTCATTTTAATATAGCCAATGTCGGCAATCTGTACATTGACCAACATTATGATATAGACCACCAAAGAAATTTCCATCTCAACTTGGCTATGCGGTTGTCACGGCACAACATACACAGCTATTTGTATAAGACGAACCTAACCGATAAGATGGCTCATTTCGTGGAAGAAGTTACAGGGGGTAATCCTTACATATCTGTAAAAAACTTGAGTTACGATGCCATGCTTAAAGAAATCTGCCAAGTATGCCATACAGGTTTAATCTGCGCACCTCCACATATTACATCAAATCCAGATGAAATGTATTATCAAGCAAAAAGGGATTATGCAATTGGCAATAAGGTATTTGATTATATCGATGCAGGGATGCCGATAATTATGGACTCCGAAAATACATTTCTCTTTTGGTTAATCAAGCGTTACCATAAAGTTCTCGATTATTATTCGTTCATTTCCGACGTGGATAAATATGTAGAACTCATCCGTGAGTATTTGGAAAACAGTTCAGAAGAACGTTACCGTTCCACGAGTGCACTATCGGTAACGCATCACATCCAGAGATTAATCAGATTTTATGAAGGTATTTAATAACCATAATGGGTCGAAAGTCCTCTCCCTCGACGATGATTTTTTGGAGTATAGCAGATTATTTTCCAAGGCTGTGGATAAAAGCGTTTACTTTCTTCCTTCATATTTAAAAAGTGTCCAGTGCGCTGAGAGATATCCTGTAAAGATAGTGGTATTTGTTGAAAATAACAAGTTTGCCATGATTCCTTACATCAGAAGACGGATAAATGACCTGCCTCTTTTTAAAAAATTGAAGCATGAATGCTGGGACATTATTTCACCTCATGAATATTCATATGCTATTAGCAATATCACTGATAAAGTTGAACGTAATTCTTTATTCGTAAAATTGTTTAGTGCTGTTGCAAATTATTGTAAAGAAACCAATGTCATTTCTGAATTCGTCCGTTTTGACCCATTTCTGTCAGATATTAACTGCATAAAATCTAATTACAACATCAGAAAAAGCTGTGATAATATCTATATTGACCTGCGCAGGAGCAATGATGAGATATGGAAAACCTTCCACAGTTCTGCCAGGAAGAATATCAAACGGGCATTAGGTTCTAATTTAAGTTTCTTGCAGACAGAAAAAGATGAGGAAAATATTGATCTATTTATAAAGCTCTATTCGGCATCAATGGAACGATTAAAGGCTGATAGATATTTCTACTTTTCAGATGAACATTTCAAAACTTTAATTGGAAATTGTGAGGGCGCATCACTATTCTTTGTCAACGACAAAAACAATCAGCATATAGCGGCCTCAATTCTGCTTCATTATGAAAATGTTGCGCATCACCATTTAACTGGATATACCATCGAGTCAACAGCTTTGAGGCCAAATGATTATATGATTTATTCTCTTGTTAATTGGGGAAAAGTTCACAATTTGCAATACCTGCATTTGGGGGGAGGTGCGGAATCGATTTGCAACTTTAAAGCAAAATTTTCTGACAAAAGGATCCCGTTTTATGTCGGATATAGAGTGCATGATCGAGAAATGTATCAATTACTTTGCGATATCTGGCAAAGGAAGAACGATTCCTTTCAACATTCAGCCTTTTTCCCATTGTATAGACTGGAGCACTGATATAATAACTTACTCGATTCCCCACACAAGGCCATCTTTCAATAGTATGGAGGCAGATGCGTTATTAGCTGTGATCGAGAGCAGGCTTGTAAATGAAGGAGACCTGGCAAAAACACTTGTCAATTCTATAGCTCAAATAGTCCATAGCCTGGACGGCGTACCAACCAGCACCGGCACTCTGGGCATTCACTTAGCCTTAAAAGCCTTGGGAATAGCGGCAAGAGATCATGAAGTGATTATTCCGGATTTCGCCTGCCGATCTCTCTATGATAGCGTTAGGATGGTAGGAGCAACCCCGGTGCTTTGTGATATAAATTTGGAAGACTATTCTTTAAGCATTGATTCTGTGCGCTCACAACTATGCCAAGATACACGAGCAATCATTTTGCCTCATATGTATGGATGCCCTGCGAACATGGACTCCTTTCTAGAATTGGGAGTCCCAATCATTGAGGATTGTGCACATTCATTAGGCGCTACCTATAATGGATCTCCGGTTGGTTCATTCTCCTCACTTTCCGTGTTCAGCTTCGAAGGCAGCAAACTGATTGCAGCAGGGGAAGGTGGAGTAGTTCTGGCAAAAAGTCGTACTCTGCTCGACAAGTTGAGGTCCTTACGCTATGGACTCGGTGGTGATTTTGCCTATCAATACCGATTAAGTGATTTGACTGCAGCCGTAGCCTTGGCTCAGCTTGATAAGTTAGCTTCCATGATAGAAAAACGCAGGCAAATCGCCAATATGTACTATGACGAATTAAAGGATCTTGAACAGAAGGAAATACTAAGTCTACCAAATCGTTTTAAAAACAGGGAAAGCGTTTACTATCGTTTTGTTGTCTCGTGTAATAATAGCTCTGAAAGTCTTATTAATTTTGCTAATCAAAGAGGGGTATTGATACGCAATCCACTCACCTCGGGATGTCTTTCTCAAAACTATAGGGGCTATGGATCAGATAATTACAATGCCATGATTCTTGCGGACAAAGGGGCATCTTTACCTATTTACCCTGATCTTACCGACTCTGACGTTGGGATAGTTGTGAATACGATCCATGAGTTCTTTCAATCTAAGAGGTAACAATGAGTCATTTGTTATTCGTAATCCCAAATACCCGATGGTTCGATTCTCCCAAGTGGGAGATCTATCCCTATAATGTATGTCTACTGGCAGCCGTTATCAGACCATACTACGAGGTCGATATCCTTGACTGTAACGCCAAAGATCTGTCCTTGGAGGAAACTTTGCGCCAGATCGCAGCATATGATCCCGAATATGGGGGAATTACGTGCATGGCGGTAGAATATTCAAGACATGCCCATCTCATTGCTGATGGAATTAAGAAGGTCTTACCTGAAATAACGGTAATATTGGGCGGCGTATACTGTACATTAATGCCTGATGTTGTGATGCAACATTTGTCCATTGACTATTGTGTCCTGGGAGAAGGTGAAGTTGTACTAAAGAAACTGCTTGATTGTCTGGAACATAGGCTTCTCCCGAAATATCTGGATGGTGTGGCATACAGGGAAAACGGTAGTTTGATTATAAAACCTCAGAAGGAGTTCATTGAAGACCTTGATGCCCTTCCCCTTCCCGCATTTGACAAGGTGGATTTCAGTAATTACGGTTATGTGAATCAGAAATTCAGCTTTACCGATACCCGTGATGCGGTTCCGGTCGCAAAGATTTACGCCTCTAGGGGTTGCCCAGCTGGATGTAATTTCTGCGCGGTTGAACATATCGCCGGGAGAAAGTTTCGTTGTCGTTCTGTAGAGAGCATCTTGGATGAAATCCAGTTCATGATCAATACATATGGGGTGAAAGAGATAGTTTTTTACGATGATAACCTTCTTTTCAATGGGCAACGTGCCAAAAAAGTGTTTCAGGGAATAATTGAACGCAAATTCAACATCAAGATAAAACCCGCAAATGTAGCAGTATATTGTCTTGATAAAGAAATGCTTGAGTTGATGAAGGAAGCAGGCTGCACATTGCTGGTATTTGCTATAGAATCCTCCAGTAATCGGGTCCTGCATAAAATCATGGGGAAACCCTTATCTGTTGAGAATGTACCACCTATAGTCGAATATGCAAAAAGACTTGGTTTCCGGTGTGCCGCACTCTTCATCATTGGAAGTCTTGGAGAGACATGGGATGAAATTCGTCATACCTTTAGTTTTGCCGAACATCTTGATATCTATTGCCATTTCTCTATTGCGACGCCTCTTCCCAAAACCAGGCTATACAAAGATGCCGCTAAACATGGTTGCCTGACGCGGGACTTCAATTTTGCAGCAGGAGCAGGTTGCTCTAAAGGTTGGCTTCTGACCTCTGAATTCAGCCCGTTTGATCTAGAGGCACTCCGGGTGTACGAATGGGATCGCATCAACTTCAGTTCTCCGGAGAGAAGAGCTCGTTCTGCAGCCTTTTTCCAGGTATCAGAGGCCGAAATCCAAGAATTTGCCCGTGGTGCCAGAAAGGCTATACAACTAAGATACGTTCAGGAAAGATACAAAAGATTAGTTTGACCGTTTGAGGAGAAAAATGAACCGACTCAGTTTCGAAAAGATATTCTATCATCTGGGTCATCTATGTCACTATATAAAACAGGGGGATTGTTATCCCGTACATATGACCGTGGGATTAACCAATCGTTGCAATCATGCCTGTATATGGTGTTATGGGCATGATACCATATCTGAACACTACAATGATAATGACTTTGCCCCTCTGAATATGATTGTGGATACCATCCAGGAGGCCACCCAAGTTGGTTTGCGGTCAGTCACCCTGGTCGGGACAGGAGAACCAACTCTGCATCCCAGATTTGTAGAAATCGTAAGAGGAATTAAATCTACAGGAGTCGATATAGGACTCTTTACAAATGGGTCGTTACTAGATAAACAAAAAATCGATGACATAATCGATACACATACCTTTATAAGGCTATCCTGCTCTGCTGCTGACCGTGATGAACATGACCGCATTCATCATGCTGGGCGCGCCGGAAATGATTTTGACCGGATAGTCAATAATATAAAATCACTTTTACTAAAGCGTGGTGAAAAACCATTCCCAACAATCGGCGTGCAGTTTCTGGTAAGCCATCACAACTGGCACTCATTATTACCTGCGTGCCGTCTCTGGAAAGATCTTGGGGTTGATTATTATGCCTTAAAGCCTGTTTATAAGAATCCGAACATTACAGAACATGAAGAAAACGAGATTCCACTAAAAAAGGCTTTTGCCCTAATGAGAGAGACAGAAAAACTGGAAGACGAAACCTTCAAGGTATACGCGAAGTACGAACAATTTAATAGGCTACTGAACGCCAAAGATCACAATCGTAGTTATGATAAATGCCATGGGCAGGCATTCGAGACATTCTTTGATCCTGACGGTAAATTTTATATTTGTGGGAATATGCATGGCAAGGAGGAATTTAGTATTGGCAATGTTATGGAAAGGGGCTCATTTAAAGCAGTTTGGAACGGACAACGGCGCAAGCAGGTATTGAGGAACCTAAATGTTAACAATTGTCCACCTGAATGCAGAATGGATCCTTTAAATCGTATTGTCGAGGATCTTAATAATCCAGATCCGGAAATTCACCCTAATTTTTTGTAGAGTAAACAAAACAGATGCGCACAATTTATTTTGGTCATAATCCTGTTTATGCCTCGGCATGCTATGAGGAGAGCAAATTGATGGCAGTTTTTTGGCATGGTGGACAAGGCAATCTGGCCAAACGGACTGAGATGATGCTTGAATTTTGCAGGCAAAAAGGGATCGTCACTGTCCACCACTCAAGGTTAAATAATATTATCAAGCAAATGGTTGCTTCGCTTTCACCTGATTTGATAG
This sequence comes from uncultured Desulfobacteraceae bacterium, assembly GCA_964473615.1. Classification (GTDB taxonomy): domain Bacteria; phylum Desulfobacterota; class DSM-4660; order Desulfatiglandales; family Desulfatiglandaceae; genus CAYYPQ01. The sequence goes on from CAYYPQ010000018.1 coordinate 39,501, forward strand.
TAATTGGTGAGTATCATTATCTGTTAAAGAAGAAATTTATAGACATTCCGCGATATGGGGCCATCAATATGCATGGGGCCCCATTACCAAGGTATCGTGGAGCCCATCCAATCAACTGGATGATAATTAATGGTGAAAAGGAGGGGGCTGTTACCTGTCATTATGTCTCAGAGGAACTGGATAATGGTGATATTATTGCACAATACCCTTTCCCTATTCTCGATACTGAAACAGCATACGATGTACGTCCCAAGATTGAAGCTGTCGGCAGGCGGTTGTTAGCCGATGTATTGCGGCGATTTGCCACTGAAGGTAGATTGGTAGGTACTCCTCAGGACGAGAGCAAAGCCCTTTATACTCCACCACGCAACCAATCTGATGGACTCATAGATTGGAACATGTCTCCAAAAAAAGTATATGATTTTGTTCGTGCGCTTACAAAACCATATCCTGGAGCATTTGCAATGTGTGAAGACAAGATACTATATCTATGGCGTATTGAATTGCCCGAAGAAGAAAATACCTGTCCTGATAATGCTGCTGTGCCAGGGACTATCATCGAAATATTTCAAGATGGATTCAAGGTTGCTGTTTCAGGTGGAAGTGTAAAGGTAATTGATTGGGAAATTGATGGAAGAGATATAAAGATAAATGATCTTTTGATCAGAAAACATGATGACAAAATGCAAGCCGAAGCAGCCTGTAAAGTTTGTGAGGAGTATACATGCACTTAAATTTTTTTAAAGGTTTGCCAAAGGTTAAAAGAGAAAAAAGAATACAAAAAAGGTTTAATTTAACTCCTGAAGAGATAAATAGGTTAAAAGAATATGGGGAAGAATATTTCGATGGAGAATTAGGATACGGCGGTTATTATTATGATGGCAGGTGGAAGCCTGTCGCTGAGGAGATGATTTCACATTATGGTTTGGCCAAGGATTCTTTCGTCTTAGAGGTGGGGTGCGCAAAAGGATATTTGATGTATGAATTTTATAAACTCGGAATAAAGAATGTGTATGGATGTGACATTAGTTCCTATGCCATTGCTCAAGTACCTGATGAAATAGCTTCGAATTTTTTGGTAATGGGTGCTGACTCACTTGGTTATGTAGACTCACAGTTTGACTTAGTTTTAAGTATCGATTGTATAAATAATCTTGACTCAAAAGGAGTAGATAAAGCCATCCGGGAAATGATGCGAGTCTCAATAAAAGACGTGTTTATACGTGTTGGTTCCTATAGTACCCAGAAAGAACTGGAAAACATTAAAAAATGGGGAGTTACCAGTCTAACCTTTAATACTCCAGAGGAGTGGTTGGTAAGATTTAAGCGATTAAATTTTAAATGCGATTACTATTTCAGGTTTTTAGAGGTTCTGGAATAAACAATGAATGAGACACTTAGATCTGTTTTAATCACCGGTGGTGCTGGCTACGTTGGCAGTGTTTTGGTCCCGAGACTTCTGAAGGAGGGCTGCCATGTAAAAGTCCTGGATCTATATATCTATGGTGAAGATGTATTCAAAGAATACAGGTGCCTGGAGTTAGAAGAAATTAAAGGAGAGATCCGGGACCAGTCTTTGCTCAAAGAGATTTTACCTGGTTGTAATGCAGTAATTCACCTGGCCTGTATCTCTAATGATCCCAGTTTTGAACTCAATACCGCTCTCAGCCGTTCTATCAACTATGATGCCTTTGAGCCATTGGTGGAAATCAGCAAAAAAAGTGGTGTGAGGAGATTTATCTATGCTTCAACTGCCAGTGTGTATGGTGTAAGCGATGATCCAGAGATTACTGAGGAGCACACACTTGTCCCAATCACTGACTATAATAAATACAAAGCCCTATGCGAACCAATTCTTCAAGAAAGACAATCAGATAACTTTACAACCGTTATTGTCCGTCCAGCTACAATCTGTGGGTATAGCCCAAGACAACGCTTTGATCTGACTGTGAATGTTTTGACAAACCATGCAGTCAATACAGGACAAATTACAGTCTTTGGAGGTTACCAGAAACGCCCTAATCTGCACATTCAAGACATAGTAAATCTTTATACGCAGCTATTGGAGGAAGATGAAGAAAGGATTTCCGGAAAAATATTTAATGTCGGCTATCAAAATCATACTGTCCGAGACATTGCGGAAATCGTACGAACAGTTGTACAACAACAAGTCCCGGGAAGGAATTCTATTGAGATTGTGACCACCCCGTCTGATGATATTCGATCTTATCACATCTCTTCTAAAAAGATCAGAAGAGAACTGGGTTTTATCCCGAAACACACCATTGAGGATGCGGTGCGTGATATGTGTAAGGCCTTTGTCGCTGGCAAGTTTGTCAAACCTATGACAAATCTTTTATATTACAACATTAAACGTATGCAGTCATTAGGCATGGAATAAAGTCCTATAAATGTATCTTTGTTAACAGAGCGAAGCGTAGAAGAAAATCCTTTAATGGAAAATGATAAAGATAAACAGAGGGCCATATCATTAAAGCAGCATTGTGAAGATCTATATTCTAAAGGTGATGTTCAGACTGCGCTTGATGCATCCACACAGTTTCTTAAGGCAGACCCAGAGCTTGTAGTGACGCACAATAATATAGCTGTATTGTGCTGGGAAAGAGGTGATTCCTGCAGAGCAATTGAGCATTTCTTAGCTGCCTTAAATACGAATCCGAATAATAGGGACGTAGTGGTGAATTTAGCCAAGGCATACAATATCCTCGGAAAGCTTGATCAGGCGAGGCAGCTGTACTCATCGTATTTACACAACAATCCAGGTGACATGGAGATCTCCAGTTCGATTGAGGATCTTAATAGAGGGGTGAATATTACTCTTCCATTTTCACCAGGAGATTGGGAGAAGACACCGTTAGCTGTTCGAACGTTCTTAAAAGAATCAGTGTTTTCAGAAATGCAACTTGAGGCAGTCCGAAAAAAACGCCTTATGCATAAGCTTAAAACACGTCATTTTCCTAATTCTGCTTTTGTGGGCCCTTATGAACAGGCAGGGATAGTCCATGGCATGATATCAGAACAGTGGCTCTGGCAATACCGTCATCTCGTTCGTGGCGAAGTTCTGGATATGTCCACACCTGTTTACTGGAACGCATTTTTGCGCGAATTAGCCACAGTAACAAAGTGGCTGATCAGCGATCTCAGTGAAAAGGAGGTAAGCAAACTTGGGCATTCATCCAAGGTTGATATTATTGGCGATTTTTGTGCTTCACCCCCTCTACTTCCTCCTGAATCACTGGATACTATCTTGTGTATCAGCATACTTGAGCATTGCAAAGATCCGATGGCAATGGGCCGCAATCTCTCCGAAATCCTTCGTCCGGGTGGAATCGTGTTTTTTTACACACCTTATGCTTATATTGACGGGCATCTGACCCCTGATTATTGGCGTCTTGGACATGACGGTTATCTATTATTGGCAGAACAGGCTGGATTAAGTGTCATCGCTACAGGAGAGTATGTGGATATGGGTAAATATTTTCTCCTTGAATTTGGTGAGTCTTTTGAGGCGACAACCTGGCACCGGGGCGTTCCATTTAACAACTGGATGATCTGCAAACGTCCCAAATGACAAATCTGATTTTGAATAGATTTTAGACTATGAGTGACAAAAAACGAATTCTTTTTATCGAACACAATCTCCGCAACGAAAAGCTAGGTATTATGTATCTATCCGCTGCCCTCAAGAACAGCGGCTATCATGCAACCCTCATTCAGATCGATAAAGAAGATCTGGATGAGGGTATTCGCGACTACAAGCCGGATTTTGTGGCTTTCTCGATTGCAACTGGCGAGCATACTTATGCCTTGCAGATAGCTCAAAAGGTAAAGCAGCAGTACAGGATTCCAAATATCTTTGGAGGCCCCCATTGTACATTTTTTCCGGAGCTCGCCTATGAGACTGGTGTTGATTTCGTGGTTTCAGGTCAAGGTGAACAAACCATAGTTGATATCGTAGAAGGACATGTCAGACCTGGATTCGTCAAGGGAACCATTGCAAATCATCCAGATACACTAGCGTTTCCAGATAGGGGTATTTTTTATCAGTATAAAGAGTTTCGGGAAAACCCCATGAAAAATGTAATTACATCAAGGGCTTGCCCTTACAGGTGCTCCTATTGTTTTAATCATTCCTATCTGGCCCTGGCCAAAGTCAACGGGGAAACCAAGAAGTGGTTTAATCGTCGAAGTGTTGAAAATGTGACCGATGAAATAAATGAGATCCGAGATCAATATTCCCTTGGAAAGGTTCTTTTTGTTGACGACAATTTTATTCAAGAAGACGCATGGACAAACGATTTTCTTAATGTGTATTCCAATCAGGTAGGGCTCCCTTGGATGGGTAGTATGCGGGTCAACCACTTAGATGAGCATTTAGCCGCAAGGCTCTTTCAGTCAGGACTTGTAATGGTGAACTATGCGCTGGAGTCGGCTGATCCCGAGGTGCAGCAACGCCTGCTCAATAGAGGTCATATCAGAAACAGTGATATTATCAGAGCCATCAATCTATTCAATCAGTTCGGGATTAGAGCCCGGATGCAGAACATAATCGGATTGCCCTTGACGAACCCCCTCGAAGATGCGTTGAATACGCTGCAATTCAATGTAAATCATGCAGTTACGGATTCTTGGTGTTCCATTTTTCAACCCTATCCCCGAACCGCATTAGGACAATATTGTATCGACCATGGATTTATAAATGGCGATCAAGTCAGCTTTTGCTCTGAATCGTTTTTTCATGATTCACGCCTTAATCTACCTAACAAAAGAGAGATTTATGCTTTGCAAAAACTTTGGTATTTCATTGTCGATGGCAATATCCCCTTGGATTTAATACAGATTTTGATCCAGGGCGAATTTACAAAACAGATCGGTGACCAGCTTCAAGAATTACGTTTCCAGTGCTCACGCAAAAAACTCTACGATATTGATGATATCGATCCAGCGACCGCTACCGACTTACAAAGCCGTGAGCGATGGGCCACATCTGTTCCTTCTCATACTGGAACAGCGGCGCAATTAGATTCCCCGGTCCGGTTGGCTATAAAAGGGTTAAACCTGCCGAATCGTTTTATCGAGATCCTCATACAAGTTAAATTTGCCGCTCAGGAATTGCACCATCTCGCCAGATACCTTAGTGGAGAACAGGTTTGCTCTCCACCAATGTATACACTAGATGATGAAACCGGGAAACTTGCAGATCCGAATATCTCGATCTTCAGGCGGGGGTGTGCAGATCCTATTATCAACGATATTCGCAATATGCCGGAGGCTCATTTCATGCAGGGCATAGCTGAAATTCAGAAACATTTGACTTTACAGAGTAGCTACCCACAGGAGAGACATTTATGACACCTGTCTCAACTATTCTTTCCATTCCCTATATCAATCTTACCTTTCAGCACAATAAAATAAAAGATGAATTATTACAGGCCATGGCAAATGTCCTTAATAATGGTCAATATGTCTTAGGCCCTGGGGTCAGAGAATTTGAAGAAAAGTTTGCAGAATACTGTGGTACTCGCTATGCAGTTGGCGTGGGTAACGGAACGGATACCATCATACTTGCACTGAAAGCATTAGGCATAGGCCCAGGTGATGAAGTAATAACCGCTCCAAATTCATTCCTTGCCTCGGCATCTGCCATTGCCTTGACTGGCGCGACACCTGTTTTTGTAGATGTGCGGGATGATTTTAACGTCAATCCAAACCTATTGAAAACAGCAATTACGCAAAGAACTAAGGCTATTCTATCCGTTCACTTGACCGGTCGACCGGGGGATATGCACCCAATCCTGGCGATAGCTAAAAGGCATGGATTGGCAGTGATTGAGGATGCTGCACAAGCTATAGGCGCTAGATACTATGGGCAAAGGGTCGGTTCCTTCGGTATTGCTGGTTGTTTCAGTTTTCATCCCCTCAAAAACTTAAATGCTTGCGGCGATGGGGGTATCATCACAACCAATGAAGAGGAGATATATTGCCATTTGCTCAAGGCACGAAATCATGGTTTGCGTAACCGTGATGAGTGTGAATTCTGGAGCATAAATAGCCGTCTTGATACACTTCAGGCTGCTATCCTCAATGTCAAGCTGAAGTACCTTGATAAATGGACAGAGGCACGAAGGGCTAACGCAAAATTTTATCGGGAACATCTTGCAGATATCGTAGAAGTGCCGCAGGAGCAGCCCTATGAGTATGCCGTATATCATACCTTCATTATCCAAGCCGCCCATCGTGATGAGCTGCAAACCTATCTGAAAGAACGAGGAGTGGAAACAAAAATCCATTATCCAATCCCAATTCACTTGCAAGAGGCAGCACGCTCCCTGGGATACGGAAAGCGAGATTTCCCAGTGGCGGAACGTCATGCCGGGCGTATCTTAAGTCTGCCAATCTATCCAGAACTCTCTCATGAACAGATAGAACATGTGGTAATTAGTGTACGGAGTTTCTATGAAGGCAAAAGATTTTCTTGAGCTTGAAGTGGGATAGAGGATATCACGACGTATACAATTTATCAGAGCCTTTAAGATAGCGAAGCAGTAAAGGAGGAGATTGTTTGATGGAAAGAGATAAGGACCAGTCCATTTTCTTGAATCAGGAGGTTGATGATTTATGTGCTCAAGGTGATAAGCAAGGTGCGTTAGTTGCTTTTACAAAGGCTCTGAAGAGCGACCCTAATGATCAGAATACAATATTGAACCTGAGCGAGGTATAGAAGGCGTTGGAAAAAATAGATAATGCAAAAGAGATATATTCATCATATTTACAAAGAAACCCAAAAGATGAAGAAATATTGTCTGGTTTAGGGGCGTTAGAACCTAAATACCGGCAACTTACGGTAAACAATACATTGAAAATACTTTTCGAATTTTCTGAAGATCTGTCGAGACTTGAGGAAAATCTCAAGGGAGTTAAAGGGAATATACAACAACTGGAATATATTATAGATGATTGGTTTAAAACGGTAAAAAAAAGTCGGGGCAATGTTCTGTACTATTCAACTTTAAAAGACATTGGACCTAGATTAGCGTATATTCCTGCCAGGTTTAAATTAGCAATTGGTTGCTATCATCAATCGTTAAATCATCTGATTGAGTGGTTGATTTTATCGAAGGAAACAACAAACTTTACTTACGATCTGAACGAACTAAACAAAACACATCTATCATGGTTTGTTTCAATGGTTACTAAAACAGATATCGAAAAAGTAACAAGCTATATAAAGGAACTTGAAGAAGATGAAAAGCTTAAGCTACACGTACACATGCTTACAGTCTCAAGCGATCAGAGATTGATAGCGGATGAGGTCGCACGGTATGGTAGAAGATTAGGCTGGTATGCCTTTGTTAGAGCCAAGAAGCCCAAGATTGTGATAGAAACTGGGGTAGACAAGGGTCTTGGAACTTGCGTGTTAGCAGCAGCGTTGATGAGAAACCACGAGGAGGGTTTTACTGGTCATCTGTATGCTACAGATATTAACAAAGCCGCAGGCTATCTATTTAAGGTACCATACACTCGGTTTGGTACTATAATTTATGGTGATTCCATTCAAACTCTAAACAAATTTTCTAAACCGATAGATATTTTTATTCACGATAGTGACCATTTCCAAGAATATGAAAGAGAGGAATTTTATGCCATAACAGATAAGCTTTCTGAAGATGCTTTGATAATAAGTGATGCTGCACATCACTCAAAGGAATTGGTAGATTTCGCCAAACTTACAGGGCGTCAATTCCTTTATTTTCAGGAAAAACCCAAATCTCATTTTTATCCCGGAGCCGGAATTGGCGTTGCTTTCTACCCAGCATCAACTATCCACTTTTCAGCAGATATAGATCATTTTAAAAAGGCCCTGAAAATCGACCCTAATGATCGTAATGCAATCTTAAATTACGGCACAATCTTAACTAATTTAGAAAAACTCGAAGATGCAAAGAGTCTTTATTCATCATATCTACAAAGAAACCCAAAAGATGAAGAAATATTGTCTGCTTTAGGGGCATTAGAACGTAAAAAACTGAATAACATTAGTTCGCCACAGGAAGCATATGAGAAACTTTGGAAGATAAAACTTAATGATCCAGAGTGGTTAAAAAATGATGGGAAAGGTCGTGTGGAGTATTGCGCTAATTTCCTTAAGGCGACCAATAAGATAGGCAAGGGCACCAAACTGCTTGATATCGGATGCGGCAGGGGAACATTAAGGTTCTTCTTGAACACTGATGTCATTTTGTATGGCGTAGATATAAGTGAAAAGGCTGTATTGGAAGCTGGGAAAATCTATACAAAAGCTGATGTCGTGGACCTAAATGCTGAGAAATTGCCATATGAGAAAAATTCAATTGACATTGTAACGACTCTGGATGTCATTGAGCATGTTTTTGATCCTTTATTTTGTTTGAGAGAAATCTATCGTGTGCTGAAACCAGGCGGGCAGGTAGTTTTGAGCACACCAAATATTTTGCAGGAAGGGTTATTGAAATCATTTGTTTACAATAGAAGATTCCCTAAAACAAGTGGGGACTCTTTCCCCTATGATGGGGGGCATATTCATTTTTTTACATATCAGGACATTTTTGATCTCTTGAAAGCCGTTGGTTTCACATTTACACCAATTGGGCCACTGAAGGATGCATTTGATTATGAATTCAAAGAACCTTTGGCTTGGGTATTAGGCAAGAAGATATAGGGGGTGCCTATGAATAACACACCTGTTATTCTGGTTACTTACAAGCGAGCATGGCATACGGCGCAGGTTTTAAACTCATTAAAAAAAAATAATGTCCGAAATTTATTTATCTTTTCTGACGGGCCAAAAAACAACGATGATCTATCTGATGTGTATGAAACGCGATTATTATTTCAAAGGATTGACTGGACAAGGCCTACTATTATCGAGCAGGACAGAAATGTTGGATTGGCAAATTCAATAGTCTCAGCAATAAATTACGTTTTTGAAAAATGTGACAGAGTAATCCTTCTGGAAGATGACTGCGTTCCTCAAAAACATTTTTTTGATTTCATTGGTACATGTCTGGATAAATATGAAAATAACGAAAAAGTCTTTGGAATAAGCGGTTACACTGTGCCTATCCCTGAATCTATTTTGAGAACTTACCCTTATGATCTTTATTTCTTTCCCAGAATCGGAAGCTGGGGATGGGCAACATGGAAGAGGGCATGGCAGCATTTTGAATCTGATCTGGCCAAGGCATACAGACATGCTGCAGAAAAATTTATCGATCTGTCACAGGGCGGAACCGATATCCCATTAATGCTTAACGATATGGTAAATGGAAGAGTAAAAGATATATGGACTCTTAATTGGGTGCTCTCAGTATATTTAAAGAAAGGCTACTATATCTACCCCACAGTTTCCCATATTGAGAATATTGGTATGGATGGAAGCGGATTACATTGCGGGCAAACTAATAAGTTTGTGACAAGGATTGCTAATGAAAAACCTTCAAGATATCCTGATGAAATTATTATAGATGAAAATATTTGTCAAAATTTCAGAAAGTATTATGACATACCAAAAGCTATTCCTGAGACCCCCAACAGCTCTCCTAAAACAAGTGATTCCCTGAAGGTTGTACATCTTTGTACGCTGGACTTTGGGGGAGCTGGAAAGGCAGCTTACAGATTACACAAGGGGCTGCGGTCTATCGGAGTTGATTCCACCATGCTAGTACTCAGCAAAGGAAGTGGTGATCCCAGTGTTAAAGTTCTGCCAACTGATTATTCAGGAAAGATAGTTAGCTCCTGTGATATTTCTCCGTGTGATTCTCCCCTGTGGATACAACAGTTGAGAAAATGGCAGACATTGTTGTCAAATTATCCAAAGAGGCCTGCCGGGCTTGAAATATTCACAGATGCTGAAACAGATATCAGACTTGATCTTGCTCAGGAGGTACGCGATGCAGACATAGTCCATCTGCACTGGGTCGCAGGGGAAATGGATTATTCCACTGCACCAGTTGCTCTTGGAAACAAACCAATCGTATGGACACTTCATGATATGAACCCCTTTACAGGCGGATGCCATTACGCAGGAGATTGTCTGAAATACAAAACATCTTGCAAGGCATGTCCCCAATTGGGATCCAGTGATGAGAATGATCTTGCACATCATATCTGGAAACAGAAATTTGATGCGTATAAGTTTATGGACATAAACATTGTTACACCAAGTCGCTGGCTTGGAAAATGTGCTTCCGAAAGCACTCTTTTTTCCAAATTCCCGATTACTGTTATTCCGTATGGATTTCCTCTCGGTGTATTTAAACCCTATCCCAAAACAGGAATACGTAAGATATTGAATATCCCTGAATCTGCGGATGTGATCTTATTTGGTGCCGAGTCTGTCGTTAATACAAGAAAAGGGTTTAGATATCTTCTGGATGCTCTGAATAAAATCACTCTAAAAAGTAGGCATGAGATTATTATTGTCACCTTTGGGCATTTACCAGAGGGTGTAAAGGTAACCTCAAGGTATCCAGTTTACAGTCTTGGCCCGATTGAGGCTGAGAAGCAGCTTGCGATGGTTTATAGTACAGCGGACGTATTCGTTATTCCTTCTCTTGAAGATAATCTCCCCAATACTGTTGTCGAGGCAATGGCCTGCGGTGTGCCAGTGGTCGGTTTTGATATTGGGGGTGTGTCGGACATGGTAGAACATAAAAAAACCGGGTATTTGGCAAAACCTAAAGATATTGGAGACATAATTGAAGGTATTGATTGGGTCATTTCTTCTAGAGATAGGTGCTCTCAGTTATCAAGATACTGTAGAGAAAAGGTTGAAAGAGTATATGCCCTTGAAGTACAAGCAAAGACTTATAATAACCTATACAGCCAGATACTTCACGATCATTTGGATATCCAGACAAAAATAAGTTATCTAAACCAACAAGGTGAAGACCTCCTTGCGAAAGTGGATCTTGAGGGGGCATTGGATGTCTTTACAAAGGCACTCGAGATAGACCCTGACAATGCAATAACGCATAATAACCTTGGTTTGCTCTATCATAACCTGGGCAACAAAGAAAAAGCACTAAGTCACTACTTGCAGGCTGCACAGCTTCATCCTGAAAATATTTCATTCCAGAAAAACTTAGCTGACTTCTATTTTGTTGAATTAGGGCGCGTAGAGGATGCCTTAAAGATTTATGTTGATGTTTTGGCATCCCATCCAAAGGACATAGAGACTTTACTTATTGCGGGCCATATTTGTGTATCTCTTGACAAGTTCGATGATGCGGAAGCCTTCTATAAAATATTATTAGAGGTTGACCCCGGGAATGTGGAAGCAATGAAAGTTATCAGGGATTTGGTGTCAGGGGTCAGTAATCAGGAAGAGAAGAGGGGTGAATTGAAGAGTGCAAGTCTTCTATTTAATAATGAAAAAACTAATAAAAAGTGGCCCCGTATATCGATCGTTACCCCATCGTTTAACCAAGGGCAGTTTCTCGAAGAATGCATTGATTCAGTTCTCAGTCAAAATTATGCTAATCTGGAATATATCATCATGGATGGAGGGAGCTCTGACGATTCTGTTGAGATCATCAGGAAATATGAAAAGCACTTGACCTACTGGCAGAGCCGGCCAGACGAAGGCCAATATGCGGCTATTAATGAGGGTTTCAAGAGGACAACGGGTACGATTATGACATGGCTCAATTCTGATGACAAATTCCATCCGAATGCCTTTAAAATAGTTTCATCTATATTCCTGCAACGAGAAGACATTGAATGGCTTTCGGGGCGACCCAACGGTTTCGGTGAGCATGGTGACAGGCCATGGGTGATGAATTTCCTCCCAATCTGGTCAAGGGCGAAATATTTAAAGAAAGAATACCGGAATCCCTTTATTCAACAAGAAGGCACATTTTGGCGAAGATCGTTGTGGGAAAAGGCAAAAGCAACCTTACGCGCCGATCTGAAGCTCGCGGGAGATTTAGAATTATGGGTCCGGTTTTTTCGATATGCCCGATTGTTTTCTGTTGACACGTTGCTGGCTGGATATCGTTCACACCCGGGTCAAAAAGCCCAGGTGCAAATGAGTCAATATATTATTGAGGCCGAAAAAATTTTAGACGAAGAAATAAAACGCTTTAGACAAGGAATCGATAAAAATCTAAGGGCGGCGCCTGAACCTATCTTGATACCTCAGATTAGGGAACTGGTAGCATCTTTAGGGAAATTGGGAGTTTCAGAGAGAAAGGTCCAAGACATATCCCCAAGCAAGGATAGTTATAATCTATTTTCGGCAGATTCACATAAATATCTTGTTTCCGCAATCATATCGACTTGTAATTCAGAACGATTTATAGCTGGCTGTATTGAGGATTTGGAGGTTCAGACTATAGCCAGCAGGCTTGAGATCATTATTGTTGATAGTGGCTCGGAGCAAGACGAGGAGGCCATTGTTAAGGAATTTCAGAAGAAATATACAAACATCAAATATATAAGAACGGAAAAGCGCGAAACAGTATGTGGAGCCTGGAACCGTGGGATAAAGATCGCAACGGCTAAATACATAACCACCGCCAATACGGACGACAGGCATCGCAAAGACGCTCTTGAGCAAATGGTTAATGTGCTAGAAATGAGGCCTGATATTGCGCTCGTGTATGCGGATGTAATCAAAACAGAAACAGAAAACGAGACATTTGAATGTTGTACCGACCTTGGTCATTATCAATGGTATGATTGGGACAGGAATATTTTGTTGGATAAGGGATGCTTTATAGGGCCCCAGCCGATGTGGCGTCGTGATGTTCATGGACTTTATGGGTATTTCGATGATTCTATGGTCTCATCAGGAGATTATGAGTTTTGGCTTCGCATATCCCAGACATATAACTTTTTTCACTTGCGGATGCCTTTAGGCCTTTTTTTGCTAAGGTCTGACAGCATTGAAAATAGAGAGAGAGAAACAAAAAGGATCGAAGATCTCAAAATTACTAACCTATATAAGGAGACGGCAGAAAGGGGTGTGATAATAGGGTGTAGGCCTTTGGAGGAGCTGAAGCATTATATCAAAGATAGTAAAGGTAAGGATAAGGATATTTTAGAACAATTAATTGATGAGATTGAAAGACTGGCAGACTTAAAAACCGGGGTCTCCCCGGTTGAGGAGTTATGGTCGGCTGAAGATGAGGCCATGCTTAAAAGAGCGATGAAAAAGAATGAGTATGTTGAGGCATTCAGACTGCTCAAGAAGGCAATTCTCTTTGGACACCATGAGAATAATCATATTGATGCGCTTTTTCAGGTAACTTCCAAGATAATCCTGAAACATACCAATTGGTTTAATTCAAGGGAGAATCATAGTCCCAATAATTATTTTTCTGTGAACCAACCAAGTGAAGATACAATGGCTTTTGTGGAGGCGCGGAATATTAATGGTAATAGAAAAACCATACAAGGAGGTGTTATCATGGAATCAGCAGAAATGATATACCAAGGCATACAGGCCATGATTAATAGCAACAACCCGGAAGCGTCTATATGGGCTCTTGAAAGGTTTTTGGAAACCTATCCTGATTATGCCCTGGCCTGTAATGATCTCGGAGTTATTTATTATAACCATGGGAACAAGGAAAAGGCATTAGAGCATTATGAAAAGGCGGTACAACTTTCGCCTGGAAATATTATCTTTCAGAAAAACCTGGCTGATTTTTACTATGTTGAGCAGGTTCGCATCCAGGAAGCCCTTGAGATTTATGTAAAGGTATTGGCGGCCCATCCGGAGGATATGGAAACCTTGCTAATAATAGGGCATATCTGTGTGTCTTTGAAAAAATTTGAAGACGCCAGGGTGTTCTATAACCGAGTGTTGGAGCTCGAACCATGGAACCTGGAAGCACGAGAGCATTTGGATAAGATGGCAGAATATGAAGAAGATGGCGCAGCCAAATCAGCAGAAGAGATGTATCAAAACATTCAGGAGTCGATGAATACAATTACTCCGGAGGAAGCCATCAATAAACTTCAAGAGCTCCTGAGTCTTCATCCTGACTATGCATTGGCAAACAACGATCTTGGAGTTCTTTTTTATAACCAGGGAAATAAAGAACAAGCACTAAGACATTATGAACAGGCGGCCAGGCTTCTGCCAGATAACATTACCTTTCAGAAAAACCTCGCTGATTTTTATTATGTTGAGCAGGCCCGCGTCCAAGAGGCCCTTGAGATTTATGTAAAAGTTTTATCTGATCATCCTGAAGATGTAGAGACCCTGCTGATAACGGGACATATCTGTGTGTCTTTGAAAAAATTTGAAGACGCCAGGGTGTTCTATAACAGGGTATTGGAACTCGAGCCATGGAACATCGATGCCAGACAAAACCTTAATAGACTAGAAGATTATGAGCAAGGTAAAATAAGTTTTGAAGCTGCCTCCGCCCTTGCGAATTGAGAGTGACATTGGACCCCAAAAGAAATGAAAACTTCAGGGTCTATCCTGAGTCAGCAAAGGAGCTGTTTTGACAAAAAGGGCTGAACAGCTTATTCGGACAGAAATTGCTTCGCATCCGGGTAATAAAGGGCTCAGATATTCGCTAATAGATATTCTTTTACAGCAAGGTAAGGATGAACTTGCTATGAAAGAGGTCGAACAGGCAATGGCTGAATTTGGAGTAGAGGATAGTATTCTTCCCGCGGCAGCAAAAATGATGGAAATATTAGGGCCTTTGCAAGTAAACACAATATCTGGATATGATGATAAGGTTTCTTTATGTATGATAGTCAAAAATGAGGAGAAACACCTGGCAAAATGCCTTTTGAGTGTGAAGCCGCTCGTGGATGAGATGGTCGTGGTGGATACGGGATCAACCGACAGAACCAAGGATATCGCCAAAGTATTTGGCGCCAAGGTCTATGACTTTGAATGGACTGATGATTTTTCAGAAGCGCGAAACTTTTCTATTTCTCATTCCTCTGGAAGCTGGATTTTTATCATGGATGCCGATGAAGTAATTTCCCCCCTGGATCATGAGGAATTTAAGAATATCGTCGAAAAACAGACATCGAAATCTGTTGCCTATTCCTTGGAAACCAGGAATTATACCCTAAATGCAAACACAGTCGGGTGGCGGGCAAACGAAGGCAAATACTCAAAAGAAGAGGCAGGCACCGGATGGTATCCAAGTGTCAAAGTGAGATTGTTCAAGAGTGCAGACCACATTCGATTCCAATTCCCGGTTCATGAAATGGTTGATCCATCGCTGAAGGCCTCGGATATGGAGATAGAAAGGTGTGGGATACCCATACATCATTATGGCCAGCTTGAAGCAAAACAAAATGATAATAAGGCCGAATTATATTATAGTATGGGCGTGAAGAAGCTTGATAAAATGGGGAACGACATTGCCGCCATTCGCGAGCTTGCTGTCCAGGCGGGGAATCTAGGAAAATGGAATGAATCAATATCCTTATGGAAGAGGGTGGTCGGCATTAAGTCTGATTTTGCTGAGGCCTATATAAATATTGGGAGTGCCCATTGGAACCTTGGGGAATATGAAAATGCCCTTGTATATGCCCAGAGGGCCGTCGAGCTTGCGCCACATGTTAAAGAGGCCTATTTCAACATGTCAATCAGCCATCTGCTTCTTGGTAATGCCAAGCAAGCAGTCTCTGTTTTGGAAAGATTAACTCAAAAATGTCCTGACTATATGGCCGCCCGGTTTATGCTAGGGGCATCCTATTGCTGTGACAGAAGAAAATCCGAGGGGCTGAGATCTTTTGGAAAATTGCGTCAAGAACCTATTGGTCCCGCGCTCTCTTTTGCCATTTATGACTTGGCCAAGAGGCTTGTCTCGGCACAGAGGCTTCAGTATGCCATATTATTGCTTGCGGCTGCTATTGAGAGCAGAAATTCTAACAAAGAGATCGTTGCCCTTTTTCATAAATATCAGCGAAACGCTGAGGAAAAGATCACTTAGAAAATTTTTGAAGGAACATTCAAAAATCATTAAAAGAATACCTTCTTGAAAATCCTGACGATGGGGAGATGCTCATTCTGGATGGAATTGAAACGACCAAATACCAATTCCCCTATATGGCTAAAGTAGATGATGTATTTTTGATTACACCCTTAACCGTGCAGATCACTCCCAATGGTTCGCTCAATTCAATCAACCTAGAGGATTCTTCGATAATTACGTTATTGAGATTACCCTAAAACGCGAATTGGGTAAAAGCGCATAAGAACTTTTTCAGGATTTCGAAAGTGTCAATAATTATCCCTTTGTAGCGACCGCTTTCTTCCCACCAAGACTCCGAGTTCTTCCCCTATCCGCCGAAACACCTCCTCCCAATCCCCTGGTTTTTTCTGACGGAACAGCCTCATAGTAGGATACCAGGGACTATCCTCTCTTTCCAACATCCACCGCCAATCAGGCACAAAGGGTAACAATACCCAGACAGGTTTCCCCATTGCTCCCGCAAGGTGTGCCACCGATGTATCAACGGCAATTACCAGATCCATGTTCTCAACTATACCCGCTGTGTCCGTAAAGTCCTTAATTTCCTTATTAAAGTTTGTCACCAATATCCTCCGTGGCAAGCCTTCCACCTGCAGCGCTGGTTCTCCTTTTTGTAATCCATAAAGTTGAATCCCCGGTATCTCTGTCAGCACAGCAAAATGATGTAGGCCACATGAACGATTACAATCATTCTCATATGTTCGTTTTCCAGCCCAGACAATACCTACCTTAAAGCCCCTTCCTGCAGTTTGTTCCCGCCAGTATGCAGCCTTCTTTGAGTTAGCAAAAAGATATGGGATATTAGCAGGTATTGTTCTTAAAGTAGTACCTAATAGAAAAGGAATGCTCAGAAGAGGCACGTAAAAATCGCACTCCTCTGCCTGATGTCTATCTGGTGACATCTCTACAAGCTCATCGATGCCAGGAAAATCTTCTAAAAGATCAAGAAGAGGGCGTGTGGTCTCGAAGACTAATGTACCCCCTCGAGCCTTTATCATCGGCAAATAGCGAATGAATTGTAAGGTATCACCTAGTCCCTGCTCCGAGTGAACAAACAGTCTTTTTTTCAGAAATGACGTTCCATTCCAATGCGGTATCGTGAAGCTGTAAGGATATATGTTTTTTCTTATACCTCTTTGAAAACGCCATTCAAACTCCTTCCAGCCTTCAATATGGTTTCCATTAAGAAGAAGCGCAACAGACTTATTCCAGTGTGCCTCGGCAAAATTCGGATTTAGAGTTATGGCATGGTCGTAATATTCAATGGCCTCATCAACACGGCCCTGTTCTCTCAATGAAAGACCTATATTCGTATAAGCTTCAACAAAGCCTGGCCTTATTCTTATTGCGTGTCGGTAGCACTCAATGGCGAAGCCATATTCTTGAATAACCTTGTAGGTATTTCCTAGGTTATAACGGGCATCGGCGTTATTGGAATCATTGTGAACCGCCTGTTTAAAATGTTCAATAGCTGCTTGGTATTGGCCCTGTGCCTTGAAAGAAAGGCCCAAATTGTAATGCGCATCGGCGTAACCTGGTTTGATATTCACCGCTTCATGAAATGCGTCAATCGCCATTTTCATTTGTCCGAGGGCCATGAATACTAGCCCCAGATTATAATAGTAGCGTGCCACTTCAGGACTCTCAGCGATCGCCTTGGTAATAAGCTGTCTGGCTATATCGTATTTTCCATTCTGATATGCAATTAGACCCAGCCCATGCAAGGCATCTGGATGGTCAGGATTGGCTTGGAGAATTTTATGGTATTTTCCTTCGGCCTTCTGAGTTTGACCGTCCAGATAATATTTGTTGGCAATATCCAGGTTTTTCGGAATATCCATAATTATTTTCGTTTGATCCTGATTTCTTAAAAATATATTTAACTCTTCTGCCATCCGCTGAATGACAGTATCCCAATCTCCAGGGGTTTGCTGCCTAAATAATCGCATTGTCGGATACCACGGAGAATCCTCTCTCTTCAGAAGCCAGCGCCAGTCAGGAACAAAAGGTAACAATAACCACACGGGTTTCCCCATAGCACCCCCTAAATGGGCCACTGAGGTGTCAATAGATATTAGCAGGTCAAGATTTTCGATTACCGCTGCGGTATCTGTAAAGTCTTCGAATTGTTCTCCCAGATTCTTTATCGGCATACCTTTAGGGATTCCTTCTACGGCAATCTGTTCTGCGGGTAACCCTGTCTGGAGGCCATAGAGACATACGCCTGGAATTTTTGCTATAGGCATAAAGCGATCCAGAGGACAAGACCTGCTTGGATTCATAGCAGTCCCTGCCCAAACAATTCCGACTTTAAATCCTTTCGGTGCAAAACAATTTTCCCATTGTTTTACCTTCTCTCGTTCAGAAAAAAGATATGGGATATCAGATGGAATGGAGTCTATCTCCATTTTAAATAAAGCAGGAAGGCTGAGTAGCGATATGTAAATGTCAAATTTTACATTAGACTTCTCATCAGTCGAAAGCCCTATAAGCTTATCCACACTGCAAGACTTCCTAAAAAGACCCATAAGGTCCTCTTTAGTCTGAAAGATTACCTCCCCTCCCAATGCCTTTACCATCGGCAGATAGCGGACAAATTGCAAGATATCGCCCAACCCCTGTTCAGAATGCACAAATAGACTTTTCCCCTTAAAAGGTGAACCATCCCAACGTGGTTTTTTAAAATCGTATCTATAAATCCTTTTCCATTGTTCGGTCTTTAGCCGCCACTCATATTCCGGCCATCCCTCTGGGAAGTTTCCATGGAGCAAAAGCGTCAATGAGCGATTGAAATGGGCATCCGCATTCTCAGGATTTCTTCTAATGGCTTTTTCAAAGCACATCAACGCTTCATCATAATTCCCTCTGGCATGCAAAGCCATTCCCATAATGTTGTATGCCTCGACGTAGGACGGATTTAAGTCAACTGCCCTTTGGCAACTACCTATAGCATGACCAAAATTCCGCTGCGCATAATGTGCTTTCCCAAGATTATAGAATGCTTCTACATAATTGGGATTTGATTTTAGAGCCTTATGATAGGATGACATTGCTTCTTCAAACATTTTTTCTTCTTGATAAGCGACACCCATATTATTATATGCCTCAGCAAAATCCG
>CAYYPQ010000019.1:0-44878 GCA_964473615.1 uncultured Desulfobacteraceae bacterium
AGGAGCCTTGGGGGATGGGATGAAATCAAAAAGATGCGGCTTACCGGACAGGATCGTATAAAGAGCGACCAACGAATATTTGGAGAGAGCGATTTTGTAAGAGATGTCCTTTCGGAATCGGAAGGGTTGTTTCTTGAGAGGGGTTGTTTTCGGTGCATGCGGAGGATGTTATACATTTCCTGCCATAAAGGGTAAGAAACCAATTGTTAACGCATTAAAAATACAGTGCTATTGAGATCAGGAGGGGATAAATGGGATTAAAACCTCAAGAGATACGTTTTGGAGTAATGGCGGTCAGACACGGATTTGTTACCCCAGAACAGGTTGTTGATGCATTAGAGATTCAGGTAGTCGAGGACCTATCTAAGGGATGGCATAGACCAATAGGCGAGATATTGCTGGCACAGGAACTGATTAGCCGCTCCCAATTTGATAAGGTGCTTAACGCCCTGGAAAGGCCAAAAATGATGGCGCTTGATTCATAGGAAAAGAGGCCTTTCATCTATCGTATTGTAATTTCGTTAGTTCCTAAGGATTTTTGGGCTGCAATAAGGGTTAGAATCTGCCCATCTGATGGAGATAGTGATAGGCGGTGATACCCACTGTTGTGGAAAGGTTCACGCTGCGGACGCATCCCCAGATAGGTATGGCAAAGCATGGATAAGATTCCCTGATAAATAACGGCAGGCCCCTGGTCTCAGGGCCGAACAGTAAATAATCTCCATGTTTCGCTTCAGCGCTGGTATATGTCTGCGAGGAGTGGCAACTGAAAGCCAGTATCCTGCCCACTCCATGCATATGCTCCAAGAATGCCTCAAAGGTCTGGTGCTGACGGATGTCGACTTCGTGCCAATAATCCAATCCAGCTCTTTTGAGATGCTTGTCATCTAGTCTGAAACCAAGCGGGTGGATCAGATGCAACCTTATTTCAGCGGCTCCGCAAAGACGGGCAATATTGCCGGTGTTGGCTGGAATTTCTGGTTGGTAGAGAACCACATGGAGATGGGGATTTTCAAGGATACGGTGCCTTGTTTTTGTGATATCGTGTCGCATAGTAGTTCCGGATTCACGATCTCTAAATCCTCTTATCCACCTGTAATGAGGACAACGACCGAACGTGGCTCGACTTCGTAAGTATTCTGATTGTCAAGGACTGATTCTTTGCCTTCTTCTTTAATATCTTGCGGACTTTGTAGGGCCGTGTCCACAACACGGAGCCATTTTCTGCTCCCAGCCGATTCTGGCAGTTCAAATGTGATCGGTTCCCAACAGGAATTGACAGCGATATAGATATCAGTGACCCTCTCGGACGGGGCCGAGGCCTTTTCCGAAATCTGGATTGCCAGACTCCTTGATTCCCACGACCAGTCAGGCGCGCCAGGCCTTACCCCATGCCATGTTATGGGAAATAGATTTCCGCACATCAGGGCAGGATGGCTTTTTCGGAATCTGACCAGCAACTGAAAGAATCGAAAAAGATCCGAGTTCTTCTTTAACAGGTCCCAATCGAACCAACTTATTTTATTGTCTTGACAATAGGCATTGTTGTTGCCCTGTTGGGACCTGCCCAGTTCATCCCCCGCTAATATCATTGGCACGCCTCTTGAGAGCAGCAAGACGACCACAAAGTTCTTGACCTGTCGGCGACGGATAGAGTCTACCTCCAGGTTTGCACCGTCGGTGGGCCCTTCCTGGCCACAGTTCCAACTGAGGTTATCATTGGCACCATCCCTTCCTTGCTCGCCGTTCATTTCATTGTGTTTGTGGTTGTATGAGACAAGGTCTGCAAGTGTAAAGCCGTCATGGCATGTGATAAAGTTGATGCTATGATAGGGCCCCTGGCCGGTTCCATGATAAATGTCCGGGCTCCCTAGTATTCGATTTGCCAGTGTAGACGTCATTCCAGGATCACCTTTTATGAATTTTCTTACATCGTCCCTGAACATTCCATTCCATTCGGCCCAACGACCCCACGCTGGAAAGCTACCCACCTGATAGAGGCCGGCCGCATCCCATGCCTCCGCAATGAGTTTGGTGTTGCCGAGCACGGGGTCAGCGGCTATTCTCTCCAGGAGAGGTGGATTAGAGAGCACTGAGCCATCCTGGCCCCTACCAAGGATCGATGCCAGGTCAAATCTAAATCCGTCGACGTGCATTTCCATAACCCAGTAACGAAGGCAGTCTAGGAGCATATCCCGTACAACCGGGTGATTGCAGTTCAAGGTATTCCCACACCCTGAGTAGTTGAAGTAGGACCCTGAGCCGGGGTCGACCATATAGTAGATGCTGTTATCCAGACCACGGTAGGAGAGGGTGGGACCACGTTCGTCGCCCTCAGCGGTATGATTGAAGACCACGTCAAGGATTACCTCTATTCCTGCTTCATGCATGGCCTTGACCATGCTCTTGAATTCTTTCACCTGGGCCCCATTAATGTTGTCTGATGCGTACGAGCCCTTGGGCGCGAAAAAGGAGATGGTATGGTAGCCCCAGTAGTTAAGGAGCCGTTCACCTGTTATGGGATTTATCCTGTCCGTGTCCGTCTCCTCAAACTCATTTGCCGGCAATAACTCCACTGCGGTGATCCCCAACTCTTTTAAGTAAGGAATCTTTTCGACCAGACCGGCATAGGTCCCTGGCTTGGCTACACCAGAAGACTGATGTCGGGTGAAGCCTCGAACGTGAAGCTCATAAATGATAGTTTCTGAGAGAGAAATATTCAGCGGCTGATCAAAACCCCAGTCAAAACCGTCATCCACAACCAGGCAACGACGTCTCTTGGCAAGGGGACCGGTAGGCTTTCGGGCACCTCGATCCTTGATTATTCCCCATACCTCACCACCTGAAAGGGCCTTTGCGTAGGGGTCTATGAGGACCCTGGATGGATCGAACCTATGTATTTGTGGTTCATTATTGGGCTGTCTATCCATCCTGTAGCCATATTCAATGCCATGGTCAAGACCTCCGACAAAGACATGCCATATATGGCCGGTCCTGTTGAAGCGCGGATCAAGAGGGAACTCGGCGACTGGATTATCTTCACCAGGGACAAAAAGGACAAGAGTTACTGACGTTGCATGTTTGGAGAATATGGCAAAGTTGATGCCCCCCCGTTTAAGGCTGGAACCCATGGGAAGGGGCGTGCCTCTGGATATCTCGAAATCCTTACTGACAATGTCCAGGAAATTTTTTCCGGCATTGTCCTCCTGGCTGGGCATTATATCAGCTCCTTGAGACTTAGAGGACAGGCCTTACATTCCATATCTCTTTTGCATATTCGGAGATGGTGCGGTCGGAAGAAAACTTGCCCATACGTGCCACATTGAGGATCGCCTTTTTTGCCCATGCAGAAGGATTCGTATATTCCCGAGATGCCTTTTCCTGGGCCTCTGCATATGACTGAAAATCAGCGAGATGGAAATAGTAATCTCCCTGCTCAAGGATACTATCATAGATGGGTCTGAAAAGGCCAGTCTCTTTTGGACAGAAGAGATTCGAGCCTATGGACTCCATTACCCTTTTTATATTTGGGTCTTCATTATAGTAATCCCACGGGTTATAGATTCCATTGTTTCTCATTTCCTGTACTTGCTCCACCTTGAGGCCGAATATGTAGATATTATTCTCTCCAACTTCTTGCAATATTTCCACATTCGCTCCGTCGAGGGTCCCTATGGTCAGGGCTCCATTCATGGCAAGCTTCATGTTTCCCGTTCCTGATGCCTCCATACCCGCAGTAGAAATCTGCTCGCTTAACTCAGCGGCAGGAATGATCTTCTCTGCAATGGACACCCTGTAATCTGGTATAAAGACCACCTTCATCTGCCCCTTCACCCTTGGATCTTTATTTATAACCTCTCCAACGTTGTATATGAGTTTTATAATCAATTTCGCCATGAGATATCCGGGTGCCGATTTACCCGCGAATATATATGTCTTGGGCACTGTCAAATCCCTTTGCTCCTCCACTAACCCCAAATATTGATGAATAATGTGCAAGACGTTTAAGAGCTGTCTCTTATATTCATGAAGCCTCTTAATCTGTATGTCGAAGAGAGAATCAGGGTCCACCTCCACCCTTATCGTATCAAGGATTGCCTTGGCAAGCCTTTCCTTGTTGGCACGCTTGATTGCCAGAAACTTCTTCTGGAATGCCCTATCCTCGGTATATCTTTCCAATTTTCTCAAGATATTCAGGTCGGTAATCCATTTGTCGCCAATTACATCAGTTATTAGTTCAGACAGTAGGGGATTTGACTTCAATAACCAGCGGCGTTGTGTTACACCATTAGTCTTGTTATTAAATTTTTCAGGCCAGAGCTGGTAAAAATCTGGAACCAGGGAGGTCTTGACAAGTTCCGAATGAATCTCTGCCACACCGTTTACCGAATGGCTGCCGACAATGGAAAGATATGCCATACGTGCCTGTTTGGTCTCACCCTCCTCAATAATGGACATCCTCTGTAATCTTTCACTATCGTCGGGCCAGCGGGAATAGACCTGTTGAAGGAATCTGCGATTTATCTCGTATATAATCTCTAAATGCCTGGGCAGTACATATTCAAGCAATGAAATAGGCCATTTTTCCAGGGCCTCCGGAAGGAGGGTATGATTTGTATAACCAAGGGTGGCCTTTGTGATCTCCCATGCCTTGTCCCACTCCAAATCGTGTTCATCAATCAGTGTACGCATTAATTCAGCCACTGTAAGGGCCGGGTGGGTGTCATTTAACTGGATAGCCACATTATCCGGTAACGCATCTACGGTATCATGATTTGAGAGATATCTTCTCATAATATCCCTTACAGAACAGGCCACAAGAAAATATTCCTGGACAAGACGGAGCTCTTTGCCATGCTCGACCGAATCAGACGGGTACAGAACCTTCGATACGGTTTCAGATGATATTTTCTGTTCAACGGCCTTGAAGTAATCTCCCTCATTGAATATCTGCATGTCAAATTCATCTGAAGGTCTTGCAGAAAAAAGCCTCAGGTAATTGACGGTCTTCCCGCCAAAGCCCACAATTGGCACATCGTGTGGGACCCCTATTAATATCTTCCAGTCCATCCACATAGGATTATAGTTTCCAAATCTGTCCTGATAATGCTCAATTCGCCCATAGAGGGGAACAATACATCTCTCGTAATGGCGTTCTATCAACCACGGGTTATATTTGCTGTACCAGTGATCCGGTTTTTCTCTCTGATAGCCATTATCTATCTCTTGTCTGAATATCCCGAACTCATAATTAATGCCATAGCCGTATCCCGGCATTCCCAGCGTGGCAAGGGAGTCCAGAAAACATGCCGCCAATCTGCCCAGTCCCCCGTTTCCAAGGGCGGCGTCGATTTCGTTATCTCTTAATTCTTCTATGTCGATATTCATATCCGTAAGTGCGTCTTTTGCCAGGTCAAAGATCTCCAGGTTATACAGGTTATTCCCCAGTGCCCTGCCCATAAGAAATTCCATGGAAAGATAGTATATCCTCTTCGCATCCTTATTTTTGTACCGTTCATCGGTCTCTAACATGGCATCGATTAAGCGATCCCTGACCGCAAGGGCGACGGCCTGATAAAGGTCGCCTTTTGATGCCATGTTCCAGGCTGTTCCTTGTGAATATTTTAGATGGTAACGCACCGATTCCTGGAAATCACGAATGCCGTTTGTTGAATTCTTATTTTCTTTCATCATTACTCTCCCCGGGGCACAAAAATTTTTGTTTACACCAGTATCAGTAGCACCTTGGCAGGCCCTGTGAGTAAACAGAAATGGCAAGAGACGCGAACCTATGTCATATATATTCCGTATTCTAGTCTGAAAGGACATCAATAGCCTCTCTTTCACTTCCAAACATATTGAATACCTTATTCATTCTGGTCAATTTAAACAGTCTTTCAACCTGTTCTGTGACATTACAAACAGCGAGCTGGGCGTTTTCCCCCAACATCTTAAGAACCGAAACCATGGCCCCCAGTCCACTGCTGTCAACGAAATCGACTTCAGACAAATTTAACACGATCAACTGATTGCCATTGGAAATATATTCTGACATCTTTTCTTTAAATTCGTTGGCGCCGTGGGCATCCAGCCTGTTATTCAATATCTTAACTACCAGAACATTTCCCTCTTTTTTGTCTTCCACTTGCATGTCGGCCTCCTTCTTTCAGACTAAATATTTTTTATTAGGGTAAGGCAGTTTTTCCCCCCCTCTGTCCGATAGGACAGGGCATCCATAACCTCCTTCATGATAGGGAGACCCCTGCCTTGTTCGGCTATATTGTCTAAATCATTGGGATCAATTTCTAGTGTCGAAACATCCTTTTGCTCCAGACATTTACTGTCAATAGATGTTCCGCTATCGCAGATATCTATGATAAGTCTGTCCGGGTGCAGGGTAAAGACGACCTCCACATCATGGCCTTTTTTCATGCCATAGGCATGTTCGATGCTGTTATTTACTGCCTCCACCACGCAGAGCTCAACCTGATAAGAATCGGTATCTGACAAGGGGACCAGAGAACAAAGTTTGTTTATTATCATGCCCACAAGGGCCACGTTCTCTAAGTCACTGTCAATAGTAACCCTTACTCTCTTGAGCCCAATGTCTTTTTCGTCATCAGTTTGGGAGAGATCAGAGACCGCCTCTTCTTCTCTTGAGTAAATCCTGACCACATTATTCAGGCGGGTCATGTGAAACAGGCTTAAAATAGAGGCCCTCATTCCGCATACAACAAGTTCTCCTTTCTGCCCAATTCTTTTCAGAAGTGAGATGAAGGCCCCCAGGCCACTGCTATCGATGAATTTCACCTCTGACATATTCAACACTATAACCTCATTCCCAGCGTCAATGAAGTCTGCCATCTTTTTTTTGAAATCCGTTGCCACAGAGGCATCCAATCTTTCTCCCATGGGTTTTATGATCAAGATGTCACCCTGTTTCCGGTCTTTTAGATCCATCATCTTCTCCTTATCTCCAGCACGCGTAGCCCCTTGCATTTTTCTTTAAGACCTCTGAAATGGTCAGTCATAAGACTTCCATAGCCAGAAGCGTTATATCGTCTTCGAATTCATCATTTCCCTTCCATAGGCGCATACGCTGCTCGATCGTAACCATCAAATCTCTTAGGGCGTGGTCTTGGCCCTCCTCCAGTAGTTTTAACAGGCGCTCAATAGAAAATTGTTTTCTTTCATTATTGTTGCATTCTGTGATTCCATCGGAATAGATAATCAGACGGTCCCCTTTCTGTAAGTATACTTCCTCCTCTTCATACTCTACATTAGGTAGCAGACCAACCGGGTATCCCCCCGAACCAATAAATGATGCCTTGTTCCCATGGCGTACAAATATGGGTGACGGATGACCTGCCTGGGTGATTAATGTTCGCCCATCTCGATTATCTATAATACCGTAAACGATGGTAAAGTATTGCACGGTCTCACCATAGCCTTGAAAGCGGCTGTTTAGAGCGCGAATTGTCGAGGCTGGGGATGTTAGACTGTAATAAGGAGGGACGTGCTCTGAATTGATCTGCTTCAATAGGCATTCTCGATCATTTGCTGGTGAGAGTATCTTGCTCAGAGTAACAGATAGCATCGCGGCCGTTATACCATGGCCCGAGACATCGAGCAGATAAAATCCTGTATGGTGTTCGTCCAGCTTAAAATAATTGAAGATATCACCAGCCACGAAGGTGCACGGCAAAAAAATCCAGGCAAACTGAATGCCGTAAATGATTGACGCAGACTGTGGCAGGAGACTTGATTGAATTTCTGCTGCTGCCTCAAGGTCTTTTTTGATCACCGAATACGCTTCTCCTAGTCTTTCATTAGACTCTCTGAGCTTCTTGTTCCGTTCTTCCAGGTCTTTTTCGAGTCTTAGTATCCTTTCTCCCGCCTTAATGCGTAAATCGAGTTCACGTTTACTGGGAGGTTTTACAACAAAGTCATCAGCTCCCGCCTCCATTCCCTTTATAAGCTCATCTTTATCGTCCTTTGTTGTTAATAAAATAATATATATATAACTCGGAAAATTGGCAGAACGTATCATCTTGCACAACTCCAGACCATCCATGTTGGGCATCATCCAGTCGGTAAGGACAAAACTGATTGGGTCCTTTTGCAAGATCTCCCATGCCTTTTTTCCGTCAGATGCGGTAACGACCTCATAACCCCACTCTTTTACAAAGTGGGATAACAGGAGTAGGGTCGTCTTGTCATCATCTACGATCAGGATACGCATGTATTGCCGTTTCCCCCATCTTACCAGCGAAGCTTCGCCTCCCCGGCCAAATTGGCCCCCTCCGGGGGCAGGCCAAAGCCGAACCCTCTGTACTCAAATTCTTTATATTATCATCGGCAATTTTCCTGAAAACTTGAGTAAGCAATTAATTTTCCGATGAAAATAGCGGGAAGATGATTCGTTTTGTTGGGGTAAGATGGCGCTAAGATTGGAATTTTGGTAACACTTTAACCCCTTGAAATAGACGTATACCATATCCACAAAATTTTCTGTCCGTTTTGAAGCCAAATCTATATTATAGGCCACTAAGTAGTGTTATTCATAATTACGGTGACATATTCCGTCTACGATTTGTTCACCACAGAGCCACAGAGCGCACAGGGGCCTTTTGTTTTTTGCCCATCGGGAGACGGGCGATGGGCAAAAAGAACATGCCTTCCGGAAAAGACGTATCTCAATATCCTCCGTGACTATGTGGTAAAGAATCTGTTTCAATATGACTGAGATGAAAAGGGAAGGATTACGTCATCGTATTTGGGAATACATGTACTAAGGTGAGGTTAGGGGTGTCTTTAGACAAAACTGATTTGAGGTGGAGACGGGTTTTTTTGGCAGTTGTATGTAGGAGTGGTCCAACATGTGTTGGCAAAGACACAAAAACTCAGTCAGGCTATTTGCTAAAAAGCTCTGCTAGCTGAAAAATCAATAGTAACAATCCCCCTAGACCCAATATTGCTCCGATCGCCCAGATGATATTCCTTTTGTATCGTGAACCCGCGGGTTGGAGTAATAACTCAGCAGGGATCTTGAGAAATCGAAGGACCCTTATAGACTGATAAGGTCGTCTTGGCAATGCCTGAAGTTTTATATTTCTTCGGATGAGTTCCAGGTAGGGGTTTGCCTTTCCTGAGAGTACTTTGGAGAGTAACAGATAGGAGCTGCTCAGATGAAGATCTGGATGATCTCTGACACCGTTTTTAATCTGGATCCGCTCTCCCTGGAATGAAATGGTAATGGCTATACCTTTATCCACTTCTACAGCAACACGACCTCTTATACGAAATGCCTGCCTAGCTTTGGCTTCGAATTCGGCAAGATTTTGTTCCAGATACTGTTTCAGCAGCATCCCAAGACCGTTCAATGCTTCGCCCTCAGGGGCATAGATTGTTATCGCAGGTTGTAATTTCATGGGAATGGGTGGATCCATCCTTGAATATAAAGATGATATGAAAAATGAAAAGCAATACTTTGCGATATAAATCTAATAGCACATAGATACTATCCTGTCAACTTGTGGTAGGTGAAACACTGAATCATTTCAAAGATAGAAGCGCATGTCTTGCACGTATATTATCATGAAAATAGTGCCACGAGTATTCTGTAGTTTATATAAAGCCTTAAAAGATCAGCATGTTATACCTTAATAGATGAACTTATCTGAAAAAAGCAAAAGTGCTGCCTTATTAAGATTTTAAGCTAGATTGAAATGTTTCTTGACAAAAGTCTTGAAGGACAATAAAATTCAAATTATAATAAGTGAAGATGTTCACTTTCCATAATTAGACATCAAAAATTATCATAAAAACCGGAAAAAGGTGGGCTTTTTGGATAAAAGTTCTTCTGACAGCAAGATGATGCGCATGAGGGAATTATCCGCCGCGGCCGCTGTGCCCAAGGCAACAATACAGTTCTATATCAAGGAGGGGCTTGTTCGAAGGCCAATAAAAAAATACGCCAACTCCGCCTACTATACGCAGGGCCATCTAAATGATATCCGGCTTGTCAAGGAACTACAGGCAAAGCGATTTCTTCCGTTATCCGTCATTAAGCAGATGATGAAGGGTGGAACGGGCAAATTGACTGTGGATGAGATCAGGACTCTCGTAGAAATCGATGGAAAACTCTTCCAAAACCTTAAAGAAAATCCTAACTTGAAGCCGGTAACGGCCCATTTGTTGTCCAAACGGACTGGAGTGAGCCTAAAAGACATAAAGGCCATGGAAAAACTCCGGGTTCTGACGCCTATAAAGAAAGGGAAGAAGAAGGTTTATGAAGAGGATGACATCCGGCTTGTAGAATGTTGGGCAAAAATGCGGGAAATAGGATTCACAGAGAAATTGGGCCTTGATGTGATTTATATGAAGATCCCAAGGGAATTAATAAGACTTCTTGTGGAGGAAGAGGCAAAGATCCTGACCGGCCTGGTCTCGGGCAAAGTCCCGGCGGCGAAGATCGCAGGGATGGTGGAAGAAGCAACATCGATTCTCAATACCATGATGGGAGTGATGCATAAGAAATTGATCGTGGAGACAACGAGTAAATATTCATTGGAATTTCGCAGGAAGAACTTGAGTCAGACTGACACCAAGTCAATGCGGTAGTCTACTGAAAATTATCAAGGGGAGAAAAATGCCAGCAATATATACTGATGATTGGTACAAGGCAATGTTTGAACTGGCCAATAGCCGCAATGACCTTTCCGAAAAGGTGCCCCTGGGTGAGTGGAAGGTCGTGGTAGAGGTAAAGGGAGACGGGAAGTCTCCCTATATCGCGCCGGAAGAGGAGGCAAACTTCTTTATTCACATTCGGGATGGGAAGGTCATAGAATACCGACTGTCTCGGGAACGGGTGCCGGGAATAGGCCTGCATTACAGGATTACAGGTCCTGCCCACATTTTTGAAGGGATAGCAGCGGGCATAGTGGATCCGGTTGAGGTCGGCCTGAATGGCTCCCTTGTTATCCGCGGTGATATGAGACTTTTGATACAGAATGCAGAACTTGTTAATGTGATCTTTGATGTTTATACCCAGACAGACGTTACGGAATGGCCCAAGGGGAAACCTCCCTATGAGTGATGGCGGATGCTTTTTATTTTAGCATGAAAAGCCGGACCTTCTGGGCCAGGATTCTTTACTATGAGATCAAGGAAAAGCCGAGACATCTAAATGAGAGGTACGGGGCAGTATTCACAAAAATAGTATGGGAGAGAAGATGAAAAATACAACTTATGATGCAATCATTATTGGAGCAGGACACAATGGCATGGCTCTTTCTATTTATCTGGGCAGAAGCGGCTGGAAGGTTCTGGTTCTTGAGAGAAGACTAGAAGAAGGTGGTGGACTCTCAACGGAACATTATACCAGGCCTGGATTCCTTCATAATCTCCACAGCAATTATCATACGTTTGTAGGACTATGTCCGGTCTATGATGATCTTGATTTGATCGGAGGCGCCGATGGAGTGAAATATGTCCACCCCCCCGTACAGATGGGTTCCATCTTTGAAGATGGGTCCGCCCTTACCATCCACACGGATATGAAGAAGACCCATGCGTCTATGAGCCGCTTTTCGCCTAAGGATGCTGACACCTTTCTTCGGTTATACAAGGAGGTGAAAGGATTTCAGGATCTGATGATTCGAACCCTGATGTATGCGCCCCCCATTGACGTCAATAATATCACCAAGGCGCTAAGTACATGGAAGGTCGAGGAGAAGACGGAATTTTTCAGGGCAAGGCTCAGGTCAATGAGTATTAATGATTTTTTGAACATGCATTTTGAGAACGAAAAAATTAAGGCCATGTTAGCGTTTCACGCAACGGTCTGCGGGTATTACACCGATCAGATGGGGCTTGCCATATCTTTTCCCTTTATGCTTGGAAAAATCGATAATTGGCGAATAGCAATTGGGGGATCTCACCGGCTGGCACATGCACTATGGCGGCAGATGCGCAGAAACAATGTAACATTGTTTCCTGCATCCCCCGTGAGCCAGATTCTGACAAAGAACAGTCATGCTATTGGTGTACGCGTAGAAGATGGTAGAGAGTTTTATGCCGATAAGCTTGTTGCCAGTAGTGTCGACCTGAATCAAACATTTAAGAGATTTTTTCCATCTGAAGAGATTCCTTCTGATCTCAGCACAGAAATAGATCAATATGAATACCAGGACGGCACCCTGTTTTCCGTTCACATGGCCATGCATAAGGTTCCAACTTACAAGGCAGCGGACTTTGACCCAGATATTGACCAGGCGTGGGTCTTGAATTTGGGGTATGAGACCTTAGAGGATTTTAATAGAGACTTTCGTGACATTCGAAGGGGGCTTGCACCGGAACAACCCAAGCTTAATTTAGCTGTTAACTCCCTCTTTGATCCCACGGATGCGCCGGAAGATAAGGCCACTGGTCTTATCCGCGTCTTGGTGCCTTACAATTTAGAAGGAAAGGGGCCAGGGGCCTGGGCGACTAAGTTTAAGGATGTGTATATGAAGAGATGTATCAGTAAACTGGAAGAGTATTGCAATGATTTCTCCAGAGATGATATTCTCCAGGCGAAGGCCTACACACCTTACGATATTTCAGAAAAACTCATTAACATGGTCAACGGGGACTGGATGGTGGGAAAGATTGCCGATAATAACTTATTGGACAGCCGTCCCAGCAAAACGCTTTCCCAATACAGGACGCCGATAGAAAAGTTGTACCTATGCGGTTCCTGTACGCATCCACATGGGTTTATAACATTTGGTCCCGCCTACAATGCCTTACAGGTCATTGCGGATGATTTTGGGCTGGAGAAATGGTGGATAGAAATCTAAGGGTTTTAAAAACAAAAGGAGTCAGATATGGTCAAAAAATCTTATGACGCCATTATCGTCGGTGGTGGGCATCTCGGCATTACCCTGGGTATGTACCTGCAGCGTGCCGGCATGGAGGTCGCGATCTTTGAACGACGGCATGAGGAGGGAAGTGCCATATACACATCTGAATGCACTGCCCCGGGATTCTTGCACAACCTCCATGCACAGTATTTTGAGTATATGGATTGGATGCCGCCATACTTCGACTTCGAACTGGGAAAATTTGGATACCGTCATGTTTTCCCCGAGGCACAGGCCGGTATTACCTTTTCTGACGGTCGGCCCCCGATTATCCTCTATAATACAGAAAATTTTGAGAAGACCCGAAAATCGATCGCGGTCTATTCAAAGCATGACGCCGATACCTTCGTGGAACTCAGAAAGAACGCCTTAGATGGTGAAGACGCCTTTGCGGATTGGTGGTATAATCCCCCTGAACAGCCAAGCGATGAAGATCCAGATCCCACGAATACCCTGGGAATTGCCTTTATGGAAATTATGGGATTGCCACACCACTATGCCAAGGGGTCCCCAAAGACCCTTGTCGACTCTCTTTTTGAAACGCCTGAACTAAGGGCCCTCCTTTACCGGATGAGTGTGGAATGGGCTCAACCACTGGAAATGATGAATACGGGGAGCACAGCCCTTATGGCATTATTCTTTATAAGCCTTAATTGGCGCCTGAGCGTCGGTGGGACGCATATGCTGGCGCATGCCATGGTCATGGCGGGTGTCAAAGAGGGCATGCACTTCTATGAGAGCAGTGAAGTCAAAAAGATATTGCTAAAAAACGGCAGGGCCATTGGCGTCAAACTTGCCGACGGAACTGAGGTGGAAGCACGAAAACTTGTCGCTTCAAACGCGGACCTCAAACAAACCATGCTGGGTATGGTCGGCGAAGAGAATTTGAGCGCCCTTTGGGCCAAACGCGTAAAGGATTTCAAAGTGGGCCCCTCGTGCGTGCTTGCCTCCACCGGCCTGGCGTTGCATGAAGCCCCTGTCTACAAGAGTGCAAAACATAACCCGGACATCAACAAGACATTCTATACGGTTGTCGGTTTTGATAGCCCTGAGGAGGTCCTAAAATATTGCCGCGAAGCAGAGAACGATATAATTCCAAGTATTCCTGGTGCGGGCACCTGGGTCAACAGCCTCTGGGACCCGAATTATGCCCCTCCGGGAAAACACAGCCTCTGTGGATGGTTTTTCTTTCCCAAGGCGAGCACCCATACCAGGGAAGAATGGGAGGAAGTTCGAGCAACCTATAATGATAGGTTCATCGAACGTTTTCAGCATTGGGCGCCCAACATGACCCGTGAAAACGTTATTGACGATTATTTTTATACACCGCTTGACATGCAGGATGAGATGCGTTTGATGGAGGGTGATTTCTTCAACGGCGCAGTTCGACCAGATCAGATGGGATATATGCGGCCATTTCCTGAGGCATCCATGTATAAGACCGAAATTGAAAACCTTTTTTTGTGCGGTCCCTATATGCATCCTGCGGGCGGTGTAAGCGGCGGTCCTGGATATTGTGCCTACAAGGTAATTGCCGAGGATTTCGGCCTGGATAAATTCTGGGAGTACAATGACCGGGGATACTGAAGAGAATGAGAGAGAGGAGGATCATGAGCGAGAAGATGATTGGGTGTGTCCGTAAGGGGCCCGGAGAACTCGTAGTAGAAGAAAGAAAAATTCCTTCTATTGAAGATCCAACGGATGTGATCCTCAAGGTCAGATTGTGTACTATCTGTGGTACAGATATCCATATGGCAGAACTTCCCTTGCCTGATGTGATCATGGGGCATGAAGGCGTAGGGGAAATCGTGGAACTGGGCGCGGCGGTGGAAGATTTCTTAGAAGGGGAACGCGTTGTGGCATCCTGTATGCTCGCTTGCGGGACCTGCGCCAGTTGTCAGCAGGGGGATCAAAGCGCATGTCTTCATCCTCAAGGCCGTGTCCAGCACGGAACTGTGATGGATGGGTATCAGGCACAATATGTCCGGATCCCTTTTGCCCCGTATAATCTCTGTAAGGTACCCGACACCTTAAGCGACGAACAGGCTATTCTGGCGACGGACATCTTTTCAACCGGTATAGGCGTCCTAGAGAGAGCCTCGTTGCGTGTCGGCGATTCAGTGGCCATATTTGCCCAGGGGCCTTTGGGCCTGTGCGTGACGGCAGCGGCCAGGGCACTGGGGGCGGGCCTTGTTATTGCGGTGGAACCGAACCCTTACAGACGAGATGTGGCGAAGAAGATGGGGGCGAACATTGTCCTGGATCCCGGGGAAAGGGATGTGGTATCGGAAATCCTGGACCTAACCGATGGTTACGGGGTGAATATTGCAGTGGAGGCGGTGGGAAAGCAGGTGACACTTCAGTCGGCTTTTGGGACCGCCCGTATAGGGGGGGCGATTTCGAGCCTCGGAGTCTATGGTCTTGAGTTTGATAACCTATCGATTCCCTCGGAGCATAGCTCGATTGTGCCCGATTCCTTCTACCATCGTCGTTTTGTAACCACACTCTGTCCTTCAGGACGGTACCGTCTCCAAAGACTCATGGACCTCATGCAGTATGGAAGGCTTGATTTTTCACCCCTGTGGACGCATTCTCTTCCACTGGTGGATATCCTGGACGGATACGAGATGTCAAAGGACCCTAAAGGCAAGGCTATCAAGATTGCTGTGAGGCCGTTTTCATGAATACATATGGCTTGTATATCAATGGTAAATGGGAAGATGCAAAGACGGGCCGTACCTTATCCGTGATAAATCCCGCCAATGAGGAGATTATTGCAGAAATAAGTGAGGCGGGGAAAAAAGACGTCGATGAAGCGGTCGGAGCAGCACGTAAGGCATTTGACAAGGGAGAATGGAGCCGCATGCACCCGAGGGAGCGGGCCTCATTTTTTTTCGAGCTGGAGAAGCATGTGGCGGCTAACAGTTCCGAACTTTCAGAGATCGAGACGCAGGATACGGGCATGGTCATTCGGATTTCCTCTGGGATGGTTGTCCCCATGGTGGGTTTGTTCTGCCAGAGATATGCTGAAATGGCCGAGTATCTTGCGGAGCCCAAATCCAGGGCGCAATCCACCTTTCCCGCCCTTTGCTGGGATTATACGGTCAGGGAGCCGATTGGTGTGGTAGGTTGTATTGTGCCATGGAATTTTCCTCTATTTTTGGCCACCTGGAAGATCATTCCGGCAATGGTCGCAGGAAATACGGTTGTGCTCAAGCCTTCCTCATGGGCACCTTTGAGCCTACTGGAATTAACCAAGCTGATTGATTCCCTGGGTCTTCCCGAAGGAGTATTTAATCTCGTGACAGGCCCCGGCTCTGAGGCAGGAGACGCCTTGGTAGAACACCCTTTGGTGGACAAGATCAGCATGACAGGTTCCACAGAAGTCGGCAAGGAGGTTATGGGGAAGGCCGCTCGAGATCTTAAGCGTGTCACCCTTGAGTTGGGCGGCAAGAATCCGGCAATCGTTCTCGAGGATGTGGATCTGGAGATGGCCGTAGATGGTGTCCTTTTCGGGGGACTCGTCCATCAGGGACAAGTATGCATGTCTGGGAGCCGGGTTTATATTC
Organism: uncultured Desulfobacteraceae bacterium; assembly: GCA_964473615.1. Taxonomy (GTDB): domain Bacteria; phylum Desulfobacterota; class DSM-4660; order Desulfatiglandales; family Desulfatiglandaceae; genus CAYYPQ01. The sequence goes on from CAYYPQ010000019.1 coordinate 16,475, forward strand.
CTCGGAAGATCTATAAGGAATTCGTTGGGCTTATTGTGGAACGGGCTACAACCCTTGTCTTGGGAGATCCAATGGACGGCGATTCTGATATGGGGCCTTTGATTTCCCGGAGACAATGGGAGAGAGTAATGGGATATATCGAAAAGGGCAGAAACGAGGGTGCGAATCTACTTCTGGGAGGAAATGTTCCCAATGGAAGGCAATTTGAAAAAGGCTTCTGGCTGGAACCTACCCTATTCGGGGACGCAAGTCATGAGATGGTAATCTCCAGAGAGGAGATATTTGGCCCTGTATTGGCCATGATCCCTTATGATAGTGAAAAAGAGGCGGTCCTGATGGCCAATGATACCCCTTATGGGCTCACCGCCGGCATCTGGGGGGCCGATATTGATCACGCCAACAAGATTGCTCAAGATCTCCGCGCAGGTACAGTCTTTATTAATGACTGGCATACGCTGAATCCAAACTTCCCTTTTGGCGGTTATAAACAAAGTGGAATCGGGAGGGAGAGCGGGCTCGAAGGCCTTTACGAGTTTACTGAAATAAAAACCGTGCATATAAACATCAAACGTACCCGAGAGGAGAGCTTCTGGTTCCAAATGCTCCTGGGCAATACAGGAGACTGATTTTCAAAACAACCCCGACATGAGGAGGCAAAAATTATGTCAGAATTCTGGAACAATGCGGAAGAAGTGACAAAGGCAATTATTGGCATGTTTGACAAGACCTTTGAAGACCCCGTAATTAGGGCCAAAGGCGAAGGGATCAAAAACCTTGTCGTCTTCAATTATCATGATCCGGATGTAAAGATATGGGTAGATTCGCGGGGAGAAGAAATGAAGTATGGAGCAGGAGATCCTCCAGGCGAAGCTGATGTGCAGATGAGCCTGAGCTCAGACGATGCGCACAGGACTTGGTCCAACAAGTTCAATGTCATGTTGGGCATTACCCGAAAAAAGATAGTGGTGACCGGCAATGCAACAAAGATTTTGAAGCTCATCCCCCTCCAACGGAGGTTTGCCGTGGCTTATAATGAGGTTCTCCGTGAAATGGGGAAGGAGTCTATTATCTTATGAGGATTGTTCCTGCCGGATGAATGCCCCTTTGTTTGGCCTTTCTATTTCCCGTGGTGGCCTTTTATCCCCGCACATACGATAGTCTTGTGTCTTAACCCGGATGAACCGGAAAAGTGCCTAAATTGAACTAAAGCCCGAAGTGACTAAAGTTATCTAAAAAATTTCTGGTAACCGCTCAATAAACGGGGCTTAATCAGCAAAGGGTGAATAGGACAGGACCGGCAGTGGGACCTTTTTGAGGCCAGAAACCTTAGCGCTCCGAAACTCGAATGTTCGCAATACGTTAGTCCTTGGTAACAGGGGACCTAAGAAGGTCTGATCTCTTCCCGCCCAGGCAACCAGCAAGATCACACCCGATAAGCAAAGTCCACGACCAAGATCGAGCAGGGTATGTCGTTTTCTGGACGCATGGCCATTTTTAAAAATGCCATTAGACTTCAATATATTAGTCCTAATTGATCTGACAATACTCCTCACATAATAGTTGTATTTTGAACACTCAGGGCCCTGTTTTGCCTTTAAGGAGATAAATTTTTATGTTCAACTCCAAATGGGCGAATAAGTAATTGAAAATAAAGCAAAATTATTGCAGTTATCTGTGGCCTTCTTCTTGCAAACATAAATTTCCGCACAGCAAATGGATGAACAAGCAAAAAAAATAGAAATGGGGGCTACGTCATGAAACCCAAATCTTTCATAACATTGGTCATTTTTTTGATATCTTTTTCTTTTCTTGCTGGTTGCGTAGACGAAATGCCAGGCTGTTTCAATGGTAAGATTCCACCTTACCCCAATTCCAAGATTGTAAAGTCGATGTGCCTGGAAGATGGATGTTACGCGGAACTTGAGACCAGTGATACAGGGAAGAAAGTAGCAAGATATTACAAAGATTACATGAGCGGGGCGGGGTGGTCGATAAAGGTTGAGAGAGTTTCCACATCCAAGGTTAATGACGACCCCAGGGAAGAAACATTTCTGGCCCTGTTTAAAGAAAATACCGGCTTGATGATTGACACATCGACGACGAGGGATAGTGGCAAAACACATATCGCATTGTTTATGGGTGATAGTGATGAATAGAAAAGGCTTTACTCTAATCGAAACAGTCGTTGTATTGGCAATTCTTGCCATATTGTCCGCTGTTGCAGTGCCTGCCTTTATCTCATGGCTCCCCGATTATAGACTAAAGGGTTCGTCAAGGGATATATATGGGGCCATGTCCAAGGCAAGGTCAAGTGCAGCAAGGCAAAATACCGTCGCTGTAATGACATTTAGCCTGCCAAATGACACCTACACGGTATTCTTGGACAATGGGCCAGGAGCCGCGGCCGGAAACTGGGCGCTTGATGCAACTGAAACCATTATTGCTACAGGTTCAATGGGCGATGGAATTGATATGTACGGTTCGACATTAAACGGGGTGGGATCAATTCCGCCAAATACGTATGGATATAACGCCATGGGCCTTCCGCAAACCCCTTTGACGGGACCATATGAGGTTCACCTTAAAAACTCGAATAATAAATATATGGGGGTTCGCGTAAATGCAGCCGGTACACTCTCCATCATAACCAGTACCGATGGAGGAGTGAACTGGAATTGATCTTCCTAATGCCTTTTTCCTTGCCACCTGATTTCATTTCACTATAGTCCCTCATCAGTAAGTCCTTATCATTGCTGTCCAACAAAAACAGTTTTTGGAAACAACTGAATCCTTATCACTTTTTGAGGACCCTGATGTGCAGGTATGGGAATGCCCTAATCCACAAAATAGGGTAAAGGTCGAGCTCAGGAGAGTCAAAGAGTAATCGAGAAGGGGTTGCCCATGCAAGCGATTGCCGCTCAATGGTAATCGTGTGTTCCCAGTACTACCTTGATCCCCGTGTTCTCCTCCAGGATCTTTGCCAACTCTGATGCATCTGCATAAGGACAACCAGGCTTTGCACTCACAAGACATGAACTCAAGTGTATCACGTCTGGTTTCATTTCTGACAATTTTATTGCCATACCCATGTTAGAAGCGAGCGGTCGACCCGGGCATTCACATTTGACAAATGCTATCACCTGGGAGGGCTCCTTGAAATTACCTTCCCCAACTGCCGCTGCCTTAAGACATCGCCATTCACCAGGGCAGCCATAACCACTGTCCATATAGGCACCACAACCAACTATAGCAACCTTTTCCATTTCATCTCCCATATCAGTAGACGCGAATAATATCTCTGTTATCAATATCCTGCTGATCCCAGGTATCTATCTTATTTAGCAGACAGGTGAGCTGTCCTCAAGCCCATAGGCGTTTCTAGCCCCTCCTGCATGCACCGCCGGTAGAACAGGGAGGCGTTTCACAGCGTTCCTCGCGACCACAACAGGTATGGCCAGGAGCGCGTTCGGTGGTTCGATCAAGAAAAGAGGCAGTAGACATTATCTTTTCCATCTCAAGACTCCCGCAAGAACGGCAAGAGATTGTCTCGTCCTTATGTAAACCAGTTAAGAATTCAGATATAGCACCGCACTGTTTGCACCTGTACTCATAGATTGGCATATGTGTTTACCCCCGTAAATCCCCCAAGGTAATATTTTTTGGCAGACGCCGGATGCTCAACTACCCTATTATGAGCAGGTGCCCAAAACATAACTTATATCTATATTTCGTGTCAAGCGTTTTTATTACCATCTGGGCCGTTGAGCAGGTGAGGGAAAGTATGGCTCGAATCATGGCGGGGTTTGACTTTTCCCGGGTATCTTGTATAAGCTAAATGGTGACAGTTTAGCTGTTTGAAAATGGCAGGGGTGGGGGACATTTTTCTCCACGCCAAATGTAACTATTCAGGTTCAAGGTTCAGGAGTTCACGGTTTAGGGTCTTGGTAGAGTTGAGGGGCGGTTACGGCCCCTGAGGGAAAGGAATGAACATGAATTTTGTCGTTATTGGCGGTGACGCGGCAGGGATGAGCGCTGCAAGTCGTGCAAAGAGAAATTTGCAGGATTGGAACATAACCGTCCTCGAGCAGAGTGGGGACGTCTCTTATAGCGCCTGCGGGATGCCGTATAATATTGCTGATCCTGGCCGAGAATTGGACGATCTGGTAGTCCGTCAGGCACATGTGTTCAGGGAAAAACAAGGCATCGATCTTAGGACAGGCCATTGTGTCGAATTCATCGACCGCCAAGGGAAAACCGTCACAGGAAAGGATCTTCAGGGAACAGAATTTAGAATCACTTATGACAAACTCTTGATTGCAACGGGCGCCTCACCCATCATGCCAGACTTACCTGGTTTCGATTTGGAAGGTGTAATGGCCCTTAAGAGCTTAGAGAGTGGTCGTAGAATCAAGGATTTCATTAGCTCAAGAGATGTGAAAAAGGCGGTTATTATAGGCATGGGTTATATCGCGCTGGAAATGAGCGAGTCACTCCGCGCAAGGAACATTGAGGTCAGCATGGTAAAGCCTAGACCCGTTTTTCTCCCTTGGATGAATGCGCAACTTTCTGAGATAGTGAAGGAAGAAGTCAATAGTCACGGCGTGACACTTCACTTGGGACAGCAAATCAAAGGGATCGAGAAAAATGGTGACAATTATCTGGGGGTGATCTGTGAGGGCATGGATATTGATTGCCAGATGGTCATCACGGCAGTCGGCGTAAGGCCAAACAGCCAAATTGCCGCTAATGCAGGCCTGGAACTGGGTCTACAAGGTGCTATTGCCGTTGACAGGACTCTCATGACCTCTGACGAGGATATTTATGCCGCCGGCGATTGTGCGGATGCCTACCATGTGGTAACGGGCGAAAAGACCTGGATACCCTTGGCCTTAAGGGCCAACAGGGCGGGATGGGCAGTGGCAGATAATCTATCCGGGAAAAAAGTCGAGCTCCAAGGCCTTGCAGGTACTGCAGTATTTAAGGTTTTTGATTTGCAGGTGGCCAGGACGGGCTTAAGTTTGCCTGAAGCTGCTCGGTTTGGGTTCGATCCCGTGGAGGTGGTTATTAAGAGCCGATCAAGGGCCCATGCCCATCCCGGGTCTCACCCTATTTTTGTCCAGATGGTGGGAGACAGAAAATCTGGCAGGCTTCTTGGAACGCAGTTAGTTGGGAAGGAGGGAGTGGCACACAGGATCAATGCTGCCGCCGTCGCCTTGCACCAGAAAATGAGTGTCAAGGCATTTAGCCAGTGCGACCTTGCCTATGCACCACCCTTTAGCCCGGTATGGGACCCCATGCTGACGGCCGCGAATCAAATTCTTAAGAAGATGTGAGGGCTTCATTGGGAAATACCAAAGAGGAAGGATTTTGAGGATATTTTTATCGCTACGGTATGCCGATCTGAAGGAAATGCTGGCGGGTTTTGTCTCTATTGTAAGAACCTTGGGGTTGGTGAATGCTTCAAAGGCCTTTATTATTGCAACCGGCAAACATCTGGCTGATATTATGAGAGGGGAGGGATTTTACCCCGAAAAGGGCAAACAGCGGGTCTGGTTCAAGTTGAATTATCTCAAGAATGTCTTTGAGTACCTAAAAAAACAGGACGAGAAGAAGGCCCTTGAATGCTTTGATTCAATCATCAGGGGCCCCACCATAAAATTCATAAGTAATGTTATGCCCCCCTCACGGTCTTTCACCAAGGATTTCACATTACACCATGCCTGGCAGGAGCTGATAAAAAAGGATTACAACGTTGTGGCGGAGGTATCGCCACCCAAGGGAAATTCGGTATCATTGCACGTCCATAGATGTTTTATCAATGAAGTGGCTCGAGATCTAGGCCTGTTGCCCGTTGGCGATAGGATATGTTTTGGTGATTTTATCTTCTGGGAGGATTACCATCCAAATATAAAGTTTTCCCGAACAAAGACATTGCTTTCTGGTGATAGCTACTGCGATCATACACTGACGTGGATTGAATAGCATGGCAGGAGCTACCGAAAATTGAGGGGCGTAAGCCCGTGGGTATCTACTATCGTATAATAAGGCCGGAATACCTGGAATGCTGCGTTGATCATATGGCCTTGGAGGGATATTTTTGCTTGAATTGCTAACTTATCATTTCCCTGTTTCAGGAGTAGAAACTTATATTTTTCTACCTCCCTTGGTAATGTTCCTGATATCTGCCCTAACCTCCACGGCCGGTGTATCCGGTGCGTTCATCCTGTTGCCTTTTCAGATGAGTGTGCTTGGGTTTACGAACCCCGGGGTTACCGCCACCAACTTTGTCTATAATATAGTCTCCATCCCTTTGGGTGCTTCAAGATATCTGAGGGAAAGAAGATTGTCATTGGCACTGTTGGCCCTGCTGACGGCAGGAACAATCCCGGGCGTGTTTCTCGGGTATTATATCCGGATATTTTATTTGCCTGATCCAAGACAATTTAAAATTTTTGTCGGTTTTGTCCTTGCCTTCCTCGGTGTACGTGCCTTATACAGCGCTATAAAGGAGTTCTCGGGGAAGAGGCCACAATTTGGACCAGACGGAAAATCTTTAGAGATTGGAGAGGAAAAGCTGGGGCTATTCCGGACCGAAGTCGTTTTTAGGGGCAGGGCGCACAATTTCTCCAGCCTGGCTATCTTTATGCCCTCCTTGGCTACTGGCGTGATTGGGGGAGCTTATGGAATTGGGGGCGGGGCCATAATGGTCCCATACTGTATTGCTGTCCTGGGATTACCAGTGTACATGGTGGCCGGCGCGGCGCTGATATCCACTTGGATTGCCTCAGTAGTATCCACCTTATTTTACGCCGCTGGCCCATTAAGCCAAAACGTTCAGGCTAGTCCGGACTGGCTCTTGGGTATTCTTTTTGGATTAGGAGGGGTTGCCGGCATCTATGTCGGTTCGAGACTGCAAAAGATTATGCCCTCAAATGTGATAAAGCTGATTTTAGGGGTGGCCATACTCTTTATCTCCGGTAAATATTTATGGCTTTTGAAAATCTAATATAAGGGTTCAATAATCGGGGGTTACTGCGGCAGTAGAGGACCATGACCACCCCTGTCCTGTTCAGCCTCTGGTGATTAACCCCTATTTATTTAGATGTTACGATGAAATGACGTTGATTTATTTGCCACGATGGGGAAGAATTATCGCCTGAAATGGGCTAAAAAGGAGGCAGGATTATGGGGAAAAACGCAAATGGGGGTCTCGATCCAGATGCCCTCAGTCGGCTAAGAGGAGTTGTGGAGAAAGATATTGCCCAGGGCCTATATGACGGGGCCGTCTTTATTGTGGGACGTCACGGAGAGATAGCGATGCACGAAGCAATAGGTCATGCCGACCTTGCCAACAAACGCATAGCCAAGAAAAATGACGTATTCCACCTCATGTCTATTACCAAGCAGTTAACAACAGCGATTGTTCTTCTTGCGATAGATCGGGGTGAATTTACTCTCACAACCCAGGTAAAAGAAATCATACCGGAATTTGGAGTAAAGGGTAAACAGAAGATAACAGTGGGGCACCTCCTAACCCATACGAGCGGGATAAACAGCCAATTGCCTTTCTTGCTGCCTGTAGATAAAATAGCAAACATCCATGAACTTGTTGAGGCCGTGAGCAACGAACCCCTGCATTATCTGCCAGGAAGGATGGTTTCATATAATGCCACTACAGCCCATGCCGTGTTAGCAGAAATGGTTTGTCGCCTCGATGGCGGAAAGCGCCCATTCCGTGAAATACTGGCCGAGGAACTGTTTGGGCCGCTGGGAATGGCAGATACTTCACTGGGTCTTCGTCATGATCTTGCCGATCGCAGAGTCCCCATTGTGGTTCGTGATACCACACCGGGGCTATTTGACCCTCTGCTGCTTGAGTCAATGAATGCCCTTTTTACCGAGGAATCGGAGTTTCCTGCCGGGGGAGCTATTGCGACGGCCTTGGATGTCTTTCGGTTTGCCGAAATGCTGAGACAAGGGGGCGAACTGAATGGGGCACGCGTTCTATCCCGCGAAATCATCAGGACTGCCATTACCAATCACACCGGACCCCTTCCCAACCACCTCTTTGACTACGCACGAGAGATGTGTGGTTGGCCGGAATGGCCGGCCTATTTGGGACTCTCGTTTTTCTTGCGAGGGGAGGGCATATTTCCGACGCCACTCGGGATCAATACTTCACCTGGGACATTCGCCGGATTGGGGGCCGGATCGACGATCTTTTGGGTAGATCCCGAGCGAGACCTTACCTTTGTGTGTCTTACTGCCGGGCTCATAGAGGAGAGCGCAAGTATAATGCGGTTTCAGAGGCTCTCGGACATGGTCGTTGCTGCCGTGATGGACGACGGCATCTCCACTGGGACGCTATAGAAGGAGTTGCAGATGCACACCTGGGAATACACGAAAGGACTCCATGATCTTGGAAACGGTGTCTACGCCTATCTCACCCCGGACGGTTCATGGGGCTTCAACAATGCCGGGCTTATAGTCGATGGTGAAGAGTCGTTGCTGGTTGACACCCTTTTTGACTTGCCTTCTACCCATGAGATGCTCCAGGCAATGAGCTCAGCCACAAAGGCGGCGGCCTCAATCGACACCCTGGTAATCACCCATGGGAATGGTGACCACTTCTACGGGAATGAATTGATAAAGGGTGCCGAGATAATTTCCACAAGGGCCTGTGCAAAGGAGATGGCCGAATCGCCACCTCAAATGCTTGCCGAGTTGGCAAAGGCGGCTCCGGGCATGGGTGACCTCGGTGCCTTTTTTCTCCAATGTTTCGGCCCATTCAAGTTTGACAATATTAACCCCCTTCCTCCGACCCGGGTGTTTGATGGGCGCATGGACCTCCTGGTCGGCAAAAAAGAGGTCCAACTAATCGAGGTTGGACCTGCCCATACCGCAGGGGACTCTATCGTCTATCTTCCCGGAGATAAAATTGTTTTTGCCGGCGATATTCTATTCATTGGGGGGACGCCGATCATGTGGGTCGGCCCCGTGACTAATTGGATCAGGGCGTGCGACATGATGCTTGAAATGGATGTGGAGACGATCGTCCCCGGCCACGGCCCTGTTACTGACAAGGAAGGTGTAAGAGAGGTCAAGGGCTACTGGGAATATATGCTGGTGGAGGCCCGGAGGCGGTTTGACGCCGGGATGTCCGCCGAAGAGGCAGTGGCCGATATCTCTCTGGGAGATTATTCATCTTTGACCGATACAGAGCGAATTGTTGTTAATGTGAACTTGCTGTATAAGGGATTCAGTGGAGATACGACACCTGTGAACGTTATTGACCTTTTCAGCGGTATGGCTAAAATGGGGCTCAAGTGAAGGGCGTCAATAACTCTATGTCGTATCAATAAGTTGTATGAAAGCTGGAACGTTTAATTATGGCTAATTCGATCATAACCGGAACAGGGAGCTATATCCCTAGTCTAAAAATTTCAAACAGGCATTTTCTATTTCACGACTTTTACGGGGCTGATAGGGTGAGGCTTGAAAGTTCAAATGCAGATATCATTGATAAGTTTAAGGAGATAACGTGCATCCAGGAAAGACGGTATGTTACAGAGGAGCTTAATACCTCTGATATTGCCTTTCAGTCCGCAAAAATAGCCCTGGATGGTATTGATAGGGAGGGCCTTGATTACATAATTGTGGCCCAAAATTTCGGGGACGTGGGGGCAAACAAGAAAAGATCGGATATGGTTCCAACCATTGCTGCAAGGGTAAAGCACAAACTGAAAATAAAAAATCCTTATACCGTTGCCTTTGACATCCCTTTTGGCTGTCCAGGTTGGCTGCAGGGGATGATCCTGGCCGATTATTATATAAAGTCCGGTGATGCAAAGAGTATTCTTGTCATTGGGGCAGAGACGCTTTCAAGGGTTTCGGATCCTCACGATATAGACAGTATGATATATGCCGATGGAGCAGGGGCCACCCTGGTTGAGGCAACAGATGACGAGTCTGGAATTTTATCACATGTCACAAGATCAGATACATTTGCGAATGCCTTTCTGTTGAATGTGGGGCAGTCATATAATCCTGATCTTGATGGTGATGAGTGGTTCATCAAGATGCATGGCCATGACATATACAGGTATGCGGTCAAGACGGTGCCTGAAGTAGTGAAACAAAGCCTGGATAAGGCCGGATTTACACTGTCTGACGTGAAGAAGATACTGATACACCAGGCAAATGAAAAGATGGACCGGGCAATATTAAAAAGATTGTTCAGGCTATATAAAAAGAAAGATATTCCCGAACAGATTATGCCCATGACGATCTCCTGGCTTGGCAACAGTTCGGTGGCCACATTACCAACACTCTTTGACCTGTTGCAGAGAGAAAAGATCGATAACCATAGATTGCACTCGGGAGATATAGTAGTATTTGCCTCTGTAGGGGCTGGTATGAACATCAATTCTATGGTCTATAGGATACCCTGAGTTGGTATTGTAATAACCGCAATAATTTATTCCTTTTTTTCTTGACACGCCTTCATAGAGACGTTAGCGTTTCATATTAATTCCATCCCGGGTATGCCCCATGAAAGAGCGTCTAAAAACATGCCCACCTTTCTCCTAGCAGGGTACCTTACCTCCTGCAGGGACTTTTCTTGATGATAATTCTCAAGAACCCTTAACATCTTGTCCAGTTTTTGGACGGAATGGTAAGGCGAGATATGAAGGGAAAAAGCACTGGGACAAAAAGTGTGCCTGATCGATTCATATTGATTGCAATCGGATTGGCCGCATTTTATTGGCTCCTGGAATCCGCTGCAGATGTCCTTGTGTTTCACAAAGGAAGCTTTTCTGTGGAAGTGCTCTCCCCTGCACCTCATGAAATCTGGATGCGTTCCACGGTTGTGATCATCTTGATCCTGTTTGGTCTCTATGGCCGACTTGTAAGGAGGCGACAAGAGAAGAGCGAAGAAAGGATATCACGCTTCAACCTTGTGCTACGCGCCGTACGAAATGTCAACCAGCTAATAACCAGGGAAAAGAGCCGCGCCAGGCTGATTCAAAGATGTTGTGACGAACTGGTTAAGACTCGTGGTTATTATACCGCCTGGAGTGCCTTAATGGATGAGTCGGGAAGGAGTTATCAGACTGCAGAATCCGGCCTGGGCGATGAGTTTATGCCCGTATCCGAGTTGCTGGAGCGGGGTGAAACAATCAATTGTGGATTAAGAGCGACGAAGCAACCAGGGGTGGTGGTAATCGAAGACCCCTCGTCTTCCTGCCCCGGATGTAGTTTAATGGCCAACTATGCCGGCAGGGCGGCAATGTCCGTTCGCCTGGAACATGATGAAAAGATTTACGGGCTTTTGACTGTATCTATCCCCAGGGATCTTGCTAACGAGGAGGTCGAGCGGGTAATGTTGGGAGAGGCCGCGGGGGATATTGCATTCGCCCTGCATGATATCGAAGTGGAAGAGGGCCGTGACAGGGCACAGAAAGAGGTAAAGGAGCAAAGAGATAGGGCAGAGAGGTATCTTGACATTGCGGGAGTCATCATCGTGGCTATTAATAGCAGGGGAGAGGTCACCCTCATGAACAGAAAAGGGTGTGAGGTCCTGGGATATAAAAAAGGAGAGATTATTGGGAGAGACTGGTTTGATATATTTATCCCTGCCGGGGTAAGGGATGGAGTAAAAGGGGTTTTCCGGAGATTGATGGCTGGAGAGATTGAGCCAGTCGAATACTTTGAGAACTCTGTTTTAACCAGGAACGGCGAAGAAAGGCTTTTTTCATGGTACAATACCGTCTTAAGAGATGATCCAGGCAATATTATGGGCACTCTTAGTTCTGGAGAGGACATCACCGATAGAAAGAGCGCTGAATATGAGCTTTTGGAACATCAGCAGCATCTTGAGAAACTGGTAGAGGAACGCACGAACGACTTGAGGAGGACCCACGACGAACTGATCAATCACGAGAAGCTCGCCGCACTGGGTCAGGTGGCCGGTGGCGTGGCCCATGAATTACGTAACCCCTTGGGAGCAATCAAGAATGTGGCCTACTTCCTCAATATGGCTTTGGAAAATCCTGAGCCGGACATCAAGGAATGTTTAAAAATCATGGACAATGAGGTCGTAACATCAGAGAACATCATAGACGCACTCTTTGATTTTTCGCGCAAAAGGCCTCCTGCCAGGCAAAAGGTTGATGTCAATAGGCTTGTGGAGGAGACACTGGATCGGGTTCCTGTGCCCGAGACCGTTGAGATAGTGACTGAGCTGGACAAAGGCATACCTGGTATCTCGGGCGATCCTGTTCAACTCGGCCAGGTATTTGGAAATATCATCCGCAATGCACTGCAAGCGATGCCTGAAGGCGGTAGGTTGCTGATAAAGAGTGGAATCCAAAAATCAGGGTGGATTACAATCTCTCTCGCGGATACTGGCACGGGTATTCCGGAGGAAGACATAGAGAATGTCTTTAAGCCACTCTTTACGACCAAAGCCAAGGGGATAGGTCTGGGCCTGGCAATAACCAAGGCCCATGTGGAGGGACACGGTGGCACCATTGGGGTTCAGAGTGAACCAAGAAACGGGACTACCTTCACGGTGGGGCTGCCGATATCATAAAGAAAAAACTTGATAGGGGAAAATAACAATGGATGGTAAAGAGAGTGTCTTGATCGTGGATGATGATATGGGCACCTGCAAAACACTGGCATTCATATTTGGTAAGGAGGGCTACAAGGTACAGACCGTTTTCTCAGGTCAAGAGGCCCTGGAGAAGGCGAGAGAGAGTTTCTTTGATCTGGCCCTTTTGGATATTAGGCTGCCCGATATGCAAGGGGTTGAGCTGGTGGCTCCATTAAAGGAGATGCTTCCTGACATGGTGCAAATCATGATCACAGCACATGGTTCTATAGAGAGTGCTGTGCGCTCCCTAAACGAGGGCGCGTCGTCTTACTTAACCAAGCCCTTGAACATAGATGAGCTGATGAACACGGTCAGTGATGCGTTTGAAAAACAGCACCTGCTGACCGAAGAGCGGCAGACCGAGGAAGGACTCCGGCAGGCCAAAGACGCAGCCGAAAAGTCAAAAAAAGAACTGGAACTTGCCGTCGAACGCGCCAACATATTGACCCTGGAGGCCCAGGCGTCCAGCAGGGCGAAGAGCTACTTTCTCGCTAATATGAGCCAAGAGATCCGCACACCCATGAACGGCGTGGTCGGTATGACAGAACTCTTGATGGATACCGACCTGACACATGAACAGCGCGAGTATGTCGAGATGTTGCGCTCAAGCGCCGATTCTATGCTTACAATCCTAAATGACATCCTTGATTTTTGCAAAATGGAGTCTGGCAAGATTGAGCTTGAGGCCTATGATTTTGATTTGAGGACGAGTTTGGAAGACATTGGGGGTCTCCTCGCCCGCACCGCGGAAAGGAAGGGTCTGGAATTTGCCTGCCTGATCCACCATGACGTTCCCCCGCTCGTACGCGGTGATCCCGGGCGCCTACGTCAGATCCTTATCAATCTGACGGGAAATGCCATCAAATTCACTGAAAAGGGAGAGGTGATTATCCGTGTCACCCTGGAAAATGAGGACGATACCCATGCTACGGTCCGTTTTGAAGTGACGGATACCGGCACTGGAGTTCCCCAAGATAAAATCGGAAGTATCTTTCGGTCATTTTCACAGGCGGACGTCACTAAGGCCTGCAAATATGGAGGAATGGGCCTGGGCCTGGCAATATCTGAGAAGCTTTGCAAGCTGATGGGCGGTCAGATCGGTGTTGTAAGCGAAGAGGGCAAGGGTTCTACGTTTTGGTTTACTGCGGTTTTTGATAAAGTGCTTGAGGCCGATGAGTTCCGAACTCTTATCCCTGGTGACATCAGGGAGAGACGCATCCTGGTGGTGGATGAAAACAAGACAAGTCGTCATGTCCTGATAGAGCAACTAAGATGGTGGGACTGCTTTGTTGATGAGGCCGCAGGGTATGATCAGGCCCTGGAAAGGCTTCAGGAGGCGGTTGTTGAGGGGAGACCCTTTGACATCACTGTTGTCAGCACTCAGATGTCGGGAATGAAAGGGGAGGCGCTTGGGAGCAAGATCAAGAAAACCCCTGACATCATGGATACCATCCTGATTACGGTGACATCCATGGGCCAACGTGGAGATGCCGCACGCCTGAGAGCAATAGGCTTTGCAGCATACCTGACCAAGCCTGTAAGGCACTCAGACCTCTACCATTGTCTTGCAACAGTGACGGGTGTAATACCAGAGGAAACGGATAGAGGTTCAAGACCTATGGTCACAAGGCATTCCATTGCCGAGGCCAAGCAATCCGGACTCAGGATTTTACTTGCCCAGGACAACCTTGCGAGCCAGAAGACCGCGGCAAGGACACTTAAAAGGATGGGACACAGTGTAGTCATTGCCAACAATGGCGAGGATGCGGTTTCTGCATTTAAGAGGGGCGGATTTGACGTTATCCTGATAGACGTGGAGATACCAGTGATGGATGGTCTTGAGGCAACGGTCGCAATTAGGGACCTGGAAAAATCTACCCATATTCCGATCATAGGCATTGTGACACATGCGATGGAGGGAGACCGAGAACGATTCCTGGCCGCCGGAATGGACGAGTACATCTCAAGGCCGGTCAAGATGAAGGCCCTTTCTGAAGTGTTACGGAGATTTATGGATGGCCCGACTGGCAAAGCGATAAATCCTGACGCCCCAATCCAGCCATAGCGCGAGGAGAGGGCCTAGAGCGGGCCTGACATACTATTGTGCCTGTCATAAACTCCTTTTGACCTTCAGTATCTGAAATAACCTGTTATAAATTCGTTCCCGTTCGCCTCTCCATGAATCAAAGCCTTGTATATCTTCAGGGAAGTTTTTGTATAACCGCTTGAGTCTCTTGCATATCAGGAAGACGGAGTATACCTTTAAAAGAAGTCCGAGGTGCCGGAAGCCGTTAAAAAATTTGCAGATCATCTCAAAAATGCCGTAATCGAACGTACGGTCACTCCAGAGTGCACTGAATTCCTTAGGCCCCAGCATTTTGGCCTTTATCAGTGCCTCTATATCTTCATGCGTTATGTTTTGCACCAACAGCCTTATACCATCCGTAAAGGCACGGATGGAGCCAAGGTCCCGTTTCCACAAGACGTTGTATTCCCAGAGCCTTTCCCTGCTGACATCCCCTTCTTTTATTCCTCTGGCCACGACCTCAGCCGCCATCTTTCCGGCAACAAGTGAGCCGGGGACTCCAAATCCGGAATTCGTCGAAACCTGGTAACCGGAATCTCCGACAAGCACAAAACCATTCCCGACAAGCTCAGGTTGGTCGGCTCGCATGGGGAGAAGGGGTGTCGGCCCTGTCCCCTTTGCATATATCTTGTCTCCAAAGAGGTGGCGATTAGACTTGCAGAATTCGGTGGTAACCTTTTCTGGATCCAAATGGTCAGGAAAGAGGGGGATTCCACATCCGATGTTTGCTTTACCTTTTTCTTCCGGGACAACCCAAAAATAGCCTCTGTGTTGCAGATAGCAATACCAACCTGGATAATCAGACGCAGGTATGTACTCGGAATTATCCACAAGATCCCTCACTTCTCGATAGCAGATTACGGTATCTTCCGGCGAGATTTTTTCGTTATGATAAACATCGGTGGGTAGCCTATCACGAATAATGGCCCTAAAACCACTGGCGTCGCATGTCACCTTTGAACGGAAGTCTTTTATTGATCCGTCTGCTGATTTTGCCTTCACACCAACAATGAAATTATTATCGATGAGTGGTTCGATGACTTCGGTTTCCGTGAGAAGATCACAACCCGCGTCTTCGGCATATTTCAAGAGGCGCTGACCAAGGCGATGCCTGTGGGTAAGGTATGCATCAATCTCTGCTTCAAAATGAGATTTCTTGCTGGGAGAAAAGACCTTCAACTTTCGCATTCTGAAATCAAGCTCTTCTCCTTCGGGAACGGGTATTTCGAATGCCTTAAAGGCATAAGATGGTATGGTGTCAAATGTCAGCTTACTGCCAATGTCATCCTTCTTGCGTCTGTCAATTAATAAGACGTGGAGCCCCTTTTCAGATGCTACCTTTGCGACAGCACATCCGCCGCTTCCCGCGCCTACAACAATAAGATCATATTCTTCTTTTTTTGGCATGCGCTGCCTCCTTATGAATGGAAAGTGAGCCGAGTTTCAACATATTGTTGTGCAAATAGGTGAATGATGCTAGATGCTGGATTTTGAAGGATTTTTTTATCGAGCATCGGGCAACCAGCATGGTGAAGCTTCGCTAGCCGGGAAGGAGTATAATCTTGCAGTATATTTATGTCAATTTAGTAGCTTATAATATAGATGTGGATTCAAAATGGGCAGAAGGTTTTTCTGATATGATATACGGAGCGAAGCGACTCCTTAACTTTAGTCACTTCGAACTTTAGTTCAATTTAGGCACTTTCTTGCTTTATCCGGGGTAGGTATTTTTATCAAATTATTGAGCTCTTGCTTTGAGTCACTCATAAACCTTTTCCTCCAAATCAAAGGGCCCCTGGGCATCTGATTCAAAGTCTCGCGTAAGACCGGCTTCTTTCATCTTAAAGTGTTCCCTGTATCACTCATGGGCGATGATCATGGACATAACCTCGTTGGTGCCGGTCCAAATCGACGCAAGCCGCAGATCACGTGAGATCCTTTCAATTGGAAAAATGTTTGTATAACCGATTCCACCCATGACCTGCATGGTATGGCGTACCGCCTTCTGGCAGGATTCGGTGACGAAGCGCTTGGTCTCAGAGACCATCCGGCGAATACGATGAAGGTCGATACCCAAGTCTACTGCACGGCGTGTGGCGTGCGCTTGAGTTCTGGCGATCTAACGTTTAAAAGAGTCTTCTTGCTAGGATGTTATGATCAGGTAAATTTCCCACTGGACGGTAAGAGTCAAAAACACTGCAAATAGAACACACAAACTTTTCGCCTGAATTCTGGTGTTAAACAAATAGACATTTTTATTGGCTAGGATCAGAAAAATAGACGCGCTGGTCAGCAGATATTTCACACCAAAGAACGCAACCGGACTATAGTTTAGGTAAAAGGCCATCACCGGGTTTAATTCCGTGGCCCCCTTTCTTACCAGGTCCAATGTAAAGAGGGCATCCAAGATGGTGAGAAGAACAATTAAAAAAATTGATATAAGTGTTCGAGAATCGTGCCCGATATCGGACTGTTCCATTCCGTACTCCTTCATTGCAAGGACAAATGCACTCATTGCGGTCCACACCTTTTCTTTGGCCGATTGTCTTTATGTGCTAATTGGCAAAATTGATACCAAATGAGCCCCAAAAATATTTACTTGAAAAACAGCTACTTAACGAAGCAAGGCCCTGGCACTGTTTTTGAGAATGCGTAAAAAATTACCTATAGGCATAGGAATTCGGCTATGGTTATGGTAAATATTTACACATTTTAGTGCGAAAAGTTCTGAGGGGTTCAACAATCGGGTGCAACTATGATGGAAGTGGGCAATGGCCAGCAGTACCGCATTTGTAGGGGTTGTGGCAGATAATGTCGGTAGAATGTATTGACAGAAATAGGTCTCTCGCCTATTCTCCCCGCATGGCCAAACAGGTCCTAGCTGTCTGTCTAGTGCCCACCCACAAGGGATTACGCGGAGACCTACTCTAATACGTGGCACAAGGAATCACGCAGATTGATACAGAGATTGTGAAAAAGGGCCATTTACGGGTGGAAACGTAACAGCTTAATAAAAAGGGGTAGAAGGGTTTTTCCGATGCGACTGTCGAGAGGGCGCCGTCTTTTTCTGACTTATTAGTGGGGGAAACCGCAGCCCCCGACCCGTCGGGAGAATGCGGAGGGGGGGCAAGTATCCCCCGCAGATAAGTCATTGAAAAGACCAGCCCGAAGACCTGGAGCGGAAGAAAAGCCCTTCTATCCCGTGGCTAGTTGCTGAAGCCACTGTGCTTACCCTAAATACTGAGCTGATACGATTCACACATGAAGATAATGAAAATAAAGCGTATTTCTGAAAGAAGGAGCGATCTCAAGAATGGAGCGATTTCTGGAGCCAAACAGTGTAGCTGTGATTGGGGCCTCTACCCATCCAGGAAGGGGAGGACACGCCCTGGTGATGAATCTGAAAGAGAAGTTCGGCAAACGGCTTTATCCTGTAAACCCCAAGCACCAAGAAGTCTGTGGTCTGCCATGTTTCAAATCCGCAAATGAACTACCTGAGAGTGTGGATCTGGCCATTGTTTTTGTGCCGGCCCCTGCGGTACCCAAGGTCCTTGAGGATTGCGTGAGCAAGGGCATCTACAGGGTGATGATTCAGAGCGCCGGGTTTGCTGAAACAGGGGCTGAAGGCCGCATGCTCCAGGAGCGGTGCGTTGCAATTGCCAGGGAAAGCGGGATGCGACTATGGGGTCCGAACTGTATGGGGGTGGTAAATGGGCAAAGTGGTATAGTGGCCTCTTTTATGAGACCGGATATATGGGGAGAAAAACTGAGGGCTGGAGGTGTGTCTCTTATCGTTCAGAGCGGGATGCTCTCTGCGGGCTTTCTTATGCAGATCCTTGGCGAAAACTATTTTGGACTGAGCAAGGCCTGTTCCATTGGGAATCGATGCGATGTAAACGAGTGTGATCTCCTTGAATATATGGTGAAAGACGCAACGACCAAGGTGGTGGCCCTTTATCTGGAATCCATTGTGGATGCGCCACGATTCCGCTCGGTGGTATCGGCCCTAAATCGTCCTGTGGTCCTCCTCAAAGGGGGTATCAGTCCTGAGGGATCTCATGCGGCGGAAAGTCATACTGCGAGTCTGGCAGGGGATAGCCAGGTAGCCGAGGGCCTTTTTCGTCAATTAGGCATCCATAGGGCGCGGGGCTTTCTGGAGTTAATGGATTTTACAAAGGCACTCGTGCTTTGGCGTGGCCGAAAGGGTGGGAGGCGAATTGCCGTGGTGACATTCAGCGGCGCGGCAGGTATCGTGGCCTCTGATCATTTGGTCCATAAGGGGATGAGCATTGCGGATCTTTCTCCGAGGACAGTTGGTAGGCTCAGAGGCATATTTCCCGGCTGGATGCCCCCACAAAATCCAGTGGACATATGGCCCGCTGTTGAGCGTAACGGGTCATCTGTATATGGCATCGCACTGGACGCCCTTCTCCAAGACCCGGGAGTGGACGGCATTTATCTCCACCTGCATGTTGATGCCTTTGCCCTCAGCCGCGGCATAGACTTTTTGCAGACCCTAAGTGGTGCAAAAAAACCCGTTGCCCTGTGGGTTATAGGCGACCCGGAAATCTTTAGTGATGTTCGGGACTATGTTGAACCAATGGGCACCCCTGTTTTTAGAGAGATAGAAAGGGGCGCGGCAGCATTATGCCTGATGGCAGAATCAGAGGATGGATGACCGCTACTCATCAGGTAGGCAATGCGTGGGCGTGATTCCACAACCTTAAGTACATGTCTGTTTCTTCTTTCCAATGTTTTTTCTTCCATCCCAATTCAGGTCGGCAGAGCTTTTGAATCCGGCCAAGATACTCTTCTCCTCCCCTCGATGTCAGCAATCCAATGCGAACCCTCCTAAGGAGCAGGTCAGAGAGGTGCCTCACCTGTTCATGCCTTGCCACAAAGGGCAGTTCGGCCCAGAGTGTATAGGTGCCGGGAATGGATTCAAGATCTTTCGGGGCTGACATCTCGACTAGCTCTCTTGCGCCTTCCCCATAACGCCCATAGAGGCGCCGCCATACCTGATCGGATACACCGTTTTTCTCATAGGGTTTGTCGGGAACCGGGGAAAAGACGGGCTCAGACTCGCCATACAGTTTAGGCATGGGCAGATATGGTTTTATGGCCTTAAGGGCATCCCATGCGAGCCTCCGAAAGGTTGTGAGTTTCCCTCCGGTAACCGTGACCAGTCCGTCGTTTTCCCAGACAACGTGCTCGCGGGTTTCTTTGGAAGGCTCAAGTTTTCCCTCACTAAGGACGGGCCTAACGCCGGCAATGGAGGAGATGCAATCATTTAGAGATATGTCGAGCGAGGGAAAGAGGGTATGGAGACCTTCCATTATATATTCGACCTCTTGTTTTGAGATGCAAGGCTCAATGGAAAGGTCCGTTGTATGGTCAACGTCTGTCGTGCCGACCAGGATGGCCCCCTCCCAGGGAAGAGCAAACATCGGGCGATTGTCCCGGGGGTGTGCAAAGCTCACTGCCTGTTCAAGCGGTAAGACATGGAATGGAAAAAACAAATGGCCCCCCCGTAAGGGCCTGATATGCCTTTTGGGATCTGGAGATGGATGCAGTTTTTCCGCCCAGGCCCCGGTGGCATTGATTATTGCGTGGGTGGAGAGGAACCTGGATTCATGGGTCTCGGTATCCTGCACGGTGACTCCACTAACTGCTCCTCGTCTATTGCGGCTGATTTCTACTAGGGTAGTATAATTGATCGCGAAGGCACCATCACCGACCGCTTCATTCAGGACCCGCTGCACCAGACGCGCATCGTCAACCTGTGCATCTAAAAACCTAAATCCTCCAATTAGCCCCTCTCGCGTAATATGGGGCTCCAGAGAGCAGAATTCAGCCTCACTGTAATACTTGTGCTGCTTTTCACGCGCCAGTAAGTCATATATTGAAAGGCCTGCCTCGAGCATCCATTTGCCGGGACTTTGATCGCCATAGACAGGTACCAGGAAGGCCAGGGTCTCAACCAGTCCGGGGGCCTCTTTTAGCAGACGTTCGCGTTCCTGGACAGAGGCCCATGTCAGTTTTATCCGGCCCTCTTTGAGATATCTAAGACCACCATGGACCAGCTTGGAGGAACGGCTTGATGTTCCCCATGCAAAATCTTTCTGTTCCACAAGTAAGACTCGCAGGTCCATGCGGGCCGCTTCTCTCAGGATACCTGCACCCGTGATTCCTCCGCCTACGATTATTAGATCCCATTTATCATCCAGATCTTTAAGTTTCATGTCTATATCCTTAACATTCCAACTATTTTAAACAGACTTACTTCAAAAATGGGGTTGTCATTTTTATTCATCGCCCGTTCGCTTTGCTCACTCAAGGCGCAAAGAACGCAAAGCTTAAGGTGTTTTTTTGTTTTCCGTTGAGAGGACGGAAAACAAAAAGAAACGCGCTATGATTATCAGTCGAAGATGTAGTGAATTTACATAAGACGGAGTAGTCTTTAAATTGTCGCCTCTCACGACAATTTAAAAGAACAAACTTCTCTGCGTGCTTAGCGCCTCAGCGGTGAAATTTGCAACCTTGCAAAACCGTTTTTGGACAGGAGTGGTATAACATATACCCTTATAAGAGACTGCCATATTCACTTCGTATGCGTGAAGCCTACCACATGAGAAATCGGAGTGCAAATGCCATGTCACGTGTGTGGGGATAGTAATGAAGGCCTTTGGGATTGACAGGAATCACTGTTTTCTGGTGATTTCCCATCCGTTGACACAAAAGAGAGGATACTCTATATTGACACAGCGTAACTACTCAGGTAGATAGGCTGAAGGCATTTAGGCTGTAGTATCGCAAAGTAAACCATAGGTGCCCACACAAAAGCCAGGCCGATTATTTCCGTTTTCCGAAGTCCCGTTTGGTTCGTTCATGGAATTATATTACGAGGTTGGTCTGTCAAAACGGTTTAGGTATTCCGTCGAACATGACATTTCCGGATGCGAATCAAAAATTCTGGAGGCCGAGAAGATTTTATGCGCCCAGAGGGGAACAATGCGCAAAAACTAATAGCCTTCAGGCTACAGCCTAAGCAACCTGAACAATTACGACATAACCGTGCACTAGAATGGGTTACGCCTGAAAGAGGACCGGGCTTACTATGACTGAATTGAGGCCTTCAATAATTTCGCTGAGACTGGAAAGAAATGACGGGCCAGTAGTTGCCTTCCTGGGCTCCGTCTCACGGGACAGCTATCCCCAACTCGATGAAAATGCCACCGCTTTTCTCCATGAAAATGAATTGCGGTATTTCTCGTCCCGGAGATTTAAAAAACGCAGGATGGATTATCTTACAGGGTGTTATATTGCGAAATCTGTTGTTGGGGCCTATTTAAATGAACCAGATTTGGTCAAGATAGAAATCGAAAGCGGGGTCTTTAACCAGCCCGTTGTAAGATATGCCGGATGGAACACGCCAGGCGTAAGTCTTAGCCATAGTCACGAATGGTCGGTGGCGCTGTCATTTCCTTTAGGCCACCCCATGGCATTGGATATTGAAAAACTGGGTCTTCATAAGCTTGATGTCCTAAAGAAGCAGATGACCAGGAGTGAAATAGATCTTATTGAAAAGAGGGACGGGGATAAGGCAACCGGTTATTGTCAAATCTGGACCATGAAAGAGGCCTTATCCAAGGTCCTGGGGTGCGGGTTAACCACCCCCTTTTCCGTGTTAGAAATTAATAGGCCTAATTTTAAAGATAATGGGGATGCTCAATGTTATTTTAAAAATTTTGGGCAATATATATGTCACTCATGGATTATTAATGGATACGCCTTTTCGATTGTGTTGCCGAGAACGACCGCATTGGAATTAGATGCTCATGTCCTATTTTTTCCTCACCCTTCACGCCCCACACAACGCCTTTCAAATATCCAAACACCTTAGAAGATTCTTATAAGACATACCCATACATAACCCATCGGCTGAAGCCGATGGCTTAAGGGTTCAAGGATTCGAGGGGTCGAGCCCTTTTAAAAAGATGTATTCCTCAAATTTTCCTTCAGCCTTCTACCTTCAGGCCATCCACCTGAGTAGTTACTACCTTTTCAGGCATCCCCAAATACAAAACGTTCTCCATCAAAAACCGTTATTGGACAGGAGTGATCCACATAGATACCCAGTACCAGTAATGCACTAGTGCTTACCCTGTGATCATTCAGTAACACATTTATGTAAAAATGTGAGATAATTAGGCCACGTTAAATCGTTGGGGCCAGCAGTTAAATATTGCTCCATACAAACCTATTTATCAACTTCAAATATTAGACCCTTTCACAGGGTGGGTGCAAGGAAATAGAATGCAAGGCCAGGATCTTATGCCGATAGGCAAGTGGAGACCGGATTCGACTCCACCTGCGTTCTCCACTCATGAAATATTTTCGACCATCCCCAGGGTACGTCAGCCCCTTCATGTCGTGCGAGAGTCCTCAGGAGGGAGATTGGGTCTGGGCCAGTCCGGGGAGGTCCTTCCCCTTCAACAAAGTGGCAACTCTGCATACCCCCTCATGGCCACATTTCCGGCGCTTTATCCGGAGTGGTTGGGGGATCGCTCATTTTTGGAAGTCCACCACCTGCGGTTCCCATATGTGGCAGGGGCTATGTTTCGTGGGATCGCCTCATCTTCCATGGTGATTGAAATGGCCCGCGCCGGCATGATCGGGTTTTTCGGTGCTGGTGGAATGGCCCTAAATGAGCTGGAAAAGGCCCTTGAAGAGATTGAGGGGGGCCTGGGGAATTCGGGGCTATCCTGGGGCAGTAATCTGCTTCACTCCCCCAGCGATTCGGAGATGGAGGATGCAACCGTGGATCTTTATCTCAGGCGGGGGGTCAAAAGGGTCTCAGCGGCCGCTTATATGTCCATTTCCCGCAGCGTGGTACGCTATGCCGCTACCGGCCTGAGATCCGACTCATCAGGACACGTAAGTCGCCACAATTATCTTTTCGCGAAGGTGTCCCGTCCTGAGGTGGCACGACTATTCATGTGCCCCGCGCCAAAGGAGATACTTGAATCCCTGGTCTCTCAAGGCAGGCTCACAAAACTCGAGGCGACATTGGCGTCCCGGGTCCCACTTGCTGAAGATATCACCGTGGAAGGTGATTCTGGAGGGCATACGGATAATCAGACCCTTACTTCCCTTTTCCCGACCGTCCTTTCCCTAAGGGACGAGATGGTGGATCGATATGGTTATGCCCGCCCCATCAGGATTGGTGCCGCTGGAGGGCTTGGAACTCCGTCAGCGGTGGCCGCGGCATTTGCCATGGGGGCGGCCTATGTCTTGACTGGTTCTGTCAATCAGGGTGCTGTGGAATCGGGTTTGTCCGCAGAGGGAAGAGAGATGTTGGCCATGGCCGATGTCTCGGATGTGGCGATGGCACCCGCCGCAGACATGTTTGAACTGGGCGCAAAGGTTCAGGTCCTCAAACGAGGCACCATGTTTAGTAATCGGGCCTCGCAGATTTATCAGATTTACAGCGCCTATAGCTCTTTGGAGTCGATCCCCTCTCCAATAAGGGCCAAGTTGGAAAAGGATATCTTTTGCGCCCCGATGGAAGAAATCTGGACGGAAACACGTCGTTTTTTTTCTCATAGAGCGCCGAAAGAGATTGAGAAGGCGGAAAAGGACCCAAAACATCGAATGGCGTTGGTCTTTCGTTGGTACCTTGGCAAGACGGCCCAGTGGGCCATTGACGGTGATTCTGCAAATAGGATCAACTATCAGATATGCTGCGGTCCGGCCATGGGGTCCTTTAACGCCTGGGTAGCGGGCTCCTTTTTGGAGAGGCCTGAAAATCGAACGGTTGTGAACATTGCCAGAAACCTCTTGGAGGGGGCAGCAGTGGTAACAAGGGCACAGCAACTTCGCAGCTATGGTGTGCCTGTTCCATCTCAGGCGTTCTTTTTTCGACCCAGGAACCTTTCTTGAGAAATTGTACCAGAAGGAGACAGTAGTATGTCTGGAAAAATGAAGAAGGAAAAGGAAAGTAGTAAGGGAGATAAAGTACGAAGACAATATACCCCAATCGCGATAGTAGGCGTTGGCGCCCTGTTCCCCGGCTCCAGCGATGCGGGCGGATTCTGGCGGGATATATTGGCGGGAAGGGACCTTATTACCGATGTCCCATCCACACATTGGATTATAGATGACCACTATGATCCTGATCCGTCAGCCCCTGATAAGACCTACAGTAAGAGGGGGTCCTTTCTCTCCCCGATGGATTTTGATCCCATGGAATTCGGCATTCCCCCTACCAATATCTCCACAACCGATACCTCTCAACTCCTGGCACTCATTGTGGCCAAGCAGGTCCTGGAGGACGCTGCGCAGGGCCAGTTCAAAGATATGGACAGGGATCGAATCAGTGTGATTTTGGGAATTGCAGCGGGGCTTGAACTGCTGGGTGAGATGGTGAGCCGGCTTCAGCGGCCAGTGTGGGTCAAGGCCCTCAGAGAGAGTAGTATCCCCGAGGATCAGGTCCAGGAGATCTGCGAGCGCATTGCAGGTAACTACACACCCTGGAAGGAGAGCACCTTTCCCGGATTGTTGGGCAATGTCGTAGCAGGGCGTATCGCGAATCACTTTGACCTGGGAGGAACGAATTGCACCGCCGATGCGGCCTGTGCCAGCTCATTCTCTGCAATGTCAATGGGTCTTAATGAGCTCTGGCTGGGCCAGTCAGACCTGGTGATTGCGGGCGGAGTCGATACCACGAATGGTCCTTTCTTGTACACCTGTTTCAGCAAGACACCGGCCCTCTCTCGCACGGATGACTGTCGTCCCTTTTCTGATAAGGCGGACGGAATGATGTTGGGTGAGGGTCTGGGGATGGTTGCCCTCAAGCGATTGGAAGATGCAGAACGCGAAGGAGACCGTATTTATGCAGTAATAAAGGGGATTGGGACTTCGTCTGACGGCGCTGGTACGAGTGTTTATTCCCCACTCGCGGAGGGGCAGGCCAAGGCGATGCGGAGATGTTATGAGGTGGCGGGTTACAGCCCGGCTACCGTTGAATTGATAGAGGCGCATGGGACCGGTACCATAGCGGGCGATATAGCGGAATTTGAAGGGCTTAGTATGGTCTTCAATGAGACAGACCGTAAGGACCGGCAGTGGTGTGCCCTGGGTTCCGTTAAATCTCAGATCGGCCATACAAAAAGTGCGGCAGGTGTTGCCGGACTCATCAAGGCCATTATGGCCCTGCACCACAAGGTCCTCCCACCAACGATCAAGGTAGATCAGCCGAATCCAAAGATGGACCTGGCGAATAGCCCCTTTTGTCTTAACACCCAGACCAGGCCATGGATAAGGGATGAATCCTATCCCCGGAGGGCGGCTGTGAGTTCATTTGGCTTTGGCGGGACCAATTTCCATGTTGCATTGGAAGAATATTCAGGTACCGGCAATCATGCCTGGCGCCTGCGGGCCCTTCCAAGTGAACTGGTGCTTTTTGGCGCTGACAACGAGGATGAGCTTGTCGCCCTGTTGAAGAAAACGGGGGCTGATTCAGAAATAGATGGCATGCTTACCCATGTGGCCAGGACAAGCCAGGAGGAGTTTGATCCCACATCGAGTGTCAGGATGGCCATTGTCGCTACGGACGAAAATGATCTGAAAAAGAACATAGGTCAGGCAATCGAGACTATCTCCAAGAATCCAGGCAGGCCATTCTCTTTCCCGAACGGGATCTATTATGACACACATGATACAAGGCCCGGTTCCATTGCCTTTCTATTCCCTGGCCAGGGCAGCCAGTACCTGGGTATGAGTGCGGACCTCGCCATGCATATTGACGAAGTCCGGGGCGTTTGGGATATGGCGGCCGCAATTCCTATGGATGGTAACAGGCTTCATGAAATAGTTTTTCCGCCGCCATGCTTTACAGACGAAGACAGGGAGGAACAGGCCAGGGTACTTAAGCGCACGGAATGGGCCCAACCGGCTATCACCGTTACAAGCCTCGGCATGCTTACCCTTCTCAAGGCACTCGGCATAAGGCCGGATTGTGTTGGAGGTCACAGCCTGGGAGAGATTACCGCACTGTTTGAGGCAGGCATCCTGGATGCCGCCGGTATGATAAGGGTTGCCAGGAAGAGGGGAAAGCTTATGTCAGATGCTGGTTCCGCTCCAGGGACCATGACTGCCGTGGCCCAGCCCCTGGAGAAGATTCAGGCGTTGCTTGATGAATGGAAGAGCGATGTCATAATTGCCAATAACAACAGCCCCAGTCAGGTAGTCCTGTCGGGCGCCGTCCCGGCCATTGAAGAGGTAGAAAAACACCTTGCAGATGAGGGAATTGATGTCTACAGGCTTCAGGTATCCAACGCCTTCCATTCCTCTCTGATGGATGGCTCATGTGGACCCTTCCTGGACTTTCTCAAGGATATTTCATTCAACACCCCAACCCTGCCCATTTATTCCAACGTGGCGGCAGAGCCCTACCCAGATAATGCAGATGGGATACGTGAACTGCTGACAAAACAGATAAATCATCCGGTGCGGTTTGTAGAAGAGATTGAGGCCATGTATGCCGAAGGCGTGCGGACCTTTATTGAGGTGGGACCAGGCTCCGTGCTCACCAAACTTGTAAAGCAATGCCTTCAAGGGCGCGATCATCTCGCCGTGAGCGTGGACCGCAAGGGTGAACACGGCATAACAGGCCTGTGGAATGCCTTAGCCCAGCTTGCGCTAGGTGGCATTGTGCTGGATTTTGGCCCCATGTGGCAGGACTATTCGCCGGTTAGTGATCCACGGAACAAGAAAAGGCCCAAGATGACGGTTCCCCTTATGGGTTGCAATTACGGCAGGCCCTATCCTCCGGCCGAAGGAGAAAAGGCCTTGCCAAAACCGAACTCACCCAGAATGGACCTGGGAAAGACCATATGTCATGCAGCCAGGAGTAATGAAATGAAAAAGGAAAAAGTGCCAGATTCTGTCACGTGTCGGCCGTGTGTCTCAAACAGTGCCCCTTTAATAAGGGGAGGCAACGGTGATTTCACCTCATGGATCACGGCCTTTCAAGAGGTCCAGAGACAGACCGCCGAGGGGCATTCGGCCTTCCAGAAGACTATGGGTGAGGCCCATATGGCCTTCCTAAAGGCCGCAGAGAGCTCTACCATTGCCCTAAGTGGGATGATTAACGGGCAGGACCTCCCGGCGATTTCATTCCAGCATAAAGACGCGCCTCATGCCCGGGTCGAGCTCCCTTCAATCCCGACTCCATCTCCGGTACCAGTTACCCATGCACAGGCACCCGCGACCCCTTCCCCTGGTTCATCGGTCCCACAATCTGCTACCATTGAATCTTCTTTGACCAATGATATACCCGAAGCTGTTGCCACGGGGGTGGATTTTAAGGGGCTTCTGCTGGGTGTAGTGGGGGAGAAGACCGGGTATCCGGTTGAGATCCTTACCATGGAGATGGGACTTGAATCGGACCTGGGGATTGATTCCATAAAGAGGGTAGAGATCCTCTCTGCCATCAAGGATCAATTGTCGTGGCTACCTGAGGTGGATGCAAACGAGATGGCGAACATCCAGACCCTGGGAGACGTTATATCTTTTATGGAGAGATATGCACCCGCGGCTCCCTCCCCTGGTTCATCGGTCCCACAATCTGCTACCATTGAATCTTCTTTGACCAATG